>NZ_RZOZ02000001.1:828812-1282470 GCF_003999155.2 Mesorhizobium sp. M1D.F.Ca.ET.231.01.1.1
GTCATAGCGCTTGTATTCGCCAAAATACTTCGTGATCGCCGCCGTCAGCGACGTCTTGCCATGATCGACGTGCCCGATCGTGCCAATGTTCACATGCGGCTTGGTGCGCTCGAATTTACCTTTTGCCATAGTCTCTTTCCTTGGGCGGCCTTGACCTTCAGTTCAGTCGAATGCGGGGCGATTAGCGACAACGGCCGAAAAACACAAGTGCCTTGTGGCTGAGCCTTCTTTTGCTCGACCCGAACCAACGATCCGATTTCAGGGATATAGCGCGGATATAGGATCGCGACAGGCGAATTCAAATGGTCGCGGCTTGACGCCTCGGCTGCCTCATCGACAGCTTCGCGCGGATAGACGCCCGATCGGCCGGAACTGGCCCATTGCCGCCGCGACACGCCTCTGATTTCTTCGGCGAATGCAGTTCATTCCGGCAAATATCCGCGGCCCGCTGTTCATGATCGTCTCGACGGGATCCTACCTCGTCAACGACACGATGATGAAGCTCGCGACCGCGGGGCTGCCGCCTTATGAGGTGCTGCTGTTGCGCGGCGCGGCCGCCACGCTCTGGGGCATGCCGCTGCTTTTCATGCTGGGCTACGGCAAGAAGCTCCCGCTGCTTTTCGAGCGCAAGGTGCTGCGCCGGAACCTTTGCGAGCTGGCCGCTATCCTTTGCTACGTCGTGGCCTTGGCCAACATGCAGATCGCCGATTCGACGGCGCTCGGGCAGATCACGCCGCTTATCGTGCTGGTCGGATCCTCGATCCTGTTCGGCGAAAAGATCGGCGCCGCGCGCATGGCGCTGATCGGCCTCGGCTTTGCCGGCGCCGTCATGGTCGCGCAGCCGACGATGCAAGGCATTTCCGCCTATGCCTTGCTGGCGCTTGGCAACGCGGCCCTGGCCGCGGCGCGCGATCTCGCCGGGCGCAAGGTGGACGCCGAGGTGCCCGGGATGATCGTGGCCATCTCCGCGGTCGTGGTCGTGCTGGCCGGCTCAGGCGTCGCGCATCTCGTTTCCGAGCAGTGGGTGGTGCCGGAAGGCCGCCATCTGTTGCTGATCGCCGGCGCCGGCCTGTTCCTGATCTTCGGCCATTTCTTCATCTTCATGGCCTATCGCGTCGGACCGACGAGCGCGGTGGCGCCGTTCTACTACTGCTTCACCGTCTGGGCGGTGATCTCCGGCCTGCTGGTGTTCGGCCAATTCCCGAACGCGCTCGCCGTCTGCGGCATCCTGCTGGTCATCGGCAGCGGCCTGGCGATCGTGTCGCTCGACGAAAGGCGGCGGCGCCTGGCGGTCGTCGCCTGAGGCTGCCGGATCGCGCCGATCCGATGCCAATATCGCCATCGCGATCGCACGCCGCGACCGGCCCAACTGGCGCCTGCGCGGCGGAAGCGGCTGCGGGTTTCGTCTATGCTGCTACAGCGTGCGCTTGCCGGAGAACTGGTGGTAGGGCCCAGAGCACGACGACCGAGCCGACGACGGCGACGATCAGGCTCCAGATGTTGAGGCCGGTGACGCCCGATGCGCCGAAGGCGCTGAAGATCACCCCGCCGACGATGGCGCCGACAATGCCGAGCACGATATCCATGATCATGCCCTGGCCGGACTTATTGACGATCTTGCTGCCGATGAAGCCGGCGACGACGCCGAGAATGATCCAGCTGATGATGCCCATTTTTCCCTCCAATCCCCGCCGTGCCAATCATTTTCATATGATTGTCAAAAGCTCAAGACAGCTTGAAATTCCCCCCGGTTGGGCCATTCTGGCGCCGGGCGGACTTGGTTGATAGGAGATCCATGATGGGCCTTTTTGACAACGCCGTTCCCGGCGGCAACATCACCAAACCCCTGATGATCGCGCTCGGCGCGCTGCTCGTCGGCAAGATGCTGAGCGGCGGGAGCGAGGAACAGCCGGCCGAACCGCAAGCTCCGGCCCCGACCCCGGCCGATACCGGAACCTCCCCTGACGGCGGCCTGCTCGGCGGACTGGGCGGGCTGCTCGACAAGCTGAAAGACGCGGGGCACGGCAACGTTGCCGATTCCTGGGTCGGCACCGGTCAGAACCAGCCGATCAATGCCAACGACCTCGGCTCAGCGATCGGGCCGCAGGTCATCCGCGAAATTGCGCAGCGCACGGGTTTGAACGAACAGGAGCTGCTGCAGCAACTGTCGGCGGCACTGCCCGGCATCGTCGACAAGCTGACGCCGAACGGCCAGATCCCGCAGAACCATCAGGTCGCCTCGGCCTTCAACAGCTAGGCGGCAGGACCAAACAGGATGCGCTGCGCGCCGCGGCGCGCGGCGTTTTCGTGCGACTGGCGATGCGGATGGAAATCTGGAGCGGGTAGCGGGAATCGAACCCGCATATTCAGCTTGGAAGGCTGCTGCTCTACCACTGAGCTATACCCGCTTGCGATCGCATCGGAAAACAGCGGCACACTTCCGGTGCTTTTTCGTTTCAGGGCTTCCGGGCCGGCAGTGGTGGAGAGGGTTGGATTCGAACCAACGTAGGCTAAGCCAACGGATTTACAGTCCGTCCCCTTTAACCACTCGGGCACCTCTCCAGTCTGCCGCCGGAGCCATGCAACGAGGCGTTCACGCCGATCCGGAGCCCGAGTAAGGATCTTCTCCGAAATCAGCGATGCGCCTTATGGCGGCAAGGTCGGTGGGTGTCAACCGGCGCGGCCAGGGTTTTTCGAGGATGTTCGGCATTCATTGCCGCAAGCCATATCCTTAGCCGGACGGGACGGCTATAGAGGCCGGCATGAGCGACAACAAAAGCGACAAGCCCGGCACGCGCAAGGACACCCACTACGCCAAGCTGAGGCGCGCGCATCGCGACCAGAAGGCGGGCGGCGCACCCGCTTTCCGGCCGCGCCAGCCGGTGCCGCCGGGCGAAGGACCCGCCGACGGACTGGTGAGGCTCTACGGGCTGCACACGGTGCGGGCGGCGCTCGACAATCCGCGGCGCAAGATCAAAAAAATGCTGGTGACGCGCAATGCGACCGAACGGCTGGCGATTGGCGATCTTGCCGCCCTGCCCTTCAAGGCCGAGCTGGTCGAGCCGAAGGATATCGACAGGATCACCGGATCGGACGCCGTGCATCAGGGCGTGCTGATCGAGGCCGAACCATTGAAGCCGAAACGCCTCGACGCACTCGGCGACACGAAGCTGGTGCTGGTGCTCGACCAGGTGACCGATCCGCACAATGTCGGCGCCATCCTGCGTTCGGCGGTTGCCTTCGGCGCCGGCGCGCTGATCACCACGGCCCGCCACAGCCCGCAGGAATCGGGCGTGCTGGCGAAATCCGCCTCCGGCGCGCTTGAGCATATCGACCAGATCGAGGTGAAGAACCTGGCTGACGCGCTGGGACAGCTGCATGAAGCCGGCTTCCAGACCATCGGCCTCGATTCGGACGGGCCAGCCGAGCTTGAGAACACATTCGCTGGCGACAAGATCGCCCTGGTGCTTGGGGCCGAGGGCAAAGGGCTGCGCCAGAAGACGCGCGAGACGGTGACAACGCTTGCCCGGCTCGACATGCCCGGCGCGATCCGCTCGCTCAACGTGTCGAATGCGGCGGCGGTCAGTCTTTATGCGGCCAGGAAATTTTTGGAGAAAGTGAATGGTGAATAGTCAATGGTGAATGGCCGGGGTGAATGGCCGGGGCGCCATCCCATTCACCATTTACCATTCACTATTCACCCACTTCATGCCCCGCCATCCGCTCCAGCGCCCTCACCAGCGCCGAGTGATCCTCCTTCGCCCCGCCATTGGCCGCACAGGAATTGAACAGTTGCTGGGTGGTCGAGGTGTTGGGCAACGCAACACCGAGCGCCTTCGCGCCTTCGAGCGCCAGGTTGAGGTCCTTCTGGTGCAGTTCGATGCGGAAGCCGGGCGCGAACGTGCGCTTGATCATGCGCTCGCCATGGACTTCGAGGATGCGCGAGGCGGCGAGCCCGCCCATCAGCGCCTGCCTGACCTTCGCCGGATCGGCGCCGGCCTTTGACGCAAAGACCAGGGCTTCGCCGACCGCCTCGATCGTGAGCGCAACGACGATCTGGTTGGCGACCTTGGTCGTCTGTCCGACGCCGTTCGGGCCGACGAGCGTGATGTTCTTGCCCATCTTCTCGAACACCGGCCTTGCGCGCTCGAAGGCTTGTTCCTCGCCGCCGACCATGATCGTCAGCGACGCCGCCTTGGCGCCGACCTCGCCGCCCGACACCGGGGCGTCGAGATAGTCACAGCCGAGATCGTTGATCTTCTTCGCGAATTCCTTGGTGGCGATAGGTGAGATCGAGCTCATGTCGATGACGAGCTTGCCCTTGGTCAGGGCCGAACCAACGCCGCTCTCGCCGAACAGCACGTCGGCAACCTGCGGCGTGTCGGGCACCATGGTGATGATGATATCGGCGGCCCTGGCCACCGCGTCATGGCCGGTGACGGTCTTCAGCCCTTTGGCGACGAGGTCGGCCGGCGGCTTCGAGCGGTGGTCGCTGGCGACGACCGGGTAGCCGGCGTCGAGCAGATGCCCCGCCATCGGCGCGCCCATGATGCCCAGCCCGATGAAGCCGATGGTTTCCATTGTGGTTCTCCGTCAAATTTACCGAGGTCGCTTTCCTTCGCGTCCCCCTCTGGCCTGCCGGCCATCTCCCCCACAGGTGGGGAGATCGGCAGTTTCGGCGCCGGCTCTTAAGCCGCCGCACTCCCCTGCCCGGCGAATTGCCCGAACCAACCGAGTCCCGCATCCGTGCCGGCCTTCGGCTTGTATTCGGCGCCGATCCAGCCGGAATAGCCGAGACGGTCGATGTGCTCGTAGAGGAAGGGGTAGTTGATCTCGCCCGTCCCCGGCTCGTGACGGCCGGGATTGTCCGCAAGCTGGATATGCGCGATGCGGCCGAGGTTTGCCTCGATGGTACGGGCGAGATCCCCCTCCATGATCTGCATGTGATAGATGTCGTATTGCAGGAACAGGTTCTTCGAACCGATGCGGTCCATCAGCGCCAGCGCCTGGTCGGTGTAGTTCAGGAAGAAGCCCGGAATATCGCGGGTGTTGATCGGCTCGATCAGCAGCCTGATGCCGGCCTGCTCCAGCTTCTCGGCCGCGAAGGCAAGGTTTTCGGCAAAGACGTTTTCCAGCACGGCGCGATCGGCGCCTTGCGGCGCGATGCCGGCAAGGCAGTTGATCTGCTCGCAGCCCAGCGCATGCGCATAGGTGATCGCCTTGGCGACGCCCTGGCGGAATTCCGGCACCCGGTCAGGCAGCGCGGCAATGCCGCGCTCGCCCTTTGCCCAGTCGCCCGCCGGCAGGTTGAAAAGCACCTGGGTCAGGCCGTTTTTCTTCAGGCGCGCGGCAACGACGTCCGGCGCATGGTCGTAGGGCCCGATATATTCGACGCCCTTGAAGCCGGCGCGGGCGGCGGCATCGAAGCGGTCGAGAAAATCATGCTCGCCGAAGAGCATCGAAAGATTGGCTGAAAAACGCGGCATTCTTTTTCTCCTTCGTTCGGCCTGCCCTTGGCGTGTTGAGATACAGGTCAGGCAGAGCCGAAAACGGTGACTTCTCAGAACCGGAGCGGAGCATACTTTCTGTACGTGAGCACCGGAAGCGCAGGAAGGCGCCGTTTGCAGGCCTGCCTCACCTGAATATCAGCACGCCTAGTCCAACATCATGATGGCCGTCGGCGCATCCTCGTTGCGTTCGGCAAGCTCCTCGAATTCGGTGATCTTGTCGATTTCCGTGCCCATGGAAATGTTGGTGACGCGCTCGAGGATGAATTCGAGAACCACCGGAACCTGATGCTCCTTCATCAGCCGCTGCGCCTCCTTGAAGGCGCCGGCGAACTCTTCCGGCTTCCTCACCCTGACCGCCTTGCAGCCCATCGCCTCGGCGACCGCGACATGGTCGACGCCGTAGCCGGCGTCGGGATCGTCTGCACGGTTGACGTTCTCGAAGGCGAGGCTCACCTCGTAATCCATCGAGAAACCGCGCTGCGCCTGGCGGATCAGGCCGAGATAGGCGTTGTTCACCACGACATGGATGTAGGGCAGCTTGTGCTGCGCGCCGACGGCCAGTTCCTCGATCATGAACTGGAAGTCGTAATCGCCGGAGAGCGCGACGATGTCCCGGTCCGGATCGGCGACCCGCACGCCAAGCGCGGCCGGCAGCGTCCAGCCGAGCGGGCCGGCCTGGCCGCAATTGATCCAGTTGCGCGGCTTGTAGACATGCAGGAACTGCGCGCCGGCGATCTGCGACAGGCCGATCGTGGTGACATAGGTGGTGTCGCGGGCGAAAGCCTTGTTCATCTCCTCATAGACGCGCTGCGGCTTCAGCGGCACCTGTTCGAAATGCGTCTTGCGCTTCATCGTCTTCTTGCGGCCCTGGCATTCCTTGGCCCAGCCCGACCAGTCGCGCAGCTTGCCGGCCGTCCGCCACTCGGTGGCGACATCGAGCAAAATCTTCAGCGCCGCACCGGCATCCGAGACGATGCCGAGATCCGGCGCGAAGACGCGGCCGATCTGGGTGGGTTCGATGTCGACATGGATGAATTTCTTGCCCTTGGTGTAGACGTCGACCGAGCCGGTGTGGCGGTTGGCCCAGCGGTTGCCGATGCCGAAGACGAAGTCGGCTTCCAGCAACGTCGCATTGCCATAGCGGTGCGAGGTCTGCAGGCCGCACATGCCGGCCATCAGCCGATGGTCGTCGGGGATAGAGCCCCAGCCCATCAGCGTCGGGATGACCGGCACGCCGGTGACCTCGGCGAACTCGATCAGCAGGTCCGACGCGTCGGCATTGATGATGCCGCCGCCGGCGACGATCAGCGGCTTTTCCGCCTGATTGAGCATCGTCAGCGCCTTCTCGGCCTGGGCGCGCGTCATCGCCGGCTTGAAGGGGGCGAGCGGCTCGTAGGCGTCGATGTCGAATTCGATCTCGGCCATCTGCACATCGACCGGCAGGTCAATGAGGACCGGACCCGGCCGCGACGAGCGCATCAGGTGGAACGCCTTCTGCAGCGCCATCGGCACCAGGTAAGGCTCCATGACGGTGACGGCCCATTTGGCGACAGGCGCGGCGATCGCGGCGATGTCGACGGCCTGGAAATCCTCCTTGTTGAGGCGCGCGCGGGGAGCTTGGCCCGTTATGCACAAGATCGGAATGGAGTCCGCCGAGGCCGAATAGAGGCCGGTGATCATGTCGGTGCCGGCAGGACCGGAGGTGCCGATGCAGAGCCCGATATTTCCGGCCTTGGCCCGCGTATAGCCTTCGGCCATGTGCGAGGCGCCCTCGACATGGCGCGCAAGCACGTGGCGGATGGTGCCGCGCGCCTTCAGCGCTGAATAGAGCGGGTTGATCGCCGCGCCCGGCACGCCGAAGGCATTGGTGATGCCTTCCTTTTCGAGAACAAGAACCGCAGCGTCGACAGCGCGCATCCTGGCCATGTCAAGCCTCCACTTCGTTTTCGTTGGTTGGCTTGAGAATGCCAGCGAGCTTCCGATTTTTCAACTTTTTCAGAATATTTTTTCATTTCTAGAAAATGGCACTTATTCATTGATTTTGCGGCGCTTTCCGTTTTCCAGAAAGCGTCACAGGAAAGCAGTGAAAAACTTTTTCATTGCGTCACGCAGGAAATCGGCCAGAATATGCGCGTGGAACCCACGGAAAAGCGCCAGCGCGGGCGGCCGCGCGCCTTCAACGGCCCGTCGGAGGCGGCCTCGGTGCAGTCGCTCGACCGGGCGCTGCGCATCCTGGCGATCGTCGCGGAAGCCAGCGGCCTGTCGCTAAGCGAGATCGCGGCCCGCAGCGGCATCGCCGCCTCCACCGCCTATCGCATGCTGACGACGCTGGACAACCACGGCATGGTCGAATTCGATACGACCGACCAGCTTTGGTCGATCGGCGTCGAGACCTACCGCATGGGCGCGGCCTTCCTGCGTCGCAGAAAACTGGTCGACCGCGCCCGCATCGTCATGCAGGAACTGATGGAGAAGACCGGCGAGACCGCCAATCTGGGCGTCGCCGAGGACGATTGCGTGGTCTTCGTCAGCCAGGTCGAGACGCATCAGGCGATCCGCGCCTTCTTCCGGCCGGGCACGCGCAGTACTTTCCATGCTTCGGGCATTGGCAAGGCGGTGCTGGCGCATCTCGAGCCGGAACGCGTCGCCGCCATCCTGCGCAAGGCCGGCCTGCAGCGCTACACCGACAGGACGCTGTCCGACATTTCGGCGCTCGCCCATGATCTCGCGACCATCAAGCATCGCGGCTGGTCGGTCGACGACGAGGAACGCCATCCCGGAATGCGCTGCGTGGCCGCAGCCATCTTCAACGAGTTCGGCGAGCCGATCGGCGGCGTTTCGGTCTCCGGCCCGACGGTGCGGGTGACGCCGGAGCGTTTGGCCGAGATCGGCCCGCTGGTGCGCGAGGCCGCGGCCGAGGTGACCAAGATGATTGGCGGCGTGGTGGCAGGCTGATCAGGAGGCGCCCGGCAGGGCGCTTTTGGTCGCAATGTCGAAGAAATCGAGCAAGATCGCCAGCCCGACACCGCTGGCCGTGAAAACGAGCCCGCTGATGAAGATGCGGTTGGCACGCGCATAGACCGGGCGCTGCAGCGATTTCGTGTCGAGCAGCATGGCCAGCGCCCGCATCTGCAGGGCGATGCCGGCCAGGATCGGTAGAACCGCGATCAGGTGATAGGTCTGCCAGGGGATCGGGTTGGCGGCCCAATGGGTGATGAAGCCCAGCGAGAAAGCCAGCAGGATGCCGACAGTGGTGACCGTGCCGTTGCGAAAAACCGGCTCGATCAGGTCATCCTTCGGATCGTGATTGTCCAAGGCTCCCTCCCCTGATTGCCCATCGGGCACCAGACTAAACGTTCCCAAAATCACTGTACACCAGAGGCTGCATGGGGCCTGAGCGTCTTGCCGCGGCGTTCGAATGCATGCGAAAGGGCCTGGATGCGGAAAACGGTTCTACTCTTACTCGCCGCTTCACTTTGCGGATGCGTGGCGGCGACACCCAAACCGGATGCCGGCAGCCAGCGTGTCGATCCCGTACCGATCTCGCTCGCGCTCGAGGAGATCATCACCGCCGGGGTCCGCCAGCACTTGAAGGATCCTGTCTCCGCCAAGTTCGGGACGATGCTTGCCGGTGAGCGGACGCTGAACGGCCGCAGGGAGATCGTGGCGTGCGGCCATGTCGACGCCAGCCGTTCGTCTGGCGGCTCCGGCGAACCTTTCATTGCCAAGATCTACCCGGATGCCGGAAACAGCTTCGAGTTCGTCGCGATGGGCGATGAAGCGCCGAATGCCGGGCTTGCCGTTGCCGCCGCCTGCCGCGCCGCCGGATTGGCGATCGAGACATGATCCAACTCTTCGTTGAAGCACGATCTTCTCCGAAAACCGGTTCCCGCCTTTTGCTTTTGCTGACCTTCGGGCCAGTATCATGCTCCAGCGCTGAACGAAAAAGGGGGCCGCGAAGGCCCCTCTTCCGATTGCTGGGACGGTCGCCCTGTTCTTAGATCAGGATGGCGTCGTTGAATCGCCATCCTGATCTAACTCTTTGTTGGAGCATGATCTTCTCCGAAAACCGGTCCCCACTTTTCAGGATCATGCTCTAGAGGCGGCAGTAGTGCGGATAGCCGTCGTAGCCGATATAGGTGTCCGAGCCCGGATCGTAGCTGTCGTAGCGGGCGAGGCAGCGGCGGACATGCCAGGAACCGCCATCTTCCTCGACATAGACGGTGCGCGGCGGCTGCTGGGCGAGCAGGCTGCCCAGGACGAACCCGCCGACGCCGGCGGCGATGCCGATGCCGAGTTCGCGGCGGTGATGATGGCCGTGGGCGGCCGAGGGCTGAACGGTGCCGGCCAGAGTGCCGGCGGCGACGGCGGTGGCGATAAGGGTCGAAACGAGCGTGCGCTTGAACATGATGATCTCCTTGGTTTCGTGACCGAGGCGATCCATCCGCCTCTTGATCATCTGTCGCGGCGACCGGGAAAAAGGTTCGAGGCGTTTTTTTGAGATTTTTCGAGAGGCCGAAGAAATGGCCTCTTTCAGCTAGGCGCGTCCAACTCGACGCAGGCGGTCATGGATCGAACGAAAAAGGCGGCCATGCGGCCGCCCTTCAAGGCAAAAGGTCTTCTCGTCAAAGGAAGATGGTCACCTTGCCGTGTGGCGAAGCGGCGAAAGGTCCGATCGATCTGGGTGAATGGTGAATGGCCCAAAGGGATCCGTCCATTCACTATTCACCACTCACCATTCACTCCCTCAACCCATCCCCGTGATGTGCCTCAGCCAGAAAGCCAGCGCGATGAAGCCGATGATGGCGGTGACGCCGGTCCAGTCGATGTTGGCTTTCTTCAAATCGCTGACGGCCTTCACCAGGAGAAGCCAGGTCACGACGATGAGCGGCAGGATGATGACGAATCTGATCATGCGGCACCCCGTATGGTGCAATTGCACCTGACAGAGATGTAGGAAGCGTCGCGCGGCTTTTCAGCATGTACAGACTGGTGCCCCCGGCAGGGATCGAACCCGCGACCTTCGGTTTACAAAACCGCTGCTCTACCAGCTGAGCTACAAGGGCACGGCGCTCCGGTAGCACATCTGATGCGCCAGTAAAGACAAAAACTCTGTTTTGGGTTGCTAATGGACCCCGCGGCTTGGCCGGCAGAGTTGCGAACCTCGGGGCGTCATCCCGATCGCTCGTTCGACGCTAATGTCCCGCGCGACAAACCATTCAGCCGTAGATTGCGCTACGCCTCGAATATGCGGCATCGGCGGCCGCTCACGAAGGAAGTTCATCCCGCCATTTGATAGCCTCCATCTCGACGCGGACCGCGTCCGGAACGTCGATGACCTGATGGACGTCGAATTGGAACGCCGGGAAGGTCGAACACATTTTGTGGACTATCAGCGCGTCTTCTACCTCGAGCAGCATGCTTCCGCCCCATTCGCCCACGCGCACCACGAAGGCATGCACCTTGACTTCGCTGGGTATTTCCCAGTGCTGGAAGATTTTCAGGATGCGCTTTTGGACGTTCTCGTATTCGATCGCCGACCCCTGTGGCCGCTCATTCCAATTGACCAGGTATTTCATAATCTCCTCCGTCTCGGGTGATCGCGAAACCCAAAGCGGCATTGTAGCCCCCGAGGCGGACTTTCGATCATCCCCTCGTCTGCTCCAATAGAGGTAGGCATCACGCCATGAAGGTGGGAGCACTGCCTGCAAGGCCCGTTGCCACTATATTTCGGGCAGATGCCATTCTCCGGCAGGATGCCGCCATGTCGCGCACACTGATCGTCGTTGGTCTCAGCATAGTTGCCGTAGGCCTGCTGTGGCCCTGGGTGACCCGGATCGGCCTTGGCAGGCTGCCAGGCGATATCGTGATCGAGTGTGAGAACTTCAGACTCTATGTTCCCATCACCACGGGAATACTGATCGGCGTCGCGCTCTCAGCCATCCTATGGCTGATCAACCGTTAGGGAATGCTCCGACCCCGGCCTCGTTCGTCTCACACCCCGATCGCCGCCACCAGCACCCGGTTCTGCCGCGTTATCGCCGCGCGCAGCTCCGGTATCATCGCCTCGTCTCGCTTCACGAACTCGATGAACATCATGTTCATGTTATTGAAAATGAGCTCACCAACCGCCGGTCCGTCGATATCGGCGCGCACCAGGCCGATCTCCTGCAGGCGGAGACGCTGCTTGCCATGCGCGACATCGACGTGTCGGTCGTGCATGGCGGCCATTTCCCGAGCTTCGGCAAGGTGCGCTACCGCCAGCTCATCGACGAGTATCTGGCGCAGAAGCGCAAGGCCGGCTGCCATCTGCAGCCGAGCCGCTGAGGCGACCGGATCGGCTTAAAGCGCCCTTTGCGGACAAGGCGTTCCGGCGGCATCGCCGCAGCGGGAGATCGTGGGCTGCGGCCGCTGGCTCATCTCTTCCGAATGACGCACCAATTCGGCGAACATGAGGGCGAAACTTCCCATCATCAGGAAGACTATGATCAGACGCGTCACCGGCAATAGACAGGTCTCTCGACTGGCTAGCCCCCGCCACCCATCCACTGCCGGCTAACATGATCGATCCGGCTTTACGAGTGCTTAAGCTTCGTCTTAACCATTGCAGCCATCACATTCGTTGCATGGCTGTCACGATGCGCGAGCGCCGTTCCTTGGCCGCTTGGTACGGCACGCCGCCCTTTGCAGATGCGGGCGGCGCATGCTACGCCGTCGCCGGCGCGACCCGACAGGCGGTAGCGGTCGCCGTTCGGGACCCATGAGCAAAGAAGCCAGCCGTTTCGCCTTCGTCTCTTCCGACACCGACGACGCCCGCGCGGCGCTGGAGACGTTGTCGGCGCGCTACGGGCAAATACCTGTTGCCGAGGCGGAGATCGTCATTGCGCTCGGCGGCGACGGATTCCTGCTGCAGACGCTGCGCGACACGATGAGCACGGGCAAGAAGGTCTACGGGATGAACCGTGGCACCATCGGCTTCCTGATGAACGAATATCGCGCCGGCGGCCTCGAGGAGCGCATCTCGAGAGCGGTATCCGAGACGATCCGCCCGCTGGAGATGCAGGCGGTGACCCATGAGGGCGAAACGGTCTCGGCGCTCGCGATCAATGAAGTGGCGCTTTGGCGCCAGTCCTATCAGACGGCCAAAATCCGCATTACCGTCGACGAGCAGGTGCGGCTGGAGGAGCTGAACTGCGACGGCGTGATGATCGCGACGCCGGCCGGTTCGACCGCCTACAATCTGTCGGCGCACGGGCCGATCCTGCCGCTGGACGCGCCGCTTCTGGCGCTGACGCCGGTGAGCCCCTTCCGGCCCCGGCGCTGGCGTGGCGCGCTGCTGTCCAACAAAGCGACCGTGCGCTTCGACATATTGGAGTCGGAAAAGCGTCCGGTGAACGCCGCCGCCGATCACACCGAGGTCAAGGCGATTGCCTCGGTCACGGTGCGGGAATCGCCGACGGCGACGGCGACGCTGCTGTTCGACCCCAATCATTCATGGAACGAGCGTATTCTTGCCGAGCAATTCCGCTATTGAGCCGGCGCAAGGAGAATGACACCGATTAAGCGTCCCGATTAAGGTTAGTCTTCACAATTGCCGGATTTCCGGCCATTTGTGTTGACAAATCGCGGACTTGCGCCTAACTGCAACCGCGATCTCGCAGGCGCCCGGCGCTTGCCGCAACGTATGTTGCGATTTTTTCCCGAACCAGCCAAAGACAGCCATCACTTGTCCGCAGACACCCAGACCGCTCAAGAAGCGTTGACGTTCACAGACCTCGGCCTCTCGCCGAAGGTCCTCTCCGCAGTCACCGATGCCGGTTATGCCAAGCCGACTCCGATCCAGGCCGGCGCAATCCCGCATGCGCTGCTTGGCAAGGATGTGCTGGGCATTGCCCAGACAGGCACCGGCAAGACCGCCTCCTTCGTGCTGCCGATGCTGACCCGGCTGGAAAAGGGGCGTGCGCGTGCCCGCATGCCGCGCACGCTGATCCTCGAGCCGACGCGCGAATTGGCGGCGCAGGTCGAGGAGAACTTCATCAAATACGGCAAGAACCACAAGCTCAACATCGCGCTGCTGATCGGCGGCGTCTCCTTCGAGGAGCAGGACAAGAAGCTGGAGCGCGGCGCCGATGTGCTGATCGCCACGCCCGGCCGACTGCTCGACCACCGCGAGCGCGGCAAGCTCTTGCTCAACGGCGTCGAGATCCTCGTCATCGACGAGGCCGACCGCATGCTCGACATGGGTTTCATCCCCGATATCGAGCGCATCTGCGAGATGATCCCGTTCACGCGCCAGACGCTGTTCTTCTCGGCGACCATGCCGCCGGAAATCACCAAGCTCACCGAAAAATTCCTGCACGCGCCGGTGCGTGTCGAGGTGTCGAAGGCCGCCTCCACCGCAACCAGCATCACGCAGCGCCTGGTGAAATCAGGCTCCAAGCCATGGGAGAAGCGCGAGACGCTGCGCAACCTGATGAAGGCCGAGAGCGATGGGCTGAAGAACGCCATCATCTTCTGCAACCGCAAGGTCGAAGTGTCCGAGCTTTTCCGCTCGTTGCTGAAGCATGATTTCGATGCCGGCGCCCTGCATGGCGACATGGACCAGCGCGCCCGCATGCAGATGCTCGCCAATTTTCGCGACGGCAAGCTGCGCTACCTCGTCGCCTCGGACGTCGCCGCGCGCGGCCTCGACATTCCGGACGTCAGCCATGTCTTCAACTACGACGTGCCGATCCATGCAGAGGACTATGTCCACCGTATCGGCCGCACCGGCCGGGCCGGCCGCTCCGGCAAATCCTTCACCATCGCGACGCGCTCCGACACCAAATATGTCGACGCTATCGAAAAGCTGATCGGCGCCAAGATCGAATGGCATGACGGCGACCTGTCGACCGTCACCGAGAGCGAAGGCGAGGATGCGCCCCGCCGCGGCCGCGGCGCGCCGCGCCGCGCCGGCCGCAAGGACGAGGACCGCAAGGGCCGGGGCGAGCGCAGGAGAGGCGCGGACCGCCAGGCCAGGCATGGCGAGGACGAGACGCCGGAGACGCCACGCGAGGAGCAGCCGGTCGCCGAGGTCGCCGACATCGCCGAGCGCCGCGCCCGCAAGGACGCGATCCGCTCCGAGAACGACCGCAAGGGTTCCGCCAACCGCAACGAGCAGCGCGGCGATGCCCGTCCTCAGCGCGACCACAACCGCCCTGCCCGCCATCGCCGCGAAGAGGACGATGCCACGGTCGGCTTCGGCGACGACGTGCCGGCCTTCATGCGGATCGTCGCCAAGGTCTGACCTTCATACAACGTCGGCAGAAACGAAGACGGCCCCAAATGGGGCCGTTTTTTTGCTATCGCTTCGCTTGAAGGATTTAGCCAAGCACTTTTCCCGGATTGTGCCGCTGCCGCTTACATCGGTCCCGGCATCATCTTGGTCGGTTTCTCCAGCATCGGGAACTCGGCCTTGTTGCATTTCACCTTCGGGTTCGTCGGACTGAACATGCCGTTCGGATTGTCGCTGAACAGCCAGGCGTGAAGGTCGTAGTGCACGAATTCCTTCGGGATCAGCGGATAGTGCCCCTCCATCGGCCCCATGAATTTCTGGCCAAATAGCGTAGGGACTTCCTTGACGTCCGGCGTCAGCGGCACCAGCCATTCCACCCCGACCAGTTTCAGGCCTTTCTTGGTCGGCTCGTAAATAAGGACGTTGGGTTTCATCGGGTCGAGTTTCTTGCCGATACTTGGGACGTTGACGAAATGGACGCCCATGGCGCCCTTCGGATAATCCATCGTGCCCGGTATCTTCTCGCCACTGTAGTAGACGCAGCCTTCGGTCGACAGATAGAGGTCCCGCAAAGCGGCCGTGTAATCCTCATATTTGGCAAGCGATTTCTTCAGAGCCTCGATGTCGGCCTTGTTGGCGTCCTCGGCCTGAGCGGTGGCGCCGCCAAGCCACGCACCCAAAAGACCGGTCAAAACGAGGGCGCCGCAGCGCCTAAGGCGAGCCATTCTTGTCATGCATTCCTCCCAGATTTCTAATCTGGCCGTGCAAGACCGAGGCGGAAAAAATGTTGATTGCGCGGCCGGTTACCGCCTCATCCCCTCTGGAACAGCTTCGATGCTAGTCCTTTCCAGGACTCCGGGAAAGTATCAATTAGAGCAAGCTAATGGCCTAAGACTTTTGACCTAAATTGGGATCGCGCAAACAAAAACGGCCCCGCACGGGGCCGTTTTGCTTAGCTGCGAGTGGTATTCTCTCAGGTGAGCGGCGAAAGCTGGATCTCGACGCGCCGGTTCTGGGCGCGGCCCTGAGTAGTCGCGTTGGACCCGATCGGGCGCGTCTTGCCGAAGCCGGTGACGGCGAAGCGGCGGGAATCGACGCCCTGGCCGGACAGGTAGTTGGCGACGGCCAGCGCGCGGCGCTGCGAAAGGTCGAAATTGTGCTCGTCGCCGCCGGTCGAGTCGGTGTGGCCGAAGACGTCGACCGTGGTCTGGCGGAACTTGTTCAACACCAGCGCCACCGAGTTCAGCACCGGGTAGAAGCCCGGCTTCACCGCGTCCTGGTCGACGTTGAAGGTGATGTCGGACGGCATGTTGAGGATGATCTGGTCGCCGCTGCGGGTGACGCTGACGCCGGTGCCCTGCAGCTGACGGCGCAGCTCGGCCTCGTTCTGGTCCATCGTCGCGCCGATCGCGCCGCCGGCAAGCGCGCCGATGCCTGCGCCGATCAGCGCGTTGCGGCGGTCATTGCCGCCGGCCAGCAGACCAAGGCTGGCACCCGCCAAAGCACCAAGGCCGGCGCCGGCCGCGGTGTTGGAGATCTTCTGGTCGCCGGTATACGGATCGGTGGTGGTGCAGGCGCTCACGAGCACAGCCGTCGCCACGACGACGAGCACGGTTTTCTTCATAAGGTGGTCCCTCTCCAATTCACGGCCTGTGCCGTGCCAAATCAGCCCTTCCGGACGCCTTGTAGCATGAAATGCGGCGAAAAGCGGAACAGGAAAGCGGCCGAGAATGCTTTACCGGCGATCCATCAACGCGCCTTTGCGCCAAGCAATCGTTCCGCCTACCAAAGGTTCTTGCCGTCGATGACCACGACCTCAACCTTGTCGAGATCGAAATCGTCGAACAGGCGGGAATTGACGCTGATCTTCGGGTTATCGAAGTCGGGCTTGCCGGTCGACCAATCCGGCGTTTCGGTGAAGGTGCCGCAGCCGCATGTGGCGCAGAACCCGTGTTTGACGGTTTTTGAGCCCCATTGGTAGAACGAGATGTTCTCAGGTGGGCTGGTGAGCTTGAATTGCGAGGGAACGTAGTATGCCCAAAGCGAGCCACGCTTCGAGCAGAAGGAGCATGTGCATCGCGTCACCGTCTGTGGCGCTTCGGCGACCTCGAATGTGGTCGCCTTGCAGTGGCAGCTTCCCTTGATCGCCATGACTGTCCTCCATTGTCCGCCGCCCCTCCCCGAATACGCTGGCGGCAAGGCAACATAAAGATGCAGTCCTGACAACTGCCGTCAGTGGCTCTTCATCCATTGCTGACTCTGCTAGGGACTTTTCACGTCGTCCTAGCCTAGTAGGAGCGCGGCGGCACGAACAAGCAGATCGTCTTGCCTGCGTCGAGACCAGCCTGGTGCGCGCACCAATGGAATTCACCGTCGGGGCTGTCCTTCACACGCTTGTCTGTCATGGGAACAACCTCCCCGGTTCCGGCAATCACATACCCTTCCGGTTTCTCAAGGACTTCACCGGTATGGGCCGTACGGCAATCATAGTTGGCGCAGCAGGCAAACGGGTAGCTCCAGCCTTGCGGCAGCGCCGCCGTGGGTTTGGCGTCGTGTGCGAAGGCGGGCGCGGTCAGCACCATCACCGCTCCAGCAGCGAACAGGGAAAACAGGAGTCGGCCGGCCGGGCGAACGGCTCGGGCCGATCTTGACTTGGCAGCAGACATCGAAGCGTTCCTTTCGAGCATCAAGCGTTTTTTCGCTTGCCCGTTCCCGGAACGTGTCTTCCCAGTTGGCCGGATCGTCAGTCGCAGATACGCCGCGTCCGGACATAAATGCTTCTATCCCCCAACCCGAATGCTGGGCTGATTCCTTGGCTGGCGCAAGAAATCTGACGCTTCGGCGGTGCCTCGCCTCGCGCCAGCCTTTGCCATCCAGAATCGTGCGCCGGCTCGCTTAACGCGCGGTTAGCGGCACGAGCCCGGTGCCGGACAACGGGATTCGGCTCAAGCTGGTTCCAGCCGTTCAGCCGGAAACATGCCCATCATACTGCGGCAGGTCGTCGGTGATTGTGAACCATTTCGCCTTCGAGCCGACGAAGATGTGGGCGGTCGGGCGGATGCTCGGCGCGTCGACCAGCGTGCCCATCGCGACATGGACATAGGCGCCCTCGCGCACCAGCGAATAGAGCAGCGAGCCGCACTGCCCGTAATGCGCGTCGTGAGCGTTGGCGTCGCCGTAGATCAGCAATCCGTCGTCACCGGCGGAGAGACGAAACTTGTCGCGCTCGATGCCGGCGAAAGGCTTGAAGGCGGAGCCGGTAGTGCGCCGGCAGTTTGAGCAATGGCAATTGGCCGCGTAGACGAATTCATCGGCCACCTCGTAGCGGACCTGGCCGCAGAAGCATTTTCCGGCGAGCTTATGAGGGCCTGCCCGTTCTGGATTTGCCAAGGTCTCTCTCCCAGTCAGCCGCCACCCGCAAGAAGGTCTTAGTCGAGGTCAGCCACCGCCTCGCCGGCGCCGCCCTCGATGCGATGCGACAGCGAAGCCTCCATGAACTCGTCGAGGTCGCCGTCCAGCACGCTTGACGGGCTGGTGTTTTCGACGCCGGTGCGCAGATCCTTCACCAACTGATAGGGCTGCAGCACGTAAGAACGGATCTGGTGGCCCCAGCCGATGTCGCTCTTCGACGCCTCGGTGGCGTTTGCCACCGCCTCGCGCTTCTTCAACTCTTCCTCGTAGAGCCGGGAGCGCAGCATCTCCCAGGCCTTGGCCCGGTTCTTGTGCTGCGAGCGTTCGGCCTGACAGGCAACCGCGATGCCGGTCGCGAGATGGGTGATGCGGACCGCCGAGTCTGTCGTGTTGACGTGCTGGCCGCCCGAGCCGGACGAACGATATGTGTCGATGCGCACGTCGGATTCGGAAACGTTGATCTCGATCGTGTCGTCGATGACGGGATAGACCCAGACGCTGGCGAAGGAGGTGTGGCGGCGCGCATTGCTGTCATAGGGCGAGATGCGCACCAGGCGGTGGACGCCGGATTCCGTCTTCAGCCAGCCATAAGCGTTGTGGCCCTTGATGAGCACGGTGGCCGACTTGATGCCGGCCTCTTCGCCTTCGTGGACTTCCAGCACCTCGACCTTGAAGCGGCGCCGCTCGGCCCAGCGCGTGTACATGCGCAGAAGCATCGAGGCCCAGTCCTGGCTCTCGGTACCGCCGGCGCCGGCATGGATTTCGAGATAGGTGTCGTTGGCGTCGGCTTCGCCTGAGAGCAGGGTCTCGACCTGGCGGGCCTTGGCCTCGCCTTGCATCGAACGCAGCGCCGCTTCGGCTTCGGCGATGACGCCGTCGTCGCCCTCTTCCTCGCCAAGCTCGATCAGGCCGATATTGTCCTCGAGTGCCTGGGTCAGCCCTTTGACCGCCGCGATGCCCTCATCGAGGCTCTGGCGCTCCCGCATCAGCTTCTGCGCTTCCGCGGGGTCGTTCCAGAGGCTGGAGTCCTCGGCGCGCGAGTTCAGGTATTCAAGCCGCTTGATGGCCTGATCCCAGTCAAAGATGCCTCCTCAGCAGGGTTATCGCCTGCCTGATCTCGTCGACAATGTTGAGCGTTTCCGCGCGCATGGGCCTTCGTTCTGTCCTGTTCTTCTCGGTCTTTTCGGAATAGGCGCGATACATAGGCACGGCACCGCCGCCTGTAAAGCGAAATGGCCGGCGCTAGCCGCCGGCCTATTTCCGAAGTCCTGGGAAACGTCAGTAGAGGCCGCCGCCGCCGTCCTGGATGGCCTGATTGGCCTGCGGCGACAGCGTGCCGCCGGCACCGTTGGAGCCGTCCGCGCCCATGCCGATGACCCAATAGCTGTCGGCCGGGCCGGTGCCGGGCTTGAATGCCTCGATGATGGTATTGGGATCGCCCTCGGCCGCGCGCATACCGGTCTTGCGGTTGATGGCGATCAGTTTCATGCCTTCCGGAACCTGGAAGTCGACATTGGGCGTGCCGTCGAGCGCGACGCGCATGAAGTCCTTGAAGATCGGCGCCGCGAGGCCGCCGCCCGTGGCGCCCTTGCCGAGGCCGCGTGGCGTGTCGTAGCCCATGTAGAGACCGACGACGAGGTTCGGCGTGAACCCGATGAACCAGGCGTCCTTCTCGTCATTGGTCGTGCCGGTCTTGCCGGCGATGTGGCGGCCGAGCTCGGCGATGGTGGCGCCGGTGCCGCGCTGCACCACGCCCTCCATCATCGAGGTGATCTGGTAGGCGGTCATCGGATCGAGCACCTGCTCGGAATTGTCGACCAGTTCCGGCTCGGCCTGGTTCTTCCATTCGCTGGCGTTGCAGCCCTCGCAGCCGCGCTCGTCCTGCTTGAACACGGTCTTGCCGTAGCGATCCTGGATGCGGTCGATCAGCGACGGTTTGATCGATTTGCCGCCATTGGCCATGATCGAATAGGCCGACACCATGCGCATCACCGTCGTCTCGCCCGAGCCCAGGGCCATCGGCAGGTACGGCGCAAGATGATCGTAGACGCCGAAGCGTTCGGCATATTCCACGACAAGCTTCATGCCCATGTCGTTGGCGAGCCGCACCGTCATCAGATTGCGCGACTTCTCGATGCCCGAGCGCAACGTAGCCGGGCCGGCGACCGTGCCGTCATAGTTCTTCGGCGTCCAGGTGGTGTTGCCGCTCTGGATGGTGATCGGGCCGTCCATGATCACGGACGCCGGCGTGTAGCCGTTGTCGAGCGCCGCCGAATAGACGATCGGCTTGAAGGAGGAGCCGGGCTGGCGCATCGCCTGCGTGGCGCGGTTGAACTCCGACTGGGCGTAGGAGAAGCCGCCGACCATGGCCAGCACGCGGCCGGTATGCGGGTCCATGGCAACGAGGCCGCCTTCGACCTCGGGCGCTTGGCGAAGGCTGTAAGCATTATCGGAGCCATCGTTCTTCTGCACGAAGATGACGTCGCCGGGCTCAAGCACTTCAGCCGGAGATTTCGCCCGCACGGACTTGCCGTTGACGAAATGGCGCATGGCGAAGCCCATGTCGTCCTTGCTGACGGTTCCCTCGACGCGGTCCTTGACGAGGTCGCCGGAGACCTGGCGCGACGGCTGAATGCCGATCGTAAGGCCATCGGCGGTACTGTCGAGCACGACGGCCAGCGTCCACTCCGGCACGTCCTCCAGCCCCTTGACGGCACCGAGAGGGACGCCCCAGTCGCCGGAAATGTCGATATGGGTCACCGGTCCGCGATAGCCACGCAGCATGTCGTATTTCAGCAGCCCGTTCTGCATCGCCTTGCGGGCGATCAGCTGGATCTGCGGATCGAGCGTCGTGCGCACCGACAGGCCGCCCTCATAGAGCGCGTTCTCGCCGTAACGGGCAATGATCTGGCGGCGCACCTCCTCGGTGAAAAACTCGCCCGCGAACAGATAGGAGCCGTTGCGGCGCGGTTTCACGCCGAGCGGCTCGGCCTTGGCCTTGTCGCCTTCCTCGCGCGTGACGTAGCCGTTCTCGACCATCTGGTCGATGACCCAGTTGCGGCGCTCGAGCGCCCGGTCGGCGTGCTTGAACGGATGATAATTGTTGGGGCCCTTGGGCAGCGAAGCGAGGTAAGCGGCTTCGGCGACGGTGAGTTCGTTGACCGATTTGTCGAAATAGGTGAGCGCGGCGCCGGCGACGCCATAGGCGCCGAAGCCGAAGAAGATCTCGTTGAGATAGAGCTCGAGGATGCGGTCCTTCGAATAGGCCTGCTCGATGCGGAAGGCCAGGATCATCTCTTTGATCTTGCGCTCATAGGTCTGGTCGGAGGTGAGCAGGAAGTTCTTCGCAACCTGCTGCGTGATCGTCGAGGCGCCGACCTGGCGCCTGCCGGAGCCGAAATTCTGCAGATTGACGATGATGGCGCGGCCAAGGCCAGTGATATCGACGCCGGGGTGGTTGTAGAAGTTCTTGTCCTCGGCCGACATGAAGGCGGCCTTGACGCGGTCCGGGATTGCCTGGATCGGCAGATACAGGCGCCGCTCGCGGGCGTACTCGGCCATCAGCGACCCATCCGAGGCATGGATGCGCGTCGTCACCGGCGGCTCATATTTGGCCAGAACTTCGTAGTCGGGCAGGTCCTTCGTCAGGTGGCTGATGTAGATGGCAAGGCCTGCAGCGACCAGCAGCGCCAGCGTGGTGCCGATGCCGAAGAAATAGCCGATGAGACGAATCATGCCCGCTCCAGTCCGAGGTTCGGGATTTTCCTAAACGAAGCCGACAGTCGCGCAAGCTTCACGGGGCGGTCCCAATCCGCAATGGAAAACCCATGTCGCGACCATGTGGACAAAATACGGCAGCGCGAAATTTCAGGGCTCGGTCCGTTAAATAATAACGCCACGTGTTGTCGTCGTGCAACGCCGCTTGTGGTTGCAGCATGGCTCATTGGTTGTGGGCGAGCGCAGTCCCTTCAGCCGCCAGCCCTGGCTCCGGCTTTCGCCGCGGCAAACAAGGCGACGGCATTGGTGATGCTCTGGGCCGCCTTGCCGCGCCAGTCGGCGCTGAGCAGCTGCGCCTCGTCCTTGTTGTTGGAGAGGTAGCCAAGCTCGACCAGCACGGAGGGAACGTCAGGCGCCTTCAGCACCTTGAAACCCGCCGAGCGCTGCGGGTTGTTGATCAGGCCGACGCTGGTCGACAGTTCGCCGACCAGCGTGTGGGCAAAGCTCATTGAAAAGCCGTGGGTCTCGCGGCGGATCAGGTCGATCAGGATGTCGGTGACCTCCTTGTTGTCGTCCTCGATCTTCATGCCGGCGAACTGGTCGGACAGGTTTTCGCGATCGGCGAGCGCCTGGGCCTCGGGATCGGAGGCCTTGTCCGAGAGCGTGTAGACGGTGGCGCCGCGGAGGCCCTTGACGGCGATCGTATCGGCATGGATGGAGATCAAAAGATCGGCTTCGTGCTGGCGGGCGATACGCACGCGCTCGTCGAGCGGCAGGTACACATCGCCCTCCCGCGTCATAAACACATCATATTTGCCGACCGCGGCCAGCTTGTCGCGCAATTCGGTGGCAAAGGCGAGCGTGACGTTCTTCTCGACCGTGCCGCCGGCGCTCTCCGCGCCGCCGTCGACACCGCCGTGGCCGGGGTCGACGACGACTGTGAAGCGGTGTCCAGGCGCCGAGACCGGCCCGGTGCCAACGCGGCCGCCCTTGTCGGTGGAAACGGTCGAGCCGGTCGTCAGAGACTGGTTGGCAAGCGCCTCGTCGAATTCCCGTTCGGACGCGGCCGACATGTCGATGGCGATGCGATACCCGCTTCCGTCTTCATTCTTCAGCACGTCGAGCTTGTCGACGGCAAAGGGCCCCTTGCCGGTGAGGATCAGCCGCGAGCCCTTGCCCTGATCGCCGTAGCGGACGGCACGCACCAGCCCGCGCGGCTTTGCGTCCTTGGCGCTGAGGGCGAATCGCGTGCGCGGCAGGTCGACCACAAGGCGGTTGGGACCGCGCAGCAGGAACCACTTCACGTCCGGCTCGCGGTCGAAGGTCACGACAATCCGCATCTTGGTGGCGTCGCCGGCCATCTTGTAGCCGGTCGCGCCAAGCAGTCCGTCGGCCCGCGAGGCGGCGGTCGCGCCAAGCAGGACCGCCAGCAGCAGAAGGGCCCTTGCCATCAACTGGAGATGCCCGGCGGCGCCACGCCACTTGTCTGCGGTGCCTGCCAGTCCCATCTCTACCCCAGTCGCTCCCGGTTTGGCGCCTTGCGCCGACCTTGTTTCGTAGAAGGGCCTGTCTGGCAGCCAACTCGATTAACGATTGGTATCCAGAGAAGGTTAACCAAGCCTTTTCATACGGTGGGTGGAGCGCAATCTTCCCCAACGGAAGCGCTTTTTGCCGGCATCCGAAATCGGGGTTGCCTTCCACCCCGCCAAATCATAAAAGCGACATTGGATCACTGCAATCCTGGAACCGCCCGCCCCTGCAGTTTCCCGCCAGGGGTAAGATGTGAAGGCGCTTCCGGGTTTCAGGCGATCGCGACGATTTTCGCAGGCGTGCTCCCGTGGCGGGGGAATCGCTTGCGCGATGAAAACGGCCGGGATGTCCCGCGCCGGCTCTGTGTGAGCAAACAAGCTGGTCCGGCCAAGCCCGGGCTTTGGTTCAAAAGGTTCTGCTGGGTGCCGATGGCTTCAAGCGCAATCATGGAAAGGTCCGCATCGAACCGCGCCATTGTGGCTGCGGGCGGCACCGCCATCGCGTTGAAGCAGCGGCCGGCGGACATTCAATTATCCGGCATCCACACAAATCCAGGCACACAGCGGCGGGGTCTGCCCTGCCAGCTGCGGCTGATGGCTGCCGGGAGGAAACGAAATAATGCCCAACAAGATGCTGATAGACGCCTCCCACCCGGAGGAAACACGCGTTGTCGTCGTTCGCGGTAACCGCATCGAAGAATTCGACTTTGAATCCCAGGACAAGAAGCAGCTCAAAGGAAACATCTATCTCGCCCGCGTAACCCGCGTCGAACCTTCCCTCCAGGCAGCCTTTGTCGAATATGGCGGCAACCGTCACGGGTTTCTCGCCTTCAGTGAAATTCATCCCGACTACTACCAGATCCCGGTCGCCGACCGTCAGGCCCTGCTGCGCGCCGAGGCGCAGGAGGCCGAGGACGAAGACGACGAGGAGGCTGAGGCCGGCGAGGAGCAGCAGGCGCGCGATCGCGGCGGCCGCCGCAGCCGCCGCCGTGGCGGCAAGAATCGCGACCGCGCCGAGCAGAAGCGCGGCGCCGATGCTGCCGGCACCGATGAAAGTAGCGAAAACGCCGAAGACATCGCCGCTGCCAGTGCCTCCGTCAACGAGCTCGGCGAGGCAGCCGATGCCACAACGGAGGCCGCCGAAACAGTCTCCGGGACGGTCGAGGCCGTAACAGAGACAACCGGCGAAGACGAGAACGAGGCTCCGAAGGCCGGCAGCGACACCGACAACAGTGACGCCGCCGAAAGCGAGAAGCCTTCCGAGGGCGGCCCCACCTCGATGGCCGCCAGCATCGAAGCGGATGTGATTTCGGAAGCGGTGCCGCAGGCTGAATCCGCCAGCGAGACCGCTCCGTCCGACGAAGCCGCTCCCAGCGACAGCGATCGCGGCATGCTCGAGGAGGTGCAGTCCGCGCATTCGGACGAGCACGAGATCGAGTCGGTCGGCGCCGAGGATGCGCTGGAAGAGGTCCGCAACCGCCGCAAGCCGGTTCGCCGCCAGTACAAGATCCAGGAAGTCATCAAGCGCCGCCAGATCCTTCTGGTCCAGGTCGTCAAGGAAGAGCGCGGCAACAAGGGCGCGGCGCTCACCACCTATCTGTCGCTCGCCGGCCGTTACTCGGTGCTGATGCCCAACACCGCGCGCGGCGGCGGCATCTCGCGCAAGATCACCAATGCCCAGGACCGCAAGCGGCTGAAGGAGGTCGTCGCCGATCTTGAGGTACCGCAGGGCATGGGCGTCATCCTGCGCACCGCCGGCGAAAGCCGCACCAAGGCCGAGATCAAGCGCGACTACGAATATCTGATGCGGCTTTGGGAGAACGTCCGAAGCCTGACGCTGCAGTCCACGGCCCCGGCCCTGGTCTATGAGGAAGGCAGCCTGATCAAGCGCTCGGTGCGCGACCTCTACAACAAGGATATCGACGAGATCCTGGTCTCCGGCGACGACGGCTATCGCGAGGCCAAGGACTTCATGCGCATGCTCATGCCGAGCCATGCCAAGGTGGTGCAGCCTTACCGCGACACCACCCCGATCTTCGTGCGCAACGGCATCGAAGCGCAGCTCGACCGCATGCTGCAGCCGCAGGTGACGCTGAAGAGCGGCGGCTACATCATCATCAACCAGACCGAGGCGCTGGTCTCGATCGACGTCAACTCCGGCCGCTCCACCAAGGAGCATTCGATCGAGGATACCGCGCTCCACACCAACCTGGAGGCCGCCGAGGAAGTCGCCCGGCAGCTGAGGCTGCGCGACCTTGCCGGCCTGATCGTCATCGACTTCATCGACATGGAGGAGAACCGCAACAACCGCTCCGTCGAGAAGCGGCTGAAGGATCACCTCAAGAACGACCGCGCCCGCATCCAGGTCGGCCGTATCTCGCATTTCGGCCTGATGGAGATGTCGCGCCAGCGCATCCGCGCCAGCGTGCTGGAATCGACGATGAAGCCCTGCCCGCATTGCGGCGGTACCGGCCATGTGCGCTCCGACTCTTCGGTGGCGCTGATGGTGGTACGGGCGATCGAGGAATTCCTGCTCAAGGATTCGCGCAGCCACATCATCGTGCGCACGCCAGCGGCGACCGCGCTCTATGTGCTCAACCACAAGCGCGCCAATCTGGTCGAGCTCGAGGCCCGGTTCGGCCTGACCATCACGCTCGAAGCCGACGAGACGCTGGGCTCGCAGCACTACGCGATCTTCCGCGGCGCCGTGGCGGAGAAGCCTGAAGGCTTTGTCGAGGTGCGCAGCTTGCCGACCTATGTCGAGCCGGAAGAGCCCGAGGACGAGATCGTCGTCGAGGAGGAGGAAGAGGTATCGGTCGAAGCCGAACAGCCGCGCCATCCGCAGCAGGGACAGCAGCAGCAAAGGTCCGAGGACGGCGAAGGCCGCAAGCGTCGCAAGCGCCGCCGGCGGCGCGGCGGCAAGGATCGCGACCGCGAGCACCAGCCCCATGGCGATGCCGTTTCGGTCCCCGCGTCGGCGGATGCGGCAGTGACATCGGACGAAGCAACAGCCGAGGTCACGGCTGAAGCACCGGCCGAGGCGGAAGCGGCCGAGGACGATCACGGCAAGAAGCGCCGGCGCGGCAAGCGCGGCGGCAAGCGCAATCGCCGCGAGGACGGCGAAACCGCTGCGGATGCCATCGCCGGCGATGACCTCGCAGGCGATGAAGCGGACGTCAAAGCTCCCGAAGGCGCGCCGCCGGTCGCGGCAGCCGAAGAGCAGGCGGCGCCCTCGCCCGCCAATGACGATGCTCCGGAGGCGGAGAAGCCGAAGAAGCCGCGCCGTGCATCGCGATCAAAGAAGGCCGCCGAGGAAACGGTCTCCGAGAAAGCGCCCGAACCGGCGGCGGAAACTCCCGCCGAACCTGCGGCCGCCGAACCGGAACCGGCAGTCGCTGCTTCGGCTCCGACCGAGGCCGAAGCGCCCGTCAATGCGCACCCGACGCGGCGCAAGGCCCAGTCGACCGACGCGCCGGTCGTCCCGGTCGTTTCGTCCAGCGTCACCGACGAGGCCAAGGCCGAGGAAAAGCCGAAGCGCGCCGGCTGGTGGCAGCGAAAAGGCTTTTTCTAGGATTTTCAGCCGATTAAGCTGATCTTTTAACAAGAAAATCCCGCGCCGTTCGGCGCGGGATTTTCTTTTTCGGACGCCTTCAATTCCGAGGTCCTGAACTTTTAATCGCGTCGTGGCGAAGCGCATTCAGGCGCCGCGCTTTGAAACCTTGTTTGATGCATGTCGTTCTCCCAAACCGCTCCACGCTTTTGGGCGATACGCATTGGTCAAGGCGCGAAGATCGACCAGTTCATCATCCTGGCGAGCTTTTCCAGCGCGATCGAGCCGAGCTTGGAGTTGCCGTTCTCGTTGAGACCCGGCGACCAGACGGCGAGCGAGGCGACGCCGGGTACGATGCCAAGAATGCCGCCGCCGACGCCGCTTTTTCCCGGAATGCCGACACGGAAGGCGAAGTCGCCGGAGCCGTCATAGTGGCCGCAGGTCAGCATCAGCGCGCCGATGCGGCGCGCCCGCTCGGCCGACACCACGGAGTGCCCGGTCGCCGGATTCCTGCCGCCATTGGCGAGGAAGCGGCCGGCCATGGCGAGCTGCCGGCAACTCATCGCAATGGCGCAATGGTGGAAGTAGACGCCCAAGGCCAGCTCCGGCTCGTGGTGGAGATTGCCGAAGGATTTCATGTAATTGGCCAGGGCGAAATTGCGGTAGCCGGTGGCGCGCTCGGAGGCAGCGACGTCGCGGTCGATGATGATCGTTTCGTCGTCGGCGAGGAACTGGACGAAGCGCAGGATCTCGCCGATCGCCTCGCGCGGCTGATGGCCGGCAAGCAGGATGTCGGAGATGACGATGGCGCCGGCATTGATGAACGGATTGCGCGGGATGCCGTTCTCATGCTCGAGCTGGACGATCGAATTGAACGGATTGCCGGAGGGCTCCCGGCCAACGCGATGCCAGAGCGCATCGCCGACCTTGCCCAGCGCCAGCGTCAGCGTGAACACTTTCGAGACGCTCTGGATCGAAAACGACTGGTCGGCATCGCCGGCAAGGAGGACGCGGCCGTCATTGGTGACGGCGGCAATGCCGAATTTCCTCGGATCGACCTTGCCGAGCTGCGGGATATAGGTGGCGACATTGCCGCGATCGGTGCGTTCCGCCATTTCGGCGGCCACATCGGCCAGCGCTTGCTCGAGTTCCGGCATGGGCGTCTATTTCAGCCAGCGTTCGATGCGCGCCAGCGCCTCGACCATTTCGTCATGGCTGCCGGCATAGGAGAAGCGCATGGTGCGGTGGCCCTGCAGCGGATCGAAGTCGCGCCCGGGAGTGGCCGCCACATGCGCCTCGGCCAGCATCTTGCGCGCGAAGGCCATGCTGTCGTTGGTGTGCCGGGTAACGTCGCAGAAGGCGTAGAAAGCGCCGTCCATCGGCGCCGCGAGCGCGAAACCGAGCTCCGGGAGACGCTTCATCAGCAAGTCCCGGTTCCAGGCATAGCGGGCCTTCACCGCTTCCAGCTCTTCCGTGGCCTTGAAAGCTTCGATCGCCGCGACCTGCGACAGTTCCGGCGGCGAGATGTAGAGGCTCTGGGCGATGCGCTCGACCGGCCGCACCAGCTCTTCCGGCAGCACCATCCAGCCGATGCGCCAGCCGGTCATGCAGTAGTATTTCGAGAACGAGTTGATCACGGTCACGCTGGCGCCACAGGAAAGCGCGGTCGTATCCGGCGCAGCATAGGCCAACCGGTGGTAGATCTCGTCCGACAGCACGGCGATGCCGAGCTCTTCGGCTGTCGTCACAAGCGCCGCGAGCTCCTCCGCAGGGATCACCGCGCCCGTCGGATTGGCGGGGCTGGCGAACAGCACGCCCTTCAGCGGCTTTTCGCGATGCGCGGCCTTCAGGTGTTCGGCGTGCAGATAGGCATCCGAGCCGAGCTCGATCTCGACGATCTCGATGCCGAGCGCGGCCATGATGTTGCGGTAGGCCGGATAGCCGGGCGCCGCAATGGCGACACGGTCGCCCGGATCGAACATCGCCAGGAAAGCCAGGTTGAAGGCTGCCGACGAGCCGGTGGTGACGGCGATGCGGGCCGGGGCGACATCGATTCCGTAGTGCTCGCCATAGTGCGTGGCGATCGCCTTGCGCAGTTCTGCCAGCCCCAAAGCATCGGTGTAACCGATGCGACCGTGCTTAAGGGCAAGAGCCGCGGCTTCTCGGACGCCGGCCGGCGCTGGGTCCGACGGCTGGCCGACCGCCATCGACACCACGGGAACGCCGGTGGCCTTCAGCCGGTTGGCTTCGGCCAGGATATCCATGGCGTGGAACGGCTCGACCTCGCCGCGGCGTGAAAGCGAAACGACCATCTGACCTCTCGTTCAGCCTGCCTTTGTTTTCTGGAGCAATTCCGGGCCGAAACCGCCGCGCGGTTCCTTGGAATTGCCTGGGTTGGCGGCAGCGCCGCACAAATGCCCGATTGATGTGGGGATCACAAGCGCGCAGGAAGTTATCGGCGCCGACTTTTCATCCTTCGCCCGCTCGTCTACCAGTGGACCTGCCATGTTGAGCCGACCCCGAACGATAATTGACAGATCGACCGCGATAGGGCGAACCGCGCGCGGATTCGCGACACTCCTGCTTGCCGCCGCCGTTGCGGTATCCGCTTCCGTGAACGCCTTCGCACAGGGCGTCCCGGTGGTGCGCGACGCCGAGATCGAGGCGCTGGTGCGCGACTATGCCCGGCCGATCTTCAGGGCGGCGGGCCTAGCCAATGACGGCATCGACATCGTTCTCGTCAACGACCAGAGCTTCAACGCCTTCGTGACGGGCCGCCGCCTGTTCATCAACACCGGCGCGCTGGTGACGGCCGAAACGCCGAACGAGATCATCGGCGTCATCGCGCACGAGGCCGGCCATATTGCCGGCGGCCACCAGCAGAAGCTGCGCGACCAGCTCGACCGCGCCAAGACCATGGCCATCATCGCCACTTTGCTCGGCGCGGGCGCTATGGTCGCCGGCGCCACGACCAACAGCCGCGGCCTTGCCGGCGCCGGCATGGGCGTCGCCGCCGGCGGCGGTGAGATGGCACAGCGCAGCATCCTTGCCTATCAGCGAGGCGAAGAAATCACCGCCGACCGCTCGGCGATCACCTATCTCAATGCCACCGGTCAGTCCGGCATGGGCATGCTGAAGACCTTCGCCCGCTTCCAGAGCGCGCTTTCGCTGTCGGGCACCCAGCTCGATCCCTACCGGATCAGCCATCCGATGCCGCAAGAACGCATCGCCAACCTCGAAGTGCTGGTCAAGGCGAGCCCGTACGTCAACCAGGTCGACCCGCCGGCGCTGCAGCAGCGCCACGACATGATGCGCATCAAGATCGCCGCCTATATGCAGGGCCAGGCGGCCGTGGCGCGGCTGATGCGCAAGAACCCGACCAGCCTCGCCGCGCGCTATGGCGACGCGCAGCAGACCTATCTCTACGGCAATCCGGGCGCCGCACTGACAAAGACCGCGGCGCTGATCAAGGAACAGCCGAAGAACCCCTATTTCCAGGAGCTGCGCGGCGACATCCTGATGAAGGTCAACAAGCCCAAGGATGCCGCGGATGCCTATGCCAAGGCCGTCAGCCTCGACCCGGCGCGGTCCGGGCTGCTCCTGGTCTCGCTCGGGCAGGCGCTTATGGCGGTCGGCACGCCGGAATCGATCAAGAAGGCGGTGACGCAGCTCAACAACGGCGTCGGGCGCGACAAGGAGAATGCGGAAGCCTATCGCTATCTGGCGCAGGCCTATGGCGAATTGGGGCAAATCCCGGCCGCCGACCTTGCGACCGCCGAGGGTCATTTCTATTCGGCCGACTACAAGAACGCGAAAATCTTCGCCATGCGCGCTCAACAGAAATTGAAGCGCGGCGAGCCAGGCTGGCTTCGCGCGCAGGATATCATAAACTACACGCCATCGAACAAACTCAAATGAACGTCCCGGCCGCGCGCGGCGACTAAGGCGGACCGGTACAGGCAGAAGGAACTGGTCATGAACAAGGCAATCCTGCTCGGCAGCGCCGGCGTGGCGGTAGCGCTCGGCATGCTGGCATTCGGCTTCGTGGCAGGAAGCCCGCAGGCCGCCAAGGCCGATACGACGCAAGCCATCCAGGTGGCCTCCACGGACAGCAAGATCGACCGCAAGGAGGTCGAAGGCATCATCCGCGACTATCTGTTGAAGAACCCGGAAGTCCTGCTCGAGGTTCAGGACGCGCTCGAGGCCAAGCAGAAGGAGGAGCAGCGGCTCGCCGCGCTCGGCGTCATCAAGGACGCGAAGGATGAGATCTTCAACTCCACCTTCGACGGCGTCGTCGGCAACCCGAAGGGCAAGGTGACCATCGTCGAGTTCTACGACTACAATTGCGGCTTCTGCAAACGCGCCATCGAGGACATGAAGGCGCTGACCAAGGCCGATCCGGACCTGCGCTTCGTGCTGAAGGAATTCCCGATCCTCAGCCCCGATTCGCAAAAAGCCAGCGTGGTGTCGATGGCCTTCCACCTGATGATGCCGGAGAAGTACGGCGAGTTCCACACCGCGCTGCTCGGCGGCCAGGGCCGCGCCACCGAATCCACCGCCATGAAGGTCGCGCTTTCGCTCGGCGCCGACGAGGCCAAGCTGCGCGAGAAGATGAAGGATCCGAGCATCAACGAAGCGCTGTCTCGAACCTACGACCTCGCCACCAAGCTGTCGATCACCGGCACGCCGTCCTATGTGGTCGGCAACGAGGTGGTGTTCGGCGCGCTCGGACAGCAGGTCCTGGCGGAAAAGATCGAGCAGGCCAAGAGCGCGCTCTAGTTCGTCTCGGGTCGCGACAACGGGCGGATTTCCGCCTGTTGTGGACAGCGAAAGAACGCACTTGCGCTCTTTTCGCCGGCGGCTATGCCCATTATAGAGGTCCGGCGCGCCGGCTTGAGGCCGGCGCCGAAGAGGTCGGCATATTTGAAAACGATTTTCGTCCTGAACGGTCCCAATCTCAATGCACTCGGCAAGCGCGAGCCGGGGATCTATGGCGGCAAGACGCTTGCCGCCATAGCCGAGGATTGCAAGGCCGCCGGCGCGGCGCTCGGGCTGGAGATCGATTTCCGCCAGTCCAATCATGAGGGCGACTTGGTCGACTGGATCCAGGAGGCCGGCGACAAGGCCGCTGGCATCGTGATCAATCCCGGCGCCTACGGCCACACCTCGATTGCCATCCACGACGCCATCCGCGCCGTCGCGCCGCTGCCCGTCGCTGAAGTCCATCTTTCCAATATCCACGCGCGGGAGCCTTTCCGCCACGTCTCCATGGTCGCGCCGGTCGCTGTCGGCATGATCTGCGGGTTCGGGCCACTCGGCTACACGCTTGCGCTGCAGGCACTGGCGGCACGCCTGTGACCGGCTCCCAAACAGAAGGCTCGAAAATGTCGATAAAGAAGAACGGTGTTGACCAGCAGCTGATCCGCGATCTGGCGGGCATACTGAACGACACCAACCTGACCGAGATCGAGGTCGAGCTCGGCGACCTGAAGGTGCGCGTGTCGCGTCAGTCGCAGGCCGTCCACGCGGTCGCGGCTCCGCTTCCTGTTCCAGCCGCCGCGATTGCCGCGCCGGCCCAGGCGGCAGCCGCGGCACCTGCGACAATAGCTGACCCCTCCAAGAACGCCGTGCCCTCGCCGATGGTCGGCACCGCCTATCTGGCGCCCTCGCCCGACGCCAAGCCGTTCGTCGAGATCGGCCAGAAGGTGAAGGAAGGCCAGACGCTGCTCATCATCGAAGCGATGAAGACGATGAACCAGATACCCTCGCCGCGCGCCGGCACGGTGACGGCGATCCTGATCGAGGACGCCCAGCCGGTCGAATACGGCATGCCGCTCGTGGTCATCGAGTAGAGCCGGGAACAGCGGGCAGATGTTCCAAAAAATCCTCATCGCCAATCGCGGCGAAATCGCGCTCCGGGTGCTGCGCGCCTGCAAGGAGCTCGGCATCCAGACGGTGGTGGTCCATTCGACGGCCGATTCCGACGCTATGCATGTGCGGCTAGCCGACGAAAGCGTCTGCATCGGCCCGCCGCCGTCGCGCGAAAGCTATCTCAACATCCACCAGATCGTCGCCGCCTGCGAGATCACCGGCGCGGATGCCGTGCATCCGGGCTACGGTTTCCTGTCGGAAAACGCCAAGTTCGCCGACATCCTCGCCGCTCACAACATCACCTTCATCGGCCCGTCGGGCGACCATATCCGCATCATGGGCGACAAGATCGAGGCCAAGCGCACGGCAAAGCGCCTCGGTATCCCGGTGGTGCCCGGTTCCGACGGCGCGATCACCGATGAGAAGGAAGCGAAACGCGTCGCGGCCGAGATCGGCTATCCGGTGATCATCAAGGCTTCGGCCGGCGGCGGCGGCCGCGGCATGAAGGTGGCCCGCACCGAGGCCGATCTCGAAGTGGCACTGCAGACGGCCAAATCGGAAGCCGGCGCCGCCTTCGGCGACGATGCCGTCTACATCGAGAAATATCTGGAGAAGCCGCGCCATATCGAATTGCAGGTTTTCGGCGACGGCGCCGGCCACGGCGTGCATTTCGGCGAGCGCGACTGCTCGCTGCAGCGCCGCCACCAGAAGGTGTGGGAGGAGGCCAACTCGCCCGCGCTCAACGCCGAGGAGCGCTCGCGCATCGGCGGCATCTGCGCCAAGGCGATCGCCGATCTCGGCTATTCCGGCGCCGGCACCATCGAATTCCTCTACGAGAACGGCGAGTTCTATTTCATTGAGATGAACACCCGCCTGCAGGTCGAGCATCCGGTGACGGAAGCCATCACCGGCATCGACCTCGTGCATGAGCAGATCCGCGTCGCCTCCGGCGGCGGACTGTCGGTCAGGCAGGAAGACATCAAGTTCAACGGCCACGCCATCGAGTGCCGCATCAATGCCGAGGATCCGCGCACCTTCACGCCGTCGCCCGGCACGATCACGCATTTCCACACACCCGGCGGCCTCGGCATCCGCGTCGATTCCGGCGTCTATTCCGGTTACCGCATCCCGCCTTACTACGACAGCCTGATCGGGAAGCTGATCGTGCATGGGCGCAACCGCGTCGAATGCATGATGCGGCTGCGCCGGGCGCTGGACGAGTTCGTCGTCGACGGCATCAAGACGACGCTGCCGCTGTTCCGCGACCTCGTCGGCAATCCGGATATCGCCAATGGCGACTACGACATCCACTGGCTGGAAAAATACCTGGCCAAGGAGGACTAGGCTCAACTTGCAGCTATAATGCCGCGATGACCCGCCCCTACGCGCCCGGCTATCGCATTCCGACCGACCTGCTGCTGAAAGCCTATGCCTCGGGCGTCTTCCCGATGGCCGAGAGCGCGACCGACCCGGAAGTGTTCTGGGTGCGGCCGGAAACGCGCGGCATCATCCCGCTCGACGGATTTCACACGCCGCGCAGCCTGAAGAAGACGATCCGCAGGCACCCTTTCGACATCCGCTTCGATTTCGATTTCGAGGCGACAATCGACGGCTGCGCCGAAAGGCGCGACGAGCGCCGCTCGACCTGGATCAACGCGCCGATTCGCGAAGCCTATGTCGAGCTCTACCGGCTGGGCCACTGTCATTCTGTGGAGGCGTGGCGCGGGGGCCGGCTGGTCGGCGGCCTCTATGGCGTTTCGCTCGGGCGCGTGTTCTTCGGCGAAAGCATGTTCGCCCGGGAAACCGACGCCTCGAAGACGTGCCTCTACTATCTGGTCGAGCGGTTGAACGAGCGTCGCTTCGCGCTCCTCGACACGCAGTTCACCACCGAGCACCTCAAGCGCTTCGGCGCGATCGACGTGCCGCGCAGCCGCTATGAGAAGATGCTGGCCGAGGCCTTGAAGGGCGACGCGATCTTCTATCCCTGAGGGCAGCCGTCATTGGTCGGTCGATGTTTCAATCGGCGTCTGGGCGTGGAACATCATCTTCCATCCATCGGCGCGATGGACATAGCCTGTGCTGACCAGAGCGGCATAGGGCTCGCCGCTTTCCCTCGTCGCATGAGCCTCGTAGGTCAGCATGACGATATCGCTGCCCGGCTCGACCATGCCTTTCAGCCGGATGTCTAGATCGCGCCAGCGGTTGGGCTTCGTGGCGGTCTTGGCCAGATCGGCGTTGGCCATCGCTTTCGCCATCTCCGGAAAAGCGACGAGGCACTCCACATCGGCATGAGCCGCAAAATATGCGGAATCACCGGTCCAGAACCCTTTCTCGAGATCGAGAAGCTCTTTCTTGCTGGCCGCGATCGGCCTGATCTTTGCCATGGTGGAATCCTCCCGTTGCCGTCTACCAACGGATTGCGAAAACGAGAGTTCCGAAGTCAGTTCTGGTCGGTGGTGTCGGTGCCGTCCGGTGCGGGTGCTGCGTCCGCCGGCTGCTCCTGGGCGGCCGCCTTCGGCTTGGCGGCATTTGGCTTCTGCTTGGCCGTATCGGCCTTGGCTGCGGTCGGCGGCGGCACGTCAGACTTCTGCTTGCAGCCTTTCAGCCAGACGTCATAGACCGCATGCTCGACGGCGTTGAGGCCGGGGCTTTCGGCGAACATCCAGCCGGTGAAGATGCGGCGGATCTTGCGGTCGAGCGTGATCTCGTCCACCTCGACGAAGGAATCGGTCTTCGGCTGTTCGGTCTCGGGCCGCGAATAGCAGACGCGCGGCGTCACCTGCAGGGCGCCGAACTGCACCGTCTCATCGATATAGACGTCGAAGGTGATGATGCGACCGGTGATCTTGTCGATGCCGGCGAATTCGGCGACCGGGTTGGTGATGCGGTCGGAGACTGCCGGCGCCGCCGGCTCCTGCGCAGCGGCGAACACCGCCGTCGAGGCGGCCAGAACAGAAGCTGCCGCGAACAGTCCCGTCGAAAGTCGGCCGAAAAAGTTCATGCAAGGATACCGGTGGTTGCGCCCGGGTGATTCTTTCAATCGCCCAAGGCTAGTCATGGCTGCGATATCAGCAAGCAGCTAAACGCCAATTGTGGCGACAAAGGACCGAAAACCGCAGTTACGAACCGGGCGTCCAGGCGTCGTAGTCGCCGGTCACCTGCGGGCGATGCTGGTCGGTCAGGATGGAGCCCTGCGGGCGATAGGCGCCGGGCGTTCCGGTCAGGTTCGGCCGATGCGGCTTCTGCCAGTCGCGAGCCTTGTAGCTCTCGCTCGGCGGAGGCGTGTCGACGCGGTGATGGATCCAGCCGTGCCAGCCCGGCGGGATCTTCGAGGCTTCGGAGTAATCGCGATAAATGACCCAGCGGCGGGTGCGGCCTTCCGAATCGATGCCGCCTTCGTAGTAGACGTTGCCGGCCTCGTCCTCTCCCACCTTCTTGCCGAACCGCCAGGTGTGGAAGCGCGTGCCCAGCGTCTGGCTGTTCCACCAGGTGAAAAACTGCAACAGGAAAGTCTTCATCCGGATCCTCGTGGCGGCAGCGGCCGCGCCGTTTCCTGCTTATGGCGTCAGGTCATCGCGAAGGCAAGGGCTTTGCCGCGCCGGCCGATGGTAAATGCTTCTGCGCTAAATCGATACAGGCGCGCAAGGCGCGGCAACCTGCTTGCCAAGCGTTGCCCGTGTTTCTAAAGCTCGCACGCCCGGCAAGCGGCTAGTTGGCCCAAGCCGGTTGAGGGAGGTGACGATTGGCCCCAGAACGATCTACCGGCAACAGGATCGGCGCCGAAGACATTCGCCGCCGCAAGGGTGGCGTGCCGATCGTCTGTCTTACCGCTTATACATATCCGATCGCCCGCATGCTCGATCCGCATGTTGACCTGCTTTTGGTCGGCGACAGCGTCGCCATGGTTCTGCATGGCCATGCCACGACACTCGGCGCCTCGCTGGAGATGATGATTGCCCATGGACAGGCGGTGATGCGCGGCTCGACAAAAGCCTGCGTCGTCGTCGACATGTCTGCCGGCAGCTACGAGGCCTCCCCGGGGGACGCAGTTGCCTCGGCAAGGCGCATCGTCGGCGAGACCGGGTGCCAGGCGGTCAAGCTCGAAGGCGGCGTCGACATGGCTGCGCAGATCGCGGCGATCGTCGCCGAAGGCATTCCGGTGATGGGCCATATCGGCCTGCAGCCGCAGTCCGTGGAAAAGGACGGCGGCTACAAGATCAAGGGCCGGACCGAGGAAAACATTGCCGCGCTGTTTCGTGACGCCGAAGCGGTCGAAAGGGCCGGCGCTTTCTCGGTTGTCATCGAGGGCACGGTGGAAGCCGTGGCATCGGACCTCACCCGTCATATCTCGATCCCGACGATCGGCATCGGCGCCAGCGGCGACTGCGACGGCCAGATCCTGGTCATCGACGACATGATCGGCATGACCGTCGACAGGGTGCCGAAATTCGTCAAGGAATACGCAAACTTGCGTGACACCATTGCGGATGCGGCGGCGCGCTACGCCGCCGAGGTGCGCAGCCGCGAATTTCCGGGACAAGACCACGTCTTTTCGGCGACATCGGGCAAGGACGAGGCATGAGCGGGCCAATCGTCGTCGACAGCGTCGCAGCACTTCGCGCGCAAATCCGGGACTGGCGCCGGGAGGGCCTCAAGGTCGCCATGGTGCCGACCATGGGCGCCCTGCATGACGGGCACATCTCGCTGGTCAGGATCGCGCTCGAAAAGGCCGATCGCTGCCTCGTCTCGATCTTCGTCAATCCGACCCAGTTCGCGCCGACCGAGGACCTGGACAAATATCCGCGCCAACTGGCTCGCGATCTCGACCGGCTGCGGGAGGCGGGGGCGCATCTCGCCTTCACGCCGGTCGTCGCGGAAATGTACCCGGCGGGCTTCGCCACCAGGATCTCCATCGGCGGCCCCGCTTCCGGCCTCGAAACGAATTTCAGGCCGAGCTTCTTCGACGGTGTCGCGACGGTGGTGGCCAAGCTTTTCCTGCAGGCGGCGCCCGACTGCGCGATCTTCGGCGAGAAGGACTATCAGCAGCTTTGCGTCGTGAGACAACTGTGCCGCGATCTCGACCTGCCGGTCGAGATCGTCGGCGCGCCGACAGTGCGCGACGACCACGGTCTCGCCATGTCGTCGCGCAACGCCTATCTCGGCGAGACCGAACTTGCTGTTGCGCGCAAGCTCAACGTCGGTCTGCGCCAGACAGCGGCGGCGCTCGCCGCTGGCGCCGACGAGGCGAGCGCTACCCGCGACGCGGCGGAAGCGCTCGTCAGGGCGGGCTTTCGAAAAGTCGACTACGTCGCTGCGCGCGAGGCGGTAACGCTCGCCCCCTGGCGGCGCGACCGCGATGGCCGTCTGCTTGCGGCGGCCTGGCTCGGCACGACAAGGCTGATCGACAATGTCGAGATTTCTCGCGGCTGATCGAAGCGTTCGCGCCCGGCGGTCTACCCCAGCCGCTTCTCCAGGATGAGTGCGGGTATTCCTGAACCGCCGCCGCAATCGGCGGTCCTGCCCGCGGGCCGGAATCCGTTCGCTTCGTAGAAGGCGATCGCCGGGGCATTCGCCGCTTCCACCTCCAGGCGCAGTATCCGGGCTTCCGGAAAGCTCAACTCGACCTCGTCGAGCAGCGACTGGCCGATCCCTTGCCGCTGACAATCCGGATGCACGTAGAGCTGGTTCAAGAGGACTATCTTCGGGTCCGTGGTCGCGGAAGCGTAAGCCATGCCGCCGATGCGCTTGCCATCGTCGGCGATCAGGAATTCCGAATTGGGGCGCGTCAGCCGCGCCCTGAGCGAGGCGATCGAGTGCCAGTCGTCCGTGATTTCAGCAACCCGCCTTGCACCATAGATGGCGTCATAAGTGGCATGCCAGGTCTCGACAAGCAGCGCACGGACGGCAGCGAGATCGCGTTCGCTCGCCGTTCGTACGAACACGCTAGCCCTCGATGCCGAGCTTGGCCTTGACCAGTTCGTTGACCGCCTGCGGGTTCGCCTTGCCGCCGGTCGCCTTCATCACCTGGCCGACGAACCAGCCGGCCATGGTCGGCTTGGCACGCGCCTGCTCGACTTTGTCCGGATTGGCGGCGATGACCTCGTCGACCGCTTTCTCGATGGCGCCGGTGTCGGTCACCTGCTTCATGCCGCGGCTTTCGACGAGCCGACGCGGATCGCCGCCCTCGTTCCAGACGATCTCGAACAGATCCTTGCCGATCTTGCCGGAGATGGTGCCTTCCTTGATGAGATCAATGACGGCGCCGAGCTGATCGGGCGAAACCGGAGCATTTTCAATATCTTTTCCAGCCTTGTTGAGAGCGCCCAACAGGTCATTGATGACCCAGTTGGCGGCAAGCTTACCGTCGCGCCCCGCCGCCACCTTCTCGAAATAGTCGGCGATCGGCTTTTCCGATACCAGCACCGAGGCGTCATAGGTCGACAGCCCCAGCGAGCCGATCAGCCGAGCCTTCTTGTCGTCGGGCAGTTCCGGCAGATGCTGCGCCAAATCATCGACATAGGCCTGGTCGAATTCCAGCGGCAGAAGGTCGGGGTCCGGGAAGTAGCGGTAGTCATGCGCCTCTTCCTTGGAGCGCATCGAGCGCGTCTCGCCCTTGTTGGGATCGAAAAGACGGGTCTCCTGCTCGATCGCGCCACCGTCTTCCAGGATGGCGATCTGCCGGCGCGCCTCGGATTCGATAGCCTGTCCAATGAAGCGGATCGAGTTGACGTTCTTGATCTCGCAGCGGGTGCCGAAGGCCCCTCCGGGGCGGCGCACCGAGACGTTGACGTCGGCGCGCAGCGAGCCTTCGTCCATGTTGCCGTCGCAGGTGCCGAGATAGCGCATGATGGTGCGCAGCTTGCTGACATAGGCCTTGGCCTCATCGGCGGAGCGCATGTCGGGCTTGGAGACGATCTCCATCAGCGCCACGCCGGAGCGGTTGAGGTCGACATAGGACATGGTCGGGTGCTGGTCGTGCATCGACTTGCCGGCATCCTGCTCCAGATGCAGCCGCTCGATGCCGACCTCGATATCCTCGAACTCGCCCTGCCGGTCCGGCCCGACCGAAACGATCACCTTGCCCTCGCCGACGATCGGCTGCTTGTACTGCGAGATCTGGTAGCCCTGAGGCAGGTCCGGATAGAAGTAGTTCTTCCGGTCGAAGACGGACTTATGGTTGATCGTGGCCTTCAGACCGAGCCCGGTGCGGATCGCCTGCTTGACGCATTCCTCGTTGATCACCGGCAGCATGCCGGGCATCGCCGCGTCGACCAGGCTGACATTGGCGTTGGGCGCGGCGCCGAACGAGGTCGAGGCGCCGGAGAAGAGCTTGGCCTCGGACGTCACTTGCGCATGCACTTCGAGCCCGATGATGATTTCCCAATCGCCGGTGGCGCCGGAGATCAGGCGTTTCGGATCGGGCGTGCGGGTATCGATGATGCTCATGGTAGTCCAGATGATTGTTGTCCGGGTTCCCACGCTCTGACGGCGCAGGCTGTCAACCGTTCGCTAGATCAATCGGCTCGGGCTGGCAAGGGAGTCGTCAGTTTGACCGAGATCAATGCATGCGCCTGCTGTCTTGGCCGAGATTGCCACAAAAGCAGGAGTGGCGACGATATGAGCTTACTGGATTATCTGCTCTCAATCGACCTCAGGACCACGCTGATGGGCCGCATGATGCAGACGATGGGGGTCGATCGGCAACTGAAGACTGTTCCGGACCACATTGCCGTTATCAATCGAGCTGCCGACCGCTGCCGTTCATGCGGCCATCAGGCCGAATGCTCGACCTGGCTCGACAGCCACGAACAAGCCGACGTCCCGCCGGATTATTGTCGGAACGCCGACCTGATTGCACGTCTGCGGCATGTAGCCGGCCTGCGCTAGCCCGGGTGCGACCAGCGGAGGACCAGCTACGCAGTGGCGATGTAAGCCCTGATCTCCTCGGCCTCCCGCTCGACATCCTCGATGCGGCGCTTGACCACGTCGCCGATCGACACGATGCCGTCGAGCATGCCGTCCTTTTCCACCGGCAGATGGCGGAAGCGACCCTTCGTCATGATCTCCATCACTTCGTTGACCGTGTGGCTCTCATTGCAGATCTTGACCTTGGGCGTCATGGCCGAACGCACGGGAATATCGAGCGCGGCCGCCCCTTCCCTGGCAAGCACCCGCACGATGTCGCGCTCCGAGAGAATGCCGACGATCTTGCGGTCGCCGTTGGTGATGACGAGAGCGCCGATCCGGTGATCGGTCAGTATTCGGATCGCTTCGCTCAGCTTTTCATTAGGCCCGAGCGTGAACACGTCATGGCCCTTGCTTTCAAGAATTGCCTTAACCGTCATGGCGTCCTCCTCAGCCTTGCCTGCCGGCTCCTGCCAAACCGGCTAGCCCAGCGCCCATGGGAAGACGCCGGGTGACTTAAAGCGCGCAGCGGCGTGCTTTAAGTCCTTGTTTTGATGCATCTCGCTCTCCCAAAACCGCTTCGCAGTTTTGGGCGACATGCATGGCAACATCGTGCGCCGTGATTGGTTGCATTTCAAGTGCGCCGCAGCGTTACTCGGACCGCTGTGGGCGATCGAAAAAACGCAGGCCGAAGAAGCCGGCGACGAAGCCGCCGATATGGGCTTCCCAGGCGATCTGTCCGTCGATGCCCGGCGCAAGGCCGAGCAGGCCCGTGGCGAGGTTGATCACCATCCAGACGCCGAGGAACGTCATGACGCCGCGCAGGCGCAGTACGATTGCGATCGGCAGCGGCTCACCGGCGAAGGCCGCGCTGCCGGATGAGCGGTCGATGCGGAAACCGTAACGCGCCGCAGCCCCCATCATGCCCGAGATCGCGCCCGAAGCGCCGACCAGCGGCATCTCGCCATGGGGGTGCATTGCCCAGAACAGCGCGACCGATGCCAGCCCGGTCGCGGCATAGAACATCCCGAATCGGGTCGCGCCAAGACGATTGGCAAGCGGTGAGCCGAAAGCTGCAAGCCAGACCATGTTGATGGCAATATGGGCGACACTCCCATGCATGAAGGCATAGGTGAAGGGGCGCGTGAACAGGAACCAGTCGAAGCCATACTGGCCGGTGTAGAGCACCGGAATGAAGGCGCCGTCATAGAGCAGCGTCATTTGCTGGTCGTCGTTCAGCACATATTGCTGCAGCAGGAAGACGACCGCGCAGATCCCGATCACCGCCAGCACCACCGGCGGCAGGTTGAATACCGGCTCGCGGCGCGGCTCCGGCGCCTCTTCGCCTGGCTGCGGTTGGGGTTCAGTCGGGCTAACCGGTTCGCTCATGCGCCCCTTGCTGCTGGCTGGGAGACTCAATTTTCGGCCGAGCATGTAGTTCACGCGCGATCGAATCACAAACCGCGAATCGCCACAGCCCGAATCGGATAGGTGCGAATCAAAAAGAAAGCCGTCCAAGGTTTCCCTTGAACGGCCGGTCGAGTCCCCTGCTCCCCGTAAACCTGACTGAAAGTGCTGCCGATCGTTGCGAAACGACCGTTTTGGAGTGGTTTTCGATGTGCCACAGGCCCTGCCGGCGCGCAATGTAAACCACTTGTTAACCTTAACGACCCCGACCCGTGAACAAACGTTGGCGATGCTGGCACGCATCCTGCTTCGCACCGCATGAAGGTCATCGGAGGGCGCCCTGTCTGTTCGCCGATGGGACAGCAAAAAGACAGATTGCCGGAGCGGAATGGAAATGAATCAGATCGGATCAATCACGCTGTTCCAATATTGGAACCAGCTGCGTGATGGCCGCCCTGCCCCGAAGCGCTCGGAAGTCGAGCCGGCGGACATCAAGTCTCTCTTGGCGGACACGTTCATCCTGGAGCGCGACACACGCGGAGAAGCCGTCTTCCGCCTGGCGGGCACCAGGCTCTGCGCCTATTACGGCCGCGAGCTCAAGGGGTTCTCCTTCCCCTCGCTCTGGCGCGAGAAGGACCAGCGGCTGATGTCGCGGCTCATCCACGGCGTCTTCGACCAGAAATCGGTGCTGCTTCTGACCTATGAAGGCTTCAGCCGAAGCGGCCGTTCCAACAAGTTCGAGCTGCTCGCGCTGCCGCTCGATGGCGGCGTCGAGAGCCCTCGCTGCCTCGGCATCGTCAGTGCAGTGGATAAACCGTTCTGGCTCGGTGCCGACCCGCTCGCCGATGCGCTGATCGACGCGATCCGGGTCATCGATCCCGAGAAGGAACCGATGTTCCTGAAAAACCGGCCCGCGATCGACGTTCCGTCGCTCGTGCCGGCGGAGTTCGACGCGCCTGAGACCATCTCGGCGCTCGGCCGCGTGCGGCGTATCCGGCATCTCGTCGTCTTCGACGGCGGGCGCAACGAGTAGGACGGATCGCGAGGCCTATCTACCCCTGATCGGCCTCGCTTTTTGCGCTGTTCGAGCGTCCGGTCTCCCAGCCATTTGAGGCCGGCTTTTTCCCCTTTGTTAACCTCCTTTGCTGTAGCTTTTCCGGTGAAATTCCTCGCATCGTCGCGAGGAATGCCAACGGGGTGTAGGCAAGTCATGAGGTCAGCGGCGGCAGACTACGCGCCGTCCCGCGTGGAGCGGCGCAATTTTCAGCGTGTCCGGGTGAAAATCTACGGACGCTTCATGCTGGAGGACCGCACAGAGCATTCGTGCCAGGTGATCGACATGTCGCCCGGCAACGTCGCCTTGCGCACCGAACGCATCGGCATGCCGGGCGAGAAGGTCATTGCCTATATCGACCATATCGGTCGCATCGAAGGCATCGTGACGCGGACCTCGCAGGACGGTTTTGCCATGACCGTCATCGCTTCGGACCGCAAGAAGGACAAGCTCGCCGCGCAGCTCACCTGGCTCGCCAACAAGCATGAGTTGGATCTGCCGGAAGACCGGCGCCATGAGCGCGTCGCGCCGCGCAATCCGATGAGCGTGCTGCAGCTCACCGACGGGCGCCAGTACCAATGCCGCATCATCGACCTGTCGCTTTCTGGCGCAGCGATCGAGATCGACGTCAAGCCGGCAATCGGCGTGCAGGTGATGCTCGGAACAATGCGCGGCCAGGTGGTGCGTCACTTCGAGGACGGCGTCGCCATCGAATTCGCCGTCATCCAGCGGCCGGAGACACTGGACTCGGAATTCAACGCGCCGAGATCCTGATCGCTGCTGAACTCAAGCATGCATCAAACCGGCCGCCAGCGGCCGGTTTTTTGTTGGGCGCTCCGGTGCCCTTCCGCGGGCCACACGGCCGAGCAAAATCTCAACGATCCGAAATCGAGATAGTTCAAGTTTTATATTTATTCTAGGGGCGTTTTACTCAATATCTACTTCGGGTTTTTGCGTCAAATAAATCCCAACGTGGCACAGTCTCTCGCAAACGGGGAGACTACCATAATGAAAATGACGAGGGGCAAGCTGTTGCTCTTGGCAATGGCGATGCAGCTTTCCGCCTGGGGCACGGCAAGCGCTGGACCGGTGTTCATGCATACGGGTGGCCGCACCACCCAGCCGGTCGGGCACTATGAATTCTGTCAGCGTATTCCGGTCGAATGTATCGAGAAGACCCCGAAGGGAACGCCGGTCGACCTGACCCGCAAGCTGTGGGCGACGATCATCAACGTCAACAATTCGGTGAACACCCGCGTCAAGCCGCGCACCGACATGGAGATCTACGGGGTCGAGGAATACTGGGCCTATCCCGACAACGGCTATGGCGACTGCGAGGACTATGCGCTGGAGAAGCGCCGCCAACTGATGGCCGTGGGCGTCCCCGCCGGCGACCTCTTGATGACGGTCGTACGGCAGCCGAACGGCGACGGCCATGCGGTGCTGACGGTGCGCACCAGCCTCGGCGAATTCATCCTCGACAATCTCGAGCCGAAAGTGCTCGCCTGGAACGACACGGTCTACACCTACCTCAAACGTCAATCGACCGAGAACTCAGGCGTTTGGGTTTCGATCAGCGACGGCCGCGAGGACGCCGTCGCCAGCGTCCGCTAGGACGCCGATGCATGTCGCCCAAAAGTGCGCAGCGGTTTTGGGGCAACGACATGCACAAAGAGATTAAGCACGTCGCATTCATGCGACGTGCTTAGGGAAAAGCCCGGTCGAGTCCCCACCCTCCCCGTCCCCAACGACCGGGTTTTAGGAGCCGGCCCTGTCCCCGGGCCGGCTCCGCCATTTTCGCCTTCGCTCTGTCAGGCCTTTCCGGTCGTGGCGGAATGGGCGCAATATGGCTGTCCATTTCCGATGGAAGGCGATGGTGGAAATCCCGGACGACCGCTGCGAGCGCGCCAAGCTTCTCATGGCCATCGACGATGCCTTCAAGGTGGGCGACTTCGAGGTTCTTGGCAAGGCGCTCGGCGGCTCGGCGCGCTGTTTCGACGAGAGGATGCCCTTCGAGCTCGGCCTCGGCCATCCGCTGGAATACGCCATCTATTGGAGCCCGTTGGCCTTTATCTCGACGCTGCTCGATGCCGGCTCGAACCCGAACTACGAGGACCACGCCGGCTTTCCTTCCTTGATCGCGGCGCTGTCCGCCGAGCGGCCGGACAGGCTGGAGATCGTCAGGATCCTGATCGAGCATGGCGCAGATCCGAACATGCGCGGCGTCAATGACTGGACGCCTCTCCATTATGCCGTGGCACAGCGCGACGCGCAGGCGATCCGCCTGCTGCTGGCATCCGGCGCGGATCCGACGCTCAGAACGCGCATCGATGACTACGGGACCGCGCTCGAAGGTGCGGACCAGGCCGGCTTCGAAGCGGGAGCGTTGCTGTTGCGCGAGGCGATGTCCCGGAGCGGATAAGCCGATGGCAAGCCGTCGCGGGGAACGCAAGCTCTCAGGCGTTCTTCAATCCGGCCTTGAAACGTCTGCCGTTGGCGACATAGTGCGCGGCCGAGACGCGCAGCCTCTCGATCGCCGCATCGTCCAGCACCCTTATCACCTTGGCGGGCGAGCCGACGATCAGGGAATTGTCCGGAAAGACCTTCTTTTCCGTCACCAGGGCGCCGGCGCCGACCAGGGAATTCTTACCGATCTTCGCTCCGTTGAGCACGACGGCGCCCATTCCGATCAGACTGTTATCGCCGACGGTGCAGCCATGCAGCAACGCGCGGTGACCGATCGTGCAGCCTTCGCCGATCGTCAACGGAAAGCCCGGATCGGTGTGCATGACCGTATGTTCCTGCACGTTGGTATCGGCACCGATCGTGATCGGCTCGCCGTCGCCGCGGATGACGACACCGAACCAGAAACCAGCGTTGCGGCCTATCCTGATATCACCGATCAGCGTGGCGTCGGGCGCCACCCAATTGGTTTCGGCATCCTCGAACCGAGGCGCTTTCCCATCGATCGTGTAGATCGGCATTCTTGTCTCCGATTCGTCTCAAGCCGAGAACTCGGCAGAGCCTAAAGCATGTCTCCCGAAAGTGTGCAGCGGTTTCGGGACAAAGACATGCCTAAAATCAGACCTAAAGACCGGCCACCCAGGAGGCAATGGTGATCAGCACGACGCCGAGCGCCAGCGCCCAGGCCAGGGCCGTGCAGCCACACGAAAGCAGCGCCAGCGTGCCAATGCGCCCCTCGCGCCGGGCAGCCAGCGCATCATTGGCGAGCATGAACGGGCCGGCGCAGGCCGTCGCCGCGAGCGAGCGCAGGATGTGGGCAGGCGACACATAGGGCTCGGCGAAGGCCAGCCGGCGGCCGCAGAGGATTTCCATCGCCGAGCCAGCGAGGCCGCAAGCCGTCAGGCCGACCGCAAAAGCGTAGAGAGGGAGCAACATCGGATCCATCTTTACCAACCGTTTACCATGAGACCGCACAGTCGTGCCATCGCGCTGCAAGAGCCATGCCGCGCGCGCTGTGCCACCTGAGGACAGGTGAACGGATCGGGGACCGCGATGAGAGAGGCAACTGCCGCCAGCCCGGAGTTCGAGGTCGTCGACTCGAGGTTAATGAAGCGGGTGTTCTACGCCTTCGCGGCGCTCGCCCTGCTCTCGGTGGCCATCAGCGTCGGCGGCAAATGGCTCGGCCGGTCGATCGCCATGGCCGGCTATACCGACGACACCACCGTCCGGCAGGTGGTGATGGGCAACAACGTGATCGGCGTGCCGTCCAACTTCATCCGCTTCGACCAGGCCAGGCGCGACGGCATAGCCTCGCGCCTCGACCTCTATCTGCGCTATCCCGAGATGGACGGCTACAGCGCCGCCGCGCGCGACGACTTCAACCATGCCTCGACCAAGAAGATCATCTTCCTGTCGTTCGAGCCGCGGATGATGTCGCGCGACATGAGCGGCCGCTTCGCGCCGATCTACAGCGCCCTGATCGTCAAGCCGGGCACGCCCGGCCCGGACGGAACGACGCTCTACGGCTTCACCGAGAAATCAGGCTATCTCAATGAGGTGCTGGCGGTTGCCGAGCGCCTGGGGAAAGACCCGTTCGTCGCCCGCTGCCTGAGCGGCCCGAACGCCGAGGAGTCGCTGGCGCCCTGCGAACGCGACATCCAGGTGGGCGACGATCTCAGCCTCACCTACCGTTTTCCGCGCGAGCTCCTCGGAAACTGGCAGGCGCTCGACGCCGCGATCGCCGCCAAGGTGGCCGGCATATTGAAGACGGGACATTAAAGCGCGCCGCGCAGAAACGGGTTCGGGCGACGCGCTTCAACCCTTTGTTTTGATGCATCTCGTTCTCCCAAAACCGCCGCGCAATTTGGGCGACTTGCATTAAGCGCGGCGCCGAAGCCCTTTGCACGCCGCCGTTTATCCCTGCCTGGCTCAACGCATCGGCTCGACGGGCGCCAGAATACGGTCTGGCATCGGGCCGACAAGGCGCGCTATTGGTCAGCCATGACGCCAGACTATCTCACCTTCGACCCCGCCAACCGCCGCCTGCGGCTCGATCCGCACCAGCCCGCCTTCGTGCAGAACCCCTATGAGGCCTATGCCCTCCTGCACGGCATCTCGAATGTCTTCTTCTGGGAAGACTATGGCTTCTGGTGTTTTGGCGGCTTCGACGACGTCAGCCGGCTGCTGCGCGACCGGCGCTTCGGCCGCCAGAACCCGGCCGGCATCCCCGACAGCCGCGGCGTCGGTGACGACCGCTCGCACCTCACCGCCTTCGACGCGATCGAGGCGAATTCGATGCTGGAGCTCGAGCCGCCGGTGCACACCAGGCTGCGGACGCTGGTGAACCGGGCCTTCGTCTCGCGCCAGGTAGAGCGGCTGCGGCCACGCATCGAGGCTTTGGCCAACGAGCTGATCGACCGCTTTGAGCCGGGCGGAGTCGACCTTTTGCCCGCCTATGCCTCGCCTTTGCCGATCACCATCATCGCCGAAATGCTCGGCGTCCCGGCCGAGATGGGGCCGCAGTTGCTCGACTGGTCGCATCGGATGGTCGCCATGTACATGCACGGCCGCACCCGCGAAACCGAGGAGACGGCCAACCGCGCCGCGCGCGATTTTTCCGATTTCCTGCGCAGCTATGTAGTCGAGCGCCGCAAGAGGCCTGGCGACGACCTGCTTTCACTGCTGATCGAGGCCCAGGACAACGGCCAAAAGCTTTCCGAGGACGAGCTTGTTTCCTCGGCGATCCTCTTGCTCAATGCCGGCCATGAGGCAACCGTGCACCAGACCGGCAATGCGGTGCGCTCGATCCTGGCGCAAGGCGGCGACGCGCGCCGCTTCTTCGAAACACCTGAGGCGAATGTCGCGACGGTCGAGGAATGCCTGCGCTACGACGCGCCGCTGCACATGTTCCTGCGCTACGCCTATGAAGAGATCGAAGTTGCGCCGGGCATTCCGGTCAAGCCCGGCGAGATGGTCGCACTGCTGCTCGGCATGGCCAATCGCGATCCGCTGGCGTTCGCCGGACCTGACATCTTCAACCCGGCGCGCACGGACCAGAAGAACGTCTCCTTCGGCGCCGGCATCCATTTCTGCATCGGCGCGCCGCTGGCCAGACTTGAATTGCAGGTGTCCTTGAGAGCGCTGTTCGATCGCCTGCCAAAGTTGCGTTTGGCCGAGGAGCCGCGCTTCCGCGACAGCTATCACTTTCATGGGCTGGAGCGGCTTGCTGTCGTGTTTTGAGTTGAGGCCTAGCCGACTTCGTCATCCTGGGCGTAGCGAAGCGGAGCGGAGCGCAGACCCAAGGATCCATGCCGTGACCTTGGTCGAAGGATGCAGCGGAGCAGAATTCTGAACCGTTGCAAAGCCTTAACATCACGGCATGGATCCTCGGGTCTGCGCTGCGTCGCTACGCTCCTTGCTCCGCCCGTGGATGACGAAATGATAAGTGCCTCGGCCAATCTCCAACGTGCCTGGGCACGACAACCGCAAGCCACTCAAAGCCGGATCACATATTCCTTGCGCGTCGTCTCCAGCACTTCCCAGGTCCCCTTGAAGCCGGGCCGCAGCACGAAACTGTCGCCGGCCCTGACCGTGCGCGCCTCGCCGCCGTCCTCGGCGATCACCGAGACGCCGGACAGGATGTGACAGAACTCCCATTCGTCATAGACGATGCGCCACTTGCCAGGCGTCGCTTCCCAGATGCCGGCATAGAGGCCGCCGTTCCGTTCCTCGACATTCCAGGTGCGGAATTTGGGATCGCCCGACACCACGCGGTCCGGAGCCGGCGCGCCGGCCTCCGGTTCGACGCTGTCGACGTTCACGGCAAGGAAGGCCGACATCGGGTCAGACCTTGCCGAGCGCCTGTTCGAGGTCGGCGACGATGTCGTTGACATCCTCGATGCCGATCGACAGCCGGACCGTGTCCGGCCCGGCGCCGGCCTTGACCTTCTGCTCGTCGGAAAGCTGACGGTGCGTGGTCGAGGCCGGATGGATGACCAGCGACTTGGTGTCGCCGACATTGGCGAGGTGCGAGAACAGTTCCAGCGCCTCGACGAACTTGACGCCGGCCTCGTAGCCGCCCTTGAGGCCGAAAGTGAAGACGGCGCCGGCGCCCTGCGGCGAGTATTTCTTCTGCAGCGCGTTGTTCTTGTCGCTCGGCAGTCCGGGATAGTTCACCCACGCAACTTTCGGATGGTTCGATAGCCATGCGGCGACGCTCACTGCGTTGTCGCAATGGCGCTGCATGCGCAGCGGGAGGGTTTCGAGGCCCGTGAGGATCAGGAAGGCGTTGAAGGGCGAGATCGCCGGGCCGATGTCGCGCAGGCCGAGCACGCGCGCGGCGATGGCAAAGGCGAAGTTGCCGAAGGTCTCGTGCAGGACGAGGCCGCCATATTCGGGGCGCGGCTCCGACAGCATCGGATATTTGCCCGACTTCGACCAGTCGAAGGTACCGCCATCGACGATGGCGCCGCCGATCGAATTGCCGTGGCCGCCGATGAACTTGGTCAGCGAATGCACGACGATGTCGGCGCCATGCTCGATCGGCCGCACCAGATAGGGCGAGGCCAGCGTGTTGTCGACGATCAGCGGCAGGCCGTGCCTGCGGGCGATGTCGCCGATCTTCTCGATGTCGACGAAGATGCCGCCCGGGTTGGCAAGGCTCTCGATGAAGATCGCCTTGGTCCTGTCGTCGATCTGGCTCTCGAAGGTCGAGGGATCGTTGGTGTCGGCCCAACGCACCTGCCAGTCGAAATTCTTGAAGGCGTGGCCGAACTGGTTGATCGAGCCGCCATAAAGCTTTGTAGCGGATACGAAATTGTCGCCCGGCTGCATCAGGTTGTGGAAAACCAGCACCTGCGCGGCATGGCCCGAAGCGACGGCAAGCGCCGCCGTCCCGCCTTCCAGAGCCGCAAGGCGCTCCTCGAGCACCGCCTGCGTCGGGTTCATGATGCGGGTGTAGATGTTGCCAAAGGCCTTCAGCCCGAACAGCGAGGCGGCGTGGTCGGCGTCGTCGAAGACGTAGGAGGTGGTCTGGTAGATCGGCGTGGCGCGCGCGCCCGTCGCCGGATCGGGCTTGGCGCCGGCATGGACGGCGAGCGTGTTGAAACCGGGCGTGCGGGTCATCGAAACCTCCCTCTCTAAACCTTTCGAAATCGCCGGGCATTCTTGGCGAAGCGCGGTCGCGAATGCAAAGAAGAAAATACCTTTCGGCGTACGATCTGCGGCGAACGCCCGGGAAAATCCATTTCTTCCCAGAATAATTTTGCGCGCCTGGTTATCGGCCTATTTCTGCCTCACGCCAAAACTCTGGAAGCCCTGCCGCATCAAGGGCTTCTTCGACGACAGCACGCCGGAATTGACGCCGGTCCAGCCGATCTCGCCCGACAGCTTGCCGTATTCGATCTTCGGGCAACGGTTCATCACCACCTTGATGCCGGCGGCCTCGGCGCGCGCGGCGGCCTCGTCATGGCGCACGCCAAGCTGCATCCAGACGACCTTCGGCAGCGGGTCGAGCTTCAGCACCTGATCGACGATGCCTGGCACCGCGGCCGACCCGCGAAAAATGTCGACCATGTCGACCGGCTGCGGCAGGTCGGCCAGGCTGGCGTAGACGGTGCGGCCGAGGATTTCCTTGCCAGCATGACCCGGATTGATGGGGAACACCGAAAAGCCCTTGGCTAGAAGATATTTCAGCACGAAATAGCTCGGCCGCACGTCGTTGGGCGAAGCGCCGACCATGGCGATCGTCTTCACCGAGTTCAGGATACCGGCGATGTAGGTATTGTCGTAGGTGTCGTGATTCATGGCTCGTCCTCATACAGCGCTTCGGCGAGAAAGGCAGCCGGATCGCTGCAGAAGTCGCGCATCATGCGAAAATGATCGGTGTCCTGAAAGTCGACCGGGTCGAGGCCGAAGCGGCTGATGCGGAAGAGGCGCGCGTTCGGGCAGGCCATCAAAAGCGGCGAATGCGTCGCCATGATCACCTGCGCGGTGCCGGATCGATCCATCCGCTGAAGCAGCTTCAACAGCTCGATCTGGCGCGTCGGTGACAGCGCGCTTTCGGGCTCGTCGAGGATGTAGATGCCCTGGCGGCTGCAGCGCTCCTCGAAGAAGCGGATAAAGCCTTCGCCATGCGACCATGACAGGAAATCAGGCGGCGCTCCGCCGGAATCAAGCGCCGCCTGGTCGAGGTAGCGAGCTACGGAATAGAAGGATTCGGCGCGAAAAAACCAACCCGCGGTGACCTTCGGCAGCCAGTGGGCTCGCAGCGCGCCGGCAAGAGCCGCGCCGCTCCTGTCGATGGCACTGGAGTGGTCGACGGGCATATAACCTTTGCCGCCGCCAGCTTCGTCATAGCCGGCCAGGGCGCCGATGCCTTCGAGCAGCGTCGATTTGCCGGTGCCGTTCTCGCCGACCATGATGGTGATGGCATTCGTGAATTCAAACTCGAATTCGCGGCCTTGGAAGATCGGCAGATCCCACGGATATTGGTCCCAATCCGCGACGCGCGACGGCTCAAGCAGGATGCGCTTGAGGTAGGGCGCTTTCAGCCGCGTCAGTTGCTTGCGGGCAACCACGTCGAACCTTCAGGGATGGGATGGCGCGGCTCCATTCAAGTCGGCTATTCGTCGGTCCATTCGGGCTTGCGCTTGCCGATAAAGGCGCCGATGCCTTCCTCGGCGTCGCGTGCGAGCATGTTTTCGACCATCACGCGGCCGGTATAGGCATAGGCGTCAGCGAGCCCCATCTCGGCCTGGGCGTAGAATGCCTCCTTGCCGGTCTTGACGACCAAAGATGATTTGGAAGCAATGGCTTGAGCGTATTTGTTGACAACCTGATTCAGATATTCGCGCGGCACGATGCGGTTGACCAGGCCGAATTCCTTGGCCGTCGCCGCATCAATCGTCTCGCCGGTCAAAAGCATCTCCATCGCCTGCTTGCGCGAGACGTTGCGCGACAGCGCCACCATCGGCGTCGAGCAGAACAGGCCGATGTTGACGCCAGGCGTGCAGAAGGTCGCCTCATGCGAGGCAATCGCAAGATCGCAGCTTGCAACGAGCTGCAGGCCGGCGGCGGTGGCCAGGCCATCGACCTCGGCGACCACCGGCTTCGGATGGCGCACGATCGTCTGCATCAGGTTGGCGCAAGCCGAAAAGGTCTTTTCGAAAAAGCCTTTGCCGCGGTCGGAATCGGCGCGGTGCGCGGTCATTTCCTTGAGGTCGTGGCCGGCGCAGAACACTTTTCCGGATGCCGCCAGGATGATGACACGAACGGACTTGTCTTCCCTCGCCCGATCGAATTCGACCTGCAGCGCCGCCATCGTCGCCAGTGACAGCGCGTTGGCGGGCGGGCTGCCAAGCGTCAGGCGCAGCACGCCTTTGTCCTGGCTGGCGAGAACGGGGCCTTCCGTGACGGCGGGCTTGATGGCGACAACTTCAGCCATTTGCATAACCTCTCGATCGGCATCCGCGGCTCATGGAGCAACAGAACTACCACGCTGCCGGTTGAAGAACAGCCGCGAGGCGTGTTTTCTGCGTCGCACCCTTTGGTCCAGACGCTCACCGCCTGGAGCCTCCTTTCCATATAGGAAATCGCGCATGCCTGCCCAAAGCAATCTGAAGCCGATGCTCACCGCGGCGGAAGTCAATGCGCTGATGGAGAGTGTATACCCGCAACTCAACGACCGGCTTACATCTATCAGGCGCTGGACGTGTTTCCCGGCGGCTGCACGGTTCGTCTCAATGCCGACGAACGGCACCTCCGCCCGGGCGGCACGGTCTCCGGTCCGTCACTGTTCACACTGGCCGATATCGGCGGCTATGTCTGCGTGCTCTCCCATGCAGGCCCCGACGCGCTTTCGGTGACCACCAACCTCAACATCAATTTTGTCCGCAAGGCCGAGGCCGGGCCGATCGACGGCCATTGCCGCATACTGAAGCTCGGGAAGAGCCTGATGGTGTTCGATATCGACATCGTCGCCGGCCCGGACGGGCACACCGTGGCGCATGCCACAGGCACCTATTCGATCCCGCCAAAGCGACCCGCAATGGGGTAAAATAGTACCTCTTTCTCAAACTATTGTTTTTACTTTATTATTCGCGCCGATATAGTTTTCGGCGGCCTTGACCCGCCTGACGCCCTCGCCTATAAGCCCACCCGAAGCAGCGGCCCGCAACGGCCGCCGTTTTGTTATTGGCGGATGGCTTTAGCCGCCCTGTCAATTCAAGCAACAAGAAACGCCTGTCCCTGTCCTTTGCAGGATGAGGAAGGTCCAACTGAGAGCAAAACCATGGCTACCTTTTCGCAGAAGCCTGCGGATGTGGTGAAGAAGTGGGTGCTGATCGACGCCGAAGGTCTCGTCGTCGGCCGCCTCGCCACTGTCATCGCCAACCATCTGCGCGGCAAGCACAAGCCCACCTTCACCCCGCATGTCGATGATGGCGACAACGTCATCGTCATCAATGCCGACAAGGTGGTGTTCACCGGCAAGAAATACACCGACAAGGTCTATTACTGGCACACCGGCCATCCCGGCGGCATCAAGGAGCGCACCGCGCGCCAGCTGCTCGAAGGCCGCTTCCCCGAGCGCGTCGTCGAGAAGGCCGTTGAGCGCATGATCCCGCGCGGCCCGCTTGGCCGCCGCCAGATGAAGAATCTCCGCGTCTACGCAGGCGCCGAGCATCCGCACGCCGCCCAGCAGCCCGTCACGCTCGACGTGGCCAAGCTGAACTCCAAGAACAAGAGGGCCTCGTAATGGCTGAGCTTTCCTCGCTCGCAGAACTCGGGACTGTCACTGCCGCCGCGCAGCCGGCCGCGCCCGTCCACGTCCAGAAGCTCGACAAGTCGGGCCGCGCCTATGCCACCGGCAAGCGCAAGAACGCCATCGCGCGCGTCTGGGTGAAGCCGGGCTCCGGCAAGATCACTGTCAACGACAAGGAATTCGCGACCTATTTCGCGCGTCCGGTGCTGCAGATGATCCTCAACCAGCCGATCGTCGCCGCCAACCGCGCCGGCCAGTACGACATCGTCGCCACCGTCATCGGCGGCGGCCTCTCCGGCCAGGCGGGCGCCGTGCGTCACGGCATCTCCAAGGCGCTGACCTACTACGAGCCGGCGCTGCGCTCGGTGCTCAAGAAGGGCGGCTTCCTCACCCGCGACAGCCGCGTCGTCGAGCGCAAGAAGTACGGCAAGGCAAAGGCCCGCCGCAGCTTCCAGTTCTCGAAGCGCTGATCGTACGCTCACATGTTTTCGAAAGGCCGCCTCCGGGCGGCCTTTTGCTTTTGTCACCACCGGCCCGCCGGTGTCTTGATGTAATCAATGAAGGCGCGCAGCGGCGCGGGCACCAGGCGGCGCCCGGGGTAATAGAGGAACGGCCCGGAAAACTCCTGCCACCATGGCTCCAGCACAGGCTCCAGCACGCCGCTCTCGAAATGCGGACGTACCCAGTCCTCGAACAGCCACAGAATGCCGACGCCGGCGATCGCCGCATCGATGGCGAGATCGACGCCACCACCGATGCTGACGACCAATGGCCCGGTGGGATCGACCCGCACCACCTCGCCGTCGCGCTCGAATTCCCAAGGCGTCATGACCCCGCTGGGAAAGCGGCCGCGCAGGCACGCATGACCAAGCAGGTCACGCGGGTGTTGCGGCCGAGCGTGCCGGGCGAGGTAGGCCGGCGAGGCGGAAGTGGTGAAGCGCTGCGCGCGCGGCCCGATCGGCACCGCGATCATGTCCTGCTCCAGCCGCTCGTCGTAGCGGATGCCGGCATCGCAGCCTGCCACCAGCAGGTCGACGAAATTCTCCTCCGCGATCACTTCCAGGCGAATGGCGGGATAGGCGGCGAGAAATCCCGGAACGATTTTTGGCAGCACCAGCCGAGACGCGCTGATCGGGACGTTGAGGCGCAAGGTGCCGGCGGGCCGGTCGCGAAAGCCGTTGACGACATCAAGCGCTGCTTCGACCTCGCCCAGCGCCGGGGCGAGCCGGGCAAGCAAGCTGGCGCCCGCCTCGGTCAAAGCGACACTGCGCGTGGTGCGATTGAAGAGCCGCACGCCAAGCTGGCTCTCCAAACGGCGGATGGCTTCACTGAGCACAGACGCACTGCCCGCCGTCACCCGGGCCGCTTCGCGAAAGCCACCGGCGCGCGCCACCGCCAGAAATCCCTGGAGATCGTTGAGGTCAGCTGCCATTGTTCTCAATTCCGCACAAGTTGTGCCGGTTATACCCTGTTATCGGGACAGAGACCATGCCCTATCTCCGTCGCCGACAGCGAAGGAGAACAACGATGTCCAGTGACAAATCCGGCACCTACAAACTCGGCGACCGCATCGTCCGCCGGCTCGGCTACGGAGCCATGCAGCTAGCCGGCAAGGGCGTGTTCGGTCCACCGAAAGATCCTGACGCGGCGATCGCCGTGCTGCGCGAGGCCGTGGCGCAAGGCGTGAACCACATCGACACCAGTGACTACTATGGGCCTCATGTCACCAACAGGCTGATCAGGAAGGCGCTGGCGCCCTATCCGGACGATCTGGTGATCGTGACCAAGATCGGCGCCCGTCGGGGCAGCGATGCCTCCTGGCTGCCGGCCTATTCGCCCGAAGAACTCACCCAGGCCGTGCACGACAACCTCGGCAATCTCGGGCTCGACGTCCTCGAGGTGGTCAATCTGCGCATCATGTTCGGCATTCACGGCCCGGCCGAAGGCTCGATCGAGGCGCAGTTGGCCGCTCTGGCCGAATTGCAGCGCAAGGGCTTGGTGCGCCATATCGGCTTGAGCAATGTGACCCGCAGGCAGATCGAGGAAGGCCGCAAGATCTGCAAGATCGCCTGCGTTCAGAACCAGTACAATCTGGCGCATCGGGACGACGACTCGCTGATCGATGAGCTTGCCCGCGACGGCATCGCCTATGTGCCGTTCTTCCCGCTCGGCGGCTTCAGCCCGCTACAGTCCTCGACCTTGTCGGGTGTCGCTGAACGGCTCGGCGCGACGCCTATGCAGGTGGCGCTTGCCTGGCTGCTGCGCCGTGCGCCCAACATCCTGCTGATCCCGGGCACGTCGTCCGCCGGGCATCTGCGCGAGAATCTCGCGGCGGCGGAGCTCGAGTTGCCGGCTGAGGTTCTCCGGGAACTGGATGAGGTCGCGAAGGCGGCGTGATTTAGCAGATCTCCCTTACTTGGGGGCCTCGAGAGGGAGATCAGCTACCTCCCATACGTATAGGTCACACTCGCCTCGGCCAGCGCCTGACTTTTCGCCGCGACCGACACCATCTCCGGCGACGGATTTTCCGGCGTGCGCAGCTTCGGCTCGCCGAGCGCATAGAGCGTGAAGAGATAGTGATGAGTGCCGCTGCCGGGCGGCGGACATGGGCCGAAATAGCCGGAGCGGCCGACACCGCCTTCGCCGGACACCGCGCCCTTGGGCATGTGCTTGCCGCTTTTCGAGCCGGCGCCCTCGGCCAGGCCCTTGGCGCTGGCCGGGATGTTCCAGACCAGCCAATGCCAGAAGCCCTTGCCGCCATTGGCATCGGGATCGAACATGGTGAGCGCGTAGCTCTTGGTGCCGGCCGGCGGGTCCTTCCAGGCAAGCGCGATCGAGACGCTCTTGCCGCCGCAGCCGGCCTTGTCGCCGAGATATTTTGCACCCCATTTGCCGTTGGAGACCGACGGGCTGGAGATTTCGAAAGCCGATGCCTGGGTGGCGAAGGCAGCGAGCGCAAGCAAGGTGAAGCCGAGGCGTAGGGTCATGCTTTCCTCCCCTTCTGGCCAAGGTGTGAGAGTTTAGCGGAGCGGCCCCAAAAAGGGCAGCGCCAGCGAACCCTCGCAAGCACGAAAAAAAGCCCCGCCGGTGGAGGCCGTCGGGGCTCTTTCGTTCGGCCGTGAAGGTGGGAACTCGCGGCCGGTCGATCCAGGGGGTGTTGGATCGGCCGCGACCCTAGCCGAACAACCGGCCTTGTCGGAAATCACGGCTGAGCACCACCAATCACGCCTGCGCGAGAAGAAGGTGATGGAATCTCCCCAAGAGGGCCCAAGAGGGGGAGACTACGCTTGCAGCAGCTTCGCCAGCCTCGGTACACCCTCGTTCACCGCGCGGTCATCGGCCAGCGTAAACGACATGCGCAGCGTGTTGCGGCCGGTGCCGTCGGCGTAGAAGGCGTTGCCCGGCACGAAGGCGACGCGCGCCTCCTTGACCGAACGCGCCAGGAGATCGGTGGCGTCGGCGTCTTCCGGCAGCGTCAGCCAGACGAACATGCCGCCATCCGGCCGGCTCCACGAGATGCCCTTCGGCATGCTGGCTTCGAGCGCGCCGAGCAGCGCGTCGCGGCGCCGGCGGTAGGCGCCGATCAGTTTTTCCACCTGGCCGTCGAAGATGGTCTCGGCGACGCGATGCATGACCATCTGGTTGATCGAAGGGCTGTGCAGGTCGGAGGCCTGCTTCATCAGCACCAGCTTCTCCACCACATGGCGCGGCGCGCAGACCCAGCCGACGCGCATGCCGGGCGACAGGATCTTGGAGAAGGAGCCGCAATAGAGCGTGCGCGCCTTGTCGATGCCGCCAGAGCGCGCGCAGTCGAGGGCCAGGATCGGCGTCACGCCCTCCCCGCCATAGCGCAGCGCGCGGTAGGCGGCGTCCTCGATCACGGCGATATCGAGCTCGCCGGCGAGGTCAAGCACCGCCTCGCGCTGCCTGGCATCCAGCGTGTTGCCGGTCGGGTTGGCGAAGTCCGGAACCAGATAAGCGAATTTCACCTTGCCGCCATTCGCCGCGGCTGCGGCGCGGTAGGCCTCCGGCGTCATGTTGCCGCCGGCCGTGTTGAGCCGGTCGTAGCGCGGCTCATAGGCGTTGAAGGCCTGCAGCGCGCCGAGATACGTCGGCCAGGTGACCAGCGCGGTGTCGCCGGGAGACAAGAAGAGCTTGCCGAGATAGTCGAGCGCCTGCTGCGAGCCGGAGGTGATGAAGATGTTGCCCTCGTCACAGGCGACGCCGAGCTTGCCCATATGGGCGGCCAGCCATTTGCGCAGCGGCAGAAAACCTTCGCTGACCTGGTATTGCAGGGCGGCGCCGGCCTCCGCGCCGCCAAGCACGGCCTGGTAGGCGTCGGCGATGGCCTCGGCCGGAAACAGCGAAGGGTCCGGAATGCCGCCGGCAAAGGAGATGATGTCGGGCTGGTCGAGCAGCTTCAACAGCTCGCGGATTTCCGAGGCCTTCATGCGCGAGGAGCGCGAGGCCAGAAGGTTCAACAGGGTGGTCAAGGCGCACCTCCCACGGGGCGAGTTTTTTATTTAGGTCAATGTAGCTGACCTATTACCAGTCTCTACCGCCCGCGTGAATAGCCAAAACGGTCATGGCGCAGCGTTCAGGCGACATTTTGGCCCAGATATTTTCGCGAATGCTAATAGAAAATGTTGCGAGCGGAGCGCGTTCAGCACAACATGAAATCCGGGGCCGGCCGTAACGACAAAAAATCAATCCGGCCGAGGGGATGGCATGACGCTCGAGCTTATCGGGGCCGGATTCGGCCGCACCGGCACGTGGTCCACTTTCACCGCGCTGAACAGGCTCGGCTTTCCGAGCTACCACATGCAGGAAGTCATCATCAACAAGGCCAACAGGGCCATCTCGATTTCTGGCGCAAGGTGGCGAACAGCCCGCCGGGCAGCCAGCACGACTGGAGCCGCGTCTTCGCCAACTACCGGGCGACCGTCGACATCCGGGCTGCTGCGTGTGGCGGGAACTGATGGCCGCCTACCCCAACGCCAAGGTGCTGTTGACGCTGCATCCGCGCGGCGCCGAAGCCTGGTACGACAGCGCCATCGACACGATCTACTTCACCGAGAATGTCTGGCAGTTCAGGGTGCTGGAATGGCTGACGCCGTTCGGCCGCAAGTTCGGCGACATGTCGCGAAAGCTGGTCTGGGGTCGCACGCTGAAAGGCGTCATGGACGACCGCGACAAGGCGGTGACGCGCTACAACGCCTATATCGAGGAGGTGAAGGCGGCGGTGTCGCCGGAAAGGCTGCTGGTCTTCAAGGTCACCGACGGCTGGGGGCCGCTCTGCGATTTCCTCGGCGTCCCGCTGCCGAACGAGCCCTTCCCCAACCTCAACGACCGCGCCAGCATCAAGAAGATCATCAACGGCATGATCATAGGATCCTATGTGATGCTCGCCGGCGTGGCGGCGCTGATCGCGCTGGTGATCGGCGGGCTGTGGTGGTGGCTGGGGTAGAGAGTGGGAAAAGGTGCCCGCGCCCCGGCTTGCGGCGCATGACGGGATTGTCGCCATATTAGAATAAGCGCATATTATCCCGAGCCGAAGCGTTGCTCCGGTCGAACCGCCATTGGCCATGCTTGCCCAAGCGGTCCACAGACCAAGTCAGATGTCAGGGAAAGAAGGCAAGTCCGTGCTGCTCACGGGCAGCCCGAGACAATGATATTTGGAGGAGATTGCCATGAAGGTTACCATATTGGCCAACTACGAACCCCATGCCGCCAAAGGGCTGATGCAGGGATCGAACCGGGAAGTTGCGATCCAGGCGCTTTTTGAAAGCGTCGGCGGCAAGATGAGCAGCCTGATGTTCACGCGCGGCATGTACGACGTCGTCGTCAATGGCGAGGTGCCGGACCAGGTTGCGGGGATGGGCATGGCGCTTGCGGTGCGCGCCAGCGGTTCGGTGAGCGACATGGTCGTCCTCGAGGAACTCGACATGAAGGCGGTGCTCGCGGCCGCCAACAAGGCCGCCGGCGCCTACAAGCCCGCCGGCTGACCATCTGGCCAGACAGCACGGACGATTGAACCTTGCTGCCTGGCGTCGCATCACACTGCAAAGCGCTAGAACGGCAGCCGAATCTCATTGTCCTGAGCGGTCTGCGGCCAGCCGATATCGTTGCGGATCTCAGGCGGCAGCTCGTTCAGTTCGCGTGTCGTCCTGCGGCGCTTGCTCGCCTGCGCAAAGGCGGCGCGGATGCGGTTAAGGCTTTTAAACATCGGGACCTCCACAAAGCAGCGGCAGAAGAAGCGGCCGCTCGCCCGGCGCCGCTTTTGCGGTGCGTCTGTAACCAGCCGATTGCGCGAAAACGGTGAAATGCTTCACGAAGCCGGATCTGCCTGAAACATATGCATGCAAATTAATTTATTGACGTGGAAGCATCTCCGGCTTGTCCGAGATCACGATCGCCGCCAATCCGGATAACAACGGCCAAACGACCACAACCACAACGACGTCGGGGCCCACCGTCAGTCGAAAGCGGGCGATATGTCGTGCAACAACTGCACGACCACGACCACGACCGATGAGCCCGGCAAGAACAAGTAACACGTCGGGTTCATGGGCGAGGAGGCGGGTTTGCTCGCCTCCTTCCTTTCACCTACCTGCAGTGCTTGTGTGTGACACCCGCCGCGCCGCCTTACGCATCACCGCAACCGCTGGCAAAGAATGGTTGCCGGGCGCGCGAGGCACGATGGAACGCTGGAGGCGGCGAGCATCTCGCCGGTCCTGGGAGGCTCGTCAGTCCGAAGGAACCTGCTGCGCGGTCTGAGCCGAGAGCCGGCCTTTGCGGACGAATGTCGGCTTCGAATATTCTTTCTTCATAGCGAAGTCTCCCCTGCCTGACCGAAAAGTGCTGTAGGACAGGCCGTGCTGTCAAGCGGCGGCACGGTAGCCCGACATTCAGTCGTTCGGCCGCCGGTTTCAACGTGCCGCCCAATTGCCTTTCAACCCGGTCGACCCAGCCTCCCTCACGATGACCTCGCGGTGCGGATAGGGGATATCTATGCCGTTCTTTTTGAAAGTGTCCCACAGGGCCAGCAGCACCTTGCCGCGGACATTGGTCAGCCCCTGCTGCGGATCGTGAATCCAGAAACGCAGGACGAAGTTGAGCGAGGAGTCGCCGAACCCCGTCAGCCAGCACACCGGCCGGCGGTCGGCTTCGACCCTGCCGACGCTGATCGCTGCCTCTATCGCCAGTTCGCTGACCTTATGGGGGTCGGCGTCGTAAGAGACGCCAAAATCCACGTCGAGCCGCACGAGATTGTCGCTGAACGACCAGTTGATGACCCTTTGGGTTATGAAGTCCTCGTTCGGGATGAGATACTCGCGGCCGTCGCGCGTGACCACCGAGACGAAACGCGCCCGCAATTCGCGTATCCAGCCGAATGTGCCTTCGAGCGAGATGGTGTCGCCCGGTTTGATCGACTTGTCGAGCAGGATGATGATGCCGGAGACGAAGTTCGATACGACCTTCTGCAGCCCGAAGGCGAGACCGACGCCGATCGCTCCGGAGAAGACCGTCAGTGCCGTCAGGTCGACGCCGACGGCCGAAAGGGCGAAGGCGCCGGCGAACAGAACAAGACCGATCTTCGCCACCTTGCCGACGAGGACGCGGATCGAGGGCGTCAGTTCCTCCGAGATGCGGACGCGCTCATCGACATAGTTGCCGACGACCACGGCAAACCAGACCGTGGCGGCCAGCAACAGCAGCGCCTTGAGCAGCAGGAGGGCCGACAAACGGATCGCACCCAACGAGATGGCGAGGCTGTCGAGGAAGCTTCCAGTCTCCTCACTGATGCCCAAGATGACAAGCGCCGCATAGATCCAGATCAGCCAGCCGAGAAGCCGGGCGACGAGGCGGTTGTGGACGATGCGGGACAGCACCGACGCCACCAGCCACGCAAGCGACAGCGAAAGCACGATATGGAGGAGATGGGTACGGCTTGGCCAGGTGAAGGCACGCAAGACGCTGAGTGCTGCAAACAGGAAGAACGCGAAGAGGATCCAATCGGTGCGCCGCAACAGGGCTATCACGACCCTCAGCAGTCCGGGATGGCCCTTGATCCGGCGCGCCTGGTTCTCCGCGAGCGGCTCGACGCGCGTCGCCGCGAGCTTGGCCGCGAGGAACAGTGTGACGATGATGGCGGCCTGATAGAGAAACCACGGATTCGCGGCATAGTCTAACCATCCGCTGGCCCAGGCCAGTGCTCGACCGATGGTGTCGCGAACATCCATTGCCACACGACCATCATAGACGGGCTTGCAAACCGCAACCCGCCGTTGCGGGGCCTATTTCAGGGCCGCGTATTCACGGCGCTCCGGCGGCTATGCGCCAGTCCGGCCGACGCTCTTTCCCGACCTATCCTGCCTTTGATCCTCTTCGTCGATCTCGCTCATCGCCTGTTCCCAAAAGCGCAAGTCGGCGCCCTCGGGCTTTCCGTCCTTCTCCCAAAGCTCATAGGCACGCTGGCGGATGCGGTCTTCCCTGCTCTGGTCAGCCATGGAAACCTCCCGGCTCTCTTTTTTTCACCAGAGGGAACGCAGGCGCCAGCGAAACGATCCATGCCAAGGCCCGGCGGCGGCCGATTTTCTCAGCGCCGCGCCGCACAACTATTTCGCGACGAAATCGGCCTTGGCGCCGACGGCGATGCCGTAGCCTTCCAGCCCCAGCGCGCTGGCGCCGGCATGGCTTACCACATCGCAAGCCGCATTCGAGTTCCCGGTCCTCGTAAAGCCGGAGCGGTAGCCGAATCATGTTGGCGCGGTTCAGCATCGTGAGTTGGCGCCGCTCAGGTGAGCAAGATCAATGCAGCGGGGGGTAGAAAGTCTTTCGCCTAAGCTGCCGGTCTGTCCCGATTGCGCTCTGTCGATCTGCAATTGTTAACCATAATCCCACGCACCGGTGATCAAGTCACTCGCACCCGCCTATTCCGCTATCGCGGAAGTTTTCGCGTGCAAAAAATATGCGATAGTACGATCTGCGGTACGAGGCCGCCGTGGTCGACGCGGACGCCCAAGCACATCCCCAACAATGTCGCCCCCAACGGCCGCGTCGACCATGTACTGAACGGCGATCTGACCCGGGTCGCCGTTTCTGTTCTGGACCGATCAGGCCCGCGACCCGGCGTATTCCGCGACCAGTCCCTCATATTCCTCGAAGGCCGGCAGAGCCGCATAGCTGTGCACCGCGGGCGTCGTCGCCCAGGGCAATTTCTCGCTGGTCCAGGTCTCGACAAAGGGCGTGAACCAGGCAGGGTCTTCCAGCATGGTCGGGCGCAGGTTGACGAACCAGTCCAGCCCCTCCGGCCGGGTGAACATCCAGGTCATGCAGTAGCCGCAGAAATAGTGTTTCGAGGCGCCGTGCAGGCCGCCGATCACCGGCTCGCCTTTGGTGATCTCGAAGCCGTCCGAGGGGATCGCCGCGCTCAGCGAATAGGCACTGGACGACATCTTCTGGCAGCCGGTGCAGTGGCACGCCATTGCGAGCAAGGGCTTTGCCGATATCCTCAGGCGCACGCGGCCGCAGCGGCAGCCGCCTTCGACGGGCAGGGAAAGACTGGGCACGGTGGGCTCCTCGGGTTGGTTGATCAGTGCGTTCCAGACTCCTAACGCCGGTGGGACAGCGCCCCCCTCTGGCCTGCCGGCCATCTCCCCCGCTTGGGGAGAGATCAGACGCCGCGTTGGCTTTCGCCAACCTCCAACGCTGCAGGATAAAACAAGGCGCCGAGACAGCCAATCTCCCCCCTTGTTGTGGGGGAGATGTCCGGCAGGACAGAGGGGGGCGCGAAGGAACGCGACCTTTCAGTTCTTGCCAGTCAACGCCGCGGTCGTCGTCATCCGTACGCCTTGCTCGGCGAAGGCCGCGTTGTAACGAGCGATGATGTCGGGTGCCTTTTCCTTGTCGCTATCCAGCGTCGAATGCGCGTCGGAAACCACGGTGATGCCGAGTCCCTCGGCAAAGGCGCCCTTCACCGTGGCGGCGACGCAGAAATCGGTCTGGGCGCCGATCAACACGACGTCGCTCGCGCCCTGCCCCGCGACCCATTCGGCAAGCGCTGCGTTGGAAAAAGCGTTGCCGATCGTCTTGCCGAAGGTCGGCTCGCCGGCGGCCTGGCCGAGTTGCGGCCATACCGGCCAGCCGGAAGCGCCCGGCGCCAGCGGATCGCCCGCCGGTCCGTCATGGCGGACGAAGGCCACCTTGCGCCCGGTTTTCCGCGCCCAGTCGATCAGCGCGCGGGCGCGCTCGGCGATTGCGTCCGCGTCATGGATCGGCGGATCGAACCGGCCGTCGAACATGCCGGTCTGGAGGTCGATGACGATGAGCGGAGCGGCGGCGGAAGGGGCGGTGTCTGGCATGGCGGCGAAGATAGCGGAGGTGGGGGATGGGTCAAGGCGGATAAGGGCTCGCGAGCGCTACCCTCGAGTCGGCATGAACAATCCACAGTTGAAATCTGAAAACATCACAACTATGGTCGATCAAGGGTTTGGGGGGATGGCAATGAATGAACACTACACCGTATTCCTGATCGGAGGAGGCACGGGCGGCGACGAGCAAGCGGTATTCACGCTGAACGACGTGGGGACCAGATGCGGGCTCACCTGCAGCTATCGGAACAAGGTCATCGAGGCAGAAGAAGACGACTATTTCGAAGCCCTGTGCCAAATCCGCAAGCAGCTCGAAGGGGAAGGAATACTGCCCTTTTGTTACGGCGCGAGTTACAATATTTTCCCTGAAGGGACTGTGACAGAGATGAGTCGTGGACTGGTCGTCTGCAAGGTGAAAACGGGGGAACATCCTAAGAAGAGCGACTTAGTCAATATATTTGACGAAGGCTATGACGTCGTGCCCGTGTTCGTCCGCATGCAGCAGAAGTTTTGGGATTCATGGCTCGCCTCCCTGCCTCGATCGCAAGACGCAGAACCGCAAGACTTAGAGAAGACGACCACAAAGGTCGGCGTTGCGCCCTCGCTCTTGCGATCACTAACACTTGGCTTCGCTAAATTGTTGAAATCGCTTTCTTCACCCAGGGGGAGATAGCACCACCCTACGACATCAGCGGCATCGGGCCTTTCAGCGCTTCCGCCAGCGCGCCGCGGAACACCGCGATCGGCTGCGCAAGCCGGCCCGCCGGAGGGCGATGGAGCAGCCAGCAGCGCACTTGCGGCTTGAACCCGGGGCAATCCACTACCTCGACCGCGTCGCGCCACTGGCTGCCCGATAGCGCGCCAGGTGTCACGACGCCAATGCCATGGCCGCGCGCCACCAGCGACATGCGCAAGTCGGCCCCTTGCGCCTCGACGCCGACATGGAAAGGCAGCCGCGCCACCTCGAAGCGGTGGCGGATGAAGGCGCGGAAACCGCAGCCGGTTTCGTTCAGCACCCAAGGGTAGCGTGACAGCGCGTCGAGTTCGGCCGGTTTCGGCACGCCGAGGCTGGGCGACGCCACCAGCAAAACCTCCTGCACGCCGAGATCGTCGCCGACCAATTCTGTCGGCGGCGAGACGCCCTCGGCGAGGCAGACGGCGACCGCGTCGATCTCGCTGTGCAGCACCTGCTCCACCAGGCGCGGCGACAGGCTGGAAGTGATCTTCAGCGTCAGTTGCGGGAAGGCGGCGCGCAAGCTGTCGAGCGGCTCCGACAAAGCGCTGGTCGAGAGGTAGGGCATGATGCCGAGGCGGAACTCGCCCCTCACCTCTCCGGCCGGCGAGACGCCGGCCTTCAGATCCTCAAGCGAGCGCAGCACGCGGCGGCCATGTTCGTAGGCCTCGCGGCCGGAAGCGGTCGGCCTCAGCGGCTTCGACTGGCGGTCGAGCAAGGGCGTCGCCAGCCGCTCCTCGAGGTTCTGGATACGGCGTGTCACGCCGGGCTGGGTGAGGTTGAGCCTGGCCGAGGCGCCAACGATGGAGCCGGTCTCGACGACGGCGCTCGCCAGCCTCATCGCCGACGCCTTCGGCTGGCGCGCCTTCTACGCATTGAGCGCCACGGCCCTCGCGCTGCTCGCCATCCTGCTCGGCCTGACGCTGACGAGGCGGCGGCCGCTGGCGCATGCGAGCTACGCGGCGCTCATCGCTTCGCTGTTCGAGCTGTTGCGGCAGGAGCCGGTGCTGCGCCGCCGCGCCTTCACGGCGAGCCTGGTGATGGCGGCCTTCAGCGTGTTCTGGACGGCGGTGGCGCTCCGGCTTGCCGCGCCGCCCTTCGATCTTGGCCAGAAGGGCATCGCGCTGTTCGCCCTGGCCGGTGCCGGCGGCGCGGCGGTGACGCCGCTCTTCGGCCGCGCCGGTGACCGCGGCTGGACACGGCCAGCGACGATTTTCTGCCATCTCGGGGTGGTCGCCGCGCTCGGCCTCGCCACCTGGGCGGGTACCGCCACCAGCGGCTTATGGTGGCCGCTGGTGCTGATGGGTGTCAGCGCCGTGCTGCTCGACATCGGCGTCACCGGCGACCAGACGCTCGGCCGCCGCGCCGTCAACCTCTTGCAGCCGAAGGCGCGCGGGCGCCTCAATGGACTCTTCGTCGGGATCTTCTTCATCGGCGGCGCGGTTGGGTCGCTCCTGGCGGGGATGGCCTGGGCGTGGGGCGGATGGAATGCGGTGTGCGCGGCGGGTGCGGTGTTCGGGATGGCGGCGCTGGTGGTGGATTGGGTGGAGTAGCGGGAGCGCCTCAGCCAATCCCGCCCGTGACCACATACGCACCGGCAGTGCGCCCATCCGCCAGCCGCACGATTGCCGTGACGATCGATCCGTAGGAGCCGCGCCAGACGCTGTGGAAGCCCTGATGCGTCGCGGCCGGCACGACGGCCCGGCCGGTGTAGCGGTTGCCGCTCACCTGCATGGTGACCGGCTCGCCGTTGACGTGGACTTTCACGGCTGCCGCTGCCAGCCTGGTGTCACCCACCTCAACCTCCAGCGCCACCGCGATCTCGTCCTGGTCACCAGCTCGAGTCGTCTCGGCACTCAGCGAAAGCGTGAGCGGCGCATCGCCAGGTTGGCCCGCCCCCTTGCCTTCCGCAAACACATCCTCCGCCAGCGCCGGCGTGCGCGGCGGGGCGGTGCGGCGCCGGGTGGCGCGCTCGTAGTCGCCGGCCATCGTCAGCAGCGCCGTGTCCTCATAGGCCTTGCCGGCGAAGGTCAGGCCGACAGGCATGCCGATGTCGGCCATGACGCCCATCGGCACCGTCACCGTCGGGATGCCGAGATGGCGCCACACCAGATTGCCGTTGGCGACCCAGGTGCCGTTGCGCCAGGCAAGATCGGCGGAGGCTTCGTTGACGTCGGCATCGGCCGGGCCGACATCGGCGGCGGCAGGCAGCACCACGGCATCGAGGGAGTTCGCCTGCAGCCACTCTTCGAAGTCGATCCGCCGCGCGGCCTCCAGCCCCCTCAGCCCATCCTCGATGGCAGGAATGTCTTCCAGCGGCGCCACGCCCTTTCTGGCGCGCTCGACATATTCGGCAAGATCGAAACCGTCGTCGCCATAGCGGTCGGGCAGCGTGCCCGGCGGCTGCGGAAAGATTTTCGGGCCATCGACAGAAGCCAGATCGGGGATTGCCGGATCGCCATTGGCGCGCAGGAAATCATCCCAGGACCAGATGCAGTGGTCCCAGATCTCACGCTCGGCGAAGTCATGCGGCACCAGCCCGCGATCGACCATCGAGAGCGCGCCCGGACGATCGCGCTCGTAATTCGAGACGACAGGGAAATCGACCTCGACCACCTCGGCGCCGAGCGCCTCGAGATCACGCGCCGCCTGCCGCCAGAGACCGAGCACCGAGGCGCGGGTCTCGATCGGCCGCTCGGCTTCGCTATCCTTGCCGATATACATTTTCGGCACGCCGAGCCGCTTGCCCTTGAGCGCGCCTTGCAGCGGAAGCCCCGTGTAGCTTGCCGGCCTGAGCGCCGAAGCCTTCGGGATCGAAACCCAGGGCTGCACGCGCCAGAAGTCGCCACGCGTCTCGGTATCGTCGGCGACGATCACGTCGAGCAACTCCAGCACGTCGGGGATGCTGCGCGTGTGCGGCACCACCACATCCATTGTCGGCACCAGCGGCCAGTTGCCGCGCACCGAGATCACGCCGCGCGAAGGCGTGTAGGCGACCAGCGCATTGTTGGAGGCCGGCGCGCGGCCGGACGACCAGGTCTCCTCGCCGAGCCCGAAGGCGGCGAAGCTCGCCGCGGTCGCCGTGCCTGAGCCGTTGGACGAGCCGGAGGCGAAGGCGGAGGTCAGATAGTCCGCGTTGTAAGGACTCTCGGCGCGGCCATAGACGCCGCGCTGCATGCCGCCATTGGCCATCGGCGGCATGTTCGTGAGGCCGAGCAACACAGCGCCCGCGGCGCGCAGCCTGGCGATGGTGAAGGCGTCCTCGTTTGCTGTGAGATGCTCGAAGGCCGGCGAGCCGGCGGCGACCGTCAGGCCTTTCGCCTTGTAGCTGTCCTTGGCCGTATAAGGTATGCCGTCGAGCGGCCCGAGGCTTTTGCCGTCGCGGCGCCGGCGGTCGGAAGCGGCAGCCTCCTCGAACATTTTCGGGTTGAGGATGGGTATGGCGTTGAGCGCAATGCCGTGGCGGTCGTAGTGAGCGATGCGCCTCAGGTAAGCGCCGACCAGCTCGACGCTGGTGACGACGCCCTCCTCCAGCGCATCGCGCAGGTCGGCGATAGAGGCTTCGACGAGATGGAGGTTGGGCATGGCGAGGTGGCTCCGTTGGCGTTCCCTCCCTCTGCCTGCCGGGCATCTCCCCCGCAAGAGAAAGATTGAATCACGCGGATGGTCGCCAATCTCCGGCGTCTGAAGGCTGGCGGCAAGGCCGAAGCTGCCGATCTCCCCTTAAGTGGATCTTCAAAGGGGAGATTGGTCGCCTCGGCGCCGGCTCAATTGATGCTTGCCGTGTGTGCCGGCTCCGCCGGCCTCGTCTCGTCAGTGTAGGGCACCCTAAAGCCGTTCGCCGTCAGCCATTGGATCGCCGCCTTCGGCTCGTCTGTCTGGATGATGGTGGCGCCGCGGTCGACCCAGAAACCCCAGGCTTCGTGCGGCAGGCTGGCGGCCACCGCCAGCTCGTCGCCACGGCCGCCGGCGAGGAAGCCGCCTGGCTTGTTGACGATGGCGTAGGTGTCGGCCCAGAGGTGCCAGTCACCTCGGATCGCCGTCGCCCGCATGCGGGTGCCGAACAGCGGTCCGCCATTTGCGGTCAGCGTCTCGGCGCCAGCGCGCCAGTTGATCAGCTCGATGGCGCGCGGCGCGAACGCCTTGTCGACCTCACCGGCAAAGCTTGCATCATGCACGGCATCGTCGGCGAGGATCGGCATGAACTGGAAGCCACCGCCAGCCTGGGCGAGTGCTGCCTTGGCGGCATCGATGCGCTGACGGTTCCACAGGTTCTCCTTGACGATCACTTGGTCTGCCATGCCGAGTTCGCGGGCGACCGCGATCATGGCCGGCAGGTCGGTCACCTCCAGCTTGTTGTCGAGGTTGATGAGGATCCTGTCCTTGGTGGTCAGCAGCATCTCGCGCAGCGTCGACACAGCCTCATTGGTGACGGCGCCCGTGCCCTCGATCACCAGCCGGCAGTTCTTCAGCTCGGCCAGCGTATATTTCACCACCTCGCCCCTGCAAATGGTGGTGCGATCGAGCCAGCTGTCATGCATGATGACGAACTCGCCGTCCTTCGAGCGCCTGACGTCGACCTCGACGATCTCGGCGCCCATCGCGATCGAGCCCTCGACGGCGGCGAGCGAATTCTCGGCATAGAACGTCTTGCCGGCCTGCATGCTGCCGGCGCGATGCGCGGCGATCATCACATGGTCGCGCCACTTGTTGGCGTGCTCGAAGCGGTCGAGGATTTGCGCAGCGCGCGTCTCGCCGGCTAAGCTTTGGCCAGATAAGGCCGCAAGCGTGGCGGAAAGAAGAAGGCTCAGCCAGAGTGTTCGCATCAGGGAATCGCTCCGTTCCGGGTCGGGAACCGGTTAGGCGATGCCCATGACAGGGCGGTGAACGAAGCCGGCTAGGTGTTTGATATCAAGGTCCGTCAAATCCGTTTCGAAAGGCGACGGAACCAGGCCAGCGCCGGCATTTCGATAAAGCGCCAGGAAACCCAAGAAGCGATAGTGACGGCGATCGTCATCGCCAGCAGAGCCGCGAAGCCGATCCATGGCGAGCCGACGCCGAAGCCGGTCACCTGATCGCCGCGCAGCGTCATGTCGCCGACAACGCCATGCCCGAGCCTGCGCTCGATCAGGCCGCCGACGTTGATCATGCGCGCCTGGACGAAGATGTGGACCATGTAGATCGAATAGGAGAGCGAGCCGAGCAGCAGCATCGGCCGGCTGCGCAGCAACAAGCTGATCAGGCCGCCCTCGTGCGCGAAGAGGTAGAGCGCCAGCGCAAAGACAAGCGGCGCCGCAATGCCGGCGTCGTTCGTTCCGGCGACCGAAACGAACATGGCGATCACCGCGATCATGGCGAGCTCGGCCAGCGTCCAGGCCACGCGCCCTTCCCCGCCGGCAAGTGCCTGTCGCGCGTCTGCAATGGAATCGTGCTGAAACCAGGCGAGCAACGCGCCGAGCGAGAAGCCGTAAAGGCAGCGGATGAAGCCGAAATCGAAGGACACGTCCATATGACGGGTCGAAAAGGCAAGCAGGAAGAAAGGCGCCGTTACGGCGGCGGCGACGAACCATATCCAGGCGCGCCGGCCGGTGGCGAACACCACGCCGGCAAACAGCAGATAGGTGAAGAACTCGGCCGAAATGCTCCAGCTCGGCGCGTTCCAGCTCAGATGGTCCTCGACACCCATGCCCTGCAGCAGCATGAGATTGGCGACCAGGCTCTTGAGATCGAAACCGCCGGTGAAGGGGGCGGCACCGGTTCCGTGCAGGGCCGGCAGCGCCAGCCGCACAAACTCGAAAGCGACGAAAGCGACAAGCATCAAAAGATGCAGCGGGTAGATGCGGCCGAAGCGCACCAGCGCGAAGCGGGCAAGCCCATCCGGCCCGCTCAGCCGGCCGCCGTAGGAGTTGGCGATGACGAAGCCGGAAAGCACGAAGAAGAAGTCGACGAACAGATAGGAGCCGCCGACAAAGGCGCTCTGCGAGATCATCGAGGTGGTCGGGAAATGGAACAGCGCCACCAAGAGCGCGCAAATGCCGCGCCAGGAATCGAGCACCAGGAAGCGCTCGCCGGCAGCCGTTCCGGTTCGGGTCGCCGCAGGCGGGGGCGCGAGGTTGAGCAAGGCGGCCTCAGCCATAATGATACAAATCCTGTGTTGCCGTGGCATTCGCCGAGCGCCATTCCGTCTCCGCAAGCTGTGACTGGCATGTTGCGTGCCGGTTCTGTAGTTGTGGCTGCCCCGATGACAACCGAGGACCCATAATGGCGAATAAAGAGATCGACCACGCCTTCACGGCCCGTTCCAAGACGGGCGCGTCGTTCGAGCCGACCTATGCCGGCGCGCTGTCGTTCATGCGGCGTAAATACACGAAGGACGTGAAGGGCGCGGACGCCGTCGTGTGGGGCATTCCCTTCGATGCCGCGGTCACCAACCGTCCCGGCGCGCGCTTCGGGCCGCAGGCGATCCGCCGAGCCTCGGCGATCCTCGACAACGATCCGCAATATCCGTTCTCGCGCGACCTGTTCGAGCAGCTCGCGGTGGTCGACTATGGCGACTGCCTGCTCGACAGCGGCAACCATCAGAAGACCCCGGCCACGATCGAGCGCGAGGCGGCCAAGATCCTGAAATCGGGCGCCTTCCTCTTGACGCTCGGCGGCGATCATTTCGTCACCTGGCCGCTGCTCAAGGCGCATGCCGCCATCCACGGGCCGCTGGCGCTGGTGCAGTTCGACGCGCATCAGGACACCTGGCCGGACGACGGCAAGCGCATCGACCACGGCTCCTTCGTCGCCCGAGCCGTGCATGAAGGCATCATCGATCCCGACCGCTCGATCCAGATCGGCATCCGCACCCATGCGCCAGACACCTTCGGCATCAGGATTCTCTACGGCCACGAGGTCGAGGAAATGCGCGCCTCCCATATCGCCTACGCTATCGTTGAACGCACCGGCGGCAGGAAGACCTATCTCACCTTCGACATCGACTGCCTCGACCCGGCCTTCGCGCCCGGCACCGGCACGCCGGTGGCCGGCGGCCCGTCCTCGGCCAAGATGCTCTCGACGCTGCGGCAGCTCGGCCAGGTCGATATCGTCGGCGCCGACGTCGTCGAGGTTGCGCCGGCCTATGATCATGCCGATATTACGGCGATCGCCGGATCGATCATTGCCATGCATTATCTTGGCCTGGTGGCCGAGCGGAAGGCGCGGCTCGAGGACCTGAACAACGGCACTCATGCCGTGACACATCATGCCAACGGCATATAATCTTGGAATCGCAGGGAATTTGGTAACCGATGAAACCGAAAATCTTCATTGACGGCGAACATGGCACGACGGGCCTGCAGATCAGGGCGCTGCTGGCCGACCGCGGCGACCTGGAGATCATCTCCATCCCCGGCGACCGCCGCAAGGAAGCCGCGGCCAGGGCCGAATTCCTCAATGCCGCCGACGTCGCGATCCTCTGCCTGCCAGATGCCGCGGCCAAGGAAAGCGTGTCGCTGATCGAGAACGACAAGACAAAGGTCATCGACGCCTCGACCGCGCACCGCGTGGCCGAAGGCTGGGAATACGGCTTTGCCGAAATGGACAAGGACCAGGCGAGGAGGATCGCCAGCGCAAAACGCATCGCCAATCCCGGCTGCTGGCCGCAGGGCCCGATCGCGACGCTGCGGCCGCTGGTTTCCGCCGGCCACTTGCCCGCCGATTTCCCGATCACCGTCAACGGCATTTCCGGCTATTCGGGCGGCGGCCGGCCGATGATCGAGGACTATGTCGGCAAGGGCGAGGACGCGCCGGAGTTCCTGCCCTATGGCCTGACGCTGCAGCACAAGCATGTGCCGGAACTCAGGACCTATGCGAAGCTGTCGCACGATCCGATCATGCAGCCGGCTGTCGGCAATTTCGCGCAAGGCATGATCACGGTGGTGCCGCTGCAGCTCGGCGGCCTCGACCGCGTGCCGACTGGCGCCGAACTCCATGCCGCGATCGCCGACCATTACGCGTCGATCGACGGCGGCGTCGTCGAGGTGGCGCCCTACACCCATATGGAGCGCGTGCCGGAGATCGACCCTGAGGTCTATAACGGCACCAATCGCATGAAGGTCTACGTGTTCGCCAATGACGAGCGGGCGCAGGCGCTGCTCTTGGCGGTCTACGACAATCTCGGCAAGGGCGCGTCAGGCGCGGCCGTGCAGAACCTGGACCTGATGCTCGGCATCAAGCACTGAGCGACGGCAGCCGCGCGGTCGCCTGTGGCTGCCTGTCCGCTTCCTTGGCACCGTAACGCCGCCGATGAGAGCCGCGAGCTTTCGGTGGTCGAGGCGATCCGGAAGGTAAGCTTCAGCTTCTGACAGCGATCTCGGTCGGCAGCGGATAGGCGCCCTTGGTGCCGCGCCAATGCGCCACCGCGAAGCCAAGCACGATCAGCGCGAAGCCCTGATGGGTGAGCGCCATATGCAGCGGCACCTGCATCAGCAACGTGCCGATGCCGATCGAGGCCTGCACCAGCACCAGTAGGAACAAAAGCGTGGCGCGGCGGGCATGGGTGGTGCCCGGCTGGCGCCGCCACGTTGCGATCATGTGCCAGAACGCGGCCAAAAAGAGCGTGTAGGCGCCGAGCCGGTGCACGAACTGCACCGTCTTCGGATTCTCGAAGAAATTCAGCCAGGCGGGTTTTAGAAGCAGGAGATCGACCGGGACCAGTTGCCCGTCCATCAGCGGCCAAGTGTTGTAGCTCAGGCCAGCATGGAGGCCGGCAACTAGCCCGCCGAGATAGATCTGGATCAACGCCAGAAGCACGATCATGCCGGCAAACCGCTGCGTCGAGCGGTCGGCAGCCGGCTCCGAATGCGGCGCAAGGCCCCGCGCGACCACCATTGTGGCGGTGAAGATCAGCGCGGCCAGCGTCAGATGCGTAGCCAGCCGGTACTGGCTGACCGAGACACGCTCGACCAGGCCGGAGGCCACCATCCACCAGCCGATGGCGCCCTGAAGGCCGCCGAGCAGCAGGATGCCGGCCAGTTTCGGCCCGAGGCCGCGTTCGATGCGGCGTGTCGCCCAGAAGAACAAGAGCGGCAAGGCAAAGACCACGCCGACGCTGCGCGCAAGAATGCGGTGCACCCATTCCCACCAGAAGATCGACTTGAACGCCTCGATGCTCATGCCCTTGTTGAGCTCGGCGTATTGCGGGATCTGCTGGTAGCGCTGGAATTCTTCCTGCCACTCGGCATCATTGAGCGGCGGGATGACACCGTGGATCGGCCGCCACTCGGTGATCGACAGGCCGGAACCGGTAAGCCTGGTGGCGCCGCCGACCAGCACCAGCGCGGACAGCACGACCAGCACGACATACAGCCAGGCGCGCACCAGCGTGCGGTTCTGCAGGTCGCGGTCGCGGGCGGCAAACGGAGCCGTGGCGGTGATGGCAGCCATGGGACACTTCCCGGCAGTTGAACTCGCGGGATTGGTGGACCATGACCGCCGCGCTGGCAAGGCCGGACAGCGCGGCACGCCGTCGCGCTGGCTGGAGACGGTTGCACGAGCCTTCCGTTCGGCCTAAGCGAGACCGGTCAACGGGACCGCGACATGCCCATTCGCCTGAAAAAGCTGATCGGAACCATCCTGCTGGTGGCGCTGGTGATCATCTACGCGCTGATCGCTTCGGCGATCGCGGTAACCAGGCTGGCCGAATACGGCTCCCTGGCGCATTTCCTGTTCTTCCTGCTCAGTGGCCTGCTCTGGGTGCTGCCGGCAATGGGCATCATCAAATGGCTGATCATCGAGCCGCCTCAGAAAGGCTGAGGCGCTATCTCATTGTTCTCACGCAATTCCGGACGGATGAACGCTCCGCACTTTTCCTGGAATTTCTCTAGATCGTAACGACCATCTTGCCGGCATTGGCGAGCGGCGTGGTCACGCCCGACAGCATCGTGCGAATGTGGGCGAGGCTCTGGTAGCGGCCGTTGACGGAGATGCGCGGCAGCGCATGCAGGAAGCCAGCGTGCTCGGCTCTCAGCACGCCGTGCCGGGTCGTCACCGCCGAGACATAGCCGGCGTCCCGGACAAAGCCGACCTCGCGGCAGCCGACCGCGCTGGCATAGCCGTATGGGTAAGCGAAGTGGCGCGGCTCCAGCCCAAGCTTTTCCTCGAGGATGCGCCGGACGTCGCCGATTTCGCGGCGAGCATCTGCCTCGGAAAGCCGCTTGAGGTTACGGTGATTGATGGTATGCGCGCCGATCGTCACCAGCGGATGCGCGGCCATCCTGCGGATCTCGTCCCAGCTCATCAGAATGCCCGGACGGCCGGCGCCGACATCGATCCCGTTGGAGCGCGCCAGTTCGCGCAGCGCTATGCCCTGCTCTTCCTCGCGGACTTCGAGGGTCAGCCAGGCATTCAGCCGGGCAACAGCCTGAATCTTCCGGCCGGGGGTAGAGCAATCGACCAGCGTGGATCCGCTCGCCGTCTTCAGCGTAAGCCGCGAGCTCGTGTCGACGATATCCTCGACCACGTCCCACCAGAGGTCGGCCGCGCCGTCGATCAAACCAGGCGCGACATAGATGGTGATGGGCGCGCCGTGTTTTTCCAGCACCGGAAGCGCTTCCGTCATGTTGTCGCGATAGGCATCGTCGGCGGTGATCGTGGCGAACTGTGCGCCCTTGTCGCCAATCTTGATGCGCTCGATCGCTTCATCAAGCGTAACAAACGCATAGCCCCTTCCCTTCATGTCGGCGATCAGCCTGTCGAGGAAGGCAGGGGCGATGTTGAGATGGCGATTGACGCTGTTTGGCTTCTCCGGGGTCGCGGTCACGCGATGCAGCATCAGGATGGCGCCGATGCCGCCGACAAACGGCCTCGCCAGCGGAGCGAGGCCGGTGTAGCGGGCAACGTTCAAGGCCAGTTTGCGGATCGCCTCGCCCCCGTCGATCATTCCTTCACCTTTTGCGCCTAGGCTCATTCAAGCCAACTTGCGCCTATGCGAACCCCAGGTTGCAACCAATACGTCTTAAGGATTGAGGGATGGTTGACGCCGCCGCGTCATTTGACGGCAATCGGGTCGCTGCCAACGAGGCTACGGCGCGTGCCCCTGCCTCGAGCCAGGGCGGGCTGACGGCAGCGGTGATCGACAGCGCCGGTCTTGCCGGCTACGCGGAGTTCTGCGCTTCAGCGCTGTTTGCCCCGGCACAGAGCGCGTCCTGGCTGCGCAACTGGAGGGCCGAGACCAAGGCCGACATAGTGATCGCCACGCTGAACCTCGAAAGCAGACCGGCGCTTTCGCTGGCGCTGGAGGTCGTGCGAAGCGGTCCTTTCGGTATCGCCCGTTTCGCCGGCGGGCGCCACGCCAACGGCAACTTCCCTGCAGCCGATCCGCGGCTTCTGCCCGCCTTCGACGACTTGGCGATCCGCTCGTTGTTCCCGGCAATCTCCAGGGCGCGGCCGGACGTCGACCTCGTTTCGCTGGAGCGGCTGCTGACCGATCTCGACGGCGTCGCCAATCCGCTCACCACGCTGCCCAATTTCCCGAGCCCGAACCTTGCACTGGCGGTCGATCTCGACGGCGGGTTCGATGCGCTGCTTACCCGCGCCAGCGGCAAGCGCAAGCGCAAGAAGCACCGCTCGCAGACACGCAAGTTCGAGGCCGTCGGCAGCTTCTGCCGCATCGAGGCGCGAAGCCGCAAGGACGTCGACAGGCTGCTCGACGCCTTCTTCGAGATGAAAGAGTCGCGCTTCGCCAAGATGGGCATAGCCAACGTCTTCGGCGATGAAGACGTGCGCGCCTTCTTCAGGGCTTTGTTTGCCGACGCGCTTGCCGAGCAAAAGCCGTCCTTCCTGCTGCATGGGCTGGAAGTAGCGGGGAAACTTCGCGCCGTTACCGGCTCCAGCCGCTCTGGCAAGCGCCTGATCTGCGAGTTCGGCGCCATCGCCGAGGATGATCTCGCCTTCACCAGCCCCGGCGACTTCCTGTTCTTCGACAATATCCAGGAGGCTTGCGAGCAAGGCTTCGATGTCTACGACTTCTCTGTCGGCGACGAGCCTTACAAGCGGCTCTGGTGCGACATCGAGGTCCAGCATTTCGAGGTGCTCGCGCCGCTGACGCTGAAGGGCCGGGCGCTGGCCGCGGGACTGCGCCAAGGCGCCCGGGCAAAGGCCTTCATCAAGAACAATCCGACGGTCTGGAAACTGACCAAGATGCTGCGCCGGAAAGCGGCCGGCCAGACGGCAGCGCCTGCCGCCACCGAGGACGACAGTTAACCTTGGAAAGCGTTGCATTATCGCCGTCGAACTCCCCGGTTGATCCGGCAAGCGGCCTTGAGGCCCTTGGGTGGAACCTATCGCGTGCCGACAGGTTTTCGCACTCAGAAGGAGAACGGCCATGGCTAAGTGCGACCAGTGCGGCAATGACTACGACAAGGCATTCCAAGTTAGCCTGGGCGAGCAGACCTACACGTTTGACAGCTTCGAGTGCGCGATCCAGAAGCTTGCGCCGACGTGCCCTCATTGCAGTGTGCGGATCATTGGGCATGGCGTCGAGCAGGGCGACATCATCTATTGCTGCGCGCACTGCGCCGGGCAGGAAGGGGCCGGCGCTCTGACCGATAGAGCGCCCTGACATTCGCGACCTCTTGCCCTTCTTCCGGAGGGCCATGCGGGAGCGCTTTCCAAGGAGCGCTCCGAGCACGACCCTGAGCGGTCGTTCAAGTCATGCTACGCCGCCTGGACGATCTCGACCAGTTCAACGTCGAACACCAGATCCTTTCCGGCCAACGGATGATTGCCGTCGAGCTTCACGCTGGCGTCGTCGACACCGATGACCGTTACTTGCATGGGGCGCCCTTCGGCGGTGCGGGCCTGCAATTGGGTGCCGACGTCGACGTTGATGTTTTCCGGCACGCTGGCGCGGGCGATGGTTACGACCGCTTCGGGACGATGCGGTCCATAGGCGGCGTCGGCGGGAACGGTGACGGTGCTTTTCGCGCCGACTTCCATGCCCTCGACATGGCTTTCGAGGCCGGGAATGACCTGGCCCTCGCCCAGGGTGAACTGCAGCGGTTCGCCGCCGGAAGAATCGAATTGCGTGCCGTCGGTCAGACGTCCGGTATAGTTGATGCGTACAGTGTCGCCATTCTTGGCCTGTGTCATAGCAACCATCCTTTTTGGGGGGTTTTAGGGGACCGGCCTGGAGTTCACGGCCCCGCTCTCGATCATCCACGCATGAAAATGCGCGGTGCGAAACTCTAAAACTAGGTGCGCTGCTGCCGATGTAAAGTGCTGGACCTGCCGGGAAATGCGCTGGTTCGGTCCTTGCACCTAACCACTGTCAGGCCCGGCATCGACTGAACCGTGCTCTATTCGTAGCGGTCTCGGTGTCTCCCTGATACCTTGGAGCAATCGTTGCAACGCAGCCCAGAGCAGCCTTGTCGGCGTTCAGGCTATGCAGCCGAGCGACGTCCTGGCAATGGATTTCCCGGCTCATGGCCGACCGGGGTCACCAGCGTGACATCAGGATAGCCGTTCTCGATCAGCTTCACCGCCGCCTGCGTCACCTCGTCATCGGCTTCGAGCATCGACAGGAAGACTTCCGTGCCATCGCCGGCAAGGCGGCTGATGCCCTGCGCATCGGCCGGACCGCATTCGACGACGACAAGGTCGTAAGCCGTGGTCAGCGACTGCATGATGATCGGCAGCCGGTCGGCCGCACGCATGGCGCGAACCGGATCGGCGGTGCCGACCGGAATGACGTGGGCGTCCGAATAGAGATCGGGGTGGATGACGTCGCTGAACTGGGCTTCGGAGGCGAGCAGATTGGTGATGCCGGGGAACAGCCCGCTGTCCAGCATCGGCCGCGAGGCGGCGCCCGAGGCGGTGAGGTCGAGCAGCAGCACGCGCAAGCCCGCATCCGACACCTCGCGCGCCACCAGCACGGCGGTAGCGGCGGCCTCGTCGCCTTCCGGGGAGACGAAGATGGCACGCGCGGCGCCCGAGGCGATCAGCTTTTCGGCCGCCTTGTCGACATCGATCTCGCCCAGCCTGGACTGCCATGACCGGGGTGCTTCCACCTCTGCCGGCTCTGCTGGCTCGGCCACCACTGCCGCCGTGGCCGCGCCCTGCCCGATCCTATGGTCGGCGACCCAATCGTGGCTCTCTTCGTCCTCGGTTTCAGCGACCGCCGGCTCGGTGCGCGTCACTGGCATCGCCACCTGCTCGATCGGCTCGAAGCGCGCGCCGGCGGCCGGCCGCATGGCACGGCCGGAAAACAGTTCCTTCAGAAGCGTGCCGATCGCCATCAGCAGCAGCGACGCGACAGCCGCGGCTCCTGTGATCGGACCGATCTTCGGGAAATACGGTTCCGTGGGCACCTGCACTTTCGAAAGCAGGCGGGCGTCGACCGGCAGATAGTTGCGGTCCGCGCGCGAGGCGGCCTCGCGATAACTCGCCATATAGGATTCGAGCTGCTGGCGCTGAGCATTGGCATCACGCTGCAGCGCGTCGAGCTCCACCTGCTGTTCGCCGGCGCGGGCCGAGGCGGCCTTCAGCGTGTTGACCTCCGCGACGAGCTGGTCCTCGCGGGCGTTGGCCGTCTGCGCCTGAGTCGCCAATCCCTTCAGGATCTTTTGCGCCTCGTTGCGGATCTGGCCGTTGAGATCGGCAAGCTGCGACTTCAGCGCCCGGATGCGCGGATGGTTGTCCAGCAGGGTCGTCGACAGGTCGGCAATGTTGGTCCGCAATTCCACCTGCCGCTCGAGCAGGCGCTGGATCAGTTCGGAGGACAAGACTTCCGGGACACTGTCCAGCGTGCCGCCGTTCTGCAGCGCCTTGCGCACGCTGTCGGCGGTCGCCTCGGCGGCGGCGCGATTGGCGCGCACCCGCGAAAGCTCGGTCGACAGTTCGGAGAGCTGCTGAGTCGCGAGCACCGAATTGTTGCCGCCCATCAGCAGGTCGGATTGCGCGCGGTAGGCGGCAACCTTGGCTTCGGCCTCCTTCACCCGATTCTGCAGGTCGGTGATTTCCGGACCGAGAAAGCCGGTGGCGGCGGTGTTCGATTCCTTCTTTGCGTTGCCCTTGGAGGCAAGGTAGGCCTGCGCGATGGCGTCCGCGACCTGCGCGGCAAGCTTTGGATCCTTCGAGGAGAACTCGACGGCGATAACACGAGATTTTTCAACGCCGTAGACGTTGAGCTTATCGTGCATTGCGTTGAGCACGCGCTCTTCCGGCGGAATGTCGATGGGATCGCTCTTCAAGCCGACAAGAACCAGGGCACGACTGAGCGCCGACATCTTCAGCGCCTCGTCGAATTCGGGCAGTTTCTCCAGCTTGAGATCCGCCGCGACCTTCTTGAGGATATCGGGGGACGATATGATCTGGACTTCGGTGGCCACCGCCTCCTCGTCGGTCGCCGGCTTGTCGTCGATGGTTGTGCCGGCCGGCCGCGTGAAGACCGATTCGCGCGGCCCGATCTCCAGCTTGGCCACCGCTTTATATTGCGGTGTGGCCAGCCAGGCGAAGGCAAACGCCAGCCCGGTGACCACGAGCGTGACGAGAACGATGCGCGGCCAGTTCCTCGCCAGGCTAGCGAAGAGCTGTCTCAGGTCGACATCGACATCTGCGGCCGCGGACTGAACGGACATGCATCCTGCTCCGGAACTTTGAGTCGAGGATGGACCGTAAACAACTATGGTAACTCAGCCGTTAAGATCAGAATGCATAGTTATTAGTAGACACTCAAAGAACGCCCGCCGAAAGCAATAGAACAATTGGGTTTTTTGCCGTCCGTCGCCTCCTCAGCACCCGGTCCTTTACCGGCCATTAACCCTAACAGGATGATAACGGACGCACTTCCTGGGGTTGGCCGCAACACTTGCGGCGAGAGCGACGAAGGTTCGTGTCCGATCATGAAAAGCACTGCTCATCTCTTTCGCGCCATGCTTGCCCTGTCGCTGCTTGCCGGCTGTTCCAGCTATCGCCCGACGCCCGCCGCCTTTCATGAAGTGCTCGATCAGCCATACAGACTCGGCGCCGGAGACCGCATCCGCGTTACCGTGTTCGAGCAGGACGGGCTGACCAACACCTACAGCGTCGACCAGTCCGGCTACATCTCCGTCCCGCTTGTCGGCGCCGTGCCGGCGCGCGGCCATACCGCCCAGCAGCTCGAAAAGGAAATCGCCGACAAGCTGCGCCAGGGATATCTGCGCGATCCCGACGTTTCGGTCGAGATCGACCGCTACCGGCCGATCTTCGTCATGGGCGAAGTCGGCGCCGCGGGGCAGTATTCCTATGTGCCGGGCCTGACCGTGCAGAAGGCGATCGCGATCGCCGGCGGGTTCACGCCGCGCGCCAACCAGGAGAGCGTCGACATCACCCGCGATATCAACGGCAAGGTCATGACCGGCAGGGTGCAGACGTCCGACCCGCTCCTGCCCGGCGACACCGTCTACGTCCGCGAACGCTTGTTCTGAAAAATCAACGTGGCGGCTCATCTCCGCATCGTCCACTGCTTCCGCTCACCTGTCGGGGGAATCTTCCGGCATGTGCGCGACCTGACCGAGGCGCAGGTCGCCGCCGGCCATTCGGTGGGCATCGTCTGCGACTCAACAACGGGCGGCGACTATGAGGAACGGCTGTTCGACGCGATGGAGGAGAGCCTGGCGCTCGGCATACATCGCACGCCGATGCAGCGTCATATCGGGCCGGGCGACATCGCGGCGGCCTGGCGCACATATGGAATCATCAAGGAATTGCGGCCGGACGTGCTGCACGGGCACGGCGCCAAGGGCGGCGCCTATGCTCGTCTGTTCGGCTCACTGTTGCGGGTTTCAAGGTCTCGCGTGGCCCGCCTTTATTCGCCGCATGGCGGCTCGCTCCACTATGACGAAACGACGGCCACCGGAAAGCTGTTCTTCGCGCTGGAGCGTTTTATGGCTCGCTTTACCGACTGCCTGCTGTTCGTTTCCGACTATGAGCGGAAAACCTATCGCCGGAAGGTCGGCGAGCCGCCCATCCCCAACAGGCTGGTCTATAACGGCCTGCGCGCCGTCGAGTTCGAGCCGGTGGCGACCGCGGCCAATGCCGCCGATATCTTATACATCGGCATGATGCGCGACCTCAAAGGTCCGGACATCTTCATCGATGCGCTGGCGCAGGCCGGCAGCGAGCTCGGCCGCCCGTTGAGCGCGGTGATGGTGGGCAACGGCGACGACCTGCCACGCTACCACGCCCGGGTGGAGCGACTCGGGCTGAAGGGCCATGTCCGTTTCCTGCCGCCGATGCCGGCCAGGGAAGCTTTCGCGCTGTCCGCGCTGATCGTCGTCCCCTCGCGCGCGGAAGCGATGCCTTACATCGTGCTGGAGGCGCTTGCCGCCGGCATGCCGATGATCGCGACCGCTGTCGGCGGCATTCCCGAGATCTTCGGCGAAGACTCCCCCGCCCTGATCCGGCCGGATGCCGGCCAGCTTGCCGACAGGGTCAGAACGGCTCTTGACGATCCCGGCGCCTACCGGAAGCTGATGCCGCAGGGCGCCGAGTTGAAGGCGCGATTCGGCGCTGACGTCATGGCGGCCGAAATCGAGAAGGCTTATTTCGCGGCGCTGAAGATTTAGAATTTTCTGATTGACTATGCCGGGTGAGAAGACCGTCAGTCGTCACAAGCATTAATACGCGTTCAAAACCACCGGTTGTCTCAAGGCTTTCTTAGCTCTCTTTTGCTATCGATTTACGCGTAGCTCGCGGACAATCCCATGAACGAGATCGATCCGGTGCATCGCTTTTCCATGGATGCGGTGCGCAAATTCGACGGCCCGGCGGAGGGCCAGGCCAGCGGCATCAATGATGTGGCGCGCCAGGTCGCTTCGCAGTACCGGCGCGATACGATGTCGCCGATCATGGTCAGCGGCGTGCTGCGCATGGTCGAATTCGCGCTGCTGTTCCTTTCGGGACTCGGCCTCTATCTCTACTTTGTCGGCTTCTTCACCTACCTCGCCTGGCAATATCCGCTGTCGATCGCGGCGGCCTCGTTCCTGGCGGTTGTGCTGCTCGACGTCAGCGACAGCTACCAGATCGCGGCGCTTATGCGCCCTGTCGCCAGTTTCGGCCGCGTGCTGGTCGTCTGGGCCGGCACCTTCGCGCTGATGGCGCTTACAGCCTTCGCCATGAAGGCGTCGGAAGACTATTCGCGCCTCCTGTTCGGCACCTGGTTCGTGGTCGGCTTCATGCTGATCTTCGGCCTGAGGCTGGTGATCTCCAGGCTGATCAGGCGCTGGGCCCGCGACGGCCGCATGGAGCGGCGCGCCGTCATTGTCGGCGGCGGCAAGTCGGCGGAGATGCTGATCCGTTCGGTCGAGAAGCAGCCCTACAACGACATCCGCATCTGCGGCATCTTCGACGACCGCGGCGACAAGCGCTCGCCGCCGATCGTCGCTGGCTATCCCAAGCTCGGCACCATCTCCGAGCTGATCGAGTTCGCCCGCATCGCCCGCATCGACATGCTGATCGTGTCGCTGCCGCTGACCGCCGAATCGCGCGTGCTGCAGCTTTTGAAGAAGCTCTGGGTGCTGCCGGTCGACATCCGTCTCTCGGCACATTCCAACGCGCTGCAGTTCCGGCCGCGCGCCTATTCCTACATCGGCTCGGTGCCGATGCTCGACATCTTCGACAAGCCGATCAACGACTGGGACTCGGTCGCCAAGCGCAGCTTCGACATCATCTTCTCGCTTGTCGGCATCATCCTCTTCTCGCCGGTGATGCTGGCCACCGCCATCGCCATCAAGCTCGACAGCAAGGGGCCGGTGCTGTTCAAGCAGAAGCGGCACGGCTTTAACAACGAGATCATCGAGGTCTACAAGTTCCGCTCGATGTATGCCGACAGGTCGGACCCGACCGCCAGGCAGACGGTGACCAAGAACGATCCGCGCGTCACCCGCGTCGGCCGCTTCATCCGCAAGACCTCGATCGACGAGCTGCCGCAGTTCTTCAACTCGCTGCTCGGCTCGCTGTCGCTGGTCGGGCCGCGTCCGCACGCGATCGCCGCCCAGTCGCACAATCTGCTCTACAACGAGGTGGTCGACGGTTATTTCGCGCGTCACAAGGTGAAGCCCGGCGTCACCGGCTGGGCGCAGATCAACGGCTGGCGCGGCGAGATGGACACCAATGAAAAGATCCGCATGCGCACCGAATACGATCTCTACTACATCGAGAACTGGTCGATGCTGTTCGACCTGCGCATCCTGTTCCTGACGCCGGTCCGCCTGCTCAATACGGAAAACGCCTATTGAGCGCCGTCACGCATGACCTGCCGGCGGCCGCGGTCAGCCAGTTGCCGCCTCAGGCGGTCAACCAGTTGCCGGCTTCCGCGGTCAACGCCAAGCTGATCGCGTTGATCTCGTCGGTGGCGATCGTGGTCGGCATCCTGCTTTCCGGCTTCGTCATCAGCGAGCCAGCGCCCTACGAGCTCTACATGGCCGGGCTGATCGCCGTCTGGGCGCTGTTCGGGCTGAAAATATCGCGGGCGGTACTGCCGCTGCTTCTGCTCCTGGTGGCAATGAACATCGGCGGCATGATTGCGATGACGCAGATGGCCGACCTCGCCAACACGCCGCTCTATCTCGCGGTCTCGCTGTTCCTCGCCTTCAGCGCGGTCTTCTTCGCCTCGGTGACGTCGACGCAGCCCAGGCTCTACCGGCTGATCTTCATCGCCTATGTTGTATCGGCGGTGGCGACGTCGCTGCTCGGCATCGCCGGCTATTTCCATGCCTTCCCGGGCGCCGAGATGTTCACCAAATACGATCGCGCCGCCGGCGCCTTCCAGGACCCGAACGTGTTCGGGCCGTTCCTGGTGCTGCCGGGTACCTATCTGCTCTACCTGCTGCTCACCGGTCCGGTCTCGCGCATGCCGCTGCTTGCGGTGCCGCTGCTGATCGTAACCGCCGGCATCTTCTTCTCCTTCTCGCGCGGTGCCTGGGGCATGTTCGCGGTGTCGGCGGTGCTGCTCACCGCTTGCCTGTTCCTGCAGAGCGCCAGCGGCATGTTCCGGCTGAGGGTCGTGGTGATGACGATTGCCGCGGTCGCGCTCTTGGTGATCGCCGTCCTCGTCATCCTGCAACTGCCCGGCGTGTCGGACATGTTCACCCAGCGCGCGCAACTCGAGCAAAGCTATGACACCGCGCGCCTCGGCCGCTTCGCCCGCTACGCGATCGGCTTCCAGATGGCGCTGGAGCATCCGTTCGGCATCGGACCGCTGGTGTTCGGCACGATCTACGGCGAGGACACGCACGACATCTGGCTGAAGGCGCTGATGGACTATGGCTGGCTGGGCTTCGTCTCGTTCCTGACGCTGACCTTGTGGACGATTTGCGCCGGCTTCCGCATCCTTCTGCGCGACCGGCCCTGGCAGCGCTATCTGCTTTGCGCCTATGTCGCCTATCTCGGCAATATCGGGCTCGGCACCTTCATCGACATCGACCACTGGCGCCATCTCTATCTGCTGCTCGGGCTGATCTGGGGCGCGATCGCGCTGGAGTACCGGCATCAGAAGCAATTGCGGCTGGCGCGGGCTGTTCTCGCGCCCGCGATATCATCGGCTAGATAACTGCCGATTCGGTTGGCCCGCACCAGGCTGTCACGACTGCGCGCCGAGGCTCTTGCAGCGCCGGTGGGCAGCACAGGTGGGCATCGCAGTGCGCTGGGTGATGCCCTTCACGGTGGCGCCGCCAGGATCGGCCGGGTGGTGGCTGCAGGCGCCCTCGTTCACCAGCGCGCGGTCAGGCACTTCCTCTTTGCTAGACTAGAAAGCCGCCATGGATCGTCCTTTCAGTGATCCGCGGAAGTTGTGCTTTCTGTTCTGTTGAAGCATTGTCTGCCTGCGTGGGAGATTGCGCGGGGTGGGGAATGACTGACAGCTTCCGTGCGACGCTTCATTCGATGGTCGAGGAGATGAAGGCGGCGCCCGAAGCGATGCAGCCTTCGAAATTCTGGCAGGACTTGAACCGGCGTCATGCTGAGCGCATCGCGTCGGCCGGGATCGCGAATTTCAAACGTACGTTGGCCAAGGACTATTTCACATGGATGCGGGTTCTGCCTTGGGATCCGCAAATCCGCTTCTTGGTCGGCCACCTTCCCCTCGGGGCTTCGATCCGGGCGGCGCTTGGGATCATATCTCCCTTCAAGCATCGCCATATTCCGTTGCCCGAGGGCTTCGCCCTGAACTTTCTCACCCGACTCGTCTGGCAATATGCCCGGCAGGAATTTCCGAAAGAAATTGCGGCCCTGTCGGAACCGTCGGTCGGCAATCCACCGGCAATCCGCATCGGCGGAGGACTCGTTTCTCAGGACCTCGCCAATTCAATCCTGGAATACAAATCGATCGAGTCGGCCGTGACCGGGACCGTTTGCGAGCTTGGCGGCGGCTACGGTCGAACAGCGTTCGTCATTGCTTCGCTGCATCCGACCGTCAGGTACATCATGGTTGATATCCCGCCTGCTCTCGGGGTCGCTCAGGAGTATCTCTGCCAACTGTTTCCGGACAGAAAGCACTTCCGCTTTCGCCCGTTCGACAATTTTGAAACAGTTCGAGAGGAATTCGAGGCATCCGCACTTGCCTTCCTGCTGCCTCATCAACTTGCACTTCTGCCCGATTCCACCGTCGATCTGTTCATCAACATCTCATCCCTGCATGAAATGCGGCTCGACCAAATCGAATGTTATCTGTCGGAAATCTACCGGCTTGTTCGTCCGGAAGGACACTTTTACCTCAAAGCCTGGAAAGTCTCGAAGATACCATTCGAAGGAATCGTGATACGGGAGAGCGACTATCCGTTGGAACGCTGGGAGCGAGTTTATCGCCGGCCCCCAAAGATCCAGTCGAGCTTCTTTGAGACCTTGCTTCGGAAACCCAAAACTTGACGCGTCATAACTCCCGTCCGGAGAAGGAAGACCACCGAAGACGGCGACCGCCATCGACGGCGACATGGTGCGCGTGACCGGCATTCTGGATGGTTCGATAGATTACCCACAGAACGGTTCGCGAAACATCCGTGGAGATCTGTGCGCCCATCGCCGCGTTCCCGGCGCTTCGGCTCCCTTGTGTTCTCGGGCTTCGATTTAGCGCTTGCACTCCAACCTTTGAGAATATAGGGCTTTCGGCGGTCCGGAGTGTAGCGCAGCCCGGTAGCGCACTTGACTGGGGGTCAAGGGGTCGTCGGTTCGAATCCGGCCACTCCGACCATTTTTAGCCTGAGACTTGCCCCCCAAAGTCGTTCTTCACCAACCCCCTACTGACACACGTCGACCCATACAGCGCCGACAAGATCGGCCATCCTTTGCGGCGCGATCCGCACGGCCGCGTTGGTAGCGCCCGCGGCGGGGACGACCTCGTCGAAGGCCCTTAGCGTCACGTCGCAAAAGACCGGCAGCGGCGCGGGCAGGCCGAACGGGCAGACACCGCCCGGCGGATGGCTGGTCGCCGCAAGCACCTGTTCGCCGTCGAGCATGCGCGGCTTGCCGCCAAGGATGTGCTTGCACTTGCGGTTGTCGAGCCTGGCTGTGCCGCTGGTCACGACCAGCATGGTCTCGTCGCCGATGCGCAGGCAGATGGTCTTGGCGATCTGCGCCGGCATCACGCCATGCGCCTCCGCCGCCAGCGCCACGGTCGCCGAGCTGGCCGCGGTGACCAGGACCTCGATGTCGGGCGCATGTTCGGCGAAGAAGGCGCGGACCGATTCCAGGCTCATGAGCGGACCCTCGTCATGCATGGTGGCCGACGCCCGAATCGCGGCGCCGGTCGGGATTGGCACATGACGGCTCGGCTGTTGGCAAGAGCCAGGAATAATGGGTCGAAGCCGCAAAAAAGCCCGCCATGGCGCTACCGCGGCGGGCTTTTCAAGCGGACGCTTCTGCGTCTCTATTGCTGCGTGGGCCGATTCTCTTCGGTCGGCACTCTTATCAATTCCTCTTCCGGCACCTGCAGGGCGGAAGCGATTCGCCTCAACTTGGCGGGGTCGGCGTCCTTGCCGTCCTCGATGTCGACGATCTCGCCCACGGCGAGGCCGCAGGTCAAGGAGAGCTCCTCGATCGTATATCCCCTCGTTTCGCGCACGGCTTTCAGCGGATTGATGCCGGACGCGGCAATGATGTCGTTAGAAACAGCGTTTCTTGCGGTGTTGGGCATGGCAACTCCTTGGGATGAAACAAGACAGATGAAATGTGGCGTTGCCTGAGACGGGCGGGAGAATGGCCGTTAACGGATGATTTGCCAAGAGGGACCGTCGCGGCCGTCACGCCATCGTGAACCGGTCCTGTCGACCGGAGGCCGAGGCCGCAGGCCACCGATATGTAAGGTCGCGCAACGCCCAATCAAGTTCTTTTGAAGCGCAGCAAGCCGGCGCCGCCGGCATTTTGCCCGCCCCAATTCGTTAGGGTTCTGTCGCTGGTCGACGGCGGGCGGGCGTCAAAACCCCTTTGGAAGGATCGGATGCCATGAAACTGAAGTTGTTCGCGATCGTGCTCGGCATGGTCTCAAGTCTCGCGGGCGCGGCGCATGCGGACACCGTGCGCATGCGCGGCACGGTGGTCGACCTCGCCGGAACCGCGCTGACGGTGAAAGCCCGCGACGGTAGGACCGACACCGTCACGCTTTCTCCCGACTGGATGATCTCGGGCGTCGCCAAGGCGTCGGCCGCCGATATCAAGCAGGGCGATTTCCTCGGCGTCGCGTCGGTCTCCAAGGCCGATGGCGGCAGCGGCGCGCTGGAAGTCGTGATCTTCCCCGCAGCGCTGAGAGGCACCGGAGAAGGCGACCGCGATTGGGATTTGCAGCCCAACAGCCGGATGACCAACGGCACGGTCGCCGACGTCACCGAAGTCAACGGAAGGACAGTGACGCTCACCTATAGCAGTGGCCCGAAGAAGGAGATCGCCATTCCGCAATCGACGCCGATCGTGAAATTCGCGACCGCCAAGCCGGCGGATCTCAAGCCAGGCATGAGCGTGTTCGTCAGCGCCGAGCGGGGCAGCGACGGCAAGCTCGTTTCACGCCGGGTGGTGGTCGGCAATCATGGCGTCGCTCCGCCGATGTGAGGGGCGAGGCCGGCGCATCGGCCACGCGCGTTTCAAAAGATCATGATGCCGCCGCGTGCCTGCGCATCCGGCGGGCGCCCAGGGCCATCGTGATTTAGACGGAAACGATCCGGAAACAAAAATCTACAGTCCGGAAAAATTGTCGAAAAAATCCAGGAGGATAGTGCCGATCGCGAGGCTTGAGGTCGCCGATTTGGTCCGGTGAATTCCGGAACGCCCGCGTAAAAAGGAAACGAAGTCATGAAGAAGTCCCTCCTCTCCGCGCTCGGGCTGGCTCTGGCCCTGGCGTTCACGATGCCGATCCTCGGCGCGACCAGCGCCGACGCGGCTCCGATGAAGAAGCATCACCATCATCATCACTGCCGCAAGCATCATCACCGGCACCATCACCACCATCATCATCACCACAGCAAGATGGTCGCGAAGAAGGCCTGATCTCTTCCCGCCCGCCGATGGGAAGACAGGTCTTCATTGTAATGACCGCACATGTCTTCCCATCGGAATTTTGCTTCGCGAGGGCAAGGAACCTTTCCATTGGACCCCGCACCAAGCGGTCATGGGCGCCGCGAAGGCGCTCCTCGACCCGACCGGGACGCCGGAAGCGCGATCCCGGCAACCAATGGAAGGAAATGCTCAAATGACCAACTTCAGGCGCATCTCGCTCGCCGCTGCCCTCGTCGTCTCGGCTTTCGGCTCGGTTTCGGCGCCGGCCTTTGCCGGCACGCATCCGACCGGCGACGGCGGCGCCGTCTGCAAGGGGTCGGGCTCCTGTCTGGTGCTGCAGCTCGACTGCAAGGGCACCTACACCGATGCCACCGACAAGAACGGCACCGTCTACGGCAAGTGCAGCCAAGTCATGAAGGTCGATCCGAAGACCCGGCTCAAGCTCGCGAACTGATCATTTGCAGCGTGCAAATGGCGGCCGCAACGAGCGGCCGCCATTTCTGTTCTGTAATCCCATCGAAAGTCAGCGCCGGCTGATGAGAAGGCCGGCCAGCAGCCCGACCACGACCAGCCCTACCGCAGCCGCCGTGGCCGGATGGTCGCGCGCGGTGCGCTCGATCGCCCTGCCCCTGCGCGTGATTGCCGGCAATGCCTCGTGGAGGCGGTCGGCAAGCTGCGAATAATAGTCGGACGCCGCCTCGCGGCCGTCTTCGTAATGGGCGTCGCCGCGTCTGGCCAAGGCTTTCCTGAGATCGTCGAGTTGCCGCGAGAGCGCCGCAAACTGCCTGTCCAGATCATGATCGGTCGCGAACAAAGCCATGCCAAGCATCCTTCTCTTGGAGAGAAGGCCTAACGCATGGACGCAACGGCAGTTCCGGGTCTCAGAGACGCTGGCCGTTCAAGCCGCGGGAGCGGCAGCCGAAGTTCAACGCACTTGGTCCAGCAGGCGCTTGCACTCCAAGAGGTCGAAGAGCGCCTCCTGCAGCAAGGCGCGATTGTCGCGCGACAATTTCGAGGAGTCCGGCTGCACGGGACCTTCGTCGTCGCCCTTGCCGAGGCCGAAGAAACGGCGGCTGGGCTTCACCTTGGGCTGACCGACCAGCGCATCCTCGTCGCCGCGCGGCTGGGCAGCCGTGGTCAGCGGCACCTGCTCGGCCTGTCGGCGTTGCGCGATCGCCTCGACGGCGGCCATGTCGCCATTGCCGATGGCAACCAGGAAATGATTGCCGTTCTCGCGCAGGAGCTTCTGCACGCCCTTGATCGTATAGCCCTGGTCATAAAGCATGTGCCGGATGCCCTTGATCAGTTCGACATCCTGCGGCCGGTAGTAACGGCGGCCGCCGCCACGCTTCATCGGCTTGATCTGGTTGAAACGCGTTTCCCAGAACCGCAGCACGTGCTGCGGCAGGTCGAGATCTTCCGCGACTTCACTGATGGTGCGGAAAGCATCGGGGCTCTTGTCCATGGGCGAATCCTCACGCTGGACCGCAATCCGGAGTTGATCCGAATCGCAGCTTATTTCAGCGGTTTATGAAACGATATTCAAGCCCGTCGTCAAAGCGGGCCGCGGTTGTCAACCGGCATTCGCGGATTACTTGCCGCCCTTGGCCTTGCTGTTCTGGTGCGATCGCAGGATGCGGTTCTTCAGCACGTTCGACGATTTGAAGGTCATCACACGGCGCGGCAAAATCGGCACTTCCTCACCGGTTTTGGGATTGCGGCCGATGCGCTCATTCTTGGAGCGGACATGGAAGGTCGCAAAAGAAGACAGCTTCACAGTCTCGCCGCGAACGATGGCTTCGCAAATCTCATCCAGGACAGCCTCGACGAGCTCGGCCGATTCAGTTCGCGACAGACCAACCTTGCGGTAAACGGCTTCGGCTAGGTCGGCACGCGTAAGTGTCTTTCCCCCCATGCGACCGTCCCATCAGCTCAAAAAAACGTAAATCGATACAGGCAACGGCAGAGCCTAAGTAATTGATCCGTCAAGGTCAAGGACCGAACCCACGCGTTCGGCACTTACCAGCGGAGCAATACCGCGCCCCAGGTGAAACCTCCGCCCATCGCCTCGAGCAGAACAAGGTCGCCCTTCTTGATGCGGCCGTCGGCGACGGCCACCGACAAGGCGAGCGGCACGGAGGCTGCCGAGGTGTTACCGTGCAAATCGACGGTGACCACTACTTTCTCTTCGGCTATCCCGAGCTTCCTGGCGGAAGCGTCAATAATCCGTTTATTGGCCTGATGCGGCACGAACCAATCGAGATCGTCGGCGGTGATGCCAGCCTGGGCGAAGGTCGCCTCGATGACATCGGTGATCATGCCGACGGCGTGCTTGAACACCTCGCGGCCTTCCATCCTGAGATGGCCGACCGTCCCCGTGGTCGACGGGCCGCCGTCGACGAAGAGCTTGTCCTTGTGGACGCCGTCCGAGCGCAGGCTGGCCGCCAGCACACCGCGATCGGCTATTCCGCCTATCCCCTGTTGCGCTTCCAGAACGACCGCGCCGGCGCCGTCGCCGAAGAGCACGCAGGTCGAGCGATCGCTCCAGTCGAGGATGCGCGAGAACGTTTCGGAGCCGATGACCAGCACGCGCCTTGCCAGCCCGCCGCGGATGTAGAGATCGGCGGTGGCGACCGCATAGACGAAGCCGGAGCATACGGCCTGCATGTCGAAGGCGAAGCCGTGATGCATGCCGAGCCGGTTCTGGATCTCCACCGCGGTCGCGGGAAAAGTGTTGTTGGGCGTCGACGTGGCCAGCACGATCAGGTCGATGTCGGCAGGCGTCAGGCCGGCACTTTCGAGCGCGGCACGCGCGGCGGCTTCGCCCAGCGAGGCGGTCGTCTCGTCATCGGCCGCGACGTGGCGCTGGCGAATGCCGGTGCGCTGGACGATCCACTCGTCGGAGGTCTCGACCATGCCTTCGAAGTCGGCATTCTTCATGATGCGGCGGGGCAGCGCGGCACCGTTGCCGCGCACGACTGATCTGATCAAGGTTCGTTCCTATTCCTCGGCCTCGACGGCGACGCCGGATTTCCTGTTTGCCTGGGCATTCGGATTGCGCGCATGGAACAGATCGAGATCGGCCTCGATCCGGTCAAGCAGATTGTTGCGCACCATGTCGTAGCCGAGCTCGATCGCCGCTGCGAAGCCGTCCGAGTCGGCGCCGCCGTGGCTCTTCACGACGATGCCGTTCAAGCCCAGGAAGACGCCGCCATTGGAGCGGCCGACATCCATCTTCTCGCGCAGCCGGTCGAAGGCGGCCTTGGCGAAGACATAGCCGATCTTGGCCATCAGCGTGCGGCTCATGGCGGCGCGCAAATAGCCGGCGATCTGCCTTGCCGTGCCCTCGGCGGTCTTGAGCGCGATGTTGCCGGCAAAGCCTTCGGTGACGACCACGTCGACCGTGCCCTTGCCGATATCGTCGCCCTCGACGAAGCCGCGATAGTTCATCGAGGCCATGTTCGCCTCGCGCAGCATGCGCCCGGCCTCCTTGACCTCTTCCTGGCCCTTGATCTCCTCGACGCCGACATTGAGCAGGCCGACGCTCGGCCGCTCGATGCCGAATACCGAACGCGCCATGCCGGTGCCAAGGATAGCGAAGTCGACGAGCTGATGCGCGTCCGCGCCGATGGTGGCGCCGACATCGAGCACCACGCTCTCGCCGCGCGTCGTCGGCCAAAGCGCCGCGATCGCCGGGCGGTCTATGGTGGCCATGGTGCGCAGGCAGAATTTCGACATCGCCATCAGCGCGCCGGTGTTGCCGGCCGAGATGCAGGCTTGCGCGGCGCCGTTTTTCACCGCCTCGACCGCCTTCCACATAGAGGATTTCCAGCGGCCGTGGCGCAGCGCCTGGCTGGGCTTGTCGTCCATCCTCACCGCGACCTCGCAATGGACGAACTCGCTGACCTCGGCGAGCTTAGGAAACTTGGCCAGTTCGGGACGCACGGCGTCCTCGCGGCCATAGATGACGAAGCGGATGTCAGGGCGGCGGATGGCGACCGTCATCAGCGCCGGGATCACGACGCCTGGTCCGTGGTCGCCGCCCATGGCATCGATGGAAATCCTGATCACGCGGTATGTTTCTCACGGTTTGCCTGGCTAGCGGCGGGCGCCTGCCGAGGTAAGGGGGCTCGCGAAGGTTCGGCGAAAATAGCGGTTTTGGGCTGCCGCACAACCAACTTTTCCAAAATCCATGCCGCCTTCAGGATTTTCCGAGCAGCGACCGCAGCTTTTTCTGGAATTCGCTTTCTTCCTGAGGATCGTCGCCCGCGGCGTCGAGCGAAGCGCCGGGCTTGCGCGGATAAGGATCGATCGCCAGGCCGAAAAACTGCTCGGCAAGCGCGCCGACATCGATGGTGTCGCCGGAAAATGTTTCCGGGCTGTCCGGCCCGTCGGCGTCGAGGACGATCTCGCCCCCGCCCTCGAAGCCCTCGCGTCCGAGCTTCGACTGCTCCGGCAGGAACAGCGCCTCGACCGGCTCGTCGATATGGGCTGTGACCGGATCGAGAGTGACGATGCAGGCCTGGGTGATATCGGCCTCGACGCGACCGCTGACCCTGACGCCGTTGCGCTTCCAGGACGTCACCAGCAGCTCTGCGCGGTAGCTCTCGACCGAGAGCAGCTCGTATTCGGCGGCAAGTGCGGCGCGCTGCCGCTCGTCGGCCTCGATCACAACCGGCAGGCCCTTTTGCGGCAGGCGGGCGACGTTGGCGACGAAGGATACAGGGCTTCGCTGTTCGGCGTGTTTCATCCTCGCCTCCCTCAGGCAGTTCCAGCCACGGGGAACACCACGGTGCCGGACACGATCGATTCGGTCGGCTGCGCGGCAAGCTGCCCGGACGCCGCGGAGGCATAGCTCGCCAGCAGCGGCGCCTCGGGCCACTCGCCAGCATCGGGCCTCACGTTGCGGGCGAGCGCCGCGGCAAGGGCCGCGCGGTCGTCGTCCCGCAAGGCGTCGTCATAGGCCGCGGTGCGGCCATAGAACATCTTTGCCAGCTTCTTCATGCGCTTCGGCACGCCGACATCGCTGATGCCGAGTTCCCTCAGCGAATGGTCGACATCGAGGAAGAACTCGTCGATCAGCACCTGCGCGACCTCGGCCGCGGCTCCGCCTTGCCCGCGCAGCCGGCGCTGGACCAGGTACATGTGCAGCGACAGCATCTCGAAGCGGCCGAGCGGCGTATCCGGCACATTCCAGTCGGAATAAAACAATGTCTGCCGCGCCGCCGCCACGATTTGTGCGTAGAGCGCCTCGGTGATGGCGCGGTTGGCGTGACGTTCGCGACCAAAAAGGCGCTGGAACATTGAGGGCGGTCTCCCGGGGACCTGTTGTTTGATTTGGCCTTGTTGCATCGGCATGCAAGCTGGTTTACCGGTTTTGCGGCCCAGCGCAAGTTGCGGGGATGTGATGGAGAATTGTTGTTGGGTGCGCTGAAATTCAAGTCGTTTCTTACGCCTGTGCCGGCGGGCGTGGCCTCTCTGCTGGTGGCGATATCCGCGCTTTCAGGCTGCAATTCGTCCAAGATGATCGGCGACCTCAGCCCGAGCGAGACGCTGACGCAGGGCTATGTCATCGATCAGGCCGCGATCGACTCGGTGCCGGTCGGCTCGAGCCGCGAGCAGGTGCTGCTGGCGCTTGGCACGCCGTCGACGACGGCGACCTTCGACAACGAGGCCTTCTACTACATCTCGCAGACGCGCAAGCGCTACGTCGCCTTCGACAAGCCGCGTCTGGTCGATCAGCATGTGCTGGCGGTCTATTTCGGCGCCGACAGCCGCGTCACCCAGATCGCCAATTACGGCATGAAGGACGGCAAAATCTTCGACTTCATCTCGAGGACGACGCCGACCGGCGGCAAGGACCAGAACTTCCTCAGCCAGATCATCAACGGCGCCAGCAAGCTGGCGCCCGGCATCCCGGGCGGCGGCACGCCCTGAGGGCCGGCTGCCTGGAATTCAGACAAGCAAGACCCGCCGCATGCTCCGGCGGGTCTTTTGTTTCGACGGAACCGTTGACCAAAAACAAAACCCGCGGAATCGCTCCCGCGGGTTCTCTGTCTTGAAATAAGCGGCTTGATCAGCCGTGCGCGAGCACGGCCAACAGCAGCAGCGCCACGATGTTGGTGATCTTGATGGCCGGATTGACCGCCGGGCCGGCGGTGTCCTTGTAGGGATCGCCGACGGTGTCGCCGGTGACCGAGGCCTTGTGCGCCTCGGAGCCCTTGAGGTGCTTGGCGCCGTTCTTGTCGGTGAAACCGTCCTCGAACGACTTCTTGGCGTTGTCCCAGGCGCCGCCGCCGGAGGTCATCGAGATGGCGACGAAGAGGCCGTTGACGATGACGCCGAGCAGCGAGGCGCCGAGCGCGGCGAATGCCGAGGCCTTCGAGCCCGAGATCAAGAGCACGCCGAAATAGACGACGAGCGGGGCCAGCACCGGCAGCAGCGACGGGATGATCATTTCCCGGATTGCCGCCCTGGTCAGCAGGTCGACAGCGCGCGCATAGTTCGGCTTCGAGGTGCCGGCCATGATGCCCTTGTCCTCACGGAACTGCTTGCGCACTTCCTCGACGATCGAGCCCGCCGCGCGGCCGACGGCGGTCATGGCAATGCCGCCGAACAGGTACGGGATCAGGCCGCCGAAGATCAGGCCGGCAACGACATACGGATTGGAGAGGTCGAAGGAGATGTCGCCCATGCCCTGGAAGTACGGGTACTTGTCGCCATTGGCGGCAAAGAACCTGATGTCGTTCGAATAGGCGGCGAAGAGCACCAGCGCGCCGAGGCCGGCGGAGCCGATGGCGTAGCCCTTGGTCACCGCCTTGGTGGTGTTGCCGACCGCGTCGAGCGCGTCGGTGGACTGGCGCACTTCCTTGGGCAGGCCCGACATTTCGGCGATGCCGCCGGCATTGTCGGTGACCGGACCGAAGGCGTCGAGCGCCACGATCATACCGGCGAGGCCGAGCATGGTGGTGACGGCGATCGCTGTGCCGAAGAGGCCGGCGAGCTGGTAGGTGGCGATGATGCCGCCGACGATGACGATCGCCGGCAACGCGGTCGATTCCAGCGAGACCGCCAGGCCCTGGATGACGTTGGTGCCGTGGCCGGTCACCGACGCCTGAGCGATCGAATTCACCGGACGCTTGTTGGTGCCGGTGTAGTATTCGGTAATCACCACGATGAGCCCGGTCACCAGCAGACCGATCAGGCCGCAGATGAACAGGTTCTTGCCGGTGATGGCAAGGCCGGCGACGGTGCCGATCTCGCCCCAACCCAGCACCGCCGAGGTGGCGATGGCGAGGCCAACGATCGACAGCAGGCCGGTGACGATCAGGCCCTTGTAAAGCGCGCCCATGATCGAGCCGTTGGAGCCCAGCTTGACGAAGAAGGTGCCGACGATCGAGGTCAGGATGCAAGCGCCGCAGATGGCGAGCGGATAGAGCATCGCCGCACCCAGCACGGCGGTGCCGCCAAAGAAGATGGCGGCGAGCACCATGGTGGCGACGACCGTCACCGCATAGGTCTCGAACAGGTCGGCGGCCATGCCGGCACAGTCGCCGACATTGTCGCCGACATTGTCGGCGATGGTGGCTGGATTGCGCGGATCGTCTTCCGGAATGCCAGCTTCCACCTTGCCGACGAGGTCGCCGCCGACATCGGCGCCTTTGGTGAAGATGCCGCCGCCGAGACGGGCGAAGATCGAGATCAGAGAGGCGCCGAAGCCGAGCGAGACCAGCGAGTCGATGACGACGCGGTCGTTCGGCTGCAGGCCCAGGGGGCCGGTCAGGATGGCGTAGTAGATGGAGACGCCGAGCAGCGCCAGGCCCGCCACCAGCAGGCCGGTGATGGCGCCGGACTTGAAGGCGATGTCGAGGCCGGCGGCGAGGCTGTTGGAGGCGGCCTGCGCGGTGCGCACATTGGCGCGCACCGAGACGTGCATGCCGATGAAGCCGGCAGCACCCGAGAGCACCGCGCCGATCAGGAAGCCGATTGCGGACGTGATAGAGAGCAGCCACCAGGCGAGCAGAAGCACGACGATGCCGACGACGGCGATGGTCGTGTACTGGCGCGCCAGATAGGCCTGGGCGCCTTCGCGAATGGCGGCGGAGATTTCCTGCATGCGCTGGTTGCCCTGATCGGACGCAAGGACCGAACGTGTCGCCCAGATGGCGTACAGAACTGACAGCAAGCCGCAGGCGATGACGGCGGTAATGATGGTCATTGCCGGATTTTCCTCGATTGATGGCCCAAAAGAACCCCTCCCTGGGCCGTTGGAACGGGGATGAATGCCGCGCACGGAATCCACCCCTTGGCTGCGGTGTATGCGAAACAGGGCCCGGAACGTCAAGATATTGTTCGGTTTTTGCCCGGCTTTCGCCCAAAAGACGAAGACGGCGGCGACTGAGTCGGCACGAGCTCCGAATTAGATCGATTGAAATGACGCCGCGGAAGGATTGCGGGCCGAGATTTGCCCCTACGGCAACCCTATTGCGCCTCCCGCCCCATGCGCCGCGCGGCGTAGCGCTCTATCGCCGACAGGCCGTCATAGATCAGCACCGCAAGCGCCGCGACGATCAGGCCGCCCTGCAGCACGAAGGCGAGGTTGTTCGAAATCAGGCCGGCGATGATCACCTCGCCAAGCGTCTTGGCCGCCACCGTGGAGCCGATGGTGGCTGTGGCGAGGCTGATAACCACGGAAAGCCGGATGCCGCCAAGGATCACCGGGGCGCTGAGCGGCAATTCGACCTTCACCAGCCTTTGCCAGCCGGTCATGCCGGCGCCGCGCGCGGCCTCCATCACGTTGCCGGGCAGCGTGGTGAGCGCGGTCAGCGCGTTCTCGAAAATCGGCAGCAGCCCATAGAGGAAGAGCGCGATCAACGTCGGCTTCTCGCCGAAGCCGACCGCCGGCACGGCAAGCGCCAGCACCGCGACCGGCGGGAAGGTCTGGCCGATGTTGACCAGGCTGCGCGACAGCGGCAGGAACTCGGCGCCGGCGGGCCGGGTGACAAGGATGGAGAGCGCGACGGCGACGATCGTCGCGGCGATCGTCGCGACGAGCACTGTCCTCAGATGCTGCAATGTCAGCGTCAGCAGGCTGCCCTGGTTGTAGATTGCAGGCGCGCCGTTCTCGGTCAGGGGCTTCAGCAACGGCTCGAACCAGCTCGGGCTGGCGATGAAGGCCACCAGCAGCACCAGCAGCGCCAGCCTCAACAGCGCGGGCAGCCAGGCCCTCATGCGGGCCTCGCGCGTTTCACCAGCCCTTCAACGGTGACGCGCCCGAGCGGCTTGCCGTCGGCATCCTTCACAGGCAGCGCCGGGCGCCCTGTCCACAGAAGCTCGGCCAATGCGTCGCGCTGGCTGGCGTCGCCGGGGATCGCCTCGCCCTCGGCACCGCCGGGCTCGACGGCATCACGCACACGGCCGAGCGACAGGAGCCGGAACGGCCGCTCGCTGGAGCCGACCAGGGTTTCGACGAAGCCATTTGCGGGCCTTGCCAGGATCTCCGCCGGCCTGGCGTATTGCAGCACCTTCCCGGCGTCCATGACGGCGATTTTGTCGCCCAAATGCACCGCCTCCTCCATGTCGTGGGTGACAAGGACGATTGTGGTGCCGAAGCGCTTCTGGATGGCGAGCAAATCCTCCTGCGCCTTGGTGCGTATGATCGGGTCGAGCGCGCCGAACGGCTCGTCCATCAGAAGCACGTTGGGCTCGGCGGCCAAAGCGCGCGCAACGCCGACACGCTGCTGTTGGCCACCGGAAAGCTCGTGCGGATAGCGCGGACCATAGGCCTGCGGATCGAGCTGGTAGAGCGTCATCAATTCTTCGACGCGGGCCTTGATGCGATCCTTGTCCCAGCCGAGCAGAAGCGGCACGGTGCCGACGTTCTGCGCCACTGTACGGTGCGGGAACAGGCCGTGGCCCTGGATGGCGTAGCCGATGCTGCGGCGCAGCTGGTAGCCTGGCACGGATCGGTTGTCGACGCCGTCGAGCCTGATCACGCCGGCGGTCGCCTCGACGAGCCGGTTGATCATCCTGAGCAGTGTCGTCTTGCCGGAGCCTGACGTGCCGACGATGACGGCGATGGTGCGTGGCTCGATGACCATCGAGACATCGTCGACGACAGTCGTTCCGTTGTAGCGCTTGGTGATGCCTTCGATCTCGATCATTCGGAGTCTGCCCTGCGCTTGGTGGAGGTCATTTCGATAACCGCGTCGAGGATGATCGCGGCCGCAAAAGCCAGCGCCACCGTGGGCACGGCACCGAGCAGCACAAGGTCCATCGCCGTCTGGCCGACGCCCTGGAAGACGAAGACGCCAAAACCGCCGCCGCCGATCAGCGCCGCGATGGTGGCAAGCCCGATGTTCTGCACCAGAACGATGCGGATGCCGGTCAGGATCACCGGAAAGGCGAGCGGGAACTCGACATCGAGCAGGCGCTGGCGGTCGGTCATGCCCATGCCGCGGGCGGCATCGTTGGCGGCGCGCGGCACACCGGCAAGGCCGACCACGGTGTTCGCGACAACCGGCAGCAGCGAGTATAGAAACAGCGCGACAAAGGCGGGCGCGGTGCCGATGCCCCTGATGCCGGTCGCCGCCGCGCCCGGCACATGCGCGGCCACCCAGCCGAGCGGCGCGATCAGCAGGCCGAACAGCGCGATCGACGGAATGGTCTGTATGATGTTGAGCACATTCAGCACCCCTGCCCGCAGCGGCTCGACGCGGTGGCAGAGGATGCCGAGCGGCAGCCCGACCACCACCGCAGCCGCCAGCGAGCCCAGCGCCAAGGTGATGTGCTTGGAGCCCTCCGCCCAAAAGCTGTCGGCGTGGCTGGAATATTCCTTGAGGATGGACAACGTATCCCAGCTTCCCGAAAAGAGCAGCGCGCCGACGGCGACCGCGGCGACGGCAAGAACGCCGACGCGCCCCCATGGCGTCAGGTCCAGCCTGGTGAGCACATCGGCCAGAAGCAGCGTGAAGGCGAAGATCAACAGCCAGAAGCCCGAAGCCGGCGCGACGCGGGCGAACGTGTTGCCGGCGGGCGCGAGAAAGCCGCCGGCAGTGCCGATCGCAATGGCAAGGGCGGCGAGCGCGACCACGCTTGCGGCAAGTCGTAGCATGAGCGGCGTCCGCAGCAAGGCAATTATGCCGCCAACAAAGACGACAGCGAGCAACAATGCACCAAGCGCGGACGGCAGCGCTTCAAGAATCGACCGCGCCTCTCCTGGCACGATGCGGTTGGCGCGGAAGGTGGCGAACGGGGCGAGGAACGCGGCATAGGCGACGATCGCGGCAATGACCACGCCAAGCTTGTCGAAGCGGAAAGTCATCGACTGCCCCGGCGGCGATTTGGAAGGGCAGGATTAGGAAGGCGCCGCTCCTTCGCGCCCCCCTCTGTCCTGCCGGACATCTCCCCCGCAAGGGGGGAGATCAGCAGTTCCGCCAACCGCATCTTTCCAGCTCGCACTTGTTATGCCGCGATCTACTTCAAAAACCCGTCCTTCTTCAAAAAGTCCTCCGCGACTGCCTTCGCAGGCTCACCGCCGAGCTGCACGCGGCCGTTGAGCTGCTGCAGCGTGACGAGGTCGAGCTTGGCGAAGACCGGCTTCAGCAGCGTCTCGATCTCAGGATGTTCCTTGAGCACCTGCTCGCGGATGATGGGCGCCGGCTGGTAGACGGGCTGCACGGCCTTGTCGTCCTCGAGCACGACGAGTCCGGAGGGCTGAATGCCGCCGTCGGTGCCGTAGACCATGGCGGCGTTGGCGCCGTTGGTCTGGTTGGCGGCGGCGGCGATGGTCGCGGCCGTATCGCCGCCGGAAAGCGTGATCAACTGGTCCGGCTTCAGCTTGAAGCCGTAAGTGGTCTTGAAGGCAGGCAGCGCCGCCGCCGAATTGACGAACTCGGCCGACGCGGCAAGCACCACCTTGCCGCCGCCCGAAACGTATTTGCCGAAGTCCGACAGGGTAGCGAGCTTGTTCTCGTCAGCCACTTCCTTGCGCAGAGCGATCGCCCAGGTGTTGTTGGCCGGCGACGGCGACAGCCAGACGATCTTGTTGGCATCATAGTCGAGCTTCTTGGCGGTCTCGTAGGCCTTGGCGGCATCCTTCCAGACCGGATCGTCCGCCTTCTGGAAGAAGAAGGCGGCATTGCCCGTATATTCGGGATAGATGTCGATCTCGCCGGCGGCAATCGCCTTGCGCACCACGGGCGTCGCGCCGAGCTGGATGCGGTCGGTGGTCTTGATGTTGTGGGCGTTCAGGACCAGCTGGATGATGTTGCCGAGCACGCCGCCTTCGGTGTCGATCTTCGAAGAGACAACGACCTGCGCATTCGCCGAGGCTGCGGTGATGCCGAGCGCGATCGCTGCTACGGCGAGCTTTCCGATTGAAAACATTGTGAAATCCTTTGCTGTGAGCCGAGAATTCGGTGACCGCATAAGAGCATGGCGTTAACGCGCCGTCGGGGTACACGGTTTCATAACTGCGGGGATGCACGCAATAATTTTATTCCCGGCGCGCAAGGCGCGCCGCGCTAGTCGTTTCACCGTTTCACGGAACCGGCGAAACGCCCTATCTCCTTGTTTTTACGCAATTCCGGACGGAAAACCGCTCACACTTCCTGGAATTGCCCCAGGTCCCGACAGCGCAATGTCAGGTGGCGCTGCGCAAGCCAGGCAGCTTCAAGGCGCCGAGCGCCAGGAAGCAGAGCGCGACGACCGGGAACACGACCCAGTTCAGCATCGTCCAACCCCAGGCGTTGTAGATCGCGCCCGACATGAGGGAGGCAAAGGCAACGGAGCCGAACAGAGCGAAGTCGTGGAAGCCCTGCACCTTGCCTTTTTCGGATGGATGGTAGCTCGCGGCGACCATGGCGGTGGCGCCGATGAAGCTGAAATTCCAACCGAGACCGAGCAGGATCAGCGCGGTCCAGAACTGCCATAGCGCGAGGCCTGAAAGCGCCACCGCGGCGCAGCCGATGAGCAGGACCAGCCCAATGGCGACGATGCGCTCGGCACCGAAGCGGTGGATCAGCCTACCGGTGAAGAAGCTCGGCCCGAACATCGCCACGACGTGCCAGGAAATGCCGAGCGTCGCATCGTCGGTCGAGAGCCCGCAGCCGACCATGGCAAGCGGCGCGCCGGTCATGACGAAGCTCATCAGCGCGTAGCTGCCGACGGCGCAGAACAGCGCCGCGACGAAGCGCGGCTGGGTGACGATCTCGACCAGCGGCCGAGCGTCGCTTTGCTCGGTCGTCGCGACCCTGCTCGCCTGCACAGACATATGCAAGAAGGACAGGACGACGGCGCCGACTGCGGCCAGAACGAGGATCGAGGCGAAGGACCCGGCAAACATCACCGGCGCCAGAAGCTCGCGGGTGTAGATGACGATCTGAGGCCCGAGGATGGCGGTGACGATGCCGCCCGCCAGCACGAAGGAAATGGCGCGCGCCTTGAATTCCGGCGGGGCGTTGTCGGCGGCGGCGAAGCGGAACTGCTGGACGAAGGCGCCGCCGACGCCGATCACGCAGAGGCCGAAGGCGAACAGCCAGAAGCTCGCCTGAAACAGCGCCAGCGTCGCGATCAGGCCGCCGAGCGCGGTGATGACGGTGCCGGTCATGAAGCCGCCGCGGTGCCCGAGCCGGCGGATGATGGCGGCGGCCGGCAGCGCGCCGAGGGCCACTCCGAGATTGAAGCCGGTGACCGGCGCTGTCGCCAGGGATTTGTCGGGCCCGAGCAGATACTGTCCGGCAAGCGCGCCGAGTGAAATCGCGATCGGCGCCGCGGAGCCGACAATCGCCTGCGCCGCGGCGAGCAGCACTGCCGTGCGGCGCGCCTCCGTGCCGGCGCCAGTAACGATTGCCGCAGCGGTCACGATGCGTCCTTGCCGCGACCTTCGCCGCGCACACGGCGAGACACGCGATCGAGCACTGCGTTCACCAGCTTCGGCTCATCCTCCTCGTAGAAAGCCTTGGCAATATCGACATATTCCGAGACGATGACGGCCACCGGCACGTCCTCGCGCTTCATCAATTCATAGACGCCGGCGCGCAGGATGGCGCGCAGCGTCGAATCCAGCCGCGACAGCGGCCAGTCGTCGGTGAGCGTCTGGCGAATGACAGGATCGATGGTCTTCTGGTTCTCGACGACGCCAGTCAGGATGGCGCGGAACCACTGCGCATCCGCTTCGCGATAGAGCGCGCCATCGACTTCCTTGCCAAGGCGGAAGGCTTCGTATTCGGCGGTCGTCTCGAAGACGCCGCTGCCGGCCACATCCATCTGGTAGAGCGCCTGGACGGCAGCAAGACGGGCGGCACCGCGCTTGTTGGCGTGGCGCACCGTACCGGTCTGGGCAGGCCCGCTCACGATTGGGCTCCGAATTTCTCTTTGAGCGCGACCATGGTCAGCGCCGCGCGCGCTGCGAAACCGCCCTTGTCGCCTTCAGTCCGACGGGCACGCGTCCATGCCTGCGCGTCGTTCTCGGTGGTCAGGATGCCGTTGCCGATCGCGATCGCTTCCTGCACGGAAAGGTCCATCAGCGCGCGGCTCGATTCATTGGCGACGATGTCGAAATGATAGGTGTCGCCGCGGACGATGGTGCCGAGCGCGACGAAGCCGTCATAATGCGTGCCGCCTTCAGCGGCGCCGTCCAGCGCGAAGGTGATGACGGCCGGTATTTCGAGCGAGCCTGGAACGGTGACGACGTCATAGGTGGCGCCAGCTTCGTCCAGCGCGCCGGTCGCGCCTTCGAGCAGCGCGTCGGCGAGGTCGTCGTGGAAACGCGCCTCGACAATAAGCAGATGCGCCTTCGCCTTCGGACGAATGAACGCTTTGCCGTGTTGGGATGTGCCTGCCATAAAAGTCTCCGGGCGGTTGCCGGTGACTTAGGCCGAAGCCGGGTTGATCGCAAGCGGAAGATGCTGTGGCGCAACGTTCTGTGACCAATCCGGCCGAGACGTCACGCTCTCGTGGCAATCCCCGAGACTTTTGACACAAGCCTCGACCTCCTGGCGGTCAACCACTCGGCCAACATCGACATCCGCCAGCGCCTTAAGAGTCTTCCGTCGGCGACCGGCCGCCTTTCCGGTACTGGTCGGACCATCACAGTCCTTCCTTCGCCGCCTCCGCCAGGCGCGCGGCGTAACGGGCCATGGTGTCGATCTCGATATTGACGCGGTCGCCGGCCTTGCGCTCACCCCAAGCGGTGACGCTCAGCGAATGCTGGATCAAAAGCACGTCGAAGCGCGTGCCTTCGACCTTGTTGACGGTGAGCGAAGTGCCGTCGAGCGCGACCGAGCCTTTCGGCGCTATGAATTTCGCCAGATGCCGCGGCGCTTCAAGCGTGAAGCGCACGGCATCGCCCTCTTCCTTGCGCTCGACGATCTCGGCGGTGCCGTCGACGTGACCGGAGACGATGTGGCCGCCGAGCTCGTCGCCGATCTTCAGCGCCCGTTCGAGGTTTATCCGGGTGCCCGACTTCCAGCTCGACGCGGTGGTGAGCCTCAGCGCTTCTTCCCAGGCTTCAACCTCGAACCAGCGGGCGTTCGAGCCCTGCTCGGGCAACGCCGTCACCGTCAGGCAGACGCCGCCGCAGGAGATCGAGGCGCCGATGGCGATGGTTTCGGGATCGTAGGCGGTGTCGATGCGCAGACCCACGCCTTCGCTGAGCGGCTTCACATTGGCGACAGTGCCAACATCCGTGACAATTCCAGTGAACATCAGATCGTATCTTCCAGCCTGAGCATGATCTTATCCAAAAACCGGCTACCGCTTCTTGGGATCATGGTCGTACCCACTCGGCGTAGCTGTCTTCGCCGAAGCGCATCTCGCGCAGTTTGCGGAACCCGGCCGGGATATGGTCGGCATCGATGGGCGATGCAATGCCGCCCTCGCCGATCGCATCCGGGCCCTGGAACAGGACGATGCGGTCGACCAGCTCCTCATCCAGGAAGGCTTTGCCGACCTGGGCGCCACCTTCGACCAGTACGCTTGCCATGCCTAGCGCTGCCAGATCCTCCAGCAATTCCGGCAAAGCGACAACGCCCCCATATGTCTCGGTGCCGATGAAGCGCACGCCGGCGCGTTCAAGAGTTGCCCGCCGATGCGGATCGGCCTCGAGGCAAGCCGCGACATAGAGCGGAACGCGGTCGACGCCGGATACCAGCTTCGAGGTCTCCGGCAGCCGGATCTGGCGATCGAGAATGATGCGCGCCGGCGAGCGGTTCTCCAGCCCAGGCAGGCGCACGGTCAGAGCCGGGTCGTCCTCCAGCGCGGTGCCGATGCCGACCAGGATGGCATCGGCCTCGGCGCGCATCATATAGACTTCGCGCCTGGCGATCTCGCCGGTGATGGCGACCTGCCCGGCGCCTTTCCTGCCGATCTTGCCGTCGCTCGAAAGCGCAAGCTTCAGGATGACTTCCGGGCGTTTTTTCAACGATCGAATCAAATAGCCGGCCATCTGCTCGGCAGCTTCGGCGGCGAGCACTTTGTCCACCACCTCGATGCCGGCGGCGCGCAGGATGGCATAGCCCTTGCCGGAGACGCGCGGATCCGGGTCGCTCGCCGCGCCCACGACGCGCGCGATGCCCGCATTGACCAGCGCGCTGGCGCAGGGCGGCGTGCGGCCGTGATGGGCGCAAGGCTCCAGCGTGACGTAGGCGGTGGCGCCGCGTGCAAGCTCGCCCGCCTCGGCCAGCGCCTCGGTCTCGGCATGCGGCCGGCCGCCGACGGCAGTCACACCGGTACCGATGATCATCGGGCCGGCGCCGTCGTCGCGCACGATGATGGTGCCGACGGAAGGATTGGTCGAGGTGCGGCCGGCGTTGCGGCGCGACAGCCTGATGGCCGCCGCCATGAAACGGCGGTCAAGGACCGCTTGATCGGCCTCGCTCGGTTGAGGTTTGGCCATGATCAGCCGGCGTCCTCTTCGGTCTTTTCCTCGTCGCCCTTCAGCTCGCCCAGCAACTCATGGAAATCCTTGGCCTCGCGGAAATTGCGATAGACCGAGGCGAAGCGGACATAGGCGACGTCGTCGAGCGATTTCAGCGCCTCCATGACCAGGCGGCCGACCTCGCCCGAGGCCACTTCCGTCTCGCCGGAGCTTTCGAGCTGCCGCACGATGCCGGTCACCGCGCGGTCGATGCGTTCGGGATCGACATTGCGCTTGCGCACAGCGATCTCGACCGAGCGCAAAAGCTTGTCGCGATCGAACGGCACCTTGCGGCCCGACTTCTTGATGACGACGAGGTCGCGAAGCTGAACACGTTCGAAGGTGGTGAAGCGGCCGCCGCAGTCCGGACAGACGCGGCGCCGGCGGATCGCCGCGCCATCCTCTGCGGGACGCGAATCCTTCACCTGCGTATCTTCGGACTGGCAATAGGGGCAGCGCATGGAGAGCCTTCGTTTCGCGATTCTCGGGTGGCGGAAAGGCTTAGAGCCTTTTGTGCCTCAGAGATAGCGAGGCGCGAGGAAGATTGCCAGCGCCGCCAGCAGCCACACGACGATGCCGCCCAACACGGCCAGCCGGTAGTCGACCCTGTCGACGAACAGCCAGCAGGCACCGAGGAAGGCGAGATAGGCCGGGATCGTCTTGACGCCGGCAAGGCAGGCCTCGCGAAAACCAGGCATGTTGCCTTTGGAGCCAACGGCGAGCAGCGCGATCACCGCAAAGGTCGGCGCCAGCGGCAGGATGCCCGGCAGCACGTTGCCGCGTTTGGAAGCCCAGACGATCAACGCCGTGACCAAACCGCCGACCACGCCCTTCCAGACAATATCCATGAGCTGCCCTGCCCGGCCGTTCGCGTTACGGCGCGACGTCCTTGGCCGGGAAGCCGCAGGACGCGCCGAGATTGCGATAGGCCTTGGTGAAACCGTCCATCGGAATGCTGGCGACGGTCTGCTTGCCGAAAACGACATCGAGCGAGGTGACTTTGCGCATGGCGCGCAGCAAGGCAAGGCTGGTCTTGGCCTGGTTGTCGACCGCCCAGCTGGGACGGCCGTTGACGGCGGCGTTAGAATAGACTTTCGCGGAAACCTTGACGCCGGGATCGCCGAAGGTCGCGGCGATGTTCTTGCCGGTCGGCAGGTCCTTGTTGTCGACGGTGATCATGATGGCGGGATAGGCATCGGGCGGCAGGGCATCGCCGGTCGAGATCGACAGCGTGAGGGTGCCGGCATTGCCGATGCCGTCGACGAAAGCCGCGGAGGCGGCGCAGGTCTTGTGCGCGTCCTGCCCGGTATCGAGCGTGTCAATGAGGGTGGTCCACCTGCCGAAGGTGCTGGTGGCCGGCACACCCGAATCCGGCTGTGCCTGCTCCTGGGCGACCGCGCCGGGCATGGCGAAAGCTGCCAGCAGGCCGAAAAGAGCAAGGGCGGCGAGACGGAAAATGCGCATCATCAAGTCTCCAGTTCGAAGCGCCGTTCAATCAGGACGGCGCTCCGCCGGCGGATAAAAGATGACGCGCGGCGCGCGGTCAACCGAGATAGGGGTAGAGCGGGAAGCGATCGGTCAGCGCCGTGACCTTGGCCTTGACCGCGGCCTCGACGGCGGCATTGCCTTCGTCGGAATTCGCCACCTTCAACCCGTCCAGCACCTCGGCGATCAGCTTGCCGATCTCGCGGAACTCGGCCTGGCCGAAGCCGCGCGTGGTGCCGGCGGGCGTGCCGAGGCGGACACCGGAGGTGACGAAGGGCTTTTCCGGATCGAAGGGGATGCCGTTCTTGTTGCAGGTGATGTTGGCGCGGCCGAGCGCCGCCTCGGCGCGCTTGCCGGTGGCATTCTTCGGACGCAGGTCGACCAGCATCAGATGGTTGTCGGTGCCGCCCGAGACGATGTCGAGGCCGGTTTCCTGCAGGCTGGAGGCCAGCGCCTTGGCGTTGGCGACGATGCTTTCGGCGTAGGCCTTGAAGCTCGGCTTCAGCGCCTCGCCGAGCGCCACCGCCTTGGCGGCGATGACATGCATCAGCGGGCCGCCCTGAAGTCCCGGGAAGACCGCCGAGTTCATCTTCTTGGCGATCTCCTCGTCGTTGCACAGGATCATGCCGCCGCGCGGGCCGCGCAGCGACTTGTGCGTGGTCGTGGTCACGACATGGGCGTGGGGCAGCGGCGACGGGTGCATGCCGCCGGCGACGAGACCGGCGATGTGGGCCATGTCGACCATCAGATAGGCGCCGATCGAATCGGCGATCTCGCGGAAACGCTTCCAGTCCCAGATGCGCGAATAAGCGGTGCCGCCGGCCAGGATCAGCTTCGGCTTGGTCTCACGCGCCGTCTTCTCGATCGCGTCCAAGTCGAGCAGGTGGTCGTCCTTGCGCACGCCGTAGGAGACGACCTTAAACCACTTGCCGCTCATGTTGACCGGCGAGCCGTGGGTGAGATGGCCGCCGGAATTCAAGTCGAGGCCCATGAAGGTGTCGCCGGGCTGCAAGAGCGCCAGGAACACGGCCTGGTTCATCTGGCTGCCGGAGTTCGGCTGGACGTTGGCGAAGTTGCAGCCGAAGAGCTTCTTGGCGCGCTCGATGGCCAGTTCCTCGGCCACGTCGACGAACTGGCAGCCGCCATAGTAGCGCTTGCCCGGATAACCCTCGGCATATTTGTTGGTCATGATCGACCCCTGCGCCTCGAGCACGGCGCGGGACACGATGTTTTCCGAGGCGATCAGCTCGATCTCATGGCGCTGGCGGCCAAGCTCGTTGCGGATGGCGCCGAAAATTTCCGGATCGGCGTCGGCAAGCGTGGTCTCGAAAAAGGATTCGAATTTGCTGGAGGCTACCGCTGCATCTGACATGGCTTGCTTTCCCTTGGGCCGGAGGTCTGCGAGGTGCCGGGCCATTAACACAGTTGTTTGGAACCCGCCACGTTTACGGCGCGAAATTTGCTGGCCGGATTGCGCCAAGCAAATCGGCTGAACCGTTATTTCCTGTCCTGCCGGCTTTTGAGCAGGGCTTCGGTCAGCGTGATCTCGGAGAGCAGTGCCCGCATCGTGTGGTCATTGATTTCGCGGCTGCGGAACATGGCGCGCACCGCGGCGCGCTCCGCCTCGATGCCGGCGTGTCTCAACTCCAGCTCCAGCCGTCCTGCTTCGCGCGCCTCGGCGCGCGCTTCATCGGCTTCGTCGGAGGCCGCGATCCGGCGGCGATAGCCGGCAACGATGCTGTCTGCGACGGCAAGCCGGGCTTCGGCCAGTTCCCCCTCGCCGCCTTCATTGGCGAGACTTTCTATCCTGGTGATCGCCGCGTTGGCGGCCCCGACACGCGCCCGCCGCTCCTCGGCCGCGGCCGGATCCGCGCCCGGCTCGACCAGCCCGCGCGCGATCCTCGGCAAAGCAAGGCTGGCGATGACGAGCGAACAGATGATGACGCCGGCGGCGAGGAAGATCACCACGTCTCGCGCCGGAAAGGGCGAGCCGTCCTGTAGGGCGAGCGGCAGCGACAGGATGCCGGCGAGCGTGATCGCGCCGCGCACGCCTGCCACCGATCCGGCAAGCCTGACGCGGAAACCAAACGGTTCGGCCTTGCGCTGGCCCAACCGGGCGGCCATCCCCGCCGCCATGTCGCCGATCCAGATCCAGAGGAAGCGCAGGCCGACCAGGCAGAGCGTCAGGAGCAACACGGTCAGCGCCGGCTCGAACAGCCAGTGGCGGCTAGTGAGCTCCGGCGGAACCTTGCGGATGATGTCGGGCAACTGCAGGCCGAGCAGGATAAAGAGCGCACCGTTGAAGATGAAGGCCAGCGTCGACCACAACGACATCGCCTGAATGCGTGCCGAGACCGACAAAAAGCGGAAAATGCCAGAGGTCCCGGAGAGCAGGCCGGCCGTGACCGCCGCCAGGATGCCGGAGGCGCCGACATGCTCGGCGATGAGGTAGGCGACGAAGGGCAGCAGGATCATGACCAGCACCTGCGCCTCCGCCGGCGTGCCGCCGATGCGGCCGAGGATCTGCAATGCCTTGGCGGCGATGAACAGCGCCGCCACGCCGGCAAGAATGCCGGCGGCTACGGCATAGAGGAAGGTCAATGAAGCGGCGGCGAAGGAGAAGCTGCCAGTCAGCGCCGCCGCCGTCGCGAAGCGGAACATGACCAGGCCGGAGGCGTCGTTGAGCAGGGATTCGCCTTCCAGTATGTGCATCAGCCGCGCCGGAACGACGTTGCGGTCGACGATCGAGGACACAGCGACCGCATCGGTCGGCGACAGGACTGCGGCCAAAGCGAAGGCGACCACCAGCGGGATGCTGGGCACCAGCCAGTGCAATGCATAGCCGAAGCCGACGATGGTGAAGAAGACCAGTCCGATCGCGAGATCGAGGATCGGCCCGCGCAGCTCGATCAGCTCCCGCTTCGGCGCCGCGAAGGCATCGCCGAACAGAAGCGGCGGGATGAACACCAGAAGGAAGAGTTCCGGATCGATCTCGACGTGCAGGCCGCGCGCCGGCCATGCGAGCGCTGCGCCCATCGCGATCTGCAGCACCGGCAGAGGCACCCGCACCAGCCGCACCAGCGCGCCGGACAGCGCCACGAAAGCGAGCACGACGAGAATGAAGACGGCGACGTCCATGGTGCGATTCCGGCTACTCGCGCTTTGAGTCTCTCAAACCCGCTGCGCACCGACATGCAAACAAAAAAGCCGCTCCAAGAGCGGCTTTTTATGTTTAATATCATTCGCTTACAGCGCGGACGTGATCTGCAGCTCGCTGTTGCCGTCGAGGCCGTAGATGTCGTCGCGGAACTGCACGACGCCGGGTCCCGTCGACCACGCCGACAGATAGAGGAAGTGGACCGGCACCGGATTGACGACCTGCACCGGCGTGTTCTCGCCGGTCTTGATCGTCGCCTCGAAATGCTGGCGGTCCCAGCCGGGCGTGTCGCGCAGGATCCAGGTGACGAGATCGCGCACGTTCTGGACGCGCACGCAGCCGGAAGAGTCGAAGCGCATCAGCTTGCCGAACAGGCTCTGCTGCGGCGTGTCGTGCATGTAGACGCCATCGGGGCTGGGGAAGTTGATCTTGACCGAGGCCATGGCGTTGCCGGCGCCCGGATCCTGGCGGAACCGGTATTTCTCGGCATCGTCCGTCGACCAGTCGACGGTCATCGGGTCGACCTCGCTGCCATCCGGCGCGAACAGGCGGATATGGCTGTCCTTGAGGTAGTTGGGGTCCTTCCGCATCAGCGGGATGATGTCCTTGCGCACGATCGAGACCGGCGCGTTCCAGTACGGATTGACGATGATCTCGTTGATCTTGGAATTCACGATCGGCGTCTGGCGGTCGATCTTGCCGACGATCGCGGTGTGGCGAAGCACGACGCGGTCGTTCTCGACCGCTTCGATCTGCGCTGCCGGGATATCGACCAGCACATAGCGACTGCCCAGCGTGCCGGCCTTTTCCTTCAGACGCTGCAGATTGGTCTGCAACTGGCCAAGCCGGATCTGCGCCGAGACGTTCATCGCCGCATAGGTGTATTTGCCCATGGCGCCGTCGGCCGGCAGGCCGTGGCGGAGTTGGAAGCGCTTGACCGCCGAGTCGACATAGGAATCGAAGGCCGTCGAAATGCCGGCGCTCTGCGGCAGGTCACCCGAAATCATCAGCCGCTTGCGCAGCGGCACGACGTCCGGATCGTCGACGCCGAGCTGCAATTTCTTGGTCGCCGGAACCTGTTCCCAGCCGCCCTGGCCGACGATGTTCTGGTACTGCGCCACCGCCTGCTCGGTGAAGGCGACTGTCTGCTGGCTGAAGATCGGCAGCGTCGAAGCGACCTTGCTGGTGTTGTTGGCACGGGCATCGAACTGATCGTCCCAATTGCCGCGGGTCGAGGACTTCAGGATATCTCCGACCACATCCTGCGCGCTGGCATGGCCGGCGACGATGGCGGCGGCGAGCGCGGAGGCTCCGGTAAGGAAGAAACGGCGGCTGGTTCTCATGGCAGACATTCTTTGCTTAATCGCTCTCGCTCAATCGCATGCCGGGCAGCATTGTCCTCACTCTAGGGGTGGCAACTTAACAATTCGCCAACCATGACCCGCTTCACCGGCTGCCAGAAACGCGCTGCCGCAACGCAGGTTCCAAGGAGCGCAGGGCATCGGCCCGCAGCATCACCCACATTTCGCATTGCCCGCGATTATGGCGGCAACGTGGCCTTGGCCCGCGATTTGCTTGCGGCGATGCCATCAAAGAAAAGGGACCGATGCATTTTGGCATCGCAGCCGTTTCGGCAGGTCCGCTTACCCTTACTTCACCCGGTTCGGGCACAGGGCTTTGAATTGATCGATTGTATAGTCGTAGCCGGAGGCGCCCGAGCCATCGAGAACCACGTTCTCGTCCGTATCAGTGATCAGAAAGTCGGTTGCACTGCCGGCGGGGCTGCGTCCCTGGAAGAGCATGTTGGCGCCGTAAAAGTTCGTGAACTTGCCGGCCTTGCAGTCCGCGGTGATTTCCAGATGCAACGGCGTGTTCATTTCCCCGGCAATGCAATCCTCGGTCACCCTGCCGACATAGTCGCGGCAAAAGCCAATTGCGTTCTGCCTGGTGTGGTTGGTCAATATGCTGGCATGCGCTGTGCCGATGCCGGACTTTTTGACGATCGTGACCTCCATGCCCGCCCTGCTGCCATAGTAGAGCGTCTTGGCGCCGGCCGGCGAAGCGAGGATGAAAACGAAATCGCAAGCAGGACGTAGCGCATGAAGCTCTCCCCTTTGGCCGGAGAGCTTCCACGCGCTCTGCCCGGCGGTCAAGCGCCCCACTGTAGCCCGCATTCGCAGCTGCAGCCCCGCATCCGCAAAAGAAAAGGGCCGGCACCTTTCGGCACCAGCCCCTGCTCTTTGCCCCGGGTCACGCTTCTTCGGCGCGCTCGATATCTCAGATTTCGAATGCGCTCACATCCGGTAGGCGATGGTATCGTTCCAGAAGCGGTCGAGGCGCTGCAGGGCCCGATTCATCTGCTTGAACTCGTCGGTGTTGATGCCGCCGACCGCCTCGATCGAGCCGACATGGCGCTCGTAGAGGCCGGCGACGACGTCGGCCACCTCGTTGCCCTTCGGCGTCAGCGAGACGCGGACCGAGCGGCGATCGATGCGCGAGCGCTGGTGGTTGATGAAGCCGAGGTCGACCAGCTTCTTCAGGTTATAGGAAACATTCGAGCCGAGATAATAACCACGCGAGCGCAGCTCGCCGGCGGTCAGCTCCGAATTGCCGATGTTGAACAGCAGCAGCGCCTGGATGGCGTTGATGTCGGAGCGGCCGTTGCGGTCGAACTCGTCCTTGATCACGTCAAGCAGACGGCGATGCAGACGCTCCACCAGCTGCAGCGATTCCATGTACAGCGAACGGATCGCCTCGCGGCGGTCGTCGGATACGTTGGCGGTCTTCGCCGCCGGACGCGAATTGATCATTGTCTTTGCCTCTCGTTTGTCGCCCGGTGATTTTTTGTTCTTCACCTTGATCGCGACACTATCGAATACTCATAAAATTCGACTTAAACGCCAGGGCTAACAAGAGCTTACCGGTAAGAGGTTTCGAAAGAGGCTTAACGAACGGTCACGCGAGCAAGAACAATTAACCTAAAGATTTAGCCAACGGTTTTGGGGCAAATCGCTGCTCTCGAATCTAGGTCCCCGGAGCCATCTGGCAACCCAAAGCGAGTCGCCCTGAAGGCAGCCTCAGGCGATGCGCTTTGGGTGTTTGATCTGATGCATGTCGTTCTCCCGAAACCGCTGCCCACTTTCGGGCGACATGCATTACTGCCTGAGCCGGCGCTTCTGCAGCCAGATGACCACCCGGAAGATGATGTAGAGCAGCGCCACGCAGGCATGCGAGATGACGATCAGCAGCCGGTGGCCGAAGAGGTTGGGAAAGCCGGCATACATGACCGTCTCGGTCGCTGCGCAGATGAACCAGATCACCGGCCCCCAGGAGGCGAGCATCCAGAGGCCCGCAGCGGCGAAGGGAAAGAAGACGGCAAGCGTGGCCGCGGCGACCTGCCAGTGCACCGGCATCAGGTCGAAGCGCCAGAGCTCGCCCGGATAGATGCCGATCAGCCGGATCCAGTAGAGGATGCCGAAGAGCAGGCAATAGCCGGCAATCACGCGCTGGAACCAGGCAAAGATGACCTCGGTGGTCGAGGGCTGCAGCACCACGCGCCTGGAGGTCACCTCGCTCACAGATCGAGCTCCCCTGCCCCGAGCGGCGCGAAATAGGCGTCGACATCGGCGGCGCTCACCGCTTCGAGGCTTGCCGGGCGCCACTCCGGCTTCGAGCCCTTGTCGATGATGGCAGCGCGGATGCCTTCGTAGAAGTCGTGGCCGGCAAGCATCCGGTTGAGGATGCGGAACTCCATCTTCATGCACTCGTCCATCGACAGCGTCAGTCCGGCACTGATCTCGCGCCAGGCGACGTTGAGGCTGGTCGGCGAACGCGTCCTCATCGTCGCCAGCGTCTTGGCGGCGAAGACGTCGGTGGCGGCAGCGTCCTCGAGGCTGGCGACGATGCCGGCCAGCGAGGTTTTCGAAAAATGGCGGGCAATCGCTTCCAGATCCTGCCGCTCCGTCTCGCGCTTTGCCGGCGTGAAAAAGCCGCGCAGTTCCTCACCCGGATCTCCCGATGCCGCCAACTCGTCAAGCAGGCCGGCCTGGTCCTCGGCCTTGATGGTGTGCGTGGCGAGGCCCGACCACAGCGCATCGCCATGGCGTATGCGGTTTCCCGTCAGCGCCAGATACATGCCGAAGCTGCCGCCGAGATCGGGCAGCAAATGGCTGGCGCCGACATCCGGGAAGAAGCCAATGCCGACTTCAGGCATGGCGAACTGAGCGTTCTCCGTCAGCACGCGATGCGAGCCGTGGAAGGAGATGCCGACGCCGCCGCCCATCACGATGCCGTCGATCAAGGCGACATAGGGTTTCCTGAAGCGCGCGATGCGGGCGTTGAGGCGGTACTCGTCGGCGAAGAAGTCGACCGGCGGCTTGCCGGCGCGGCCGGCCTCGTAGATGTGCAGGATGTCGCCGCCGGCGGAAAACGCCCTGCCCTCGGCCTTGACGACGACAACGGCGACGCCGGCATCGCCCTCCCAGGCATCGAGCGCCTTGCCGAGCGCCCCGACCATGCGATGGGTGACGGCATTGAGCGCCTGCGGCCGCGTCAGCGTGACGACGCCCGCCTTGCCCAACCGCTCGAAGCGAATCTCGTCGCCTCCGCCAAAATCCATCACCGCAGAATCCTTCTCCCCGCCCTTCCAGGGGGACTGAAGTGCTAAGCGGCGACCGGGCGAACGTCAATTGTCGAGTGCCCTTTTGCGGCGGGCACTACCAGACGAAGGGGATGAGCGCGTTGGTTCGACGCGCATAGTCCGGGAATTCATCGGGAAACTGACGCGCCAGAAGCCGATCCTCGGCGCCGACGCGCCAGATGAAGATCGCCCCCAGCAGGACGAGGAGAAAGACGAATGGCCCGCCCACCACGATCGCCGAGCCGATGCATGCGAGCAGGCCGCCCGTATACATGGGATGGCGCAGCAAGCGGTATGGGCCGGACGTCACCAGCTCATGGTCCTGCTTGGCGGAAACGGTCTGGCTCCAGTTGCGGCCGAGAGTCTGCCGCGCCCAGACCAGCAGCGCCATGCCGGCAACCGCCAGAACGGCGCTGATGCTGCTCAGGACGGGGTTGACGGGTGCGAAATTGACGAAGGCAAACAATGGCAGGCGCGGCAGCAGGAAAGCCGCGATCATTGCAAACATCAGTCCGAAACTCTGCAGCAGATGCGGTTCCGTATCGCGTTTCACACCAATCGCCTGAACAGTCAGATAGACAATCAGCAGCAGCCAGGCGGCGTAGATGAACCAGATGAAGGCCATGCCTTTGCCCCAAGTTAGCCGGCAACCAGTTATGGCCGCCATCCGCGCCCGGTGCTAGAAATGGCCTCTTCGAACCAACCGGCAAGACATGTCAGGATTTTCTCGTCTCGCAGCCAGTTTTATCGGCCTGATCGCCATCTGCCTCGTCTCTCGCGTCGCCATGGCCGCGACGACCGCCGAGCTCTACCAGGCGCAGACCATCGTCACCGGCACCGGCGAGCCGAACCGGCAGATCGGCTTCAAGGATTGCCTGGACAAGGTGCTGGTCAAGGTCTCCGGCGACCAGCGGCTGACGCAGAAGCCGGAGATGCTGGCGCTGCGCGGCAAGGCGGCCGACTTCGTCCAATCCTTCCGCTACCACGACCGGCTGGAAGGCATTCCGGTCCATGACGAGCAAGGCACGCATGACAGGCCGCACGACCTCACCTGCCTCTACAAGCCCGCCGTGATCGACAAGCTCCTGGCGCAGCTCGGCAGCAAGCCTTGGCACGGCGAGCGGCCGACGCTCGCCGTCCTGCTCACGGCCGAGCAAGGCGTGAGGCATTTCGTGCTGACGGCCGACGAGGATCGCGGCAAGACGATGCGCGAGTCCTTCGGCAATGCCACCGCGCCGATGCTGATGCGCGTCACCTTTCCAAAGGCCGCTCAGCTTGCCGGGCTCAATGAAAAAGGGTTGCGGGCCGCCGAGATGGCAAAGCTCGACCGGCTTGCAAAGGGAACTGGCGCCAGCAAGACGCTAGCCGGCAGCATCGTGTGGAGCGACAAGGACCTCGGCTGGATCGCCGACTGGCGGCTGGCCGATCGCGGCAAGACCTATCAATGGCAAGTCCGCGGCGTCAGCTTCGACGAGGCCTTTCGCGTGGCCGTGAGGGGTGCGGCGCAAATTCTATCGGGGAATGGTCAGCCGTAACTATCGGAAACGTATGGCGGGACAGCGCCCCCTTGCCCTGCCGGACCACAAGGGGGCGATCGGCAGCTTCGACCTTGGCACAATCGTGTCGCATTGGTCAGCGGCAGGGCCGCGTGGTAGAAGCCGGAACCAAAAGAGAGTTTTGGCGATGAACAGATTCACCCCCGCGAAACCCGCAGGCACGCGCAGCGTCGACGAGATCACCGGCAGCCGGCGGCTCAGGCGCATGCGCAAGGCCGACTGGTCGCGCCGGCTGGTGCAGGAGAACCAGCTCTCGGTGAACGACCTGATCTGGCCGATCTTCGTCGTCGACGGCAAAAATGTGCGCGAACCGATCGCCGCCATGCCGGCCGTCTATCGCCTCTCCGTCGATCTCGCGGTCAAGGAGGCGGAGCGAGCCGCCAAGCTCGGCATCCCCGCTATCGCCACTTTCCCAAATGTCGAGCTTTCGCTGCGCGACGAGACCGGGTCGCACATCCTCGACCCGGAAAACATCATCAACCGCGCCACGCGCGCCATCAAGGACGCGGTGCCGGAGATCGGCATCATCACCGACGCCGCGCTCGATCCGTTCACCAGCCACGGCCATGACGGTATCTTGCGCGACGGCATCATCGTCAACGACCAGACGGTGGAGCAGGTGGCGGCGGCGGCCGTCATCCAGGCAGCGGCGGGCGCCGACATCATCGCGCCGTCCGACATGATGGACGGCCGCATCGGCGCAATCCGCGACGCGCTCGACGCCAACGGTTTTCAGGACGTGGCGATCATGTCCTACGCGACGAAATTCGCCTCTGCCTTCTACGGTCCCTATCGCGAGGCGGTGGGCACCGCCGGCCTCCTCAAGGGCGACAAGAAGACCTACTATATCGACCACGCCAATTCCGACGAAGCCGTACGCGAAGCCGAGCAGGACCTCGCCGAAGGCGCCGACATGCTGATGGTGAAGCCGGGTCTGCCCTATCTCGACATCATCCGCCGGCTGAAGGACGAACTGCAGATGCCCACCTTCGCTTACCAGGTGTCGGGCGAATATTCGATGATCAAGGCAGCGGCCGCCAATGGCTGGATCGACGGCGAGAAGGCGATGCTGGAATCGCTTCTCGCCTTAAAACGCGCCGGCTGCGACGGCATTCTCACCTATTTCGCGCCGACCGCGGCGGAGATGCTGAGGGGGTAGGCCCTCCTCCAATACCTTGCTGCATAACCGGGCGCCGGTTCGGCGGCGAGTTGGTTTTGCTCGCCCAGAAATTACTGCTTGCAATCCGCAATCGGTTCAGCTATCCCATAACCACTTGCAAATTACAACCGGTTCAGGAGGCGATGATGTCCAGGCTGTGTGTCAACGCTTTCACCTTGGCGCTCGACGGCTACGGCGCCGGTCCCGATCAAACTCTCGAAAACCCGCTCGGCGTCGGCGGCGAAGGTCTGCATAAGTGGCTGATCGACACCCGCACCTTTCGCGAGATGGTGATCGGCGTGGACGGCGGCACCACCGACATCGATGACAGCTTCGCCGCGCGCAGCTTCGAGAATGTCGGCGCCTGGATCCTCGGCCGCAACATGTTCGGGCCAATCCGCGGCGAATGGCCCGACGAGAACTGGAAAGGCTGGTGGGGCGACAACCCGCCCTACCACGTCCCGACCTTCGTGCTGACCCATTACGAGCGCGATCCAATAGTCATGGATGGCGGCACGACGTTCTATTTCGTCACCGACGGCATCCATTCGGCGCTCGAACAGGCGAAAGCGGCGGCAAACGGAAAGGATGTGCGCGTCGGCGGCGGCGTTTCCACCATCCGGCAATATCTCCAGGAGAAGCTGATCGACGAGATGCATCTCGCGATCTCGCCAATCCTGCTCGGCTCCGGCGAGCATCTTTTCGCAGGCCTCGATATGTTGAAGCTCGGCTACCGCTGCACCAGCCAGGTCGCGACGGCAGACGCCACGCATGTGACGATCGGGCGGGCGTAGGTAGCGCAATCTCCCCCCTTGTGGGGGAGATCGCAACTTCACTGCCTCAATACTTCTCCGGCACGTAGAGTTCGCGCGGCAGCACCTGGCGCTCGTATTGCGGGTTGAAGACGCGCTCGGGCAGCGTGATCTCCTCGTGCGGCACGTCCTCGTAAGGCAGTTGCTGCAAGAGATGGTCGATGCAGTTCAGCCGGGCGCGCTTCTTATCGTTGCCCTCGACGATGAACCAGGGGGCTTCCTTGATGTTGGTGCGGGCGAAGGTCTCCTCCTTGGCCTTGGTGTACTGCTCCCAGCGCACGCGCGACTGCAGGTCCATCGGCGAGAGCTTCCACTGCTTCATCGGATCGTGGATGCGCATCAGGAAGCGCATCTGCTGCTCCTCGTCGGTGATCGAGAACCAGTATTTCACCAGGGTGATGCCTGAACGGACCAGCATGCGCTCGAATTCCGGCACGTCGTGGAAGAATTCCTCGACCTGATGCTGGTCGGCGAAGCCCATGACGCGCTCGACGCCGGAGCGGTTGTACCAGGAGCGGTCGAACAGCACGATCTCGCCGCCAGCGGGGAGATGCGGCACGTAGCGCTGGAAATACCATTGCGACTTCTCGCGCTCGGTCGGCGCCGGCAAGGCCACGACACGGGCGATGCGCGGGTTGAGCCGCTGGGTGATGCGCTTGATGACGCCACCCTTGCCGGCGGAGTCGCGGCCCTCGAAGATCACCACCAGCTTCTTCTTGTGGTAGGCGACCCAGGACTGCAGCTTGATCAGTTCCGACTGCAGCCTGAGCAATTCGCGGAAATAGGTCATCCGCTCGATGGAGGGCGGATGCGACTTCTTATAAATCTTGGCGATCTCGAGCGAGAGCGCAGGTTCGGAAAGCTCGAGCTCATAATCTTCGTCGAGCGTGTCCTCGAGTTCGGCTTCGAGCCAGTCCTTCGCTCCGGAATTTGTTTTGAGTTCGTTCATCACATTGCTCCGCCTGCCTGTTAGCCGCCTTCGCTTCGGGTGCGCTCCAGCATGGCCGGGCATGCAACTCCGTAAGCCGACTGAGATACAGACCCGCAATGACGGTTTTATTGCAAGGGCTGGCCTATTCGATATCTGACCGGCCCGTATCGATGGCGGGGCGACAAGCCGCTCGAATTGTCCTACAAAATGCCCTCGCCTCTTTCCGGCGCACAGCCACGGCGCGCCTCTTCAAACAAAATCGCGAGGACCCCGACATGGAATACCGCACCCTTGGCCGTTCCGGCCTGAAGGTTTCGACATTGACGCTCGGCACGATGACCTTCGGCGGCACGGGCCCGTTCGCAGCCGTCGGCAATTCCGACCTGTCGGAGGCCAGGCGCATCATCGATACCTGCATCGACGCCGGCATCAACCTCATCGACACCGCAAACGTCTATTCGAACGGCCTGTCGGAGGAGATCGTCGGCGAGGCGCTCGGCGGCAAGCGTAAGAACGATGTGCTGATCGCCTCCAAGGCGCGCATGCGGATCGGCAGCGGTCCCAACGACGAAGGCCTGTCGCGCCATCATCTGATCCGCGAATGCGAGCGGAGCCTGAAGCGGCTGAGGACCGATGTCATCGACATCTATTTCCTGCACGAATGGGACGGCGTCACGCCACTGGAGGAGACGATCTCCGCGCTCGACACTTTGGTCGGCCAGGGCAAGGTCCGCTATGTCGGCTGCTCCAACTATTCGGGCTGGCAGGTGATGAAGGCGCTCTCGATCGCCGACAGCCACCATCAGCCGCGCTTCGTCACCCAGCAGATCCACTACACGCTGGAAGCGCGCGAGGCCGAGTATGAGTTGCTGCCGATCTCGGTCGACCAGGGCCTTGGCGTGCTGGTGTGGAGCCCGTTGGCGGGCGGCCTGCTTTCCGGCAAATACCGCCGCGACAACCCGACGGCGCGCCAGCTTGCCGGCTGGTCGGAGCCGCCGATCCGCGACGAGGACAGGCTGTGGCGGATCGTCGACCTGCTGGACGAGGTCGGCACGGCGCGCGGCGTTTCGGCGGCGCAGGTGGCGTTGGCCTGGCTGCTCGGCCGCCCAGCCGTTTCCTCGCTGGTGATCGGCGCCCGCAACGAAGCCCAGCTAAAGGACAATCTTGCCGCGGCAAGCCTGACGCTGTCCCTTGACGAGCGCCTTCGCCTCGACGCCGTCAGCCGGCCGCCGGTGCTTTACCCATACTGGCACCAGCAGTTCACCGCCAGGGACCGCTTCGGCCCGGCCGATCTGGTGCTCGACCGCAGCGATATCTGAGCGATTGCGCAACCTCCCAGCCCCAGGGCGGTTCAGCATTTGATAGGATCGCTGGTCCGCTCTAGCTGTCTGTTTTCGCAATTCCGGACGGAAACCGCCACGCACTTTCCTGGAATTGCCCTAAGGGCGCGGGTCAGCCCGCGATAAAACGCCAGACTTCCGGGTCTGCTTCGATCTGGCCGCTCAGCACGAAATATTTGTAGAGGACGAGCAACGAGACCGCCCGTTCGTCCCTTTCGTTGCTGAACCGGCGGCAATAGGCGTTGGCCGCTGTCGTAATGCGTTGGGCTTCTGCCGGATACTTCTCGAAATAGGCGATCTTGTCGGCGATATCCGAAAAATCCGGCGCCAGCGGCACGTAATGGACATTGGCTTCGAGCTCGGCTTCGGCAAACCAGGTTTCGTAGGTCGGAGGCGGCATCAGGCAGAGCGAATTCGAGCTCATGATCCATTTCAGGTTCGTCGCCACGTCGTTGCCTTCGAGCGAGACGATGTAGCGGAACTGCCGCTGCTGCGGGATCGTGAGATACGGCTTGCGGTAGTCCTCCGGCGCGCTCGGCTTGGGCGAGCCCGCATCGCACAATGGCACGTCGCGCACGGCATCGACGAACCGCTTGCGGATCGGATTGTTGAAATCGCCGCGCCAGACCGCCATCGGGCGCTTGTCGGCGAAGGACAGATTGTCCCTTGGCATGTTGAAATGGCGGAACTTGTCGAGCTTCATGATCACGGCGTTGCCGTTGCCGTCGCGGATCGGCCGGTCCTTGACGATTGCCGGTATCGCGGGCACGTCGACGACATCGCCGAATTCGAGATCGATGAGGAGGTCGCGATCGAAGTAGCGGGCAAACTCCTTCAGGTCATAATAGTACATGCTGCCGAACTTGGGTATTTGTCCGGCCGGGACAGCAGCCGGGCTCGGCACGAAGCTATGGTCAAGCCTGTTGTAGTAGTTGACGCGGTCGCGGACCGTTTTGCTGGAGAGCTTCGCCTGCTGCAGCCGGCCGGCCAGGCGCTGGCGAAAGAGAGCCTGCGGCAGCACATCGCGCGTGATGTTGCGAACGAAATAAAATACCCGCGCTGCGGTGCGTAAGGGCGAGGCCATGCGTCCGTCGTTTCAAAGATGTGCCGTCGCGCCTCCTACAGCATTGTGCCGAACATCTTGCAAGCCCGCGCAGCCCGATGGACTTGTGAGAGTCCTAATATTCGGCGATACGGCACGAGATCAGGCAGCGACGACGGCGAAGCCCCTGGCCCGCAGGCCGCGCCGGTCGTCATGCAGCGACGTCACCAGCCGGTCGCGGCTGCCCGCGATATGCACCGAGAGCAACCGCGCCGCGTCCTCGCCATCACCGGCCCGCACAGCTGCCAGGATGGCATGGTGCTCGGCCCAGGCACGGCCAAGGGCTTTCTCGTCGCGCACTTCCAGCCAACGGGCGCGAGACAGCCTGGTCATCGCGTCGCGCACGGCCCGCAACAGGAATTCATTGCCGGAAAGCCTGGCCAGCTCGATGTGAAAATCCATGCCGACACGGTGCCATTCCTCGCGCGGCGTGTCGGCGTCGCAGGAATCGAGCATCGCTGCGATCACCTCGACCCCGCTGCGATCCTCGAGGGAGGCCGTCAACCGCACCGCCGCCACTTCGACCGCCTCGCGATAGACGGCGATCTGGCCAAGCTCGGCAAGATTGATCGGCGCCACCGTCCAACCCCGGCCATCGCGGCCGATCAGCCCCTCGGTCTCGAGCCGCAGCAGAGCCGCCCTGACCGGGGTGCGCGAGGCGCCGAAGCGACCTTCGATCCAACGCTCGGTCAGCCGCTCGCCTGGGCCGATCTCGAGGCCGAGGATCATCTCGCGAAGCTGCCTTTCGACATTCTGCATCTGCGACATTGCCGTTCCGCTTTTCGGCGCCGCATTGACAGCGGCTGGGTTGAGGTTCATGACGGATACCGACTTGGTATCCCAAAATGGTATCCGGAACAATCCCGGATGGCCGGGCAGGCATGACATGGTGGACGACACTTCGGAACAGAGCGGCTACAACGTCCATTGGCGGCGCAATCTCGCCGTCTGCTTCGCCGGCTCGTTCAGCACGCTGATTGCCATGACGCTGCTGTTGCCCTTCCTGCCGCTTTATGTCGAGCAGTTGGGAGCCGTGGGGCATGCCGCGATCGTGCAGTGGTCGGGCATTGCCTATGGCGCCACCTTCTTCGCGGCGGCACTGGTCGCGCCGCTTTGGGGGCGGCTCGGCGACCGCTACGGCCGCAAGCTGATGCTGGTGCGCGCTTCGTTCGGCATGGCGATCTGCATGTCGCTGACCGGCATGGTGCAAAGCGTGTGGCAATTGGTGCTGCTTCGCCTGCTGATCGGCTTTGCCGGCGGCTACTCCTCGGGTTCGACAATATTGGTGGCGATGCAGACGCCCAAGGACCGCTCCGGGTGGGCGCTCGGCGTGCTGGCGGCCGGCATCACGGCGGGCTCTCTGGTCGGCCCGCTGCTCGGCGGTCTGCTGCCGCCCGTGATCGGCATCCGCGCCACCTTCCTGCTCTCGGGCGGCGTCATCTTCCTGGCCTTCCTGGCCACGACCTTCCTGATCAAGGAAAACCCGCCGGCACCCAAACCGGTCTGGGCGGCAAAGCCGAAGAGCGGCTGGTCGCAGATCCCCGACAAGCGCCCGGTGGTCGCGATGCTGACGACCGGCATGCTGCTCGCCTTCGCCACAATGTCGATCGAGCCGATCATCACCGTCTATGTGCAGCAGCTTGTCGAGGACCAGAGCAAGGTGACGATGGTCGCGGGCGTGGTGATGTCGGCGGCAGCACTCGGCACCATCCTGTCCTCCTCGTGGCTGGGCAAGCTCGCCGACCGCGTCGGCCATTGGAATGTCGTCGTCGGCGCTCTCGCGGTCTCGGCGCTGCTGCTCATCCCGCAGGCTTTCGTCAGCGACGGCCGGCAGCTGATCGGTCTGCGTTTCCTGATGGGCCTGGCGCTGGGCGGCCTGCTGCCCTGCATCACCAGCGTCATCCGCCACAACATCCCGGACGGCGTCGGCGGCAATGTGCTCGGTCTGTCGATCTCCGCGCAATATGTCGGCCAGGTCGCGGGACCGCTCGCCGGCGGCTTCGTCGGCGGTCATTTCGGAATGCGGGCGGTGTTTCTGGGCACCTGCGTGCTGATGGCGCTGGGTGCGGCCTATAACTGGATTGTCCAGTCGCGGCGGGCGCGGCATATGCTGCTCGAAGCCGGCGAATCCTGATCGGCGCCCACCCGAAGACGGAGCATCGAAATGAGCCTTGCCGGGCAGTCCTCAAATGGCGGCAGCCGTATCCTCGTGCTGGCGGGCGGCCTCGTCGGCGCCGCTGGGGTGGCGCTTTCGGCCGCCGCCGCGCATCGCGGCGGCGCCTTCACCGGCACGGCGGCGTCTTTCCTGTTGATGCATGCGCCGGTCTTCCTCGCCATCGGCCTTATCGGCGGCAACCGGTGTCTCAGGATCGCAAGCCTGCTGCTGCTCGTCGGCCTGTTGCTGTTCTCGAGCGATCTTCTGGCCCGGGATTTTCTCGGCTCGCGACTGTTTCCGATGTCGGCGCCGATCGGCGGCACCCTGCTTATCGCCGGCTGGCTGGCGATCGCGGGCTCGGCATTGTGGCGCCTGCACCCTCAGATCGGTTCATAGCGACGAGGTCCGGCGAACGAAGCGCGCCGGTGTCACCGGTGCTTCCGAAGCAGGTTGCGCCTGCGCATCGCCGGCTTCGCCGCGCGCTGCCGCTCCGGCCGGTCGATCGCCGGCGAGATGCCCCAATAGTTGCGATAGATGTCCTGGAAAAGGTGGCTGATCGGATGCATGACGGATCTCCATTTGTTGAATCGATTGAATCGATCCAATCGATCGACGCGAAAAAGACTGGCTGCTCAGGCGCGCTTGCGCTCCACGACGAAGCGCGCCTCACGCTTCCACGCGCTTGCCTTGCCACGGCGCCGTTCACTCAGCGCGCCCGAGGCAATGCCCCAATCGTTGCGATAGACGTCCTCGAACAGATAGTTGATCGGATGCATGACACCCTCCTTCCGCAATTTTTGCTCCAACTATTCAAATAGATTGGATCGATTCAATCATATGCATCACGTCATCGAAGTCAAGCAAAATTTGAATCGATCCAAGAAAAATGTTAGATGACCGGCAACCATTACGCGGTCATGTTCGTCCCGTGACCGGATTCGGAGGAACGACATGACATCACCCGTCGAAGGCCAGGCACGACCCATCCGGCTGGCCGACATCGCCAAGGCCGCCGGCGTCTCGCACGGCACGGCCTCCAATGTCTTCAGCCGCCCGGAGATCGTGCGCGCCGAGGTGCGCGAAAGGGTCAAGGCGGTGGCGGAGGCGATGGGTTATGCCGGCCCCGATCCCAAGGGGCGCCTGCTCCGCGCTGGCAAGGTCAACGCCATCGGCGTCGGCACGACCGAGCCTCTCTCCTATTTCTTCGAGGATCCCTTCGCCCGCGTCATGATGGCCGGCATCTCCGAAGCCTGCGACGCCACCGGCGCCGGCATCGCCCTGGTCTCGGCCGCCAACCAGGAAAAGCTCGCCTGGAACATCCAGAGCGCGCTCGTCGATGGCTTCATCCTGTTCTGTATCGAAGGCGGCTCGCGCCTGGTCGACCTGACGCGCGAGCGCAGGCTGCCCTTCGTGGCGCTGGAGCTCGGCTTTCATGATGAGACCATTTCGGCGATCGGCGTCGACAACGTCGCCGGCGGGCGGCTCGCCGCGCGCCATCTCGCCGAGCTCGGCCATCGTCGCTTCGCGGTTCTGTCGCTGACCCTCGGCGAGGACCGCACCGGCTTCGTGACGCCGGAAATGGTCCGCTCAGCGGTCTATACGGGAACACGCGATCGCCTCGCCGGCTATTTCGAGGAGCTGTCCCGCTTCGGCGTCGACACGACAAAGATCCCGATCTTCGAAACCGAGAACGAGGAAAAGAGCACCAGGGCGGGCCTCGAAGCGATCTTTTTCGGCGGCGAGCAGCCGACCGCCATCCTGGCGATGTCGGACAGGATGGCCCTGATCGCCATCGAATGGCTGACCGCGCGAGGCCTCAAAGTGCCGGAGGACGTCTCCATCGTCGGCTTCGACGGCGTGCCGGACGCCGCTCTCTGCGAACCGCCGCTGACCACCATCGCCCAGCCGATCACCGAGATCGGCCGGCGGGCGGCGCGCATGATCCTCGACTTCGACGGCACGGTGCGGCGCGAGACGATGGGCGTCGAGCTCATCGTCAGGGCCTCGACCGGCCCCGCGCCGAACGCCTGAGCGGAATCAATACCCGCCTGCCCTCGCCGGCACCGGCTGTGGGCCGAACGCGGCGCGCGCGGCTTCCTCGCGCGCCGGCTTGGCGCGGGCCGGGCCGAGACCGGCGAGCCATTCGAGATAGAGCGCCAGCGCGAACTGCATGGCGATGCCGGCGGCGATCAACAGCGTGTCATAGGCCAGGCCGCCCGGATTGATGAGTTTCAGCACCTGGGCCGCCATGGCGATCACCGTGCCGGCTATGAACACCGGCAGCGAACGCTTGCCGAGGATCGCCAGCGGATTGTCGGGCCTGACGCGGAAGAGATTCGACACGGCCGGCAGGGCGACGATCAGGTAGCTGACCGCCAGGATGTGCAGCAGCCGCGGCAGCGACAGGAAGGTCTTATCGAAGCCGCCGATCACCACCGGCAGGTTGAACCAGGTGATCTGCCCCCAGAGCGGGCTGTGCACCCAGATCGCGGCGCCGATCACATAGACCAAGGCAAAGCCCACCAGCCAGCGGTTGAGCGGAATCTCCCCGCCGCGCCTGACGTGGAGCATGGCGGCGAGGCCGATGTTGAACAGGAACTGCCAGGACAGCGGGTTGAGGAACCAGAGACCCGGCTCCGGATAGTTCGGCGGCGCGATCTGCCAGACCCCGGCAACCAGCCACAGCAGACCGGACACAATCAGCGCAGCCACCGGTCGGTAGCTGACGAACAGAACGAAGGCCGGCGCCGCCAGCAGCAGCGCGGCATAGACCGGCAGGATGTTGTTGTAGCCGAGCTGATGGCCGAGCGTGACGATGCCGAGCAGCACTTCCGGCGTGTTCTTCATCAGCGGCTCGATGTTGATCATTTTCAACAGCTCCGGCCGATGGGCAAACATCGCCGCGGCGCAGAACAGGGCGATCACAGCCATGGTGATGACGATATGGGTGACATAGAGCACGCCGGCGCGCCGCCACATCTTCAGGGTCGCCAGCAGCCTGCCGCCGGGCTTGAACTTGGTGCCATAGGCAAGCGCCACCGAGATGCCGGAGATCAAAACGAAAGCCTCGGCCGCATCGGAAAAGCCGAGGTTCTTGTAGGTCAGGTTCTCGAAGACGGTGCCCGGCACATGGTCGACGAAAATGGTGAGCAGCGCGAGCGCGCGCAGCACGTCGATACGCGTGTCGCGATCTTTGATACGCGCATCGCGATCATGGATATGCGCGTCGCGATCATTGATACGCATGTCGCGCTCAGAAACGGGGATGGTCATCGACAAAAGGCCTCAGAGCTGGTGTTTCATCTCCAGCAATGCGACCCCCGACGCACCGCTTCGATTCCTCCCGTCGGGAGTCTATCGGCGCAGAAACGGTCTGAAATGCGCCCGGTTCAATCAACTTTCGCGGAGCTTGAAAACATTCCGTTTTGAAGCCGGCAAATCAGCGAAATCACCATGAAATCAACAGGATGTGATCATGTCCGAACATGTCAACAAAAACAGCGTGCTGCACGATGATCTGCCTTTTTCCTACCGCTTGATGAAACCGGCAAATGACAGCGGCGAATGCCTTTTCGTTCTGCACGGATCGGGGGTGGACGAAACGACGCTGGCGCCGCTGGCAAGGCAGATCGCGCCGCGCGCGGTGCTTGTCGCGGCACGCGGCCGCATCCGCCAGGAGGACGGTTTCCGCTGGTTCGAGCGAATCACGCCGACCAGTTTCGAGCAGTCGAGCATCTGCGCCGAGACGGCTGCCTTCGCCCAATTCGCAACTGAAGCCGCGCAACGCCACGGGCTCGATCTCTCACGCTCGACTTTCCTCGGTTATTCGAACGGCGCCAATCTGGTTTCCACGCTCATGCTGCTTCATCCCGGGCTGGTGCGGCAGGCTGCATTGCTGAGAGCGATGCCGGTGCTCGACGACGCGCCGGCGACCGATCTCGCCGGAACGCGGGTGCTGATCATCGCCGGCGCGGCAGACCAGACCTATGGGCCCTTCGCGCCGGCCCTGGTGACGCTGCTGAGCGAGCGCGGCTCCGAGGTCGATGCGCGCATCGTCGCGTCGGGCCATGAATTCGGTCATGCCGACGCCGCGATCGCACGGCAGTGGCTTGCCGGGTCTGCGCCGGCTGGCCGCAGCGCGCTTCCATCGCCCGGTGCTGAAGGGTAGCGCATCTCACAGATCGGCAGGGCGTGCCGCTCCATTGTCATATCTCTGTCATACACTGTCTATCGAGATACTGTTCGCTCAGGGGGAGGTACCAATGGCCGACGAGAACAGCATCACTCTGCTCGACGACACTTCGAAATTGCCTGCCATCGCCGCAAACCCGACTGAGGTCGCCAGGATCGAAGGCGGCATCGACATCGGCGACCGCGCCGCGATTTCCGTCTTCGGCGATCGCGCCCAGCAGTCGGTCAGCGACTACGCCGACAAGATTCTCTCGCAGATCCGCAACCGCGATCTCGGCGATACCGGCACGCTGCTCACCGATATCATCATGAAGGCGAAGAACCTCGACCCTGCCTCGCTGAAGGAGGAAGGGTTCCTGAGCAATCTGTTCTCCTCGTTCAAGGCACGGCTCGAGCGCTTCAAGGAAAAATACGAGGACGTCGCCGGCCAGATCGACCGCATCGGCCTGGAGCTCGACCGCCACAAGGACACGCTGCGACGCGACATCGCCGTCCTCGACGACCTGCATGAGCAGACCAAGGATTCGATCCTCAAGCTCGATGCCTATGTCCAGGCCGGCAAGAAATTCGTCGACGACTACCGCGCCAACCAACTGCCGAAGCTCAAAGCCGAGGCCGACGCCAAGGCCGGCGATGCTGGCGGCACGCTCGAAGCGCAGTTCTATCAGGACGCGGTGCAGGCGCTCGACCGGCTGGAAAAACGCGTCTTCTATCTGGTGCAGGCGCGCCAGCTCGGCATCCAGCAGCTGCCGCAGATCCGCATCGTCCAAGCGGGCGACGAGACCTTGATCGAGAACCTGCAGGCGACATCCGCGCTGACCGTGCCGGCCTGGAAGCAGAAGATGGTCATCCTGCTCGGCCTCACCAACCAGAAGTCGGCGCTCGAACTGCAGAAGACAGTGACCGACGCCACCAACGAGATGATCCGCCAGACCTCGAAGATGATGAAGGATCAGGCCATCTCGATCGAGAAGCAGGCGCAGCGCGGCATCGTCGACATCGAGACGCTGGCCGAGGCCAACCGCGATCTCATCGACACGGTGCAGGGCGTGCTCAAGGTCCAGCAGGAAGGCCGCCAGAAGCGGGCGGAGGCGGAGAAGCAGATGGACCAGATGACCGCCGACCTCAAGAAAGCGCTCACCCAGGGCTGACGAAAACCCGATGTCGAAATCGCTGACGTCCGTTCTGGTCCTGGCGGTCTCCTTGCTGCTCGCCGCCTGCAATTCGAGCGAGGTCAAGTTTTCGATCGTCTCAGGCTCCGAAAACACTGTGCTGGAGCCGATCGTGCAGGAATTCTGCGCCAAGCAGGGCGCGACCTGCACAATCTCCTACCAAGGCTCGCTCGACATCGGGCTCGGCCTGCAGAAGCCTGGCGGGCTCGACCAGGACGCGGTCTGGCCGGCGTCGAGCGTCTGGGTCGACCTGTTCGATTCCGGCCGCAAGGTGCGCAACCTGACGTCCGTCGCGCAGATGCCGGTCATTCTCGGCGTGCGCAAATCAAAGGCGGCCGAGCTCGGCTGGATCGGCAAGGATGTGTTCATGAAAGACATTCTTGCCGCGGTGAAGGACGGCAAGCTCAAATTCCTGATGACCTCGGCGACGCAGTCCAATTCCGGGGCCAGCGCGTATCTGGCCATGCTCTCCAGCGCGCTCGGCGGCAAGCAGGTGATCGAACCCGGCGACCTCGACAATCCTGGCGTACACGACACGGTCAGCGCTCTTCTGCAAGGCGTCGAGCGCTCGTCCGGCTCGTCGGGATGGCTGGCGGACCTCTATGTCGATTCCGCGCGCAAGGGCACGCTCTACGACGCAATGTGGAACTATGAAGCGACGCTGAAGGAAACCAACGACAAGCTCAAGCAGATAGGCGGCGAGCCGCTCTATGCGATCTATCCGGCCGATGGCGTCGCCGTCGGCGATTCCCCGCTCGGCTTCATCGACCACGGGCGCGGCCCGGACGTCGAAAAATTCTTCACCGACCTGCTCGCCTATCTCCAGTCGGACGCGGTGCGCAAGCGCATCGCGGAAACCGGAAGGCGGCTGCCGCTCGCCGGCGCGGCCGTCCAGGCAACGGCCGAGCCGGACTGGAATTTCGATCCGGGCAAACTGGTGACGTCGATCCGCATGCCGGAGCCGGCGGTGATTCGCACGGCGCTCAATCTCTATCAGGAGGCCCTGCGCAAACCCTCGCTGACGGCGCTCTGCTTCGACTTCTCGGGTTCGATGGAGAACGAGGGCGAGACGCAACTGCAGCGGGCGGCGCAGTTCCTGTTCACGCCTGAAAAGGCAAGTGAGGTGCTGGTGCAATGGACGCCGTCGGACCACATCTTCGTGCTGCCCTTCGACAGCACCGTGCGCAACATCTTCGATGCGACCGGCGATCCGGCGGGCCAAAGCCAATTGCGCGGCGCGGTGGCTGAACAGCATGCCGGCGGCGGCACCGACATGTATGCCTGCGCCGGCCAGGCGCTGCAGAAGATTCTGGCGACGGCCGACCTGTCGAAATATCTGCCGGCCATCGTCATCATGACGGACGGGCGCACCGACGGCAGCGCAGAACCTTTCCTTGCCCAATGGCGCCAGGCGCCGGTGCGCGTGCCGGTGTTCGGCATCACCTTCGGCGACGCCGACAAGAGCCAACTCGACAGCCTGGCCAAGGCGACCTCGGCGCGCGTCTTCGACGGCGGCGCCGACCTCGCCGGTGCCTTCCGCGCGGCGCGCGGCTACAATTAGGGCTAACGATGCGCGGCTTGTTCGGCAATGACTGGAACTGGGTCGTGGCGGGCCTCGTATCGGCCGCGCTGCTGATCGGAATGAGCACGCTCACTCACTTCCCGTTCCTGGTCTCAGCCGTGATTTCGGTTCTGGTCTTTGCCGGTCTGGTCTTCGTGCTGGCTCCGCGCCAGCTGTTCGAAGGTCTCGATCTCGGCTCGATCGGCGGCGGCCAGGTGGCGTTCGCGCGCGAACTGCTGGCACAGGCGCAACCCGCGGCCGACCGGCTTGCCGCTGCGGCTGGCTCAATCGCCGACAAGGACATGAAGGCCAAGGTGAAGAACCTTTCCGACATCGCCGCCGACGTGATCTCCAGGGTCGAGGCAAAGCCGGCAAGCGCGCCGTCGGTGCGGCGCTTCCTCACTTATTACCTGCCGCAGGCGGCGGAGGTCGCGGAAGGCTATGCGACGCTTGCCGACCGGCGAGCGCCGAGCAAGGAACGGCTCGCCAAGGTCGGCGCTGTGATCGCCAAGCTGCAGGACGCCTTCGTGCATTATGCCGACAGCCTGGCGGACTCCGAGCTCGGCACGCTCGACGTCGATTTGCGACTCATTCAGGAGTCGCTGAAAGAGGATATCGGTCGCTGATGGCCCTTTCACGCCGCGCTTTCGGACTGGGATTGCTGGGTGCCGCCGCGGCGGGCACGGGCGGCTACCTGACTTTGAAGGATCGGCCGGAGTTTCGCGGCTATCTCGGCAACCGGGCGCATCTGTTCGGCTTCATCGGCGGCGAGAAGCAATCCTTCCTTGCCGACCCCGATGTCGTCCACGCACTCGGCGGCTACGGACTGGAACTCGATGCGCGCGTCGCCGGCTCGGTCGAGATGGTGCGCGAGCCGGCCTTGCTCACCCAGAAGCCGCAATTCCTGTGGCCGTCCTCCTCGATCATGGTCGATCTCGCACGCAAGAACGGGGTGGCGATCCGCAACGACCAGGTGGTGCTCAACTCGCCGATCGTGGTCTATACCTGGGGGCCGGTGGTCGAAGGACTGAAGAAGAGCGGGTTGGTCACCGTCGCCGCCAAGGGCGGCTACAACCAGCTCGACCTCAAGGCCCTGCTTGACGCCATCCTGGCCGGCAAGAACTGGTCGGATCTCGGCATTTCCGAGCTTTACGGCCGGGCGCGCATCGTCTCGACCGATCCCAACCGGTCCAACTCCGGCTTCATGTTCTCGGGGCTGGTGCTCAGCCTGATGAGCGGCGACGTGGCGACGCAGGAACTGGCCCGGCACGGCGAAGAGGCGAAGTCGATCTTCCGCGGCATGGGCCTGAAGTCGTCCTCATCGGGAAAGCTGTTCGACCAGTATATCGCCGGTGGTCTCGGCGCCGAGCCGATGGTGGTGGGCTACGAGAACCAGCTGGTGGAATGGGCGCTCGCCGACCCGGCGCGCTGGCAGCGTGTGCAGGCCGGTTCCGGCGCCAAGCCGGAAATCCTCTATCCGCGCCCGACCGTCTATTCGGCGCATCCGCTGATCGTCATCGATCCGGGGGTCGACACGCTGCTGGAGGCCCTGACCAGCCAGAAGGTGCAGGAGCTTGCCTGGTCCAAGCATGGCTTTCGCGGGCCGCTCGGTACCGTCGCCGCCGGCAGCGACACGATCGCCGGCGTGCGGCCGGCGGAAATCGAGGCGGTGCTGCCGATGCCGGCGGCCGACGTGATGCTGGCGCTGCTTTCGCAGCTGGAAGTATAGCCGACCAGCGTCGCAAGCGCCCCGGCCACCGCCGCTCGCCGGCTCCTATCCCCGCCCCATCCTGTTCCAGGCGTCCAGGCCAGCGATCTTGTAGGCCTCGGCGAGCGTCGGGTAGTTGAAGGTGTTGTTGACGAAGAAGTCGACCGTGCCGCCGAGGTTGATCACGGCCTGGCCGATATGGATGAGCTCGGTGGCGCCCTCGCCGACGATATGGGCGCCGAGCAGGCGGCGCGTGTCGACAGAGAACAGCAACTTCAGGAACCCCGTGTTGACGCCCATGATGTGGCCGCGCGAGGTTTCCCGGAAGCGCGCCACGCCGACCTCATAGGCAATCCCGCTCTCGCGCACCTGCTCTTCCGACTGGCCGACGGTGGAGATTTCCGGCACGGCATAGATTCCGTATGGAAAGGTTTCCGGCGGCGGCGGCAGCGCTACGCCAAAGGCGTGGCAGGCGGCCACCCTGCCCTGCTCCATCGAGGTCGAGGCCAGGCTCGGGAAGCCGATGACGTCGCCGGTGGCATAGATGTTGGGCACGCTGGTCTGGAATGTCTGCGGGTCGACCTTGACGCGGCCGCGACTGTCGGCCTCGATGCCGACCACGTCGAGGCCAAGGCTGCCGAGATTGCCGCTGCGGCCGGCCGCGTAAAGCACGATCTCGGAGCGGATGGTGCGGCCATCGGCAAGCGTCACCTCGGCATAGTCCGGCTTGGAGGCGATCTCCTTGACCGTGCTGCCGAGGCGGATGGTCATGCCGCGGTCCCGCATCTGGTGGATGAAGTCGTCGACGATTTCGCGGTCGACGAAATCGAGGATGGTGTTGCGCGGCTCGACCAGCGTCACCGGCACGTCGAGCGCCGAAAAGATGGTTGCGTATTCGACGCCGATGACGCCGGCGCCGATGACGGTCAGAGTGCGCGGCAGCCGGTCGAGTTCGAGCATCTCGTCGCTGTCGAAGATGCGTGTCCTGTCGAAAGGCACGTCGCGCGGCCGGTGCGGCCTGGTGCCGACCGCGATCAGCGCATTGGCGAAACCGACCTCGCTATAGTCGCCATTGTCGGTGGTCAGGCTGACCTTGTTGGCGCCTAGGAACTTGGCCGTGGCGCGCGCGCTCTTGACCGCGTTGCGCATGAACTGGTGCTGCAGAACCTCGACCTCGTGGTCGAGCGTCTTGTGCAGGCGCTCGACGAGGTCGCTGACGGAAATGTCCTGCTTTACGCGGTAGCCGCGCCCGTAGAAGCCGCGCTCGCGCCAGCCGGAGAGGTTGAGCACCGTTTCGCGCAGCGTTTTCGACGGGATGGTGCCGGTGTGCACGGAGACGCCGCCGAGGCGCCGGCCTCGATCGACCACCAGAACCGATTTGCCAAGCTTGGCCGACTGCACCGCGGCACGGCGCCCGGAGGGGCCGCTGCCGATGACAAGCATGTCGTAGTCCATATTCCCCTTCCCCTCGGCGTCTTATTGCGCCGCAGCAAGCTAACGCCATCCGCGCCGTGAATTCAACCGCCGCAACCACTCTTGCCGCGGCTTGCGGCACATGGGTCACGAGCCTTCGATCTTGATTCCGCCATCGGCTTTCACCATTTCAATGGCGAATGGCCGAGACCTATGTCCGGCCTGTTACGAGGGCATGACATGAACACGCGCGTGCTTGACGGCGAGATCATCACCACGAGGTTCGAGGACACGCGCGCCTATCGCGGCGTACGCACCAGGCGCGTCTTCGCCTTCATCCTCGACTATTTCATCGTTGCGCTGCTCACCGTCCCCTTTGCCATATTGGTCGCCCTCCTCGGGCTTTTGACCTTCGGCCTGGGCTGGGCGCTGTTCTCCATCCTGGTGCCGGCGGTTGCCATCCTCTACATCTGGAACACGCTTGGCAGCCGCGACCAGGCCACGACCGGCATGAAGATCATGGGCATCCGGCTGGACAGGATCGACGGCACCCGCATCGACGGCCTGACCGCGGTCGTGCATTCGGTGCTGTTCTGGGCCGCAAACGTCATCCTGACGCCGCTGGTGCTGCTGGTCACGCTGTTTTCCGATCGCAAACGCACGCTGCACGACCTGCTTCTCGGCACGGTCGTGACGCGCACCGATGTCTGACCGCGCCTGCGCCGGCCATCGCCGCGCCGGTTGTGCTAGAATATGAACAGCCTGGGCCGGCCACGGCAGCACAATCCTGTTGAATTTTTCGCCGGCCGGGCCAAAGGTAGGGCGATTCGCAGGAGCGTTTCCAAGATTAGATGACGCAGCATCCGACCCAGTCGCCCCAGTTCTTTCTGACCGCGCCGTCGCCGTGCCCCTATCTGGAGGGCCAGTTCGAGCGCAAGGTGTTCACGCACCTTGTCGGCGATAAGGCGCCCGAGATGAACGACCTGTTGACCCAGGGCGGCTTCCGGCGCTCCCAGAACATTGCCTACCGGCCGGCCTGCGAATCCTGCCGCGCCTGCGTGTCGGTGCGGATCCTGGCGCAGGAGTTCACCGCCAGCCGCAACATGCGCCGCGTGATCCAGCGCAATGCCGACCTGATCGGCGCCATGCATGACGCGCAGCCGTCGACCGAGCAGTATTCGCTGTTCCGCGCTTATCTCGACGCCCGCCACCGGCGCGGCGGCATGTCCGACATGACGGTGCTCGACTATGCGATGATGGTCGAGGACACGCATGTCGACACCAAGATCATCGAATACCGGCGCCGCGGCCCGGACACCTTCATCACCGGCAAGGGCCAGGGCGAGTTGATTGCGGTCGCGCTGACCGACAAGATGGCCGACGGGCTGTCGATGGTCTATTCCTACTTCAATCCCGATTTCGAGGACCGCTCACTCGGCACCTTCATGATCCTCGACCATATCGCCCGCGCCAAGGCGATGGGACTGCCCCACGTCTATCTCGGCTACTGGGTCAACGGCTCGCGCAAGATGAACTATAAGATGCGCTTCATGCCGCAGGAGCACCTCGGCCCGAAAGGCTGGGAACGCTACGACCACGAAGCGGTCAGTCGCTGAGTTTTTCCAAGATCCACGCTTAAACTTGTTTCAAGGCAGGGGACGCTGGTCTTTCGGCCAATTGGCTGGAGAGTCCGCCATTGCGCAGCTCGGCTGCCACCTGCATTTCATTGCGAAAGTCTCCGCATGTCTTCCCACCACGAACACCAGAAGGGTCTCCTGATCACCGCCATCGGCGGGCTGACGCTGACCGTCGACATTCCGCTGATCCGGCTCGCCGACGGCAGCCCCTGGACCATCATGATGCTGCGCACCGGCACCACGCTCGTCGCCGCTTTGGTGACCTGGGCGGTCTGGCGCGCGCTGCGCAGCGATGCGCCAAAGCTCATCCCAGGCTGGTCGGGGCTTGCCGTGGCGCTGTGCTACGGCCTCACTGGCGTCACCTTTGTCACCGCTGTCTACCACACCTCGACCGCCGATCTCGTCTTCATCCTCGCATTCAACACCGTGTTCGCGGCGCTGCTGTCGTGGCTGTTCCTCAGGGAAAAGCCACGGCTCGGGACGATGATCGCGATGCTGGCGATGATCCTCGGCGTGCTGATCATCGTCGGCGGCTCGATCGGTACCGGGTATCTGTTCGGCGATTTCATGGCGCTTTGCTCGGCCTTCTTCGTCGCCTTGGCCATCACCATCTCGCGCGCCAGCGGCAAGGATATGGGCTTTACCGCGCTCATCGGCGTCGTCCTGCCGCTGGCGGTCGCCCTGTTCATGGTCTCTGGCGAAGGGTTCCACGTCAATCAGCCATGGTGGATCATCTTCAACGGCGCCGTGATCATGCCGATCTCATTCTTCTGCCTCGCCAACGGGCCGAAATATATCTCAGGGCCCGAGGTGGCGATGTTCTATGTGCTGGAGACTGTGCTGGCGCCGGTGTGGGTTTGGCTGATCTTTGCCGAGACGCCGTCGCGCGACAGTCTGATCGGCGGGGCGATCCTGATCGTGACGCTGGTTGCCCATTCGCTCTGGCAATTGCGTGAAGGCCGCAAGCGCCGCGCGGCCCTCGCCTTGGCTCACCCGGCCTGAATCTTCCTGGCCTCGGGCGTCGCCTCGATCCGCGGCGGCCCGTTCTCTTCGTCGGCGACAGGCGCGAGCTCATCCATCAGTTCGACCTCGCGCAGCCATTCGCGCCAGATCGCGACCAGCAGCGCCATCAGCACCGGGCCGATGAACAGGCCCAGGAAACCCATCGTCTTGACGCCGCCGATCAGGCCGAAAAAGGTCGGCAGGAACGGCAGCTTGATCGGGCCGCCGACCAGCTTCGGGCGCAGCGTCTTGTCGACGATGAAGAGCTCGACAGCGCCCCAGATGAACAGCGCCAGGCCGGCAAACAGCTTGCTGCTGGCGGCGAGATAGATCGACACCAGCGTGAAGGAGAGAGGCGCACCGCCGGGGATCAGCGCCATGATGCCGGTGAGCGCGCCGAGCGTGACCGGCGACGGCACCCCGGCCAGCCAGTAGGCAATGCCCAGAACCAGCCCCTCGCCAATGGCGATGACGGTCATGCCCGTGACGGTCGACGAGATGGTGGCCGGCACGACGCGCGAGATCCGCTCCCAGCGGGTCGGCAGGATGCGCTCGCCAAGGCGGTCGACTTGCGCCGCGAAGGCCTCGCCGTCGCGATAGGCGAAGAACAGCGCGATCAGCATGAACAAGAGCGTGAGCAGCAGGCCGAAGGCGCTGCCGCCAGCGGCCAGCGCGCCGCGGTAGATAGTGCCGATGTTGGAGCCGCTCACCATCTGGATCAGCTCGCCGATGCCGCCGGGATGGCCGAGATTGGCCGTCCACTGCTGGTTCAGCCATTCGCCGACGACCGGCATGGTGGCAATCCATTGCGGCGTGGCTGAGCCATGCCGATTGGTCTCGATCGCCCATACCACCCATTCGCGAAGCTCGTTAATGGCATAGGTCCCGGCAAGCGCGATCGGTACCACCAGGAAGGTGAGGATGAAGAGGATGGCCAGCGTCGCGCCGATCGTGCGATTGCCGCCGACGGCAACAAGCAGCCTGCGGTAGAGCGGCCAGCTGGCAAAGGCTATGACGAGCGCCGCCAGCACCGGGAAGAGGAAGCCGTGGAAGAAATAGACGCCGGCGGCGACGATCAGCACCAGGAGCCAGCGCGCCGCCGACAGCGGCGGAATGACGGCAGCCCTGAGCGGCGTCGATAGGCCGAACAGGCGCTGCCCCTGCTTCTGGATTTCAGCCCGCTTCAAACGTACGTTTCTCCCCTGCTCTCTGGCTTGGCTTCTGCCCCATCATAGTGCAGCAATCGTGACGATAGTCCAAATGGTGATGGAGAAGTTCTGCTGCCAGAAGGTCGCGCCGGACTTAACCTCGGGGCCTGGGGACTCTCGGGCGCGGACCGGCGCACCGGAGCCCCAAGGCTCACTTTTGCATCGGCCTCCGCTGATATTCGCCGGCGGGCTCGGAGGGTCTTATTTGACGGCCGAAAACCCAAAACGATCAAAACGGAAGATTGCCGTATACTCGTTGTGTTGCGCCGGCGTCCCGGCAGGATTGCGGAAGATCGCGCCGCAGGTTGTCTGAACTTTCGGAATGGCGTCGCAAAGGAAGTTCTGCTGCACCCAGCTCGTTCCTTTATCTATCCATGCGCCTCCCCCGTTAAGCTCACGACCGAGGATGAGCGACCTGATTTCCGAACCGGTAAGCCGGTCCTTCGCATCCAGATCGACTTCTTCCGGCAACTCCGGCAAACCGGCCTTGTCCAGGCCGTCAAGCAGACGCTCGATGTCGGCCGGGTTCTTGAACACAAAATACCTCTGCGTGACCAACTGATTTGCCCCTCCGTCCTTTCGTTCCAACATGACGTTCCTTAGCCTGTCCCTATAGGCCGCGACCTGGTCACTGCGTCCGAGATGTGCGTAGGCCGAAACCAACACCTGCAGGCCGTAGAATTTCGGCCACGGATCCGGCGATTGGAGATCGATCCTTTCAAGATAGTCGACAGCTTCCGCGAAGCGGCCCTGGCCAAATTCAGCGAGCCCAGCCTGATAGTGCCGATGGTCATTGCCGCCTGGATCGACGCGGTTGGCCGCGACGAGATAGTCGCTCGCCTCATTCGGCCTGCCATTGAAATTCAGGGCCTCTGCCAGCCCGACATAGTTCAGGGGATCGCTCGGGTCGAGCGCCACCGCCTTGAACATAACCGCGACTGCCTCGTCGGACCGGTGCTCGCGAACCAGCAAACTGGCAATGAGCTGATAGTAGGACGCCGAAGGATGCTTGGCGGCTTCCCCCAGGTACTTGTAAACGTTGTACAGCGCACCAATGTCCGAAGAGACTAAAGCTTTGCCCCGCGGCCCGTCCATGTCCCAATAGGCCCATGCGAGCGAGGCTGCCGCCGCGCCGAAATTCGGATCGAGTTCCAGCGCCTGCCGGAAAAACCCCACCGCCTGCGCAAACTCGTCTGGAGTATTGCGACGATTGTAGATTTCCATGCCCTGGAGGTAAGCTTCGTAGGCTGCAGGGTTGCGCGTGCCGCCCGCGACATCTGCTTTGCCCTGTTCGCTGACGAGACGGAACTTGAGCGCGCCGGCGATGCTGGCAACGACCTTGTCCTGCAGCGCAAACACATCCGTCCACCGGCCGTCGAAACGTTCTGCCCAGAGATGACCGGTGGTCGAGCCGTCGATCAATTGCGCGTTGATGCGCATGTCGTCGCCGACCCTGCGGATCGAACCCACCAGAATATACCGGACACCAAGCGCCGCGGCGACCTCGGCGGGTTCGGTCTCCTTGTCCTTGTAGGTGGAGGCGGCGTTTCGCGATACGACGAACAGGCCGGGCACGCGCGCAAGTTCTGTGGTCAGGTCCTCGGTGAAGCCGTCGGCCAGATAGCCTTGCGCCTTGTCGTCGCTGAGATTGTCGAATGGAAGCACGACGAGGGATGGCCGGGTGTCGGCTTCCGCATTGACCGTCAGAGTGGTGGGCCGAAGCGGCGGCGCCCACGGTCGCCACCATGCCGCTGCCAGGCCGACCGCGACGACAAGGACCCCAATAACGACGGCTAGATTGCGCCTGAAGCGTGGGTGTCGATTGATAGCCATGGGCTTTCCCGCCATCGCGGGATCGAGCAGCACCCGGTACGCCTGCACCGGTTCGGCGATGTTCTTCAATTTCTGTCGACCCATCGGCTCAAAGCCGAAAGCCAACGTCTTCTCAACCTCTTTCGCGACCTTCGCCGAGACACAGATGCCGCCGGCGTCCGCGAGTTGTTGGAGCCTGGCAGCGACGTTGACGCCCTCGCCATATCGGTCGTCGCCCTCGACAATCACCTCGCCGAGATTGATCCCGATCCTGACGCGAATTCGATGATCGTCGGAAACGGCGGCGTTGCGTCCCGCCAGGGCGCGCTGCAACGACACGGCACATTCGACCGCATCCACGACGCTGCCGAATTCGGCCAGCAGCCCATCGCCCATCAGCTTGAAGATGTGACCGTGGTGGCGGGCAATCTCAGGCTCGAACAGTTCCTTGCGTCGGGTACGAAGGCGCTCGAACGTGCCGGCCTCGTCGCGTTCCATCTGGGCGGAGTAGCCCACGACATCGGCAGCGAGAATGGCGGAAAGCTTGCGGTCCATCGATGAGGCCTGTCCCCCGTGGACTATAGACCTGGTCACATTGAAATGAAACGACCGGCCCCCTTCAGCGTCCGTCGCCGGTGTGTCGGGATCACCCAGCAAAAAGCCGTCGAATGAAACGCGCAGTTCGCAGGTACGGGCGCATCGTCGGCACGCGGCGACGCTCGCGATCTCGATGGCGAACCGCAGTTTCCGGCGGAACAGCAGGAAGGCGCGCGGCGGTGGTCGACTTGGCATTTGCGCAATCTCCCAAGGGGGGAGATTGGCCGCTTCACCCGAACTTGCCCGTCCTCGGGAAACCCTTCGGCACCATGCGTCCGGCGGCGGCGCGGGCACCGATCCATTCGGCCAGTTCCTCGCGCGATCGGGTGAAGGTGCGGTCGGCCGAATCCTGCCAGGAGAGCCCTGTCTCCAGCGTGAACGTCTTCAGGTCCAGCACGCCGCCATCCTTGTATTTCTGCAGGCGCACGCCCTTGCCGCGCGCCATCTCGGGGATCTCAGCGAGCGGGAAGATCAGCATCTTGCGGTTCTCGCCGACGATGGCGAGATGGTCGCCGGCGACCGGAACGCAGCGCTTGGCCTCGTCAGGGGCCTTGACGTTCATCACCTGCTTGCCCTTGCGGGTGTTGGCCACGACGTCTTCCTCGGAGACGACGAAGCCGTTGGCATCGTATGAGACCAGGAGCAGCTTGCGCTTCGGATCGTGCACGAAGGCGGTGACGATGTCCTGGTCGTTCTCCATGTCGACGATGATGCGGATCGGCTCGCCGTGGCCGCGCCCGCCCGGCAGCCGGTCGGCGCCGATGGTGTAGAACTTGCCGCCGGTGGTGAAGACCAGGATCTTGTCCGTGGTCTGGGCGTGGAAGGCGAGCTTCAGACTGTCGCCTTCCTTGAAGGCAAGCTGCGAATGGTCGGTCAGATGACCCTTCATCGCGCGCAGCCAGCCTTTTTCGGAGACCACGACGGTGACCGGCTCGCGCTCGATCATCGCATGCGCGATGTCGGTCAGGTCATGCTCGGGCGCGTCGGCGAACTGGGTGCGGCGTCTGCCGAGATCGGTCTCGGGTCCGAACTTCTTTCGGATTTCGGCGACTTGCCATTTGATCATTGCCCACTGCTTGGCGTCGGACGCCAGCAGGGCCTCGATCTGCTTCTTCTCTTCGGTGAGGCCATCGAACTCCTTGCGGATCTCGATTTCCTCGAGCTTGCGCAGGGCGCGCAACCGCATGTTGAGGATGGCTTCGGCCTGGTTGTCGGTGAGCGACCAGCGGGCCATCATCACCTGCTTTGGCTCATCCTCCTCGCGGATGATCCTGATCACCTCGTCGATGTTGAGATAGGCGATCAGGTAGCCAGCGAGGATTTCCAGGCGCTTCTCAATCTCGCCCAGCCGATATTTCGAGCGGCGGACAAGGACGTCGCGGCGGTGGTCGAGCCACTCCTTCAGCACGCCCTTGAGCGAGAGCACGTTCGGCACCTTGCCGCGCGACAGCACGTTCATGTTGAGCGGGAAGCGGCTTTCGAGCTCGGTGAGCTTGAACAGCGATTCCATCAGGATGCCGGGATCGACGGTGCGGCTCTTCGGCACCAGCACGATGCGGATGTCCTCCGCGCTCTCGTCGCGGATGTCCTCGAGCAGCGGCAGCTTGCGCGCCATCAAGAGCTCGGCGATCTTCTCGATCAGCCTGGCCTTCTGGACACCGTAGGGGATCTCGGTGACGACGATGCTCCAGGTGCCCCTGCCCTGATCCTCCTGGCCCCATTTGGAGCGCACGCGGAAACCGCCGCGGCCCGTCTCATAGGCTTCTAGGATCGAGGCGCGGCTGTCGACGATAATGCCGCCGGTCGGGAAATCCGGCCCCTGGACGAAATCCATCAGCTTCGCCACGGACGCGTCCGGACGCTCGATCAGATGGAGTGCCGCGTCGCAAAGCTCGGCGGCGTTGTGCGGCGGGATCGAGGTCGCCATGCCGACGGCAATGCCGGACGAGCCGTTGGCGAGCAGGTTCGGGAAGGCGCCGGGAAGAACCGACGGCTCCTCGTCCTCCTCGTTGTAGGTCGGCCGGAAGTCGACGGCATCCTCGGTGATGCCGGCGAGCAGCTCGGTCGCCACCTCCGTCATGCGCGCTTCGGTGTAGCGCATGGCGGCGGCGTTATCGCCGTCGATGTTGCCGAAATTGCCCTGGCCGTCGACCAGCGGGTAGCGCATGGAAAATTCCTGCGCGAGGCGCACCAGCGCGTCATAGATCGACTGGTCGCCATGCGGATGGAACTTACCCATCACCTCGCCGACGATGCGAGCGCATTTGGCAAAGCCCTGGTCGGGGTTGAGCCGCAAGAGCCGCATGGCATGCATGATGCGGCGATGGACGGGCTTCAGTCCGTCGCGCACATCCGGCAATGCCCGGTGCATGATGGTCGACAGCGCATAGGCGAGATAGCGCTTCTCGAGCGCTTCCTTCAGATCGACCGGTTCGATGTTGTCGCCGCCGCCATTGTCTTCAGGCGGCAAATGCCTTTTTCCCATGGATTTCGACTAGCCGAGCGGGTGATTCGCGGCAAGCGCCGCGTTGGAAGTCGGCGGATTCGTCGCGCGCGCAGTCGCCACGAAAGACCGCAGCCGATGATGTGAAGGATTTCACGGAAGCGCCAAGGCGAACAATCCAGTTTCCCGCCGATCTGCAACCGGTATCGGCTGCCGGCGGGGCGCCGGCCAACATCAATCTGTTACATGCGCCCTCTAACTGGGCATGCAACGCGCCGGCGCAGGAGAGCCGCGGTCTTCATGACAAATTCACCGCACCTTGCAAAGCGTGCCGGCCGGGTTTGCTTTTCATCGCCCTTTGCGACAAAGGTGCCAGGAAATGCCTTCTTCCCGTCCCGTTCGTCGCGGAATGGTGATGGAGCAGAAATTCAAAACACTTTCAGGACAGGGAACTCGCCAATGACAATCCAACGCTCAATGCTCAAGAAACTGGCTTTTTCGACCTTTCTGCTGACCCTGCCGCTCAACGCCGCCTTCGCCGCCGATCCGGCCGTGGCCGAGCGCGTCAAGGCAGCGCTTGCCGCCCAGGGTGTCGATATTTCCTGGACCGGTGTGTCGGGTGACGACTCGAACGTCGTTTTGCAGGGCGTCTCCATCAAGCCTGCCGCCGAGAAGGAAGCGCTGCCGATCGGCGACGTGAAGCTCGAGGGCGTCACCGAGGCCAATGGCGGCTTCGAGATCGCGACTGTCTCGACTTCGGCCCTCGAGCACTCCAAGGACGGCGTGACGCTCAACCTGAGCCCCTTTGTCATCCACGACATGAAGGTGCCGGCCGAAGGCAGCACCGACCCGCTCGGCTCGCTGATGATGTACAAGTCGGCCGAGCTCTCCAACATGACGGTCAAGGTCGGCGACAAGACGGCCTTCTCGATGGATGGGCTCGCCCTCCAGATCACCCCGCCGGCCGATGGCAAGGCGATGGACTTCACCGCCAACACGGAGAAGTTCAATGCCGATCTTTCGCTGGTCGAGGACCCGAAGTCGAAGGAAGCGATCGAGGCGCTCGGCTACCAGACCATCTCCGGCACCGTCTCGATGGCTGGCACCTGGCAGCCCAGCGACGGCAAGATGGAGCTGTCGAAATACGACATCGCGGTCGACAATGCCGGCACTCTCGGCATGACCTTCGATCTCGGCGGCTACACGGTCGACTTCATCAAGTCGATGCAGGCCATGCAGAAGCAGCTCGCCTCGCAGCCCGAGGGCGCCGACAATTCGGCGCAAGGCATGGCCATGCTCGGCCTCTTGCAGCAGCTTTCCTTCAACGGCGCTTCGGTGCGCTTCGACGACGATTCGCTGACTGGCAAGGTGCTCGACTATGTCGGCAAGCAGCAGGGCATGTCGGCCAAGGACGTCGCCAACCAGGCCAAGGCGATCGTGCCGTTCGGCATGGCGCAGCTCAACAATCCCGAACTGACGGCCGAGGTGTCGGCCGCGGTCAACAAGTTCCTCGACGATCCGAAGAGCCTCGAGATCTCGGCCGAGCCGCCGTCGTCGGTGCCGTTCGCGCTGATCATGGCGGGCGCCATGTCCAACCCGCTCGATCTGCCCAAGACGCTCGGCGTCAAGGTCAAGGCGAACGAGGACTGATCGGGCGGAACGCCCAAACAAAAGCCCGGCAGCGATGCCGGGCTTTTTGGTTCAAGACCGATTCATTGAGCAGCAGGAACCGCTTGAGCGCGGTTTCTAACCCTCCCTCTTCGCCACCGCGACGCGCAGCGACAGCTCGCGAAGCTGCTGCGGAGTGGCTTCCGACGGGGCGTTCATCAACAGGTCATAGGCCTGCTGGTTCATCGGGAACATGGTAACTTCGCGCAGGTTCTTGGCGCCGACCAGCAGCATGACGATGCGGTCGATGCCGGCGGCCATGCCGCCATGCGGCGGCGCGCCGTACTGGAAGGCGCGATAGAGACCGCCGAAGCGCTCCTCGACGGTCGCGCGATCGAGCCCGACCGTCTCGAAGGCCTTGACCATTGTTTCCGGCAGGTGGTTGCGGATGCCGCCGGAAGCGATCTCGAAGCCGTTGCAGACCATGTCGTACTGGAACGCCTTGATGCCGAGCAGGTCCTCGCCACCGAGCGCCTCGATGCCGCCCTGCGGCATCGAGAACGGGTTGTGGGCGAAGTCGATCTTCTTCTCCTCTTCGTTCCACTCGAAGAAGGGGAAGTCGACGATCCAGCACAGTTCGAAGCGGTCGCGGTCGACGAGGTTCAATTCCTCGCCGGCGCGGGTGCGTGCGGCACCCGCGAAGGCGACGAACTTCTTCGGGTCGCCGGCGACGAAGAAGGCGGCATCGCCATCGGCAACGCCGAGCTGAAGGCGGACGGCTTCGGTGCGCTCCTCGCCGATGTTCTTGGCCAGCGGACCGGCGCCTTCGAGCTTGTCGCCCTCCTTGCGCCAGAAGATGTAGCCGAGGCCCGGCTGGCCCTCGCTCTGCGCCCATGAATTCATGCGGTCGCAAAAGGCACGGCTGCCGCCGGTCTTGGCGGGAATGGCCCAGACTTCGGCCTTGGGGTCGTTGGCCAGGATGTTGGCGAAGACCTTGAAGCCGGAATCGCGGAAGTGGTCGGAGACCGCCTGCATCTCGATCGGGTTGCGCAGGTCCGGCTTGTCGGTGCCATAGGTGCGCATCGCCTCGTCGTAGGCAATGCGCCGGAACTTCTGGGTCACCGGCTTGCCGTCGGCGAAGGTCTCGAACACACCGCGAAGCACCGGCTCCATGGCGGAGAGCACGTCGTCCTGCTCGACGAAGCTCATCTCGAGGTCGAGCTGGTAGAATTCGCCGGGCAGACGGTCGGCACGCGGGTCCTCGTCGCGGAAGCAGGGCGCGATCTGGAAATAGCGGTCGAAGCCGGAGACCATGATCAGCTGCTTGTATTGCTGCGGCGCCTGCGGCAGCGCGTAGAAGGTGCCGGGATGGATGCGCGAGGGCACCAGGAAGTCGCGCGCGCCCTCGGGCGAGGATGCGGTCAGGATCGGCGTCGAGAATTCCGTGAAGCCCACCTCGCCCATGCGCCTGCGCATCTCGGCGATGATCCTGGTGCGCGCCACGATGTTCTTGTGCAGCGTCTCGCGGCGCAAGTCGAGGAAGCGGTATTTCAGGCGGATGTCCTCTGGGTATTCAGGCTCGCCGAATACCGGCAGAGGCAGCTCCTTGGCCGCCGACAGCACCTCGATCTCGCGCGCGAAAATCTCGATCTCGCCGGTCGGCAGGTTGGGGTTGACGGTCTCCGGCAGGCGCGCCTTGACCGCGCCGTCGACGCGGATCACCCATTCGCCGCGCACGGTCTCGGCGATCTTGAAGGCCGGAGAATCCGGATCGGCGACGATCTGGGTCAGGCCGTAGTGGTCGCGCAAATCGATGAAGAGCAGCCCGCCATGGTCGCGCACGCGATGCACCCAGCCCGACAGGCGGACGGAATTGCCGACGTCGCTCTTTCTCAACTGGGCACAGGTATGGCTGCGGTAACGATGCATTGTCATTGGTGAAGTCCGGAATTGCGGGCGAAAGCCCGGCCCTGAAAATTGGCGCGAAAAGCGCATGAGAGGCCGGCTTTGTCAAGGCAACCGGTCACACAGGGGAAGCGGTCGTAAAGGCTCGGGCTTCGGCCGCTCACGCGAAGCGGATTTCGGCGCCCTGTCTCTGGAAATCGGCGAGGACGGCGGCCGGCGCTGTCTTTTCGACCACAAGGTGACGGATCGCATCCGCTGCCGCGACACGATAAGGCGCCGCTGTGGCGAGCTTGTCGATGGTGGCGGCGATGACGATGCCGGCGCTGTTCCTGGCCATGGCGCGCTTGACCTCAGCCTCCGCCGAATCGAAGGCGGTGACGCCGCGCGAGGCATCGAGCCCGCAGGAGCCGAGAAAGAACAGATCGGCGCCGAGCTGAGCCACGGCGGCAAGCGTGTCACCACCGACGCAGGTGCCGAGGTCGCGGACGTATCGGCCGCCGAGCATGATCAGATCGACCAGGGGAAGATCGGCGAGTGCCGACGCAACACCGAGCGAATTGGTGGCCACGGTCAACTCGATATCACGCGGGATTGCCCTCGCGATCGCCTCATTGGTCGTGCCGCCGTCGATGAACAGGGTCTGCCCCGAGGTCAGCACGCCAGCCGCGGCTTTCGCCAGGCGCATCTTCTCCTCGACCGCATGGCCGCTGCGCTCGCTGATGGTTGCCGCCGCAAAGGGCGCTGACGCGACCGCGCCCCCGTAAACCCGGCGCAACTGCCCGGCTCTCGCCAGCTCGCGCAGATCACGGCGAACCGTATCTTCCGAAACCCCAAAGCGGCTGGCGAGCTCGCCGGCCAAAACTTTTCCTTCGGCTGCCAGCCGGTCGCGGATGAATTGGTGTCGTTCCTCGGTCAGCATGCACGATCCTATTTCTTTGTGCTCATTCTTGCATGATTTGCACGTTTGTGCAAGAAGTGATGCGTTCGGGCCGGCGATGCCGTCCGCCCTCCCCAACGGAAAGTGCCACGATGACCTTTGGCTTGAAACTCGCCCCTCAGCACCGCGTCTATGCCGGTTTCGCGATCTATTCCTTCGCCATGGGCAACATTTTCCCGCGCCTGCCGGACATAAAGCGCGCCATGGCGATCGAGGATGGCACGCTCGGGCTCAGCCTGATCGGGACACCGATCGGCACCTTGACGGCGCTGACGCTGGCGACTCCTCTCTTGGAGCGCGTCGGCTTTCGCCGGGCGCTGCTTTGGCTCGTGCCGCTGATCGCGCTTGTCTATTCCATAGCCGTGCACGCGCGGGGACCGGTCGCGCTGTTCCTGCTGCTGCTGCCGGTCGGGCTGATGATCGGCAGCGTCGAGATCATCCTGAATGTCGAGGCCGACAGGACAGAGTTCCTGCTCAAGCGCCGAATCATGAACCGGGCGCACTCCTTCTGGAGCGCGGGCTTCTTCGGCGCCGGGCTGTTCGGCGGCGCGATGGCGCATCTCGGCCTGTCGCCGCAGCTGCATCTGGCGCTGGTGGTGCCCATCGTGGCGGTTTCGATGGCGCTGTTTCTCGGCGGCTTCGAGCCGGCGCCCGCCCGCTTCGCCAACTCCGGCGACAAGCCGCCGATGTTGGCGCGGCCGACGCTGCCGATCCTCGTCCTCGTCGCGGTGACGCTTTCGGCGATGCTCCTGGAAGGCGCCAGCATAGACTGGTCGGCGATCTACATGCGCACGGTGTTCGATTCCGGTCCGTTCGTCGCCGGCTTCACCGTGGCGCTGTTCGCCTTCTCGCAGGCAACCACGCGCTTCTTCGCCGACGCCTTTGTCAACCGCCATTCGCCAAGCGGCGTGGCGCGCGTGCTGCTGGCAACGATGGCGGCCGGCGTGCTCATCGTGTTCTTCTCGCCACTGCCGTTCGTCTCGATGCTGGGCTTTGCTCTGCTGGGCATCGGCAGCAGCGCGATCTTCCCGCTGGCGATCTCGGCGGCGGCGCAACGGACGGATCGGCCGGCGGCGATCAACGTCGCGGCGCTTTCGCAGATCTCCTTCGTCGCCTTCCTGCTCGGTCCGCCGCTGCTCGGCTTCGTATCGGACCATTGGGGCATCCGCTCCGCCTACGGAATCGGCATTCCCTTCATCGCGCTCAGCCTGCTGACCGCGGGCTCGCTCGGCCGGCGGCCGGCCGCAGAGAGCATCAGTGCGATTCCGGGCGAGACGCCGTCGACGGTCGTGCAGGAGATGGAAATACGGGCCGGTAGAGCTTAGGGGCCCCTACCGGATGGGCAGCCCCGGATTGCGAGAACGGGTCCGTGTTCGTGTCGCATTTGCCGCTGGCATTGATGCTATCTATGGTCCAAGAAGAGGTCACAGATCCGTGATTGCCTCTCTTCAATGTCTTCCATCCGCCCTCTTATCCCGCTCCTCATTGCCGCTGGCATTCTGCTTGGCGGCAACGGCCTGCAGGGCACGCTGATCGCATTGCGGGGCGCGCGGGAAGGCTTTTCCGCTTCCGATATCGGCCTCATGGGCACCTTCTATTTCGCCGGCTTCCTGCTCGGCTGCCTGGCGGTCACCCGTATCTTGAAGGCCGTCGGCCATGTCAGGGCTTTTGCCGCGCTGGCCGCGATCGCCTCGGTCGGCACGCTGCTTCTGGTGCTTGTCATCAACCCTGTCATGTGGTGCGCGGTCCGCTTTGCCGGCGGCTTCTGCTTCGCCGGCCTGTTCACCGTCATGGAAGCCTGGCTGAATTCTGGCGTCACCAACAAGGACCGCGCCCGGGTGCTCGCGATCTACCGCATGGTCGACATCGGCTCGGTGACCGGCGCGCAATTTCTTATTCCGGTCTTCGGCGCCGGCGGTTTCGCCATCTTCGCCGTCATGTCGATGATGATCACCTTTTCGCTGGTGCCGGTCTCGCTCGGGGACCGTTCGAACCCGGCGCCGCCGGAAGACGTCAAGCTCGACCTGCCGCGCGTCTGGCGAATCTCGCCGCTCGGCTCGATCGGCTGCATCGCCGTCGGCGTCACCAACAGCGCCTTCCGCACGCTGTCGCCGGTCTATGCCGAGGAGATCGGCATGTCGGTGGCCGATGTGGTGACTTTCGTCAGCGTCGGCATATTCGGGGGCGCCCTCATCCAGTATCCGCTGGGCTATCTCTCCGACCGGCGCGACCGGCGCACGGTGCTGTTGACGACGACGTTCTGCGCCATGCTTGCCGCGCTGGCACTGGCCTTCGTGGCGCGCGCCGACCCGTTCCTCAACTTCGTCATCGTCTTCATCTTCGGCAGCTTCGCCATGCCACTCTATTCACTTTCGGCCGCGCATGCCAACGACCGGGCCGACAAAGGCGAGTTCGTGCTGATCAACGCCGCGCTGATGCTGTTCTATTCCTTCGGCGCGATCGGCGGTCCGATTGCGGCGTCGGCGGTGATGCAGCATTTCGGGCCGAGCGCGCTGTTCGTCTTCAACGCCTCGGTCTACGCCGTTCTCATCATCGTGATCCTCTACCGCATGCAGGTGCGGTCGGGCGTGCCGGCCGGCAGCCGCAGCCGTTTCACCGCGCTTTTGCGCACCTCGACGCTGTTCGCGCGGCTGGCGCGGCGGAGCGGCGATTCAGACAAGCAGGACTAGATCAGCACGACGTTTCGTTGAACCGCCATGCTGATCCAACTCTTTGTTGGAGCATGATCTTCTCCGAAAACCGGTTCCCGCTGACCGTTCGGCTCGGGATCATGCTCTAACAGCGGCTTGACGAAAGCGTTTGCGGCTGAAATTGAAAGAGGCCTGATATGATGCCAAAAGCGAATTGATGCACGTCATCACCACCCAACAAGAACTCGAGAGCGTCATCGCGGCGTTCGAAAAGTCGGACTTCGTCACCGTCGATACCGAATTCATCCGCGAAACGACCTTCTGGCCGATCCTCTGCCTCATCCAGATGGCCGCGCCCGGCGTGACGGCGCTGATCGATCCGCTGTCGCCCGACATCGACCTGAAACCGTTCTTTCGGCTGATGGCCAACGAAGCGGTGGTCAAGGTCTTCCACGCCGCCCGCCAGGACATCGAAATCATCGTCCATCTGGGCAACCTGGTGCCGCATCCGGTGTTCGACACGCAGGTGGCGGCGATGGTCTGCGGCTTCGGCGACAGCGTGTCCTACGATCAGCTGGTACAGCGCATCACCGGCGCGCGGCTCGACAAATCCTCGCGCTTCACCGACTGGCGACACCGGCCGCTCTCCGACAAGCAGCTCGAATACGCGCTCGCAGACGTCACCCATCTGATCAAGGTCTACCAGCACCTCAGCGCCGAGTTGAAGCGGGAGGACCGCGCCCATTGGCTGAACGAAGAGATGGACGTTCTCACCTCGCGCGAGACCTACGATCCGCATCCCGAAGATGCCTGGAAGCGCCTGAAGATGCGGCTGCGCAAGCCGCAGGAACTGGCGATCGTGCAGGCGGTAGCCGCATGGCGTGAACGCGAGGCGCGCGAGCGCGACGTGCCGCGTGGCCGCGTGCTCAAGGACGACGCGATCTACGAGATCGCGCAACAGGCGCCGCGCGATGCAACGGCTCTCGGCCGGCTGCGCACGACGCCGAAGGGCTGGGAACGGTCGGCGACCGCGACCGCGCTGCTCGGCGCGGTCAACACGGCGCTTGCCCTGCCGAAGGAAGCGATGCCGAAGCTGCCGAAGACGTTCCAGCCACCGGAAGGCTCGAGCGCGGCGGCGGAACTGCTGAAGGTGCTGCTCAGGATCGTCGCCGAGAAGGAGGGCGTCGCCTCCAAGGTGCTCGCCTCCAGCGACGATATCGACCGCATCGCCGCGGAGGGCGACGCCGCCGACGTGCAGGCGCTGCAAGGCTGGCGGCGCGCCGTGTTCGGCGAGCAGGCGCTCAGACTGGTGCGCGGCGAGATCGGCATCAAGTTCGACAAGCGCAGGATCGCGGTGTTCGATCTTTAGCGCCTTTCCTTCGCTCCCAAGGGGGAGAAGGGAACTGGCGCGACTCAAACCGCGCCGGCCAAGTGTAGGGCAAACCAGATCCAGGCGATGAGAAGCACGCCCGCGGCGAAGTAGAAGGCTCGGCTGCGGTGCAGCATGTAGTTTCTGGTGACATGGACCCAGGCGTGGACATAGCGCGTGACGACGAAGAGCCACATCAGCGCCAGCGTCAGGTAGTTGACGCCGTTGGTGACGAAGAGCGCCAGGCAAAGCACGTGAAACAGGACCGGCAGCTCGAACTGGTTGATCAGATTGTTGGCGACGGTGACGCTCAAGACCGGCTCGGTCGAGCGGACCTTGTACTGGCTGATCTTGGCCTCGCCGGACTTCACGGCAAGATAGCGCCGCTTCAGCATCACCAGATAGACGATGTAGACCAGGAGGACATGTGCCAGCATCGGCCAGAAGATGGCAGTCTGGTTCATCCCCGCCCCCTGTCCGCTCAGCGCCGCTGCAGCGCCAACGCGAACACCGCAACCACCGCGACGGGAATAGCCAGAAGCGCGAACTTGGTGACGGTCAGCGACGAGGCGAACGACAGCGAATCGGGATTGGCCGACTGGAAATCCGACAAAAGCCGCGCCACGGCAAAATTCTGCGCGTAGTCGGCGATCGTGTAGGGCAGGACCAGCACCAGCGCGGCCAGCGCCTGCAACTGCGCAGGCATGGCGCGAAAACTGCCGAGCCGCCGGCCGAAGGCCACGATCAGGCTGACCAGGGTGAGCGACAGCAGCGCCGGGAACAGCAAGTCGAAGGTCAGAAAGTGCCAAACGATGATGATCTCGCCGCCGCGCCGGCCGAGCGCAGTCAACCATGCCATGCCTTCATCGGGCGTGAAACCGGTGACGCGCATGTCGAGCGAAGGGAGCCCGCCGCTCAGCCGGCGGAAATAGAAGAACTCCAGCGCCGTCATGGCGATGAAGATCGCGGCGGAGGCGACGGAGAGCGCCGCCACATGACGCGACAGGCGCAGCACCATTACGATCAAGCCACGCCACAGGCCCGGGCGATCCGGCCGTTCGCCGGCCTGATCATAGTCCGCCCGGATAGTTCGGGCTTTCGCGGGTGATCGTGACGTCATGGGCGTGGCTTTCACGAAGTCCGGCGTTCGATATGCGCACAAAGGTGGCGCGTTCGCGGAACTCGGCAAGGTCGCGCCCACCGACATAACCCATAGCGGCTTTCAGGCCGCCTGCAAGCTGGTGCAGCACGCCAGCCACAGGTCCTTTGTAGGGAACCTGCCCTTCAATGCCTTCCGGAACCAGTTTCAGGGTGTCGCGGACCTCGGCCTGGAAGTATCGGTCGGCCGAGCCGCGCGCCATCGCGCCGACCGAGCCCATGCCGCGATAGGCCTTGAAGGAGCGGCCCTGGTGCAGGTAGACCTCGCCCGGGCTTTCGTCGGTGCCGGCAAGCAGCGAACCGATCATGGCGGCGCCCGCGCCGGCGGCGAGCGCCTTTGCGAGATCGCCCGAATATTTGATGCCGCCGTCGGCAATCACCGTCACGCCAGACTTCTCAGCCACCTCGACCGCCGACATGATCGCGGACAGCTGGGGCACACCGACGCCGGCGACGATGCGGGTGGTGCAGATCGAGCCCGGGCCAATGCCGACCTTGACGGCGTCGGCACCGGCATCGATCAGCGCCTGCGTGCCTTCGGCGGTGGCGACATTGCCGGCCAGGATGCGCACAGAATTGGAGAGCTTCTTGGCCCGCGTCACCGCATCCAGCACGCGCTGCGAATGGCCATGCGCGGTGTCGATGACGAGCAAGTCGACGCCGGCGTCGATCAGGCGTTCGGCGCGCTCGAAGCCGTCGTCGCCGACGCTGGTGGCGGCGGCGGCGCGCAGCCGCCCCTGCGCGTCCTTGGTGGCGTGCGGGTTGAGCTGCGACTTCTCGATGTCCTTGACGGTGATCAGGCCGACGCAATTGCCCTTCCGGTCGACCACCACCAGCTTCTCGATGCGGTGCTTATGCAGCAGGCGCTTGGCCTCGTCCTGGTCGACGTTCTCCTTCACCGTGATCAGGTTCTCACGGGTCATCAATTCGTAAACCTTCTGCGACGGATCGGAGGCGAAGCGCACGTCGCGGTTGGTGAGGATGCCGACCAGCCGGCCGACCGTGTGACCGCCGGTGCCGCCGTTTTCCACCACCGGAATGCCAGAGATGCCGTGCGAGCGCATCAGCGCCAGCGCGTCGGCCAGCGTCGCGTCCGGGCCGATGGTAACGGGATTGACCACCATGCCCGACTCGAATTTCTTCACCTGCCGGACCTGCTCGGCCTGCTCGGCCGGCGAGAAATTGCGGTGGATGACGCCGATGCCGCCGGCCTGCGCCATGGCGATCGCCAGCCTGGCCTCGGTGACGGTGTCCATGGCGGCCGAGAGGATCGGCGTGTTGAGATCTATGTCGCCGGCGATGCGGGTGCGGATGTCGGTCTGGCCGGGCATCACCTCGGAATGGCCGGGCTGCAGCAGCACGTCGTCGAAGGTCAGCGCCAGCGCGCCGGTGGACGTCTCGATGATTTTTGCCATGGCCAGTCCTTTTGAATGCGGAAAAGGCGCCGGGCCGAAATGGCCAGCGCCGACTCTCATCTTCCCTTTCAGGATTGGCGCTGGCTGGTAACACGTCCTGCTGCGGTTGAAAAGCCGATCGTTGCGTTCCGTCGCAAAGTGTTGCGCGTGACCATTTTGAAGCCACCAGTGGTTGCGGTCGCACAAAAGTGACAGCAATTTAATGCGACATCCGGGCCAATTGGTGGTACCGCCCGGTCGTGCCGGCTCGCCCCCGGCCAGGCCCAGAATCGCGAAGTCAAATCAGGGCGTTCCCTTGAACCGCATCATCCCGCTCATCCTGGCGGTCGCACTTTTCATGGAGAACATGGATTCGACCGTGATCGCCACCTCGCTGCCGGCGATCGCCATCGATATCCACACCAGCCCGATCGCGCTGAAGCTGGCGCTGACGGCCTATCTGGTGTCGCTGGCGATCTTCATTCCGATCAGCGGCTGGATGGCGGACCGGTTCGGGGCCAAGAACGTGTTTCGCGCCGCGATCGCCGTCTTCATCGCCGGATCGGTCGCCTGCGCCTTCTCCAACTCGCTGCCGGCCTTCGTGGTGTCGCGCTTCCTGCAAGGCATCGGCGGCGCCATGATGACGCCCGTCGGGCGCCTGGTGCTGGTGCGCGCCACGCCGAAGAGCGAGCTGGTCGCTGCGATGTCGTGGCTGACGGTGCCGGCGCTGGTCGGTCCGCTTGTCGGTCCGCCGATCGGCGGCTTCATCACCACCTATCTCACCTGGCACTGGATTTTTCTCATCAACGTGCCGATCGGGCTGCTGGGCATCTGGCTGGCCACCCGCTACCTGCCGGAGACCGAGCCCGCCGAGACGCCGCCGCTGGATTTTCCCGGTTTCGTGCTGAGCGGCCTTGCCGCGTCCGGCATCGTCTTCGGCCTCTCGGTGGTCAGCCTGCCCGCGCTGCCGCCGATCGCCGGCTTCATCACGGTCGCCGTCGGCCTGGTTTCGGGCGTGCTCTATCTCCTGCACGCACGGCGCGCCGAAAACCCGCTGCTGGCGCTGGAGCTGTTCCGTAACCAGGTGTTCCGCTCCTCCGTGCTCGGCGGCTCGCTGTTTCGCATCGGCATCGGCGCTGTGCCGTTCCTGTTGCCGCTGATGTTCCAGATCGGCTTCGGGCTGACTCCGTTTCAGTCCGGCATGATCACCTTCGTCTCGGCGATCGGCGCCATCGGCATGAAGTTCGTCACTGCACTGCTTTTCCGCCTCGCCGGATTCCGCCGGGTGCTGATCTGGGGCTCGCTGATCGCCGCCGGCTCGATCGCCATCTATGGGCTTTTCACGCCTGAGACCCCCTATGCGCTGATGCTCGCGATCCTGCTGGTCGGTGGCTTCATCCGTTCGATGTTCTTCACCGGCGTCAACGCGCTCTCCTATGCCGAGATTTCCGCCGCCGACACCAGCAAGGCGACGCCGATCACCGCCGTCTTCCAGCAGCTTTCGATCGCGCTCGGCGTGGCGCTGGCCGGCGGCATCCTTGAAGTGTCGACCTCGATCCATGGCGGGCCGCTGACGCTCAGCGACTTCCACATCGCCTTCTTTATCGTCGCCGCCGTCTCGGCGGCGGCATCGGTGACCTTCATGCGGCTAGCGCCCGACGCCGGCAACGCGGTGTCGGGACATGGCAAATTGACGACGCCGAAGACGCTGGAGGCGGTGGGTGGGGCGGGGAAGTAGGCGCGGCCTCTCCTTCTCCCCTTGTTGTGGGAGAAGGTGGATCGGCGCGCAGCGCCGAGAGGGATGAGCTACCCTTTGAAATCCTTGGCCAGCAGATAAAGCTCCACCGACTCGTCGCGCGAAGCCGGCGGCTTGACGTGGTGGACCGAGCGGAAATTCTGCTTCAGCCGCGACAAGAGCTCGTTCTCGGCGCCGCCCTGGAACGTCTTGGCGAGGAAATGCCCGCCAGGCTTCAAAACCTGCAGCGCGAAATCGGCCGCCACCTCGCATAGGTGCATAGTGCGCAGATGGTCGGTGCGGCGGTGCCCGGTGGTGGGCGCCGCCATGTCCGACAGCACCACGTCGGGCTGGCCGCCGAGCGCCTCGGACAGCTTTTGCGGCGCTTCCGGATCGAGGAAATCCATCTCCAGGATGACTGCCCCCGGCACCGCGTCCATCTCGAGATAATCGATGCCGACGACATGCGGGTTCTCGGCGCTCGATTTGGTGCGCGCCGCCGCCACCTGGCACCAGCCGCCGGGAGCGGCACCGAGGTCGATCACCTTCATGCCGGGTTTCAGGAGATGGTGCTTGTCGTCGATCTCGGTCAGCTTGTAGGCAGCACGTGAGCGGTAGCCATCGGCCTTGGAGCGCTGCACGTAAGGATCGTTCATGTGACGCTCGAGCCAGCGGCGCGAGGATTCCTTGAGCCCGCTCTTCTTCTTGATCCTCGTTTTCAGCACGCGCATGCCGGCCGAGCCCGGCTTCTCCGGCTTTTTCGTCATGGCCGTTCTCTTTTGAGCATGATCTTTTTCAGAAACCGGACGCCACTTTGGGGGATCATGCCCGACGCCAGGCGCCGTCATCGGCCATCAGCTCGCTCAAAATCCCCTCGCGCAAGCCGCGGTCGGCAACGCGCAGCCGCTCGGACGGCCACACGCCGCGGATCGCTTCCAGGATGGCGCAGCCGGCAAGCACCAGGTCGGCGCGATCGGCGCCGATGCAGGGATTGGCGACGCGCTGCTGGAAATCCCAGCCGATCAGTTTTTCCACCATGCGGTCGACGCTCTGGCGGTCCATCCACAGCCCGTCGACGCGGCGACGGTCGTAGCGCTCGAGATCGAGATGGACGCCGGCCAGCGTCGTCACCGTGCCGGAGGTGCCGAGCAGATGGAACTGGGGGCTGGCCAGCACATGCGCAAGCCGGTCGCGCCCGTCGAAGGCCTTCAGCCTCACCGCGACATCCTCGACCATGGCTGCGAAGGTCTCGCGCGTCACCGTGCGGCCACCAAAACGCTCGGCGAGCGAGACGACGCCGACCGGAAGCGAAGTCCAGGAGACGATGTGGTTGGCGAGCCGCGGCGAGCGCTGGCCCCGGGTGAGGTCGATCAGCGCGATCTCGGACGAGCCGCCGCCGATATCGAACAGCACCACGCCGCGCGTATCGCGCTCGACCAGCGAGCCGCAGCCGGAGACCGCCAGGCGGGCCTCGGTCTGGCGGTCGATGATTTCCAGCTTCAGCCCTGCCTCGCGCTCGACGCGCTCAAGGAACTCGACGCCGTTTTCGGCGGAGCGACAGGCCTCGGTGGCGATCAGCCTTGCCTTCCTGATCTTGCGATTGCGCAGCTTCTCGCCGCAGACCTTGAGCGCCTCGACGGCGCGATCCATGGCGGCCTGGCCGAGCCGCCCGCTGGCGGACAGCCCCTCACCCAGCCTGACGATGCGCGAAAAGGCATCGATGACGCGGAACTGGCCATGACGGCCGGGCACGGCGACCAGCAGCCGGCAATTGTTGGTGCCGAGATCGAGCGCGGCGAAGACGGGCAGTTCCAGATGCGGCGGCCGCGGGCCGTTCTGCACCGGTCGCGGTTGCGGCGATGGCGGCGCCGGATCTGGCGCACGGCCGGCAGGTGCGGCGGCGGGCACCGACAGCGGTATGATGCCGTTCTCGTCGCGTGCGAACACCTTGCGGCCGCGCCGGCGCTTGCGGCGCTTGCGCGTCTTGCCCTTCTGGTTCTCGCCTTGATTGTCGGCATGTCTTTGGTCGGCATGTCGTTGGCCGGCATGTCTGGCATGCGCACCCGCATGGCGGCTAAACCGCGCCGATTCCGTCGGCGATGCCCCGGACACGCCCACTGCCGACGCGCCAGCGCCGGTATCGTGGTCTTCCACTGCAATTCCTTTCGGCGCCGCGCGAACCGGAAGGACGCAGCAGCTACCTAGATTTGTTTCAAGTTGAGGACAGACTAGCAGCGCGATCCGCAATCACCAAGACCGGGTGACTTGATTTTTGGCGGCGTCACGCAGGGGCAATCTCTTGCCGGTTGAATAGCCGGCTTCAATCAGGCATGTCTCAAACGAGGGTTCGAGAGGGTTTGGGCAGCATCATATCCATGAGCTTAACAGCATGACGACGACGCCATGAACTGGAGGCGCTATTTCTGGCCGGTCATCGGCATAGCAGCCGTGGTGTTCTCCCTCTGGCTGCTCATCCACGAGCTGCGCGGCGTTTCGCTCGACGACGTCTGGGCCGGTATCGTCGCCATCCCCGCGCGTGGCTGGATGCTGGCGGCGCTAAGTTCCGTCGTCGCCTATGCGTCGCTCGCCGGCTACGACCACATCGCTTTGCTCCATATCGGCAAAAGAGTGTCCTGGCTCTTCGTCACCCTTTGCTCCTTCACCACCTATGCGCTGTCGCACAATATCGGCGGCTCGGTGCTGTCCGGCGCGGTGATCCGCTACCGCGCCTATGGCACGAGGGGGCTGACCGGCCAGGATGTCGGCATTCTGGTGGCGATCTGCTGGATCACCTTCGTGCTCTCCAGCCTGCTTGTCGGGGGCATGGTGCTGGTGCTGGAGCCGCAGATCGTCGATCGTTTCACCACGACCCCGCACCACGAACTGGCTGCCGCGGCCGGCCTTCTCATGCTGATCCTGGTCGCGACATATGTGTTCTGCAGCTGGCTCCATCTGAGGCCGCTCAAGATCGGCAGCTTCCAGCTGCATTACCCGGCGCTGCCGATCGTGGCGCGGCAATTGCTGATCGGCCCGGTCGAACTGCTGGCAGCCGCGGCGATCATCTACTTTGTCCTGCCGGCCGCCGGCAATCCTGGCTATTTCGTCATACTGGGCGTGTTCATGGTGTCCTTCTCGGTGGGATTGCTGTCGCATGCGCCGGGCGCCCTCGGCGTTTTCGAGATCGTCTTCCTGGCCGGTTTGTCGCACATGGACCCGGTCGGTGTGCTTGCCGCGCTGTTGGTCTTCCGCCTGTTCTACCTGATTGTCCCGCTGCTCATCGGCCTCGGCGTGGTGCTGTTTTTCGAGCACTCGCAATACAGCCGCGGCGAAGGCTGAGCCCCTTCCCCGCCGCGCCGAGCCAAAGCGATCAAAAGCTGCGATTGAAACGCGGCGCGGGGTTGACTATTTTCCGGCGGCGGCTACAAGGCAGCGCTCGCGGCACACAGCCGCCCGCTTCGCGCGATACCAGTCGCGCCTGCTGGGGAATAGGTTAACGGTAGACCCACGGACTCTGACTCCGTTAGTCCTGGTTCGAATCCAGGTTCCCCAGCCACTCAAATAATCAAGCAGGAACAAGGACGCCGGCGAATCGTGTTGCATCGGCCGCTGGCCCGTGACCAGGCAAAGCAGCCCGGCTGTATCCACCGCCCATCGTCCTTATGGATGGGCCTCGCCAACCAATGAATGCATTCGAAGCATATTAGCAGAAGCCTATATTTGTCCTCAGCCGGTGCCGTGTTTCGATTCCGAGCCCCCGCCGGTTAGGCCCGGCTTGCACTGGCCTACCCCGCCGGAGCGCCGGGCCGCTCCCGTGTCAGGGACAGGGCGTCCACCGCCGCCGGTAGCGCAGCACGAGCCCGCTCGCGAGGGACGGGCTCATCGGCTCGCCTCGGTACGTGGCGCAAAGAAGCAGCGGATATATGAAAACGGAGCGGACAAGCAGATGTGGTACTGGTTGTCTTCGCTCTCTATGACGCGGTTCCTGGGAATGAAATATCGCGTCTTGGACCCCGTGCGGACATTGAAATTGCCGCCCGGCAGCGGCTCAACAAAGCGCGGGTTGATGACCCCACAATCCTTCTTATCGTCGCAACATTCATAGCCGGTGACCGGATCATGGTAGCCGGTGTACCAGCTGTGAGCGACAGCGAATGCGATCAGGAGAAGCTTCATCGCCTGCATAATTTAACATGGCGGCCGACCAGCGGGCTATACCATACATTAGCTATCGCTTGACGAAGACGCCGGCCGCTCCAGACTCATGGCATGGCCGCGGGCATCAACATTGGCGATGAGGTCGCTGTCACCGCGACCGTGAGGCGTCGAGTGACCGAAGACCGCGTCAGCGTATCGATACCAAGCTATGGCTTCCCGCACTCGATCGTCGATCGAACGTCCAAGGTAGAAAAAGGCCAGCAGATAGAGCTTGTCGGCGACGTCACCCATGTCGAGGGCGACTGGGTCACGGTGAAACCTGGGTGTCCCGGTTATGCTGAACGTGGATACGCTGAGACTGGTAACAGCCTGCAGGCCGCCTTCGAGGAAGACGACCCTCGTCGACAAGCCGACTTAAAGGGCAGGCCCGTCCAGGAACAGTCAGTTAGCTTTACCACACGTGCCTACCGACACGCTTTCCTGATCGTTAGACTTTGATGGATCGGAGGGATTCACATCTCACCAGAACTGATCTAGTCTTGCCACTCGAAGAAATCGCAGGTGGCAACCATGGAAGCGATGTTCGATGACCTCACGGCGGCCCTCAAAGAGCCCCGTATAGATGTATCTGCTACTGCCCGCGCTTATGCCCTAGATCTCGCCAGCAAGCTCTTCCTGGGCATTGCTATTGGCGTTGGCATCGGCATTGGGCTGGCGATCGCCGGTTAGCTCCTCGGGGAGGCCTACCTCAACTGTCCGCTTGCTAGAACCTACCGCTTTTGGTCTTGCCATTGGTGTAGGTATCGCGCTGAGCTACCTCCTATATTAGCAATAGCCTTACATACAGAGACGGACGTATCATCAGGCGTTTTTCAGGCGCGTGGGGAGGAGTTTGCAGTGCGCACAATTCTGGCTCTGGCCGCACTCACAACCTGTTTCGCTCTCTGGGATCGATTTGCGAACGACGGGATCTACAGCGCCACTCTGCAACGAAACATATTCGGTAAAGTGCTTTCTGGGTGATTAGCCATTACCGGCTGGGTTTTGCAGTCAGCACGCCATCGCTCTCGGCACGATGCTCCCTTGTTTCATCTTGGAACGGGAATGCTGGCATCCAGCTTGCACCGAAGATGTCGCCGGTACTCTCCTGGGGCCGGCAGCTCGCCGGGCTTGAAGGTCGTTGTTGGGGGCCTCGCCCGGCGGGTTTGCCATTACATCAGCGCCTGCCTGGAACGAGGTAGGAACTTAATTGCCTCGCGATGAGCTTTGAGGGAGGTTCCTGTGCGATGGCCCTTGGTCGTGATCGCGCTGGTAGCGAAGTTATACGGGCCTTCATGCCCATAGGCACTGGTTCGCGACACGGTGAATCAATAGCAAGGCCGAGGGTGGTCTGGAATTGTCACCGAAAACGGTGCGGGCGCGCAAGGGGCATTCCAGCGTCCAGAAAATTATCACGTGAATTCAGTTGCATAGAATATGACGTTTGCCGGATTGTGTCGGCTGGCTTCGCCTATGCGATCATATATTAGCGAATTAACGAATCGTAGACCGCGCTGTCCTATTCTGGGACAGCGCGGACACTACCCATCGGCCGCGCAGGCGGCTCCGGCTCCCAGGCGCCCTACCCCTAGTCGGAGCCGCCACTTTGTACATACCAGTAAAGGTTGAATCAACCCTTACCAAGCACCGTTAATGGTGCATTCCGTCGATTGCTAGATTTCGAAGTACCGACGAACAGAGCAATATTGGCAACGCCGGTGAAATCGTCATCCGGTCTGGTTTGCCGCGCTCGGCCACGATTTATTTCCGCCTCCCACGACACCAGTGAACTTCGTAGGAGGGTTCATCACTCATATTAGCAATCAACGATATATTAACGGCTGAGGCGCAGCCTTTCCGGATCGGGGACGAGAACCGCCCCTGATCGACGATCCGGCGCTTCATGTGCCGAGACGTTCGACCGATGCGGAGAAAAACGCATGAGTGTCGAAACAGCGCTGGCGCAGCTGTTGCGCATGCTTCACCGTCGAGCCTTGAATCTGGCAAGCCTGCCGGACGATGAGAGAGATCCGCACTACGACCGCATCCGCCGCTCCTGCTGCGGAGCAGCCGAGCATATCGGTCAGTCGCCCGACAATGCGGCTATCACGGCCAACAGCATGGTCGAATTTACGCGGGCAATGGTCGGGATCATCGAAGCAAGGCGCGGGTAAGGCGCGGGGAACACGCCGATTTACAAGCCCGAAGCGTTCGATGACGTCTCGTTCACAGCAACTGCGTGGGCGGTGCGAGGAGTCGCCTGAGCGAATGGTGTCTTCCAATCTGGGCAGCTGACCAGGACCGGAGCTTCCACGCACCTGCGACGCCGGAATCGATGCGCAGCCTAAAGATCATGCAGCGTTCGACGGCGCGTTGCTTGGTCCGCATAACATGCTCCCGCTCTTGTGATAATGTTCAGCGACAAGGAAGGGGGAAATCATGGACGAAACGGGCGTTATGGATGCCCTGGTTGTGGGCGCCGGATGGGCGGGCCTCGGTGTCAGTCATATACTTGCCCAATCCGATATGCAGCATTGCGTCCTTGAACGCGGGCGAATTGGTGAAACGTGGCGGACCCAGCGTTGGGACTCATTCCACTTCAATCTTCCCAACCTATACAGCGTGATGCCCGGCGACCGTTACGACGGCCCGGAGCCCGAGGGATTTATGTCCCAGGCGGAGTTCGTTGCTCTTCTGGAAGACTATGCGCGGCGTAACCGGCTTCCGGTCCACACCGGCGTCTCGGTCACAAAACTGGAGTCAAGTAACGGGCTGTTTCGCGTTGTGACGCCGGAGCAGACGTGGCAGACAAAAAGCGTGGTAGTCGCCAGCGGCAGCCTGAACCGCCCACGTCGACCGACCTCCGCCTCCACGCTGACGAACGGCCCGGCGCAGCTCGATGCCTCCGACTACCGAAATGCCGGCGACCTTCCCGCCGGGGCCGTCCTTGTCGTCGGCAGCGCACAATCTGGCTGCCAAATTGCCGAGGATCTGATCCTTGCAGGAAGGGAGACTTATCTTGCCGCAAGCCATATTGGCCGCCTGCCGAGACGCTATCGCGGACACGACATTGTCGTGTGGATGGTGAAGACTGGATTGTTTGACGTGCCCCGCAAGGATTTTGTCGATCCGTCAGGCCGCGTTGCGGCTCGGCCCATGCTTGGCGCGTTGCACACGATAAGCCTGCAGTCTCTCAGCGCGCAGGGCGTTGTACTGGTGGGGCGATTTGTTGGAGCGGATAACGGTCGTCTCATCTTTGCTGACGACCTTATCGAAAACATTCGGTTCGGTGACGAGACTTCCGCTCAATTCAAAAATCGTATTGATGAATTTATCAAACGCAACGGTCTTGATGCACCTGCGCCCATTGAGGATGAGGCGGAGTCGGTCGCTCCGCGCCTACCTGGCCGCCCCATTCTGTCGCTCGACCTCATAGAGCAGAATATTTCAACGATTGTCTGGTGTACGGGCTTTCAGGGCGACTTCAGCTGGATCGATATACCCGGGGTTCTCGACGCACAGCGCCAACCAGTCCACGAAGATGGCATCGCCCCGGTTCCCGGAGTCTATTTCGCAGGGCTCGACTTTGCGTCCACGCGTCGGTCAGGCACTGTCATGGCGATCGACGATGAGGCGCGTCGATTTGTTGCCCGGATATCAGCTCGGGCTGATCGAGCCACGGCTTAGTACGGAATAGAATAGACACATTCCTGATCTGTAATCCCCGCAGACCGAGCGGAAGACACGGATTTTATGGTTGGCTGATCGGAAGTTGGGAAATGACACGGTCCACCATCTCGATAACGGCGGCATTCAGAAATGGCCTGGCGAATGCCATTTTGGCTGGGTGCTTGAAGGCCGCGCTATACAGGACATCTGGATCAGACCCAAGCGCCCTGCGCCTCCGCATGTATGGCACGACTTTGCGCGTCTTCGACCCTGGGATCGGCGGCTGGCACATCATCTGGAGTGATCCGCTCAACCAGGACTACGCGCGCCAGATCGGGCGGGCCGAGAGAACATGGCGCGCGACGCTGGACCGGGAACCAAGACGCCGTCAAGCCGGCCGGCACCGACACGACTGGCGCATCCTGTCCGGTCGCGCGGTTCAAATCGTTCGTAAAAATCGATCATTATAACTCGAATAATTCGTTGGAAAGATTGGTTTCGGAATGGCATTTCGCCGGTGAGCACGCCTGGAGAATTGCATTGTCATTCCTGCCCGCCACCGCGAACGATCTTCCAAACGGCCTGAATGCGGCCGGAAGCGAGAGCCCTGCCCCGATCTGGGCCGGCGTCGTCCCGGGGATCGTGCTCGTGACGATGATCACCAGCGTCGCCTATTCGGCGCGCAATCTCTCCGGCCTTACGCTGTTCAGCCCGATGATCCTCGCCGTCTTCGCTGGCATGGTCTACTCCAACGCGCTCGGCACGCCCGCCCATGCCAAGGCCGGCATTGCGTTTGCGCAGCGCCGGCTGTTGCGTTTCGCCATTGTTCTGCTCGGCTTCCAGCTCACGCTCGGCCAGGTGGCCGGCATCGGCTTTGGCGGCGTCGGCATCGTTGCGGCGACGCTTGGCGCTACCTTCCTCTTCACCGTCACGCTCGGCCGGCTGATCGGCGTCGACGCCAAGCTGGCGCAACTGATCGCGGCGGGCACCTCGATCTGCGGCGCCTCGGCCATCGCGGCGACCAATATCATCACCGACGCGCGCGACGAAGACGTCACCTACGCCGTCGCCGCGATCACCCTGTTCGGCACCATCGCCATGCTCGGCTTCCCGCTGCTGGCGCCCCTGTTCGGCCTCGACCAGCATGCGTTCGGCCTGTGGGCCGGCGCCTCGATCCACGAGGTGGCGCAGGTGATCGGCGCCGGCTTCCAGAACGGCGCCCAGGCCGGCGAGACGGCGACCGTCGCCAAGCTGACGCGCGTCGCCATGCTGGCGCCGATGGTGATCGCGCTCGGCCTGATGGCGCGCCGAGGCAGCACCGATGCTTCCGCCGCCAAGCCGCCGATGCCGTGGTTCGTCGTCGCCTTCGTCGCGATGGTGGCGCTGAACAGCCTGGTGGCGATCCCGGCGCAGGTCCATTCGGCGATCGCCTTGGCCGCGCAGGTCATGCTGACCATGGGGCTCGCCGCCATGGGCCTTCAAGCCGACATTTCGCAGCTGCGCTCGCGAGGCCTGCGCCCGCTGATGCTGGCCTTCTCGGCCTTCCTGTTTATCGCGGCGTTCAGCCTGACGTTGGTGAAATTCGTCTAGTCTTCGAACGAACTCGCCGCGACATAAATCGCGGCCAGCTTCTCGATCCCGGCCTGGTCCTCCTTGTCGAAGCGGCCAGGCAGCGGGCTGTCGAGGTCGAGCACGCCGAACACGCCGTCGGCGTCGCGCAACAGCACGACCAGCTCCGAACGCGAGTCGGCATCGCAGGCGATGTGGCCGGGAAAATCGTGCACGTCCTTGATCAGCATCGACATGCCGAGATCGACCGCCGTGCCGCAGACACCCTTGCCCACCGCGATCCGCACGCAGGCCGGCTTGCCCTGGAAGGGGCCGAGCACCATCTCTTCGTCCGATTGCAGAAAATAGAAGCCCGCCCAGTTGAGATCGGGCACCATCTGGTAGATCAGCGCCGAGGTGTTGGCGGCGTTGGCGATCGGGTCGCCCTCGCCCTCCAGCAGTGCTTTCAATTGCGTGGCCAACTCATTGTAGAAGGCCGGCTTGTTGCCCGTGTCGATGGCGGTTGCCGCAAACATCCTGGTCGTTTCTCCGTTGCAAGGGCGTTGACCCGCCCGCTACAGTCCCGCCCTCTCTGCCACCAAAGCCGCCGTCGGGAAACAGCCTATCGTGACTTCCAGCCATCCTAGGACAATAAGGGCCAGAACGATACGGATCGCCGCCGCCGTGATCCGCGATGACAGCGGCAAGCTGCTCTTGGTGCGCAAGCGCGGCACCAGCACATTCATGCAGGCCGGCGGCAAGATCGAGCCAGGCGAGGCGCCGGCCGCCGCTCTTGCGCGCGAATTGCGGGAGGAATTGGGCATCGTCGTCGATCCGGCGACGGCCTCGCATCTCGGCTCGTTCTCGGCGCCCGCCGCCAATGAGCCGGATGCCCGCGTCGAGGCCGAGCTCTTCGAACTGTCGATCGCCGGCGAACCGATCCCGGCGGCCGAGATCGAGGAGATGATCTGGCTGAGCCCGGAGCTGGCAAGCGGCATGGAACTCGCGCCGCTCACCGCCGACATCGTGCTGCCGCGCTACGCCCGCCAGCCATGAGCCAAGCAAAGCCATCGCCAGGCGAGGCGCCCCTCACCTTCGCGGTGCTGGTGTTCCCCGGCTTTCCGATGATGGCGTTTTCCTCCGTCATCGAGCCATTGCGCGCCGCCAACATTCTTGCCAAGCGCGACTGCTACCGCTGGATGATCGTCGGTGCCAATGAGGGCACAGTCGAGGCCTCCAACGGCGTCGTGATCCAGCCCGGCTTTTCAGCGGCGGACGCGCCGAAGGTCGACCGCATCGTCGTCTGTTCCGGCGGCGATGCCGACCATGTCGTCGCCGACGAGGCGATGAGCTGGATCCGCAAGAGCCTGCGCGGCGGCGCGCATATCGGCGCCGTGGCCGATGCGGCGTTCTTCCTCGCCCGCGCCGGCCTGCTCGACGGCCATGCCTGAACCTTGCACTGGACCAGCCAGGCCGCCTTCACCGAGGCGTTTCCGGAGATCGAGCTGAGGCGCGATCTCTTCGTCATCGACCGCAAGCGCTTCACCTCGGCCGGCGGCGTCGGCAGCCTCGACATGATGCTGGAAATCATCACGCGCGACTATGGCGCCGAGCTTGCCGCGGGCGTCGCCGAATGGTTCGTGCACTCTCCGCTGCGGTCGAGCGTCGACCGCAAGCTGATGCCGCTGCGCCTGCGCACCGGCGTGCAGAACGAGCTGGTGCTGTCGGCCATCGCCATCATGGAGGATGCGGTCGAGGAGCGGCTTGGGATGGCTGAGCTGGCGGAACGGCTGGGCGTGTCGTCCGACAAGCTCGAGCGCAATTTTCGCGCCGAGTTGGATATCTCGCCCAATGGCTATTACAGGCGGCTGCGGCTGAAGCGGGCGGCAGACCTTCTGGCGCATTCGACGCTGATGGTGCGGGATGTGGCGCTTGCTTGCGGCTTTGCTTCGATGTCGAGCTTTGCCAGGGCTTTTCGGGAAGAGCATGGGCATGCGCCGAAGGCGATGAGGAGGCACTAATGTTCCTGCGCCTTTAGATGAGACGCTGGCGGGACAGCGCCCCCCTGTCCTGCCGGACATCTCCCCCACTTTGGGGGGAGATTGGATGTCACGCGTGGCTTCGCCAATCTCCAACGTTGACAGGGAGAGCCGGCGCTGAAGCTGCCAATCTCCCCCCTTGTGGGGGAGATGTCCGGCAGGACAGAGGGGGGGCGCGAAGGATCGCGGCGTTTCTCGTTTTCCCGCCGCCACCTCTGCGGCATCCGGCACAACAATCGCGGGATTCCGCACAAGCTCAAAACCCGGCCCGGCTATGTTCGCCAAGAACAGGAGGCCCCCATGAGCATCGTCGTATTCGACCCCGACAGCACCGAGGATGTGGACTTCAAGGACCGCATGCGCCATCCGGCCGCGGCCGATCCGGCCGGCGGTATGTGGCTTTCCGACACCGAGCCGTCCTTCATCAACGCAGACGCACTCCGTAAGGGGCGACTTACAAAGCTGCGCGCGTGGATGCGCGAGGCGGGCTATGGCGGCGTCGTTTTGTTCGATCCCTACAACCAGCGCTACGCCACCGGCTCGCGCAACATGTTCGGCTATTTCCTGCGCAACTCGACCCGCTACTTCTTCATCCCGACCGAAGGGCCGGTCGTACTGTTCGAATATCCGCAGAGCTACCATGTCTCCATGGTGCTCGACACGATCGACGAGGCGCGGCCGTCGAAACTGGTCTGGTCATCGGTCTCCGGCCGCGACAATGAGACCGCCGGACCGTTCGCCGACGAGATCATCGAGCTTCTGAAGAAGCATGGCGGCGGCTCGATGAAGCTCGGGCTCGACCGCTGCAGCCATCTGCAGGCGCTGGCGCTGGAAAAGCGCGGCTGTGAGGTAAAGGACTGCCAAGGCGAGATTCTTGCCGTGCGCGCGGTGAAGACGCCGGAGGAGGTGAAATGCCTGCAGGCTTCGATGGCGGGCGCTGAAGCCGCGGTGGCCGCCGTGCGCGAGGCTATCAAGCCCGGCGTTTCCGAGAACGAGCTCTTCGCCATCATGTATCACGAGGTGATCCGCCAGGGCGGCGAGTTCATTGAGACGCGGCTCTTGACCTCGGGACAGCGCACCAATCCGTGGTTCAACGAGGCCAGCGGCCGCAAGATCAGGCCGGGCGAGCTGGTCGCGCTCGATACCGACACGATCGGCTGCTACGGCTATTATTCCGATTTCTCACGCACGTTCCGCTGCGGCCCGGGCAAGCCGACGCCCTATCAGAAGTCGCTCTACCGCATGGCGCATGACCAGGTGCAGCACAATATCGAAATCGTGAAGCCCGGCATGGCTTTCCGCGAGATCGCCGAGAAAGCCTGGAAGATCCCGGACCGCTTCGTCGACCAACGCTACACCTCGGTCATGCACGGCGTCGGCATGCATGGCGAGACGCCGTTCATCGCGCATTCGATGGATTACGAGACCTATGGCCGCGACGGCATCATCGTGCCAGGCATGGTGGTCAGCGTGGAAAGCTATATCGGCGAGAAAGGCGGCCGCGAGGGCGTCAAGCTGGAGGACGAAATCCTGATCACCGAGACGGGAACCGAGTTGCTTTCGCGGTTTCCTTATGAAGACGAGTTTCTGGAGCCGCAGGTTTGAATCGGGTGCGCAGTATTTGGTTCGGCGCGATGTCACAGAGTTTCGAAACTGGCCACGGCAACCGCGCCTTCGTCATCCTAGGGCGCAGCAAGGAGCGTAGCGACGTAGCGCAGACCCTAGGATCCATGCCGAGACTCATGAGCGCCGCAACGGTGCAAATTTTGCTCCGCTGTATTTCTCGGCTAACGTCACGGCATGGATCCTCGGGTCTCCGCGACGGAGCTTCGCTCCTGCTTCGCCCGTGGATGACGACGGTGGGGAGGCACCGGCCAGCCACCACGGTTCGCAGCGGCTCGAACGGAACAGCGTCGATCGCAAACCTAGGCATCCCTGCATGAAAAATCCCATCTCGATACGGCGCGGCACGGTGGCCGCGGTGTTCATCGATCTCCAGGAGGAGCATCGCAAGGACAAGCGCTATCTGGTCGAAGGGTTCGGCGACATCCTCGCCAATGTCCAGCACCTGCAGGAGGCGGCACGGCGCAATTTCGTGCCGCTCTACCATTGGGCCTATATCGTCGATCTCGCCGAGGCGCGCCCATTCCATCCGGTCGACGAAAGCGGCAAGTCGGCCTTCTCCGGCAAGGACGACCCTCTGACGGCGATCTGCCATGAGGTGGCGCCGCGTGACGGCGAGGCAACACTGGTCAAGCAGGAAGCGAGCGCCTTCGGCAAGAACGACTTTGCCGACAAGCTCAAGGCATCCGGCACCGAATGGCTGGTGGTTGCCGGCGTGTGGACCGAAGCCTGCATAGACGCCACGGTGAAGGACGCGGTGGCGCGCGGTTTTCGCGTGCTGCTGGTCAAGGACGCCTGCGGCAGTGCGAGTGCCGCCATGCACCAGACCGGCATCCTCAACCTCGCCAACCGGCTCTATGGCGGCGCCGTCACGAACACGCTCGACGCCTGCCGGCTGATGGCCGGGGACACGGTGAACGTTTGGCAGGTCGAAGGCTCGGTGCCGCTGCGCTTCACCTTCGAGAATGCGGCGCGGCTCTACGCAGAGCTCTGACGGCGATGGCCGGCGACCCAGCTGACCAGGGCAGCCGCGGCAAATATGCCGCCCTGCTCGATCCGGAGCTTTGGGATTACATCGACATGGTCAATTCCTGGTACCCATCGGAGATCGTCGCCGCACCCATCACCGAGCAGCGCGCGGTCTACGACCGGATGTGCGTCGCATTTCACCAAGGTCGCCCGGAAGGCGTGACCGCCATTGATGGCCTCGTCGCCACGACGGCGCAAGCGATCCCGGTGCGGCGCTACCGCATGGCAGACAAACCGGCGGCGACGATCGTCCTTACTACCACGGCGGCGGCTTCGTGCTCGGCGACCTGGACAGCCATGACGACATCTGCGCCGGGATCTGCGCTGGCACCGGCTTCGAAGTGGTCTCGGCTGACTATCGCCTTGCGCCGGAGCACCTGCATCCCGCCTCCTTCGACGACGCGCTGGCGGTATTCGAATGGGTCGCGGCCACCAGTGCGCTGCCGATCGTGCTGTGCGGCGAGAGCGCCGGCGGCAACCTCGCCGCGGCGGTGGCGCAGGCGGCGCGGCACCATGCCCGCCATGCCGTCGGCCAGGTGCTGATCTATCCCGGGCTGGGCGGCGGCGAGACGGGGCGCTCCTACGCCGAGCATGCCGAAGCGCCGCTGCTTACACTCGCCGATATCGACTTCTACCGCCGCGTCCGCTCAGCGCCGGGACAGTCGCCGGACGACCCGACCTTCTCGCCGCTCAAGGATCGCGATTTCTCCGGCCTGCCGCCGACCGTCATCGTCACGGCGGAATGCGATCCGCTGTCGTCCGACGGCGAGGCCTATCGCGACAAGATCCTCGCCGCCGGCGGCCGCGCAGTGTGGCGCGAGGAGCCGCGGCTGGTGCACAGTTTTCTGCGCGCCCGTTCGACTGTGCCGCGCGCGGCGGAGGCTTTTGCGAGAATCATCGGCGATATCGCCAGGCTGGGCGCCGGTGATTGAGCGCTAATCTCCCCCTTGTGGGAGATCGGCTGTTTCCGCGCCCTGCGGAACAGTGCACAAGAACTGCGGAAAACCAGACATTTCGCTGCGGAAAGCGGCCCTATCATCCCCTCGCAGGCAACGGCGCCCCGGAGGCCGCCCCGCCCCCGCGTCCGACGGCAGCCGGGGCGCCCGTTGGATTTTTGTGCGCGTCGCTGCCGTCAAGAACCGCCGTGCGGGCGACACGCACCAATGACAGAGGGAACGACGATGAAATTCATGCTGACCGACAGAAAACTGCACCCGCAAGCCAAGCCGACCGCCGACGATTTCAGGAAAGGCGCGATCAGCCGGCGCGAATATCTGGCGCTCATGGCGGGCCTCGGCGTCAGTGCCGCCGGCGCGCTGGCGCTGGGAGGGCTCGTACCCTCGCCTGCCCGCGCCGAAGAGCCGAAAAGGGGCGGCGTGCTCCGCGTCGCCATGAACGTCAAGGGTTTCAAGGACCCGCGCACCTTCGACGGCGTCGAGATGTCGAATGTCGCGCGCCACTGCAACGAATATCTTGTGCGCTGGAAAACCGACTTCAGCTTCGAGCCCTGGCTGCTCGAGAGCTGGGAGACCAGCGACGACGCCAGGACGATCACGCTTCACGTGCGCAAGGGCATCATCTGGTCGAACGGCGACGCCTTCAACGCCGACGACGTGATCCACAACCTCAACCGCTGGTGCGACGCCACGGTCGCCGGCAATTCGGTCGCGGCCCGCATGGGCGCGCTGGTCAATGCCGACACCAAGAAGCCGGTCGACGGCGGCATCCAGAAGGTCGACGACTACACCGTCAAGCTCAACCTGCCGAAGCCCGACATCTCGCTGGTCGCCGGCATGGCCGATTATCCGGCGCTGATCATGCACCGCTCCTATGAGGGCGACGGCGATCCGAAGAAGGCCCTGGCCATCACCACCGGCCCCTGCGAGTTGGTGAGCTGGGATGCCGAGACGGGCGCAGAGGTGAAGCGCAAGGACAAGCCGTGGTGGAAGGGCGAATTCCATCTAGACGGCATCAAGTGGGTCGACTACGGCTCCGACCCGAACGCCATGCTGTCGGCCTTCGAGTCCGGCGAGATCGACACCGACCACGAGACCGCGTCGGACGCCGTGTCGCAGACCGAGCAGATGGGACTCGAAAACTCCGAGATCGCCACCGGTTCGACCATCGTCGCGCGCTTCAATGTCGGCAACGCCCCCTATGACGACGTCAAGGTCCGCCGCGCCGCCCAGCTTGCCGTCGACAATGCGGCGGTGCTGAAGCTCGGACTCGACGGCAGGGGCAAGCCCGCCGACAACCACCATGTCGGCCCGATGCACCCCGAATACGCCGATATCGGCCCGGCCAAGCGCGATGTCGAGGCTGCCAAGAAGCTGCTCTCCGAAGCCGGCAAGGCCGACCACGAATATGAGTTGATCTCGGTCGACATCGAATGGCAGAAGAGCACCGCCGACGCCATCGCCGCCCAGATCCGCGAGGCCGGCCTCAAGGTCAAGCGCACCGTGCTGCCGGCCGCGACCTTCTGGAACGACTGGAGCAAGTTCCCCTATTCCTGCACCGAATGGCTCGGCCGCCCGCTCGGCGTCCAGGTGCTGGCACTCGCCTACAAATCGGGCGCAGCCTGGAACGAAAGCGCCTATTCGAACAAGGAGTTCGACGAGCTTCTCGACACGGCGCTGGCAACGCCCGACGCCGCCCAGCGCAAGGAGATCATGGCCAAGATCGAGCAGAATTTGCGCGACTCCGGCGTCATCATCCAGCCCTACTGGCGCTCGGTCTACCGAACGTACCGCAAGGGCGTGCATGGCTGCGAGCAGCACCAGGCGCTCGAGCAGCATTTCGAGAAGGTCTGGCTGGAGTCCTGATCCTCCCGGGGCCGAGCCGGCCGGCGTGGCTCAGCGGAGCCGCGCCGGCCTTTCCGCATGTTGCGTTCGATCTGGTCAGGATTGCGCCTGCCCTATCGCCTTCGGCGTCTCGCCGACCGACATCCGCTCGATGATCGTCGTCGGCAGCACGATCCTTTCAGGCGGCCGGTCATCGCCTTTCAGGCGGCGTATCAGCAGCTCCGCCACGGATTTTCCGAGCGCATAGACCGGCTGGTCGATGACGGTGATGGGCGGCGTCGTCACGCTCGTCCAGTCGGCGTCGTGGAAGGTGATCAGCGATATGTCGCGCGGAATGCCGAGGCCGCATTCGCGGATCGCCTTGAACAGATCGAGCGCCACGACACTGTCGGAGGCCAGGATCGCAGTCGGCCTGCCGGCGCTCCGAAGCAGTTGCAGGAGCGCGGCGTGCGCGCTCTCCGAGCGGCCGCTGCCGAAATGGATGTTGCGCTCCGCCCCATCGATGCCGGCTTCGCGGCAGGCATCGAGGAAGCCCAGGATGCGCTCGCGCACGGTGGAGGTGTTGATCCTCGACCGAGCGCCGCGAAAATCTCCGGACAGCACAGCGGCGGTGACATAGGCGATCCTGCGGTGCCCGGCTTGCGTCAGCATGCGCGTGGCGCGCAGCGCGGCATTGCGGTCATCGACCGTCACGGTGTCGACATCGAGCCCGGGCAGTGCCCGGTCGAGCAAGGCCAACGGGCAGGCGATGTCCTTGAGATGGGCGATGTCTCCGGACTGGGCAGGCGTCACGATCAGGCCGTCGACCTGCTTTGCCATCAAAACGCGTATCACGCTCTTCTCCGCTTCGAGCTCCTCGCCTGAATTGGCCAGGATGACGTTGATGCCCGAAAGACGCGCCGCATCGCTTATGCCGCGCACCGCCAGCGAGAAGAACGGGTTCTCGATATCGCCGACGATGACGCCGATGCTGCCTGAACGGCCGGTCGTCATGCTGCGCGCCAGCTCGTTCGGCCGGTAGTCGAGCGCCTTCGCGGCTTCGAGCACGGCGGCATGCACCGTCGTGCTCACGCGGCCATAGCCGCCCAGCACGCGCGCGGCGGTCGCCTTCGAGACCTTCGCCTCGCGAGCGACGTCGCTGACGGTGACAGATGGAGTCTTGGGTGGGCGCTTCATTGTGGAAAAGTCGCTTTCAAATTCGTTTGACGGATCGTCGTTGCTGTGTCTACAAATGTCAAGAGACCGGTCTCATTCGCGTTTGAGACCGGTCTCATAAGAAAAAGAACGCCCGGGGGCGTCGAATTGCAGGCCGTATCGAAATTGTTCGCTGCGTCCCCGCGCGGACCGATCTTCAGAGTGGAGAACAACCATGAGCATCAGAGGTCTTTTCACATCGAGCCGGCGGCAGCGCATCGGCTCCTTCGTCTTCGCAGTAGCACTTGCCGCCTTGTCGCTGCCCAAAGCCTGGGCGGCGGACAATCCGTACAATCTCATCGATCCTAAGACGATCAGCGTCGGCACGATGGGCGACGCCAAGCCCTATGCCTTCACCACGGCCGACGGCAAGTTCACCGGCTTCGATCTCGAATTCTTCCTGAACGTGGTGGGCCGGATGGGCTTCAAGCCGGACCAGGTGACCTTCACCGGCCAGGAATTCTCGGCGCTGATGCCCTCGGTCGCCAACCAGCGCTTCGACGTCGCGGTCGCGGCGATAGGAACGACCGAGAAGCGCAAGCAGACGGTTGATTTCTCCGACGGCTATCTCGCCGGATACCTGTCGGTGCTGACGTCCGACCCCAAGATCACCGGCGCCGAGGGCCTAGCCGGCAAGCGCCTCGGCGTCGTGCAGGGCACGCTGCAGGAAATCTACGCCACCAAGAACTTCAAGAACACCGACCTGGTGAAATTCCCGGACAACAACTCGGCCATCGCCGCGCTCAACAACGGCACCATCGACGGCCACTTCCTCGACTACGAGGCGGCCAAGCAATATGGCGAGCGCTATCCGGCCCTGAAGATCGCGATCAACATCCCGTCCTTCGACGCACCGGCGGGCTTTGTCGTGCGCAAGGGCAACGACGCCTTCCGCGAGGCGCTCGACAAGGGCATCCATGAAGCCATGCAGGACGGCACCTGGCGCGACCTCTACCAGAAATGGTTCCCCGGCTCGCCGATGCCGGAGCAATATCTCCCCAAGAAGAACTGAGCCGCGCTGGGCCGCCGGCGCAAAATGCCGGCGGCCCCTTCTCGCAGGCCGTGAGAGATTGCGCGTCCGGCGACTGCGCCGCCGCACCTCTAAATCAAAGAAATAAGCATGATGTCGTCCGACAACCGCGTCACACTTTTCGGCATCATGCTCCAGGCAGGTTGACGGATGGACTGGTTAGAAAACCTTCAGCGCAGCTTCTTCGACTGGGACGCGATGGCATCGGTGCTGCCGGCGCTGCTTGCCGTCGGGTTGAAGAACACCCTGATCCTCGCCGCGGCTTCGACGGTGCTTGGCATCCTTATCGGCATGGTCCTTGCCGTGATGGGCATCTCGCGCTCCGCCTGGCTGCGGCTCCCGGCACGCGTCTACACCGACATCTTTCGCGGGTTGCCGGCGATCCTGACCATTCTCCTGATCGGACAAGGCTTCGCCCGCATCGGTCGCGAAATTTTCGGGCCCTCGCCCTACCCGCTCGGGATCGTGGCGCTCAGCCTGATCGCCGGCGCCTATATCGGCGAGATCTTTCGCTCCGGCATCCAGAGCGTCGAAAGCGGCCAGATGGAAGCCTGCCGCGCGCTCAGCATGAGCTACGGCCAGGGCATGCGGCTGATCGTGATCCCGCAGGGCGTGCGCCGCGTGCTTCCCGCCCTGGTCAACCAGTTCATCGGCAACGTCAAGGATTCCAGCCTTGTCTACTTTCTCGGCCTGCTCGCCTCCGAGCGCGAGATATTCCGCATCGGCCAAGACCAGGCGGTCGTGACCGGCAACCTGTCGCCGCTGCTCCTGGCCGGCATGTTCTACCTCATCATCACCGTGCCACTGACCCATGTCGTCAACCACATCGACAACCGCCTGCGGCTCGGCAAGCAGAAACCTGGCGGCGTCGTCAGCGGTCTAGTCGAGGTCGGCGAGTTGAAAGATACGGCGGGCAAGGCCTCAAGCGAGGCGGCGCGACCCGCCATCAAGGCCGGCAGCCTCGAGGTGCGCGATCTCGACATGGCCTATGGCGAGTTGCAGGTGCTGAGAAAGATCCGGCTCAAGGTCGAGCCGGGAACGGTCACCTGCGTCATCGGTCCGTCGGGCTCCGGGAAATCGACGCTGCTGCGCTGCCTCAACCGGCTGGTCGAGCCCAAGGCCGGCGACGTGTTGCTCGACGGCGAAAGCATCCTGGCGATCAAACCGGAGACGCTGCGCCGGCGCGTCGGCATGGTCTTCCAGCATTTCAACCTGTTCCCCAATCACACCGCGATCGAGAACGTCATGCTGGCGCTGACCAGGATCAAGGGCATGGCAAGCAGCAAGGCTCGGCGCCTTGCCGAGGCGCGCCTCTCTGAGGTGGGCCTGGCAGCGCGCGCGGACTACCGGCCGAGCCGCCTTTCGGGCGGCCAGCAGCAGCGCGTGGCGATCGCCCGCGCGCTGGCGATGGACCCCGAGGTCATCCTGTTCGACGAAGTGACGAGCGCGCTCGACCCCGAACTCGTCAAGGGCGTGCTGAACCTGATGGCCGATCTCGGCCGCCGTGGCATGACCATGATCGTCGTCACCCACGAGATGGGCTTTGCCCGTAAGGTGGCCGATCAGGTCGCCTTCATGGACGAGGGCCGCATCGTCGAGGTCGGACCGCCGGCGGAAATCTTCGACAGGCCGAAAAGCCCACGGCTCAAGCAATTCCTCGCCGAGGTGCTGTGAACGATTTTTACCGCGCCGGCCGAGCTCGGCGCATCTCCCAAAACTAAAGTCTGATCATCGAAAGCTGTATCCATGACCGATAAATCCGCCCTCAAGGTCGCCGTCATCGGCGGCGGCATCTTCGGCGTCTCCACTGCCGTCCATCTCGCCCGGCTTGGCGCGGCAACGACCATCGTCACGGACGGCCCGGTCGCCAATGGCGCATCGTCGCGTTCGCTCGCCTGGCTCAACTCGGCGCGGAAGCGCTCGGCGGCCTATCACAAGCTGCGCGTGGCAGGCCTTGAGCGCTACCACGAATTCGCGGCGAAGCACGATTGCGGCGCCTGGCTTCGCCTCGAAGGCGGGCTGACCTGGGACGCCGACGATGCCGCTAACCAGATCGAGGAGATCTTCCGCCACGAACAGTCGATCGGCTACCAGACGCGCCTGCTTGCGCCGGGCGATGTCGCCGCGGTCACGACGGGTGTCGACGCAAGGGTCGTTTCGCCTCAAGGCGCGATCTTCAATGCCGGCGAAGGCTGGGTGGACCTGCCTTCGCTCATCGGCCTGCTGCTCGGCGAATTCCGCGACCGCGGTGGCCGCATTCTCACCGACGCCGGCTCCGCCGACGTCACGCTCGCCAATGGCCGCGTCAGTGGCGTGAAGACGGCCTCCCGCCAGACAGTCGATTGCGATGCTGTTGTCGTCGCGACGGGCCCGGCCGTCCCCGGCATGGCGGCCAAGGTCGGCAGGCGGATCGGCGACGGCACGACGCGCGCGCTGCTCGTCTTCAGCAAACCGGTCCGGCATCCGCTGCGTGCGGTGCTCAACACGCCGCGCGTCGCCATCCGGCCGACACCAAACGGCGCCTTTGCCCTCGACTCGGCCTGGTCCGAGGACGAAGTCATCCTGCGCGACGACGGCACCTATGAAGCCAAGCCGTCCACGGTTGCCGGGCTGCTCGAGGAAGCCTCGAAGGTGCTGGAGGGCAACCCGACGCTCGCGCTGGAAAGCCTTCACATGGGGCCGAAGCCAATTCCCGCGGACGGCGAGCCGGTGATCGGCCAGTTGACCGGCATTCCCGGCTATCACGTCGTCTTCAGCCACAGCGGCGCCACGCTTGGCCTTATCGCGGGCGAATTGCTGGCCGGCGAGATCGTCAGCGGCACGCCCAGTCCGTTGCTCGAGCCGTTTCGTCCCTCGCGGTTCGACAGATGAGATGGGATTGCACCCGCCGAACGCCGTTTGCCAAGTTCATGCTTTTCGGCACAGGTTGCGCCAGAGGGGCCTCACGCCGGCTCGGAATGCGAGAAGCAATCAGGCATGGACCATTTCGACCTCGGCACCTATCGCCGTCCCATCTCAACAGCCTCGGCGGAAACGCAGCGCTGGTTCGATATCGGGCTGAACTGGTGCTACGGCTTCAACCACGAGGAAGGCATAAAGTGCTTCGAGAAGGCGCTGGAGACCGATCCCGGCTGCGCCTTCGTGCATTGGGGCATCGCCTATGCCGCCGGGCCTTTCTACAATCTGACCTGGAAGGAGCACGGCAAGGATGAGGCCAACCGCGCGACAAGGCGCTGCTTCGACCATGTGCAGCTCGCGCGTTCAAAGGCGGCCGGCGCCAGCGCTGTCGAGCGGCGGCTGATCGAGGCGCTGGCCGCACGTTTCCAGCAGCCGCACGGCGTGAGCGCAGCGGAATTCGAAAAATGGGACGATGCCTATGCCGCCGCGATGCGTCAGGTCTATCGTGACTTCCCCGACGACCATGACGTGATGGCGCTGACCGTCGAAGCGCTGATGATGCGCACGGTCAGGCGGCTATGGAACCTCAAGACCGGCGAGCCGGCGCCGAACTCGGATGCGCTCGAGGCGCTGGAGATCTGCGAGCGCTCAATCCGTCTGTCGGACGAGGCAGGCGCGGCGCCGCATCCGGCGGCACTGCATCTGCACATCCATCTGCTTGAGATGTCGACGCAGCCGGAGCGCGGAATGCGCTCGGCCGAGCGGCTTGGCACAATGTGCCCGGACGCCGGCCACATGAACCATATGCCTGGACACATCCATGTGCTCTGCGGTGAATATGAGAAAGCAAAGCTTGCCAGCGAGAAGGCGGTGCGCGCCAACGACCTTTACCTCGCCTATGCCGGCGAGACGACCTACTACCTGCTCGGCTGCTGCCACGACCTGCATCTGATGATGTTCACCTGCATGTTCCTCGGCCAGCACCGGCCGGCGCTGTGGGCGGCCGACAAGGTGCGCAGCCTGGTGACGCGCGACGTCGTCAGCATCGCCGACCGGCCGAATCTGACACAGACGGTCGAAGGCTATCATGCGATGAAATCGCATGTTCAGGTGCGCTTCGGCCGCTGGCGCGAGATCATCGACGAGCCGATGAACGGCGATCCGGAACTCTATGTTCTGACCACGGCCATGCAGCATTACGCCAAGGGCGTGGCGCATGCGACGCTGCGCGAATTTGCGAACGCTAAGCGTGAGCGCGATCTATTTAGCCGGCAAATCGAAGACATCCCACCGGAGCGGCGTTTCCTCAGCAACCCGACGCGGGCCTCGCTCGCCGTCGGCGCCGCGCTGCTCGATGGCGAGCTTGCTTACCATCAAGGACGACATGACGAGGCCTACGATCATCTGCGCCGCGCGGTCGAGCTCGACGACAATCTATCCTACACCGAGCCCTGGGCCTGGATGCATCCGCCGCGCCACGCGCTGGCAGCACTTCTGCTCGACCAGGGCCACGCGGCGGAGGCCGAACAGGTCTATCGCGACGATCTTGGCTTGAGCGGCGCCGTGCAGCGCTGCGCCCAGCATCCCGACAATGTCTGGGCGCTGCACGGGCTGGTCGAATGCCTGATAAGGCGCGGCGAGACCGGGGAATTGCCGGGGTTGCAGGCGAAGCTTGAGATGACGATTGCCAAGGCGGATGTGGCGATAACGTCGTCATGCTTGTGCCGGACGAGCGTGCAGGCAGACCATTGCTGCTGTCGACGCCATGGCGGTCCTCTCCGGTGACGTCTTTTAAGAGAAAATTTTCGCCAGTTCGTCGACGCTGGTGCCTTCCTTGACCTGGCGCAATTCGACATAGCTGACTGCGGTCGCGATCGACAGCACCATGGACACTACGGTCTGCACCAACGCTGAGCCGATCTCGGCGATGATCCCGCCGAAAAGCACGAGCACCACCAGCATCCCCCACTGGATGACCATCGCTATGATGATCAGGATAAGGAACAGGCCGAACAGCGACCAGCGATTGCCCTTGGTGAGGACGCGGCTGCGCGACATCGAGCCGAACACGCCGAGCCGCTCCTGTATCAGAACCGGAACCGCCATCGACCAGCCCAGCCACAGGATGATGCCGGGCACGATCAGCAACACCAGGCCGATACCCGCGCCGATACCAACCAGCAGGCCAATTGCGAGCGTCGGCAGCAAAAAGCGAATTGCAATCTGTACGCAATCGCTGAAGGACGGTCGCTTGCCGTTCAGATCCTCGATGGTGGCGCGAACGAGCGCCGCCTGAAGCAGGAGCGAGAAAACGAAGGCAACCAATCCTGCGATCACGCTGATGTAGGAGTTGCTCAGCACCGCGTTGGGATCTGCCATCGAGCTCGGATCGCTCTGCAGCATGGCATCGATTTGCGGCTGCTGCCACATCCTGATGAGCAATGTCGGCAGGCCGGAAAACAGCAGTGCGAGGCCAACGCAAAGCCCGATGTTGCGTGTAATCACACCGAAAGTAGTGTTGAATACCCTGCCGATCTCGAATCGGCCAGGTTGTCCCAGTGTCGCAGTGGTCATGATATTTTCCCCCTTGGTCACCGCGCATCCAATCAGTGACTCCAAAGTAAATTTGCCAAGATTGACGGGCTGCGTCCAGTGCACTTGCAATTGTCTTTCCATATTGCCAGTGTCGACGCCGAACCGCAGGCTGCAGGGGGAACGCGCGGGTGACTGTCGCACAGCCGGGCACGGCCGACGCCGAATGGCTGGGCAGGATGCACAAGCAGCTGCTGACGGACGATTCGATCCAGTTCGACCTGCCAGGCCTGGTGCGGCCGGAACCGCCGGAATGGCTGAAGCCCTTTCTGGAAGCCCTGGCGAAGCTCGGCCCTTACATGATCTATCTGTTCTGGGGGGCGGTGATCATCGGCGTCGCGATCATCGTGTTCCTGCTCGTCCTCGAGGCGAAGGGGGCCGCCTGGCGGCTGCCATGGCGGCGCGCCCGCAAGGAGGACGAGACGAAGGAAGAATGGCGCCCGGATGCCGGTGCGGCGCAGATCCTGCTCTCCGAGGCCGACGCGCTCGCCGCGCGCGGCGACTATGACGAGGCGGTGCATCTTCTCTTGCGCCGCAGCGTCGCCGACATCGCCACCCGCCTGCCCGATTTCCTGCGCCCGTCGCTCACCGCGCGCGACATCGCGGCCGCGAGCTCCATCCCTACCCGCCCCCGCGCGGCGTTCAGCGAGATCGCGCGCATCGTCGAGGCTGCCTTGTTTGCCCGCCGCCCAGTCGGCGCCGAGGGTTGGGGGCAGGCGCGCGGCGCCTATGAGCGCTTCGCCTTCCGGGATGCCTGGGCATGAGCGCGGAGGCGAGCGAGACAGCCGAGGCACCGTTCAGCGGCAGGACGCTGTTCTGGGGCATCTTCGCCAGCCTGCTGGCGGCAGCCGGATTTTTTCTCCTCTCCACCTACGCCCCGGATTTCCGCCAGCCTCAAGGTGGCGGCACGCCGTTCTCCAAAGGCGGCACCGGTTATGCCGGGCTTGTCGAATGGCTGAAGCTCACCAACGGACAGGCGCCGCCCATGGCGCGCGGCGAAAAGGATCTGGAATCGTCCCTGGCGTCCACCTTCCTGCTCATCGTCACCATCGCTCCGGAAAGCGACCCGGCGGCGCTGCAGCGCATCATCAAGCTGCGCTCCGGCAAGGACACGCTGTTCGTGCTGCCCAAATGGGTGACCTTTCCGCAACCAGAGCATGAGGGCTGGGAGACGAAGGTCGAACGGCTGCCGAATACCGTCGTCAACGACTGGCTCGGCCGCATCGCCAAGGCGAAGCTCGGCGAAGGCAAGCCGACGGTCGATCAGATCGATGTCGATGGCCGCAAGATCGCCGTGCCCGGCGAGTTGCAGTGGGTGGCCGACGAGCATCCGCTGATCGCTGCCGGCGACGGCAGGGCCGTTCTCACCGAGCTCGACAACGAGCCCTTCTACATCCTGACCGATCCCGATCTCATCAACAACGCGGCGCTGAAGGACGAGCAGAAGGCGGCCGCGGCGCTCGACATGATCGCCATGCTCGAGCCCACCAGGGGCGCGGTGATGTTCGACCTGACGCTGCACGGCATCGGCCACAACTATGACCTCGCCAAGCTGTTGGTCGAGCCGCCCTTCCTGGCGCTGACGCTGTCGGTGCTGACGGCGGCAGCACTTGCCTTTCTGCACGGGCTCGGCCGGTTCGGCCCGCCGCGCGCCGAAGGGCGCGCCATCGCCTTCGGCAAGCGGGCGCTGGTCGACACCACGGCGATGCTGCTCAGGCGCGCCGGGCGGCTCGGAGGCCTTGGCGACCGCTACGCGGCGCTGATGCGCCAGCGCGCCGCCGCGTTGCTTGGCGCGCCGCACGGGCTGCAGGGCGAAGCGCTCGACCGCTGGCTGGATAGCCGCGATAAAAGCGAAGCGCACGGCTTCACCGCGCGGTTCAAGGCGGCGAACGATTCCAATAGTTTGGCCGGAATGCATGAAGCAGCGGAAAAGCTGCATGACTGGACGGCAAGGAGGCTTGGTGAACGTCGATGAAGTGAAGGCCCTGGCGAGCGCGATCAGGGAAGAAGTGGCGAAAGCGATCACCGGTCAGCGCGACACGGTCGATCTGATGCTGACGGCGCTGTTCGCCGGCGGGCATATATTGCTCGAAGGCCCGCCGGGCACGGCCAAGACCATGACCGCGCGCTGCTTCGCCCAGGCGCTGGGTGTCGCCTATGGACGCATCCAGTTCACGCCCGACCTGATGCCAGGCGACATCGTCGGCTCCAACATCTACAATTTCCAGACCGGGCAGTTCACGCTGACGCGCGGCCCGATCTTCTGCGACGTCCTGCTCGCCGACGAGATCAACCGCACGCCGCCGAAGACGCAGGCAGCACTTCTGGAAGCCATGCAGGAACACGCCGTGACCTTCGACGGCACGACGCACTCGCTCGGCCGCAACTTCATGGTGGTGGCGACGCAGAACCCGATCGAGCACCAGGGCGTCTATCCGCTGCCCGAGGCGCAGCTCGACCGTTTCCTGTTCAAGCACCGGGTGAGCTATCCGGATGCGCAGGAGGAACGCGCCATCATCATCCACCACGGCGGCGGCTCGGCCTCGCACGACATCAAGCAATACGGCATCGAGGCGCAGACCGACCGCAAGACGCTCGAGGCGGCGCTGGCTACCGTCGGCGACGTCACACTGGTCGACGACGTCGTCGGCTATATCGCGGCGCTGGTGCGCGGCACGCGCGAAAGTCCGGACCTGGAGGTCGGCGCCAGCCCACGCGCGGGCGCCATGCTGGCCAGGGCCGCGCGCGCCAGGGCGGCGCTCGACGGCCGCAACTATGTCATCCCCGACGACGTCAAGGCTTTAGCGGTGCCGGCGCTGCGCCACCGCGTCATCCTCTCGCCGGCGGCGCAGATCGACGGACGCCTGGTCGAGCAGATCGTTTCCGACCTCGTCGACCAGACGGAAGCGCCGCGTTGATCTATCCGAGCGGCAGAGCGGTGTGGGCAGCGGCGGCTGGGGCGATCCCCGCCTTCCTGATCGCGCTGGCGCTGCCGCATGTCTGGTATCTCGGCCTGTTGTGGATCTGCGTGCTTCTTGCCTTCCTGGCGGTCGACGCCGCGGCCGGGCGTGGACGTGCCTCGCTCGACGCCGCGCTGACCGCGCCGCCGCAGGTCGGCGTCGGCGGGCGCTTCACGCTCCACATCGCGGCCGGTCTCGGCGCGAGGCCGCGCCGGCTGCAGGCGCGCGTCGGGCACGACCAGCGACTGACGCCGGTCACCGGCACCGGCGGCGCCCTGCCCGCGAACGGCGGCACGCTCGATCTCGAATTCGACGCCGTTCGGCGCGGCATCGCCAGCTTCGATCGGCTGTGGCTGCGCTGGCAGGGACCGTTCGGGCTGGTCTGGAACCAGGCCGTGCTGCCGGTGGACCGCAAGATAACGGTGCTGCCCGATGTCAACCGCGCGCGCGACGAGGCGATCACGCTGCTGCAGCGCTCGGCGCTTGCCGACGGCCATGCGCAGAAGCGCGCCGGCCAGGGTCGCGAGTTCGAGGCGCTGAAGGACTACCAGCCCGGCATGGGCCGGCGCATGATCGACTGGAAGCGCAGCGCCCGCCACGGCAAGCTGCTGGCGCGCGAGTTCCGGATCGAGGAGAACAACAACATCGTTTTGGCCATCGACTGCGGCCGCCTGATGTGCGAGCCCGTCGACGGCGTGCCGAAGGTCGACCGCGCGGTGACGGCGGCGCTTCTCTCGGCCTTCATCGCGCTCAAGGGCGGCGACCTCGTCAGCCTGTTCTCCTTCGACGCCAGGCCGCGCGTCTCGAGCGGCGCGGTGCGCGGCTCGCCGAGCTTCTCGATGATCCAGAAGCGCGCGGCCGAGATCGACTATTCGACCGAGGAGACCAATTTCACCCTGGCGCTGGCCACGCTTGCGGCAAAGCTCGACCGGCGATCGCTGGTCATCGTCTTCACCGATTTCGTCGACCCGATCAGCGCCGAGCTGATGCTGCGCACCGTCGGCCGGCTGACCGAGCGGCATCTGGTGCTGTTCATGCTGATGAAGGATGTCGAGCTGGAGACCTTGGCCGACATGGCGCCGGCGATGCCGGAGGATGTCGCCCGCGCGGTGACCGCCGGCGACCTGTTGAAACAGCGGCAAGTGGTGATCGGGCGCCTCAGGCTGCTCGGCGCGCATGTCATCGAGGCCGACCACCAGCGGCTCGGCCCGGCGCTGGTCGAGCGCTATATCCAGCTCAAGGAGGAAAACCTCTTATGACGCTGCCCGCCGGCACCGATGCGGTGCGCCAGTCGCTGGCGAGCTTCCGCCAGGAGCGCGAGGCCGACTGGAAGGCTTTCGAGGCGTTGCTGGCGCGCGTCGAGAAGCGGGCGCCGCGCGCGCTGTCGGAAGACGAGCTGTTGTCGCTCCCGCTCCTCTACCGCTCGGCGCTGTCCTCGCTTTCGGTGGCGCGCGCGACCTCGCTCGACAGCGCGCTGATCGCCTATCTCGAGGCGCTATGCCTGCGCGGCTATTTTTACCTCTACGGCGCACGGCGATCGTTGAGAACACGCGTCGGCGACTTCTTCCTGCGCGATTGGCCGGCGGCGATCCGCGACCTGTGGCGCGAAGTCTGGACGTCGATCGCCCTTACGGCGATCGGCGCCATCGCCGGCTATTGGCTGGTCGCCTCCGACAAACGCTGGTACGACGCCATCATCGCGCCGAGCCTCGCGGGCGGACGCAACCCGGATTCGTCGGCCGAGATGCTGCGCAGCGTGCTCTACGGCGATGGCGGCGGCCATTTTCTCTCAGGCTTCGCCGCCTACCTCTTCACGCACAACACACAGGTGTCGATCCTGGCTTTCGCGCTCGGCTTCGCCTTCGCGGCGCCGAGCGTTCTGATCATCCTGATGAATGGCTGCATGCTGGGCGCGCTGTTCCAGGTCTACGCGGCCAAGGGGCTCGGTTTCCAGCTCGGCGGCTGGCTGTCGATCCACGGCACCACGGAGCTGTTCGCGATCGCGATCGCGGGCGCGGCCGGCATGCGCATCGGCACCAGCATCGCCTTTCCCGGCGAGTTGACGCGCATGGCCGCGGCCGCTCGAGCCGGGCGCGTGGCGGCGACCGCCATGGTCGGTGTGGCGGTGATGCTGTTGTTTGCCGGCCTGCTCGAAGGCATCGGCCGGCAGACGATCACCAGCGACGTCGCCCGCTATTCGATCGGCGGCGGCATGCTGGCGCTGTGGATCTGCTATTTCTACCTGTTCCGGATGGTGAGGCATGGCAACGGCTAGGAACCCTGCCGCGCTCGTGCGTCCGCTGGTCACGCCGGAGGGCGTGGACCTGCGCGTGAAGTTGGCGGATGCCGGCACGCGGGCTTCCGGATTCCTGCTCGACGTGGTGATCATCATCACCGCCGCGGTCGTGGTCAGCCTTGTCGCGATCTTCGGCCTGGGCGGGCTCGGCGTTCAGGACGCGGAACCGCTCTTCATCGTCTGGATCATCTTCATCTTCCTGCTGCGCAACGTCTATTTCATCGCCTTCGAGGCAGGCCGACGAGCGGCGACGCCCGGCAAGCGCATGGTCGGCGTACGGGTTGCCTCGCGCAGCGGCGCCGGCCTCACCCTCGACCAGGTGATCGCGCGCAACCTGATGCGCGAGATCGAGGTTTTCCTGCCGCTGTCGATCCTTGCCGCGCGCGGCAGCGCCGGCATCGCCGACACGCTGTCGACGATCTTCGGCCTGGTGTGGGCGCTGCTGTTCGCGCTGTTTCCGCTCTTCAACCGCGACCGGTTGCGGATCGGCGACCTGCTCGCCGGCACCTGGGTGGTCGAGGCGCCGAAAGTGGCGCTGGTCGAGGATCTTTCGCTGCGCAAGGATCCCATCGCGGCCCACTTCCAGTTCAGCGCCGCGCAGCTCGACGCCTATGGCATCGCCGAATTGCATAAACTCGAAGAGGTGCTGCGCCGCGACGACTATTTCGCGATGAAAGCGGTGGCGGAGACGATCGGCCGCAAGATCGGCGCGAAGACGGAGCCCGCCGATTCAAAGGCCTTCCTCACCGCCTATTACGGCGAGCTCAGAGCGCATCTGGAGCGCAAACTGCTGCTCGGGAATCGGAAGGCGGATAAGTATGCGAGGTAGCGCTGCTGAGAACGAACGAGTGAGCAATGTACTGGTGGATTAGAGAAAACGCACGCGAATATTGTATACTTGCCGACGATGGCAATGTAGCTGGCCCCCAACAATTTCTGGAAATGGAGAAAGGGGCCGCTCAGGTGGATCGTGATACCCTACAGTTCCGGTTCGATGACGAGCGGCCGTTGCCAATACCCGACTTCGTTCCGAGCAGCCATCCCGGCGTTATATTCGCCAAACCAGAAGTGTTTTCTTTGTTCGACCATCTGCTGGTGGAGAACCATCACAAATCCTACGTCGCAAGGACCGACAGCGGACCTTTGCAAATTTATGCACCCATGGAAGAGGTCAGTGGATTTGATTTTTCGAGATCCACATTCGACACTTTCGATGACGGAGACATCTGGCATATCTATGAACTCAGGCTCGTCGACGGTTTTTCGACAAACTCACATCTCTTTCGTCTGAACGACAATTGGGGCACGAGGTTTCACATCGTCGTTTCGGACGCGTTCAAGGATGTGTACGAGAAGCACGGACTGACAGGCCTTCGTTTCCACCCGACCTAGGGCCGGTGCCCGGAATCGGTCTAGCGGCTAAAGCTGTCGAATGGCCTACCCCACCCACTTCTCGTAATCCGACACCAGCAAATGCACCGGCGCGACATCCTCCTCGATGTTGGAGAAGCGGCCGATCGGCTCGCGAAAAACGTTGTCGGTGAGGTCATCGTTGACGGTCGAGACCTCGCCGATCAAGACATCTTTGCCCTCGGCCCAGAAGGCGTGCCAGACGCCGGGCAGCAGCGTGACGCTCTGACCCGGGTCGAGCTTCAACAGCCCGCCCGCCGGCAATCGGTGGATGGTGCCGTCGACCGGCACCGACACTTCGGCCTTCGGGTCAATGCCGCCGTCGCGGTCGTGCATGAACAGTTCCAGCACCAGCTTGCCGCCGCCGCGGTTGATGATGTCCTCGGCCTTGATGTTGTGGCGGTGCATCGGCGACAGTTGGTCCTTGCGCGAGATCATGATTTTTTCGGCATAGAGCATGCCCATGCCGAGCTTCATGTCCTCGTAGCGGCCGTTGCGGACGGTGAACAGGAAGAGGCCGAGCTCGTCGAATTTCTCCTGGCCGTAATCGGTGATGTCCCAGCCGAGGCGCGAGGTGAATATGGCCGAGGAGTCCGCCTTGTGAGCCTTCATCTCCTCCGGGCTCCAATAGGCGAAGGGCGGCATGATGTAGCCGAAGGAACGGATGAAGGCGTCGGCGTCGCGGATGATGTCGTTTATGGTGGATCGTTTCATGAGTCTTTTCCTTCCGGCCGCTGCCTGCTGAAATCGTCCCATTCGCATAGCCCAATGCCGTTCCGCTGTCGACGCAAACTGACGGCTCTGGCCCCGTGACAACCGGCAGTATCAGGCCCATAACGCCTCGCGGAATCTTTTTGAATTTGCGCATGTCTTTGTCCCGAAACCGGTTTCCACTTTCGGGAGACATGCCTTTGAGCGGTGATCTTCATGCCAAGCATAGACGACCTCGACACCCCGGCGATCCTGATCGACGCGGCCCGCGCCGAAGCCAACATCAAACGCGCGCAGGCGCATGCCGACAGCCACGGGCTGAAGCTGCGCCCGCATATCAAGACGCACAAGCTGCCCTATTGGGCAAAGAAGCAGGTCGCCGCCGGCGCGGTCGGCATCACTTGCCAGAAGATCGGCGAGGCCGAGGTGATGGCCGATGCCGGGCTTGAGGACATTTTCCTGCCCTACAACATCCTTGGCCGCGCCAAGCTGGAACGGCTGAAGGCGCTGCACGGCAGCGTCACGCTGTCGGTGACGGCCGATAGCCACGAGACTTTGGAAGGGCTTGCCGCGACCTTCACCGATGCCGGCCATCCGCTGCCGGTGCTGGTCGAGTGCGACACCGGCATGGGCCGCTGCGGCGTGCAGAGCCCCGATGAAGCGCTGGCGCTGGCAAAGATGATCGACCGGTCAAAAGGCCTCAGCTTCGGTGGGCTGATGACCTACCCGGCCGCCGGCCGCGCTGCCGAGGCGGAGACCTGGCTGAGGGGCGCGCGCGACACGCTTGCCGAGGCCGGGCTCGAATGCCGGCGCATCTCCAGCGGCGGCACGCCGGACATGTGGCGCTCGGGCGAGGACAGCGTCGTCACCGAGTACAGGCCCGGCACCTACATCTATCTCGACCGCTACCAGGTCGCCAAAGGCGTCGGCACGCTCGACGACTGCGCGCTGACGGTGTTCGCCACCGTGGTCAGCCACCCGACGCCGACCCGCGCCATCCTCGACAGCGGCAGCAAGGCGCTATCCTCCGACACGCTGGGGCTGCCCGATTTCGGCGAGTTGCTCGGCGTGCCCGGCGCGCGTGTCACCGGCTTGAGCGAGGAACACGGCAACGTCACGCTTGCGGAAGGCGCCAGGCTTCGCATCGGCGAGCGTGTGCGCGTCGTGCCCGACCATTGCTGCGTGGTGACGAACCTGTTCGACCAGGTGCACCTGATCGACGGCGACAAGGTGCTGGAGACGCTGCCGGTGGCGGCGCGCGGGCGGATGGGGTGACGCCTACTGCCGCTCCGCCTGCCTCGCCGCAACCCGGCGCATGGCGCTCACCCGGCGGCGGAAGATCTCGGTGCGTATCGCCATCAGGTGCAGCGCGAAGAACAGCACGGTGAAGCCGAGCGCCATGACGGCGAGCGGCCAGAGCATCGAAGGATCGATGGTCGGGCCGCCGAGGCGGAAGACCGAGGCTGGCTGGTGCAGCGTGTTCCACCAGTCGACCGAGAATTTGATGATCGGGATGTTGATGAAGCCGACCAGCGTGATGATTGCCGCGGCCCAGGCGGCGCGGCTTGCGTCATCCAGCGCGCGCGTCAGTGCGATGATGCCGAGATACATCAAGAAGAGCACGAAGACCGAGGTCAGCCGCGCGTCCCACACCCACCAGGTGCCCCACATCGGCTTGCCCCAGATGGAGCCCGTGATCAGCGCAAGCGCCGTGAAGGTGGCGCCTATCGGGGCGGCCGACTTCAGCGCCACGTCGGCCAGCGGATGGCGCCAGACCAGCGTGCCCAGCGCCGAGACCGCCATGATCGTGTAGCACATCATGGCGAGCCAGGCGAAAGGCACGTGGATATACATGATGCGCACCGTGATGCCCTGCTGGAAATCCTCGGGCGCGGTGAAGCTCATGTAAAGGCCAACGCCGAGCAGGATCGCCGCGATCGCCGCCAGCCATGGAACGACCTTGTCGGCCAGTCCGACGAAGCGCGTCGGATTGGCGAGATCGGTAAAACCGCTCAGGCGTGAAGAGGTGTCGCTCATGCCGACCTAGATAGACCGGCAGCGCGTCCGGGGCAATTGGACGGTTGTCGCAGCCTTCCCTTCTCCCCTTGTGGGAGAAGGTGGATCGGCGCGCAGCGCCGAGACGGATGAGGGGTGCTGGAAGGAACGAGGCGTCGGTGATCCGACGCGATCCCGTCTGGAAAAGGGGCACCGCCAAGCTGGAGCACCCCTCATCCGGCCGCTTCGCGGCCACCTTCTCCCACAAGGGGAGAAGGGAAGAACTTACGCCGCTTCGTTCACCGGGCGGCTGAGGCGACGGACTTCCTCGTCGTTGAGCAGGCCGCCGGCGCGCAGCAGGGCTGCGAAGCGGCCGTTGCGCAGCGACAGCTCGGTGAAGCCGCCATACTCGACCACCTTGCCCTTGTCCATGAAGACCACCAGGTCGGCGTCGCGCACAGTGGTCAGGCGGTGGGCGATGATGAAGGTGGTGCGGTCGCGGCGCAGCTCGTCGATCGCTTCCTTGACGCGGTCCTCGGTCTCGACGTCGAGCGCGCTGGTCGCCTCGTCGAGGACGAGGATCGGCGCATCCTTGAGCACGGCGCGGGCGATGGCGATGCGCTGGCGCTCGCCGCCCGAAAGCTGGCCGCCGCGCTCACCGACGACGGTGTCGTAGCCGTCACTCTTCGACAGGATGAAGTCCTGCGCTGCGGCGGCGTCGGCGGCGGCGTGGACCTCGTCATTGCTGGCATCGGCGCGGCCGACGCGGATGTTGTCCTCGATCGAGCGGTTGAGCAGGCCGGCGTCCTGGAAGACGGTGGCGATCGAGTGACGCAGCGACTTGCGGGTCACCGTGCGGGTGTCGATGCCGTCGATCAGGATGCGGCCGCTGGACGGCGCGAAGACGCGCTGCAGCAAGTTGATGAGCGTCGTCTTGCCGGCGCCGGTCGGACCGACGATGGCGACCGTCTTGCCGGCCGGCACCTCGAACGACACGTCCTCGATGCCGTGGCCGGAGTTGGCGAACTCGAAGCTGACATCCTCGAAACGCACATGGCCGGTGACGTTGGTCAACTCGCGCAGGCCGTCCGACTCGGCGCTTTCGGCAGCCGAGTCCTCGAGGCGATAGAAGTCCTCGAGCTTGGCGCGGGCCTCGGAAATCTGGGTGGCGAAAGCCGACATCTGGTCGAGACGAGCGATCAGCATTCCGGCAAAGCCGGTGAAGGCGACGACGTCCCCGACGCGAAGCTGGCCGCGAGTGACGAGATAAGCGCCAATCGAGAGCACGATCATCATCGAGATGGTCGACGAGAGACGGTTCAGCGCATTGGCGACCGCCCACCAGTCGAGCACCGGGTTCTGCGCGTCGAGCAGGTTCTTGACGTAGCGCTTCAGTGTCGCGGTCTCATGGCCGATGCGGTTGTAGCTCTGCAGCACGGCGACGTTGCTGACGCTATCGGTCACATGGGCAAACACGGTGTGGTAGTGGCGTTCGACCGCGGTCTGCCCTGACTTGGTGCGGCGCATGACGATACGGCCGATGCCAACGTAAAGCACGCCGAGGCCAAGCAGCACGACGGACATGCGGATGTCCATGGCAAGCGCGGTCGGCACAAGCAGCACCAGCGCGATGGCCGTCGAGAGATGCACGCGCATGAATTCGAGCCACAGGCTGAACAGAGTCTCGACGGCGCGCAGCAGCGTATGCAGCGAATTGGAAGTGCCGCGCTGATGGTGCCAGGCAAGCGGCATGGTGATGACGCGCTCGAAGGACTGGCACAGCACTTCCGAGCGGCGGGCATGGGCAAAGCGATCGGCGCCCCGCGCCACCATGACGAAGGCGATGACGTTGAAGGCGCCGAGAGCGGCCCAGACGGCGAGCGTCGAAAACACCGCGCCTTTTTCGGAGATGGCACCGATCACCTGGCCCAACAGGATCGGCTCGAGGATTGCGATCGCTGCGAGCGCGATGTTGGCGCCGCAAATCAGGGCGACCCGCTTCTTGTCGGCCGCCAGATAACCCAGCGCTCTAAAGTAGATCTGCAGAAGTGACACTTCAGCTACTCCGCCAAACTCTTGTGTGTGCTCAATTCCGGAATTGTGCACCGCAGCATTTTTTGACACGTACCGGTTAACGCGTCGCAAAACAATGCCCGTCTATCGCTTCCGTTCCCATTTAGCGAACAAAAGATGACGACGGTGCGAAATCTGACGTGATCACCTAACGGTTTGAGATAAAAGGTGAAATGTCAGCCTTGCGGCAAAATAATGGCAGGTGCATCGCGCTGCCACATTTTTAATCACAAGGCGCTTGCTTAGCCGGAGCTAAAGCAGTTTGGGGCCGCGGGCCGCGATTGTTGCCAAGTAAAACGCCAAGCATGGCCGCGCATCCCGGGAGATGCGCGGCCTATAAGCCAAGCCTTTGATTTTACGCAGGTATCTTGACGACGACCGCGGTCTTCTCGCCGGGCTTCGGCTCGAAAGACCCCGATCTCGTCTTCGAACCATTGACTTCGAGCGCGATCGACTTGGTCTTTTTGTCGCGGATGACGCGAACGTTGATTTCGCCGTCGAACATCTTGAGCGTGGCGGCGTAGCCGTCCCAATGGCCGGGCAGCTTCGGTCTAAACGTGATCTGCTTGCCGCGCCGCTCGATGCCCAGAATTCCCTCGACCGCCGCTCGATACAGCCAGCCGGCGGAACCCGTGTACCAGGTCCAGCCGCCGCGGCCGCCCTTTCCTTCGCCGGCGTAGATGTCGGCCGCCACCACGTAAGGCTCGACGCGGTAGTGCTCGGCCGCCTTCTCGTCCGAGGCGTGGTTGACCGGGTTCAGCATCGAGAAGCAGCGATAGGCCTCGTCGGTGCGTCCCATCTCGGCCAGCGCGATGACAAACCAGGTGGCGGCATGCGTGTACTGGCCGCCATTCTCGCGCACGCCCGGCGGATAGCTCCTGATGTAGCCGGGATCCCTCTCGCTGTTCGAGAAGGGCGGCGTGAACAGCTTGACGATCTGGAGCTCGTCGTCGACCAGCATCCTGGTCGCCTGTTCCATCGCCGTGGTCGAGCGGGTCGGGTCGCCCTCGCCCGAAAGCACGCTCCACGATTGGGCGATCGAGTCGATCTTGCACTCATCCGAGTTGCGGGAGCCGAGCGGCGCACCGTCGTCGAAGCTGCCGCGCCGGTACCACTGGCCGTCCCAGGCCGTGCTCTCCAGCGCCCGCTTCAGCAGGTCCGCGTGCTTGGTCCAGGCCTGCGCCCGCTTGGCATCGCCCTGTCCCTTGGCGACGGGAGCGAAGTCGCCCAGCGTCTTCAACAGGAACCAGCCCAGCCAGACGCTCTCACCCTTGCCGCCCTCGCCGACACGGTTCATGCCGTCGTTCCAGTCGCCGCCGAGGATCAGCGGCAGGCCGGCCGGGCTGCTGCGCTTGATGGCGAGATCGAGCGCCCGCGCGCAGTGGTCGTAGAGCGAGGCGGTGGTCTTGGTGATCTCGGGCGTGAAGAAGGCGTCATGCTCACCCTCGCCAAGCTCCTGCCCGTCGATAAAGGGCAACTGCTCCTTGAGGATCGCCACGTCGCCCGTCACCTCGATATAGCGGGCCGTCGCATGCGCCAGCCAGACGACATCGTCGGAGATCATGGTGCGTACGCCGGCATCCGTGCGCGGCAGCCACCAGTGCTGCACGTCGCCCTCCGGGAACTGCCGGCGCGCGGCGTTGAGGATCTGGTCGCGCGCAAGCTTCGGATCGTGCGCCAGCAAGGCGAGCGTGTCCTGCAACTGGTCGCGGAAGCCGAAGGCGCCGCTCGCCTGGTAGAAGGCCGAGCGCGCGCGGATGCGGCAGGCCAGGCTCTGGTAGGGCAGCCAATGGTTGACCATGGCGTTGAGCGCCTTGTCCGGCGTCTCGACCTGGATGGTGTCGAGGAAGCCGCGCCAAACGCGCTCGTTGTCGGCCAGACGCTGGTCGAAGTCCTTGCCGCGATGGGTCTGCACCAAGGCGCTCGCCTCGGTGGCCGTGGCGGCGTCGCCGAGCAGCCAGAACAGCGTCACGTCGCCGCCGGCCGGAATGTCGATGTCGTTGGCGATCACCGCGCAGGGATCGTCGCCTGCCTCGACGCGGCCGGACAGGGCAAGCCCGCCAAGCACGGCCTGCGGATATTCCGTGGTGCCGTGCCTGCCGATGAACTCCGTGCGGTCGGCGGTCACCGAATGAACGGGCGCAGCGGCGGCGAGGAAAGCCACCCGCTCGCCGAAATCGAGACCATAAGGGTTCTGCGCCAGCATGGCGCCGGTCGCGGCGTCCCGCGTGGGCACGATGGTCGCCGCCGTGCGCGAACGATGGCCGCCGAGCACCCATTCGGCGTAGGCATAGACGCGCAGCCTTGCGGGCGCCGGGCCGCTATTCTGGATGCGCAGCCGCGTGATCTTGACCGGATCCACCGGGTCGACCACCTGCGTCAGATCCATCGACAGCGCCCCGCGCTTCGACCGGAAGGTCGAGAATCCCTGCCCGTGCCAGGTCTCGTAGGTCATAGAGGGATCGCGCACCACCGCGGCCATCGGCGAGAACGCCTTGCCGCTCAGCTGATCGTATATGTAGAAGCCTTCGCCGGGCCGGTTCGACACCGGATCGTTCGACCACGGCGTCAACTGGTAGTCGCGGCTGTTGCGGCTCCAGGTGAAGCCGGAGCCTTCGGCCGAAACGTGGAAGCCGAACGACGCGTTGGAGATGACGTTGATCCAGGGCTGCGGGGTCGTGCGGCGCCCGGTCAGCCGCGTCACATAGTGGCGGCCGTCGCCGTCGAAGCCGCCGAAGCCGTTCCAGAGGCTGAGGCCGGCGCCGTCGGCGGCGATATCGGCTCCTCCCTGGCTTGCCGGCGTCGGCTCAGGCAATGGCGGCACCGGCTGGCGGGTCGGAATACCCTCCGCCTGCTGCAAGGCGTCACGGGCCTGCAATGCCGCCGTCTCGGCCCGCTCGAGCTGGTCGAAGATGGTGCCGTTGCGGGTGTGGAGCACGACGCGCGCGACCGACAGCAAGGTCTTGTAGGTCGGTTCGTCCATCAGGTCGCGGCGCACCGCGAAGATGTGCTGGCGAGGCCCAAGCTCGCGGCCGCGCAGGCGGCTGTTCTCGCACAGCGTCTCCACCGCGCGCTGCAGATCCTGCACATAGGAGGACGCCTGCTCGTTGACGACGACGAAGTCGATCATCATGCCGCGGGCGCGCATATACTCCTGGAAGCGCAGCGCCTGGGCGACGATCTCGAGGTCGGCGACATCGCCGATGCGCACGAGGAAGATCGGGAAATCGCCGGAGATGCTGGTCGGCCACAGGCTCGACTGGCGGCCAAGGCCCGAGGCGATGGATTCGGCCGGCAGGCGCAGGAACGGATCTGGATAGATCAGGTAGCGCGCCAGCGTCTGCACATTGGCGGCATCGGTCAGGCTGAGGCCGAGATGGCGCGTCTGCACCTGGCTGCGCGTCCAGGCGAGCATCGCCTGGCGGGCGAAGCTTTCCTGGTGGTCGAGACGGCCCATCGCCTCGTCGAGCTCGCCGCGGTTGGCGCCGACAATGGTCCAGAAGGTGAGCGAGATCTTCTTGTTGGCCGGCACGCGCACCTGGCGGCGGAGCGCCGCCACCGGGTCGAGCGTGAAGCCGTGGCCGCCGGAGAGCCGGGCGCCGGGATCGAAGGCGGCAGCGTCGGCGATGGTGCGGCCGCGGCCGATGAAGGCGCGCCGGTCGGTCTCGGCCTCCGCGTCACGCGAGGGCCCCGACGGATCGGTGACGAAATGCACCATGGCGAGGTCGGGCTCGTTCTTGTCACGCTTGCGCCTGGTGGCGAAGATGGCGCCGTTGTTCGCCGCGATCTCGGTCTCGACAAACATCTTCGAGAATAGGGGATGGGCATTGTCCGAGGCCTCGTTGCCCAGCACCAGCTCGGCGAAGGAGGTCACCTCGATGTGGCGGTCCGTGGCCCCGTCATTGTAGAGCGTGATGCGGCGGCCCTCGCCATTGCCTTCGGAAATGACGATGCATTCGACTTCCGAACGCAGCGAGCCGACGGACTTGGTGAAGCTCGCCTTGTCATCGGCAAACAGCGTCTGCACGCGCTCGTTCTCGGCGCGCTTCGGCTCGGCGGTCGCCGACCACCAGTCGCCGGTCGCTGTGTCGCGCAGGAAGATGTAGGAGCCGAGGCGATCCTCGCTCGGGTCCGGCTGCCAGCGGGTGACGGCAAGCTCGCCGAAGCGGCTGTAGCCGGAGCCGGTGGCGGAGACCATGACCGAGTAACGGCCGTTCGACATGACATTGGTCGCGCGCAGCGCCCTGATCGGGTCGAGGATGATGCGGCTGTCCGGGCTCTCGGTCTCGGTCTCGTCCTTGGCGCGCTCGTCGGCCTCCGTCCTGACGGTCGCGGCCGGAATGTCGCGCGGCGCCTTCTCCTGCAGCAGGAGCTCCGCCGACTCGATCACCGGATCGCTGTGGAAGCGCTCGCGCAGCCGGCCCTCGAAGATGGCGTCAGCAACAGCGGCGATCGACATGCCGGAATGGTGGGCCATGTAGTTATGAACGACCGCATGGTCGGTGCCTTCCGGCACGCGCTGCGGCGTGAAATCGACCGCGTCGTAGTAGCCGTGGCGGCCAAGCGCGCCGATCGAGCGCAGCCGCATGAGATTCTGCACCGCCTCGCGCGGGTAGAACTGCGCCGCCAGGATGGTGGCGTAAGGCGCGATCACCGTATTCTGGCCGAGGCCGCGCTTCAGCCCGAGGCCGGGCACGCCGAAATTGGTGTATTGGTAAGTGAGCTCGCGATCGCGGGCATTGTAGGCCGCTTCCGAAATGCCCCAGGGCACGTTCTTCGAGCGCGCATACTGGATCTGGCGCTTGATGATGAGCTTGCTGGTCTGGTTGAGGATCGAGCCCTGCGGCTCCTTCATCACCAGCGGCGGCATCAGGTACTCGAACATCGAGCCCGACCAGGACATCAGCGCGCCCTTGAAGCCGATCTCGACGATCGGCCGGCCAAGCCGGAACCAGTGCTCCGTCGGCAGGTCGCCCTTGGCGATGGCGAACAGGCTGGTCAGCCGCGCTTCGGAAGCGAGCAGGTCGTAGCAGCTCTCGTCGAGTTGGTGCTCCTCGACGCGGTAGCCGATCGACAGGAGCTTGCGCTCCTGCCGCATCAGGAAGGAGAATTCCATCTCGAAGGCATAGCGGCGGCAGCGCCCGCGTAGCGCGAGCAGTTTGGTGCGCAGCGCCGTGACAGCGCTTTCGTCATTGTGCGAATCGTGCACATGCGCTTCGCAGGTCGCCTCCAGCCTTGCGGCCCAGTCGGCGATGACGTCGCTCTTCGGCGACGCCGCCTCGACGTGAATGGCGGTGGCGAGCTTGCGGATCTCGCCGGCCAGCACCGCGAGGTTGATGGTGCGGATCGAGGCCATCTCGGGCTGGGCCTTGATGGTCATCACCGCCCGGCGCATGCCGTCGAGGCGGTCGGCCAGCCGCTGGCGCAGCGGCCTCAGCTGGCGGCGGTCGTCAGGCAGGTCCTCCAGGCTCTCGTCGAGGATGGTGACGGTGTCGAGGATGCCTTCGAAATCGCCCTGCAGGTGGACGGAAGGCGCTTCGGCCCATTCGGCGCAGGCCGCGGCCACGGCGACCAGATGGCCGGCAAGGTTGCCGCTGTCCACCGCCGAGATATAGAGCGGATAGAGCGGCTTCAGCGTCGTCGTGTCGTACCAGTTGTAGAGGTGTCCGCGATCGCGCGGCATGCTCTCGATCGTCGTCATCGTTGCGTCGATGCGGGTGATAGCGTCGGACAGGCTGATCCAGCCGAAATCGCGCGCCGACACCACCGACAGCAGATAGACGCCGATGTTGGTCGGCGAGGTGCGCGGCGCCACCACGGGCGCCGGGCTTTCCTGGAAATTGTCGGGCGGCAGATGGTGGTGCTCGGCCGTCACGAAAGTCTCGAAATAGTGCCAGGTGCGTCGCGCCACGGTGCGCAGCGCATGGATGTCGGACGCCGAAATGCGCAGCCTGTCCTCCGTTTCGGCCGAGCGGCTGATCCAGCAGGCAACGGCGGGCGAGCCGATCCAGAAAATCGCGAAGAAGAAGGCGACGAACGCGCCGGTGGAATCGGCGAGCACGGGAATGGCAAGGCCGACGACGCCGATGATCACGGCGCCATACATCATGCTGTAGTAGGCGCCGAGATCGCTGCCGCCGCTCTTGTGCGCCTGCGAGGCGGTGCGCCACTCAAGAAGGTTCTGGCGGCTGACGAAGAGCCGGTAAAGCGTTCGGATGATGGCGTCGCCCATCATCCAGGCAAGATGCGCCATCAAGAGCACCTTCAGCGCCACAAGCGCGGTGCCGAACACGGTGTCGCGCGCAAGCGCCGAGAAATGGCCGCGCGGCGTCTGGTCGCCGCTCTTCGGCAGGATGCCGTTGACGATGTCGAAAGTGGGCGCCATGAACAGGCTGAGGATCAACAGCGCTTGCCATTGGGCAGCCTGTGTGAAGGGCAGCAACGTCCAACCGGCGATACAGGCCATCACCCAGAAGATCGGGGTCAGCGAGCGGCGGAGGTTGTCGACCATCTTCCAGCGCGACAGCGCCGGAACGCCGGAGCGCGGGTCGAACATGAAGCCGAGCAATTGCCAGTCGCCGCGCGCCCAGCGGTGGTGGCGCGAGGCGTCGACCGAGTAGCGGGTCGGATAGTCCTCGACGAGCTCGACGTCGGTGACCAAAGCGGCGCGCGAGAGTGCGCCTTCGAGCAGATCGTGGCTGAGGATGGTGTTTTCCTCGATGCGGTTCTTCAGCGCCGCCTCGAAGGCATCGACATGATAGAGACCCTTGCCGGTGAAGGAGCCGTCGCCGAAGACGTCCTGATAGACGTCGGAAACGGCGAAAACATACGGGTCAAGGCCGCGGTTGGCCGAGAAGACGCGCTGGAAGAAGGAGGCATCGTCGCCGCTGGTGAGCGACGCGGTGATGCGCGGCTGCAGGATGGTGTAGCCCGCGGTGACGACGCGCTTCACGGGATCGAAGTGCGGACGGTTGAGCGGGTGCGCGAGCTTGCCGACAAGCGTCGAGACGGCGTCGCGTGTGGTGCGCGTGTCGGCGTCGAGCGTCATCACATAGGTGACTTTATCCGGCAGCGGCACGTCGAGCGGCAGGAAGGTTGTGTCGCTGTCGCCGCGCACCAGGAGATTGAGCTCGTGCAGTTTGCCGCGCTTGCGCTCCCAGCCCATCCAGCAGCCCTGCGCCTGATTGTAGAGGCGGCGGCGGTGCAGAAGGTAGAAGCGCGGGGCGCCTTCGGACGGGTAGCGGGCGTTCAGCCTGGCAATCTCGTCGCGGGCATATTGCAGGATCTCGATGTCGGCGGCGTCGATCTCGGTCTTGGAATCCGGCCAGTCGGACAACAGCGCGAAATGAATCTCTTCCGCCGTGTTGGCGAGATGATGGACCTCGATGTTGCGGATGTTTTCCTCGACGTCGTCGCGCGAGCCGATCAGCGATGGCACCACGACCAGCGTGCGCGCTTCGGCGGGGATACCGTGCTTGTAGTCGTAGCCGACGAGCCGCGTCGGCTTGAGGAAGAGCGCCATGACGGTGTTGAAGAAGGCCAATGCGCCCTCGCTCGCCGGCACCGCGAACAGCGCCAGCATCAGCGTGATGGATTCCGCCGAGAGACCGAGATTGGCCAGCGCGTTGCCGGACAGCACAAGCAGGAGCACCGTCAGCAGGAAGACGGGCACGACAATGCCCAGCCAGCCCGTTGCGGTGAAGGCGCGCTTGAAAGTCACATTGATCGGCGGCCGATAGCCGATCGCCTGTTCCAGCTCCGGCCGGCGCGGCCCGACCAGGAAGAAGCCGACATCGGTATGCACAGCGGGATCGGCGGTTTCCGGCACGCCGGACGCGTCGGTGACGCCCGGAACATGGCCGGCGAGCTCGATCGCCTTTTCGGCGACGCGGAATTCGGAGAGGTCGGAACGGCGCGCGAGCTGCTCGATCGCGGTGCGGTACTGGTCGCGCGAGAAGAAATCGAGCGCGGCGAAATCGGTCTTCTCGCGCAGCAACGTGTCGATGCGGCTGACGCCCTCGAACCAAACCGTCCAGTCGACGTCGTTGATGAGGCGCAGGCCGCGGATGATATTGCCGGTGGTGACATTGCCGCTGGACAGCGTCTGATGCTCGGAGATGATGATCTCCTCTGCGTCGGAGCCGGTCTTCTCGAGCTCGCCCTCCAGCCATTCCAGCGCCCGGCCGGCGTTCTGCGAGCCGTCGCGCAAGCGGTAGAGGAGCTGGGTGGCGAAAGTCGTGTCCTGCGCATGCGCGGCGTAGGTCGACAGGATCCTGGTCCGGTCGGCGTTGTCGTCGGTCGCCAGAACGCGGTCGGCGACCTCGTTGGCGATGTGGCGCATCTGACGCGTGCGCTCGACCCGCACGGCGATGCGGCGGAGGTTTTCGATCAGCACGAAACGCAGCAGCGACGGCAGCGCCCAGAGCTCGCCGATCTTCAGCGGCTCGACCGACTGGAAGCCCTCGACGATCGCCTTGAACATCGTCGCCGAAACCGCGCTGTCGGAATGTTCGACATAGCTCCAGGCAACGACGAAGGCGCGCGGCAGCACGGTCCCGTCGGCAAGCCTGAGCGTCGGCAACTGGCGGTAGAAACGCCGCGGCAGGTCGCGCTTGACCTGGAAGATGGTCTCCTCGACCAGATAATTGTTGTCGAGCAGCCATTGCGCCGCGGGCGTGATCGTCTCGCCCTTCGCCTGGGCGGCATTGGTCGAACGGTAGACTTCGAGAATCCTCTTGGCGCTGTCGCGGATGCGGGCCTGGAATTCGAATGGCGCGAACCCGAAAAGGTCCCTGACTTCGCCTTTGGCAAGTGCTGCGCCAAGCACACGCAGCCGGTCCTCAGGCAGGAAATTGGAGCGTATCGGCGCTTCCGTCACGCCCGGGAAGCCGGCGCTCGTGAATTCGATCTTGGCGGGGTTCGTCTGAATGTTCATTGATTATTCCGTAAGGCGGGGCGCAATGCGGCGTCACCGCCACGGCAATGGCCCTAAAACCGGTTCAAATGCAATTGGTTGCATGGCAGGTCCGGTCGAAAGTTTTCTTGCGCTCCATGACAGGGGCGTCCCCTTTCGACAACTCAAGGGCGAACGCCCCTCACTTCCCTGCCCCGGTTCCGATCAGGGAAAGGATTCAGGCTTTTTCGTGATGCATGCAAGTGGCCGGGCGATATTTCGCGGGCGCCGCGATCATGTTTGGCAACAGCCGTTAATCGTTGGTAGTTTGTCAGATTGAAATATGGCCATAGGCCTGGAGTGCCTGTGACGTTTTAGACGGCGTGACAAGGTAAGCGGATGCGCGCAGCCGTAGCTTTCATTGTGTTGGTGGCTCTGACATCGATCGACGGCCAGCCTGCGTGTTCGCAAGAGTGGACGCCGTCTCAGGATTCGGTTCGGGACGCAACACAGACAGTCACCGATTATTTCTCCATGCTCGATAGCGGCAACCCCGAACGAGCATATCAAATGATGGATGATGCCGCCAAATCATCCATTCCGCCGACTATGTTCGCAGAGCAATCCGAGAAGTGCCGCTCACAGTCCGGTCCACTGCTGGAACGGAAACTACTCAAATTCACGTGGCTTAAAGACCCGGCGGACGCTCCCTTTCCGGGCATCTATGCGGCGGTCGATATCGCCACGAGGTTTGAGAAGATCGACCGCCACTGTGGATATATCGTGCTCTATCAGCAGCCTTCAGGGGGAGCTTTCCACGTCATGCGCGCCGAAAGCAACTTCATCGACAACGCGACAGCGAAGAAAATCGAGACCACCAACTCGAAACTTGAATTGGACAAAGCATGGGCCGAGTTGTCGCGGAACTGTCCAAACTTCCGTTGAAAGCCAATCGTTGAACGTTCAGACGGGCTGCCTTCTCCACGGCAAGCGGCCTAGTCGTTGGCGGTGGTCCGATCGATGCGGATGACAAACAGCACCGCTTCTTCGGCCGGTTCGAGGCGAAGATATGGGGCGCCCTGATCGAGCACCACTACGTCCAGCGGGCCGACGCGGACCGGCTTGTCGCCAGGCACGATGAATTCTCCGCCGAGAGGCAGGACGAGGGTCGTGCCCGCACTCGCCTCCACATCCAGCGGCGCCGAGAGCGCCAGGCGTTCAACCTGGTGTGTCATCCGCCCACGACGCGTCATGACGTTGAGATCGGTGATAGGGCCGCCTATCAGCGCAGCGCTGGTGGGCACGTCGCCCGGAAAGGCAAGCGGCGCTGAGGCCGTGGTCAGGCGCGCCGAGGGCCTGCCGGCGATATCGAGCACGATGCCTTCGCCTTCGAGCACCGACAGCGTGCGGTCGATGCCGGCAAAGCTGGAGAACGGCCCGCTTGTCTCGACGCGGGCCATCGAGATGCGCCAGTCGAAATCGTCGAGACCGGCGCCGTCAGGCGAGACGGCGATCTCGGTGGTCGTGCCGCCGCCATTCTTCCACGGCATGACGCGGTAGCCGGCGGCACGAAGGATGCGCATCGCGTCAGCCCAATATGCCCGGCAGGTTGAGGTGGTGCTCCTTGGCGCACTCAAGGGCGATGTCGTAGCCGGCATCGGCGTGGCGCATGACGCCCGTCGCCGGATCGTTCCACAACACGCGTTCCAGCCGCTTGGCGGCTTCCGGCGTGCCGTCGGCGACGATCACCATGCCGGCATGCTGCGAAAAGCCCATGCCGACGCCGCCCCCATGGTGCAGCGACACCCAGGTGGCGCCCGACGCGGTGTTGAGCAGCGCGTTGAGCAGCGGCCAGTCGGAAACGGCGTCTGAGCCGTCCTTCATCGCTTCCGTCTCGCGGTTCGGCGAAGCGACCGAGCCGGAATCGAGATGATCGCGGCCGATGACGACCGGCGCCTTCAGCTCGCCCTGGGCCACCATCTCGTTGAAGGCGAGGCCGAGACGGTGGCGATCGCCGAGGCCGACCCAGCAGATGCGCGCCGGCAGGCCCTGGAAGGAGATGCGCTCGCGTGCCATGTCGAGCCAATTGTGGAGATGGGTGTTGCCGGGGGTGAGCTCGCGCACCTTGGCGTCGGTCTTGAGGATGTCCTCGGGATCGCCGGAGAGCGCGGCCCAACGGAACGGGCCGATGCCGCGGCAGAACAGCGGCCGGATATAGGCCGGCACGAAGCCCGGGAAGGCGAAGGCATTCTCGAAACCCTCGTCCTTGGCGACCTGGCGGATGTTGTTGCCGTAGTCGAGCGTCGGCACGCCGGCATTCCAGAACGCCACCATCGCCTCGACGTGCTCGCGCATCGACGCGCGCGCGGCTTTCTCGACGGCCTTGGGATCGCTGACGCGCTTCTCGCGCCATTCGGCGATGGTCCAGCCCTTCGGCAGGTAGCCGTTGATGGGGTCGTGCGCCGAGGTCTGGTCGGTGAGGATATCGGGGCGGATGCCGCGCCTGAACATTTCCGGCACGATCTCGGCCGCATTGCCGAGCAGGCCGACCGACTTCGCCTCGCCGGCTTTGGTCCAGCGCTCGATCATTTCCATCGCCTCGTCCAGCGTCTCGGCCTTCTCGTCGACATAGCGGGTGCGCAGGCGGAAATCGATCGAGTCCGGATTGCATTCGATGGCGAGGCAAGAGGCACCGGCCATGACGGCGGCCAGCGGCTGGGCGCCGCCCATGCCGCCGAGGCCGCCGGTCAGGAGCCATTTGCCTTTGAGGTTGCCGCCATAATGCTGGCGGCCCGCTTCCACAAAGGTCTCATAGGTGCCCTGGACGATGCCTTGCGTGCCGATATAGATCCAGGAGCCGGCCGTCATCTGGCCGTACATCATCAGGCCCTTCTTATCGAGCTCGTTGAATTTTTCCCAATTCGCCCAATGCGGCACGATGTTGGAGTTGGCGATGAGCACGCGCGGTGCGTTGGAGTGGGTCTTGAAGACACCGACCGGCTTGCCCGACTGCACCAGCAGCGTCTCGTCCTCGCCGAGCGTCTTCAGCGAGGCGACGATGCGGTCGAAGTCGTTCCAGGTGCGCGCTGCACGGCCGATGCCGCCATAGACGACGAGCTCGTTCGGGTTCTCTGCAACCTCGGCATCGAGGTTGTTCATCAGCATGCGCAGCGGCGCTTCGGTCGTCCAATAGCGGGCGTTGAGCTTGTCGCCGCGCGGTGCACGCACTTCGCGGATGTTGTGGCGGGGATCGTTCATCATTGTCCCTTTCTAGCAAGTCGGCGCGTCAGCGCCCGGCCCATTCAATGGCGGTTTCGAGGATGGTTTTGAGCGTGGCGCGGATCGGCGCGGCGTAGGTCGCGTCGTAAGGCACCGGCCAGTTTTCCGGCGAACCCTTCTCCGGCGGCTCGCGCATGTAGCCGCGGTTGGAGAGTTCCATCTGCAGCGCATGCACGCCATTTTGCGGCCGGCCGAAGCTGCGGGTGATCCAGCCGCCCTTGAAGCGGCCGTTGACCACCCAGCTCTCGCCGGTCGCGGCGAGGATCGCGGCCACCTTTTCCTGCAGCGACGGGTCGGTGCTCTTGCCGTCATTGGTGCCAAGATTGAACACCGGCAACGTACCTTCGAAGAGACGCGGCAGCACCGAGCGGATCGAGTGGCAATCATAGAGCACTATGTTCTCGTGCATGCCGCGCAGCCGCTCGATCTCGGCCTGCAAGGCGGCATGGTAGGGCGCGAAGTATTTCTCGCGGCGCTGATCGATCTCGGCCGGCGTCGGCTCCTCGCCCATGCGGTAAAGTGGATCGCCGTCGAAGGTGTCCGTGGGGCACAGGCTGGTCGTCGCCTGTCCAGGATAGAGCGAGACGCCGGAAGGGTCGCGGTTGACGTCGATGACGGTGCGCGAGATGGCGGTATGGACGACCGTCGCGCCAAGGTCGGCGGAGAAGTCGTAGAGCTTGTCGATCCACCAGTCGCAGTCGCGGCGACCAAGCCAGGTCGAGACCAGCCGGCCGTCGAGCCCGGCAAGATCGATTCCCGTGTGCGGGATGGAGACCAGCAGGGGTGCGGTGTCGCGGGTGACGGTGAGCCAAGAAGACGTCATGAAAGATCTCCCAGCGCTGGAGTTCCACGGCGGCCTATCAATAAATACCGCCTCACGACGTAATCCCCGGCAGCACGATCGCATTGGCGGCAGCCACCGCGGCTCCGCTGCGCACCATTGCGATCGCCTTTTCCATGTCGGGATGGAAATGCCGGTCGTTATCGAGATGCGGTACCTCCGAACGGACCAGCTTGCGCACCGCTTCCAACGCTTCGCTCGAAGCGAGCGGCGCGTGGAAATCGCAACCTTGCGCCGCAGCCAGCAATTCGATGCCGATGACGGCGGTCGCGTTCTCGATCATGCCGAGCAGCCGGCGCGAGCCGTGGGCGGCCATCGAGACATGGTCTTCCTGGTTGGCCGAGGTCGGGATCGAATCGACGCTTGCCGGATAGGCCTTCTGCTTGTTTTCGGAGACAAGCGCCGCGGCCGTCACCTGCGGGATCATGAAGCCGGAATTCAGGCCAGGCTTCGGCGTCAGGAATGCCGGCATGCCGGAAAGCGCCGGATCGACCAGCATGGCGATGCGCCGCTCCGACAGCGAACCGATCTCGCAGACGGCGAGCGCGATCATGTCGGCGGCGAAGGCCACCGGCTCGGCATGGAAATTGCCGCCCGAGAGCGCGGTGTCGTCCTCGGCGAAGATCAGCGGATTGTCGGTCACGCCGTTGGCCTCGGTCTCGAGCGTGTCGGCGGCCTTGCGCAGCACGTCGAGCGCCGCACCCATCACCTGCGGCTGGCAGCGCAGGCAATACGGGTCCTGCACGCGCTCGTCGCCGACGCGGTGTGACTCGCGAATGGCGCTGCCGGCCATCAGATTGCGCAGCGCATCCGCCGTCTCGATCTGGCCGCGATGTTTCCGCAAGAGGTGGATGCGCGGATCGAAGGGCGCGTCTGACCCGCGGGCGGCATCGGTCGACAGAGCACCGGCGACCAGCGCCGACTGGTAGAGCGTCTCGGCCTCGAACAGGCCGGCCAGCGCGAAAGCGGTCGAGAACTGCGTGCCGTTGAGCAGCGCCAGGCCCTCCTTGGCGCCGAGCGTGACCGGCTCCAGCCCATGCGAGACGAAGGCTACCTTGGCCGGGAAGCGGCCATGCGGGGTGAAGCATTCGCCGACGCCGATCATGACCGCGGTCATATGCGAGAGCGGCGCCAGATCGCCCGAGGCGCCGACCGAGCCTTGCGCCGGCACCACCGGAATGACGTCGTTGGCGAGCATCCCCTGGAGCAGATCGACGGTCTCGGCGCGCACGCCGGAAGCGCCCTGGGCGAGGCTGGCAAGCTTAAGCGCCATCATCAGCCGCACCACCGCGACCGGCATCGGCTCGCCGACGCCGGCGGCATGCGAGAGCACGATGTTGCGCTGGAGCGTTTCGAGATCGTTCGCCGGGATACGGACGCTGGCGAGCTTACCGAAGCCGGTGTTGATGCCATAGACCGGCTCGCCCTTGGCGACGATGCGCGCGACGGCCTCGGCGCTGGCCTTGATCTTCGGCCGGCAGGCGTCGTCGAGCTTCGGCACGGCGCCGCGGTAGATGGCACGCCAGTCGGCAAGCGTCGCGCTGCCGGGCTTCAGGATCAGTTCGGTCATTGTCCTCTCCAGATGCGGGCATGGAGCGGGTTGAAGCCCATGCGGTAGACGAGTTCGGCCAGCCGCTCGATGTCCCAGATGGCAAGGTCGGCCGATTTGCCGGCTTCAAGCGTGCCGGTCTTGTCGAGCAGGCCCAGCGCCCGCGCAGCCTCGCGGGTGACGCCGGCGAGGCATTCGTCGACGGTGAGACCGAAGAGCGTCGCGGCCATGTTCATGGTGAGCAGCAGCGAGGTCAGCGGCGAGGTGCCGGGGTTGCTGTCGGTGGCGACCGCCATCTTCACGCCGTGGCGGCGGAACAGGTCGACCGGCGGCTTCTTGGTCTCGCGGATGAAGTAATAGGCGCCCGGCAGGATCGTCGCGACCGTGCCGGCCCTGGCCATCGCCGTGGCGCCCTCCTCATCCGTGTATTCGAGATGGTCGGCGGACAGTGCGCGGTAGCGCGCGGCAAGCTCGGCGCCATGCAAATTGGACAGTTGGTCGGCGTGGAGTTTTACGGGCAGGCCCAGCACCCTTGCCTTGTCGAAAACGCGGGAAATCTGCTCCGGCGAGAAGGCGATGCCCTCGCAAAAACCGTCGACGGCGTCGGCGAGCTTTTCAGCGGCGACCGCCGGCAGGATCGTGCCGGCGACGAGATCGATGAAAGCATCCTTGTCGCCCTTGGCTTCGGGCGGCAGCGCATGCGCGGCAAGACAGGTCGTGCGGATCGTCACTTGCCGTTCGCCGTCAAGCCGACGGGCGGCGCGCAGCGACTTCTTCTCGTTGTCGAGATCGAGGCCGTAGCCGGACTTCACCTCGACGGTGGTGACGCCCTCGGCCATCAGCGCATCGAGGCGCGGCAGCGTCTGGGCGACGAGCTCGTCCTCGCTGGCGGCACGCAGCGATTTGACCGAAGAGACGATGCCGCCCCCTGCTCGCGCTACTTCTTCGTAGGTGGCGCCGGCCAGCCGCATCTCGAATTCGTTGGCGCGGTTGCCGGCATAGACCAGATGCGTATGGCAGTCGATCAAACCCGGCGTGATCCAGCGGCCTTCGCAATCGACGGTCTCGGCGCCTTGCCCTAGCGCCGCCGGCATTTCGGCTTCTACGCCCGCAAAGACGATACGCCCGTCGCGCGCGGCAACCGCGCCCTTTTCGACGATACCCAACCCGGCCGCGCCATCGGCCATGGTCGCCAGCCGCGCATTGCGCCAGAGACGAAGTCCGCTCTTTCCGTTCTCTCCACCCATCATCTTTTCCATTTGAAAGGATGACGATTATGTATATACATATTGGGGCGCGACGCAAGTGATAATGTCGCTCGGGCATTCATATTTGGGAGTTTGGACGTGACGGCGATCTTTGCGGAACAGGCGCTGCTGCCGGATGGCTGGCAAGGCAATGTGAGGGTTGCTTTTGATGGCGGCCGCATCGCAACAGTCGAAGCGGGCGCCTTGCCGCAGGCGGGTGATGAGCGCCATGCCATTCTGCTCTCCGGCATGCCCAATCTGCACAGCCACGCCTTCCAGCGCGGCATGGCGGGGCTGGCCGAATTGCGAGGCCCTTCGGCCGACAGTTTCTGGAGCTGGCGCGAGGTGATGTACCGCTTCGCGCTGTCGATGACGCCGGACCAGGTCGAGGCGGTGGCGGCGCAGCTTTATATCGAGATGCTGGAGGCCGGCTTCTCGCGCGTCGGCGAATTCCACTATCTCCATCACGACCGCGACGGCAGGCCTTACGCCAACATCGCCGAGATGGCGGAGCGCATCGGGGCGGCCGCCTCAGAGACAGGTATCGGGTTGACGCTTCTGCCGGTCTTTTACGCCCATTCCGCCTTCGGCGGCGCGGCGCCGAACGAAGGCCAGCGGCGATTCATCAACGATGTCGAGCGGTTCGGACAGTTGCTTGAGAAAAGTCGCGAGAGCGTTAGCCGTTTGAATCAAGCGGTCGTCGGCGTCGCGCCGCACAGCCTGCGCGCGGCGACGCCGGACGACGTCAACGCGGTCGCGGCGATGGCGCCGGACGGTCCAATCCACATCCATGTCGCCGAGCAGGTGAAGGAAGTGGAAGATTGCGTTGCCTGGTCCAGTGCTCGTCCCGTCGAGTTCCTGCTCGACCGGGCATCAGTGGACAAGCGCTGGTGTCTGATCCACGCCACGCATATGACCGAGGCCGAGACGGTCGCCATGGCAAAGAGCGGCGCGATCGCCGGGCTTTGTCCGATCACCGAGGCCAATCTCGGCGACGGCACTTTTGCCGCGCCGCTGTTCATCGAGCATGGCGGCCGCTTCGGCGTCGGTTCCGATTCCAACGTGCTGATCGGCCTGCCGGACGAACTCAGGCAGCTCGAATATTCGCAGCGCCTCGCCCACCGAGCCCGCAACGTTTTGGCGCGCGCCGGCGGCTCCGCCGGGCGCGCGCTGTTCGACGCCGCGCTCGACGGCGGCAGCCAGGCGCTCGGCGCCGGTCCGTCGCGGATTGCGGCCGGCGGTCCTGCCGATTTCGTCTCGCTCGACGCCAGCCATCCCTCGCTTGCCGGCAAGGCGGGCGATGCGGTCCTCGACGCCTGGATCTTCGCTAGTGCCAGCACGATCGATTGCGTCTGGGTGCATGGCAAAAAGCAGGTCAGCGGCGGCAGGCATGCGAAGCGCGAGACCATTGCCAAGCGGTTCCGCACAGTGATGACCGCGCTTTCGCAAGGCTGAGCAGGGAAAAGCGCAATGAGCCTGGTTGAAACAGATGACGGGGAAAGCGGCGAAAGCATCTCGTTGCACCAGCGCATCCTGTCGGATATCCGCGAGAAAATCCTGTCCGGCGCCTGGGCGCCCGGCCATCGCATCCCCTTCGAGCATGAGCTGACGGCCGAATACAGATGCTCGCGCATGACCGTGAACAAGGCGCTGTCGCAGCTCGCCAAGGCCGGGCTGATCGAGCGCCGCCGCCGCTCGGGCAGTTTCGTGCGCCAGCCGCAATCGCAGGCGGCGGTGCTGGAGCTGCACGACATCAGGATCGAGGTCGAGGCGCTTGGCCTGCCCTATTGCTACGAGCGGCTGGAACGCCTGAAACGGCGCAGCAGCGCCGAGGACCGGTCGCTGCTCGGGCTTGCCGCCGCCGGTCCGGTGCTTTGGCTGGAGAGCCTGCATTTTGCCGGCGAACGGCCGTTCGCGCTCGAGCAGCGCCTGATCAATCTTTCAGCTGTGGCCGGGGCGGCCGAGGAAGAATTTCTCGACATCGCCCCCGGCCCCTGGCTGATCGGCCGCGTGCCGTGGAGCGAGGCCGAGCACCGCATCCGCGCCATGGCGGCCTACGAGGCTATCGCCGACGCGCTCGACATCGACCCCGGCGCCCCTTGCCTGGTGGTCGAGCGCCGCACCTGGAGCGCCGAGCACCCGGTCACTCACGTGCGCTTTATCTATCCGGCGGAAAGCCACACGCTGGTGGCGAGGTTTACTCCGTCGCAGGGGTAGCGCCCCTTCACCCTCCCCCTTGTGGGGAGTGTCGCCGCAAAGCGGCGGGGCCGGGGCTGCGCCGACCCCCACCCGGGCCTTCGGCCCGACCTCCCCACGAGGGGGAGGTAGAAGGCCTCAGATCGCCGCCGTAACAATAATCTCGACCAGATATTCCGGGCCGGCGAGCTTGGCTTCGCCGGTGGCGCGAGCCGGCGTGTGGCCTTGCGGCACCCACTTGTCCCACTCCGAATTCATCTCGGCGAAGGTGCCCATGTCGGCCAGCCAGATGATCGCCTGCACGATCTTGGTCTTGTCGGTACCGGCCTTGGCCAGCAATTCGTCGATGGTCTTCAGGATGTCGCGGGTCTGCGAGGCGACATTGCCGCCGGGCTCGCCAACCTGGCCGGCCAGATAGACGGTATTGCCATGGATGACGATTTGGCTCATGCGTGGACCGACATCGATGCGACGAATGCTCATTGCAAGGTTCCTTCGTTTTTGGTGTCGCTGCTCTTTAGAGTCCGGGCCGGTTCCGGGCAAGGCCGCCGGAGGCGAAACCAATTGAGCCAATAGCTTGGCCTCGCCCGTTGCGCACACGCCGAGTTGACCGGCCGGGACACAATTCCGCCGATCTGCCGTGTTGACTAATGTAATAACATCACATATCGACGATGCACTCGCTCTAGCGGACCGCCCGGAACGTCTGATGACCAATGCCTGCCTGACCTTCCGCGACCTGACGCTCGGCTACAACAGCCATCCCGCCATCCATCACCTCAACGGCATCGTCCGCAAAGGTTCGCTGACCGCGGTTGTCGGCGCCAACGGCTCGGGCAAGTCGACGCTGATGAAGGGCATTGTCGGCGTGCTGAAGCCGATGGAGGGCACGGTCGTCCGTGCGCCCGGCGTGCGCACCGCCTATCTGCCGCAGCAGTCGGAGCTCGACCGCAGTTTTCCGGCGCGCGTGGTCGACCTGGTCTCGCTGGGTCTCTGGCCGAAGCGCGGCATGCTTGGCCGCTACACCAGGGAGGATCGCGAGTCGGTGAGCAAGGCGCTGATGGCCGTCGGCCTCGGCGGTTTCGAGAAGCGGCCGATCGACACGCTCTCCGGCGGCCAGCTGCAGCGCACGCTGTTTGCCCGCGTGCTGCTGCAGGACGCCGACCTCATCCTGCTCGACGAGCCGTTCAATGCCGTCGATGCCAAGACGGTCGGGGACCTCATCGAGCTCATCAAACGCTGGCATGGCGAGGAGCGCACGATCATGGTCGTCGTGCACGATCTGGACCTCGTGCGGCAGAATTTTCCCGAGACGCTGCTGCTTGCCCGCCAGCCCGTTGCGTGGGGCGAGACGCGCGAGACGCTGCGGCCTGAAAACCTGCTCAAGGCGCGGCGCTTCCATGAGGCCTGGGAAGAGAATGCGCCGTGGTGCGAGCCCGACCATGACCATCCCGGGCACGATCATGACGATGAGCACGATCACCATGATCATGCCCACACGCATGATCACCACCACGGCTCCGGACCGAGGGCGGCATGATGGATTTCCTCTACGGCCTGTTCATCGCACCCTTCGCCGATTTTGCCTTCATGCAGCGGGCGCTGTTCGGCTCGCTGATGCTGTCGCTCGGCGCCTGCCCGGTCGGCGTCTTCCTGATGCTGCGGCGCATGAGCCTTTCGGGCGACGCGATGGCGCACGCGATCCTGCCGGGTGCGGCCGCCGGCTTCCTGCTCTATGGCCTCGAAATCCTGCCGATGACGGTCGGCGGGCTGATCGCCGGCATCATCGTGGCGCTCGGCGCCGGCGCCGTATCGCGCTTCACTATCCAGCGCGAGGACGCCTCGATGGCGGCCTTCTATCTGATCTCGCTTGCTGTCGGCGTGCTGATGGTGTCGATCCGCGGCTCGAGCGTCGACCTGATGCATGTGCTGTTCGGCACGGTGCTGGCGCTCAACAACGAGGCGCTGACGCTGATCGGCGGCATCGTGGTGGTGACGCTTGCCAGCCTTGCCGTCTTCTGGCGCGCGCTGGTCGCCGAATGCCTCGATCCGCTGTTCCTGCGCTCGGTGAGCCGCATGGGTAGCCCGGTGCATTTCATCTTCCTCGGCCTAGTCGTGCTCAATCTCGTTGGCGGCTTCCAGGCGCTCGGCACACTGCTGTCGGTCGGTCTGATGATGTTGCCGGCGGCAGCCGCCCGCTTCTGGACGGTGCGCGTCGAGCCGATGTGCGTGCTGGCGGTGCTGATCGGCTTCGCCTCCTGTATCGCAGGGCTGCTTCTGTCCTACCACGCCTCGCTGCCGTCCGGCCCGGCGATCATCCTTTCGGCTGGGGTCGTCTACTTCTTCTCGATCGTGTTCGGCTCGCGCGGCGCGCTGCGCGCCCGCATCGTTCATCACCGTCACCGGACTGCCTGACCTCAATCGCCCTCTAAGGAGACCTCCCCGATGCTGAAATCCTTCCGCGCCGCCGTAGCGATGAGCGTTATAACATTAGGCGCAGTCGCGACATCGTCGGCCTTCGCGGCACCGCTCAAGGTGGTGGCGAGCTTCACGGTGATTGCCGACTTCGCCAAGAACGTCGGCGGGGATCGCGTCAACATCACCACTATCGTCGGCCCGGACGGCGACGCGCATGTCTATGAGCCGAGCCCGGCCGACGCCGTGGCGATGGCGAAGGCCGATGTGGTGCTGGTCAACGGCCTGCATTTCGAAGGCTTCCTGCAGCGCCTGGTCGACGCCAGCGCCACCAAGGCCGCGATCGTGACGCTCACCAAGGGCGTCACGCCGATCGACTTCAAGCCGGAATTCGCCGATGCGGACGCCGCCGAAGGCGCCGGCACCGGCGGCGGCAAGACGGTCACCGACCCGCACGCCTTCCAGTCGATCGCCAACGCCAGGATCTATGTGAAGAACATTGCCGATGCCTTCTGCGCGGCCGACAGCGAGGGCTGCGACAGCTACAAGGCCAACGCCGCCGCCTATACTACCAAGCTGGATGCCATGGAAGGCGAAGTGAAAGCCGCCATCCAGTCGATCCCCGAAGCGAAGCGCGTGGTGATCACCTCGCATGACGCCTTCGGCTATTTCGAGCATGAATACGGGCTGACGTTCCTGGCGCCGCAAGGCATCTCGACCGATTCCGAGCCTTCGGCCGCCGACGTCGCCAGGCTGGTCGAACAGGTGAAGCAGGACAAGGCGGCGGCGATCTTCATCGAGAACATCACCAATCCGCGGCTGATCGAGCAGATCGCCGGCGAGACCGGCATCAAGGTCGGCGGCACGCTCTATTCGGATGCGCTGTCGGGCTCGGACGGTCCGGCCTCGACCTATATCGACATGATGCACAACAACCTCACCCAGATCAAAGGCGCCATCCTCGGCAGCTGAGCTGCCAAGGATCCAACCGGGCCGGGAAGCGGCCTGGTTGGATTTTCCTGCTCGCACTCTCTATTTGGCAGAGAAATCCGCCGTCACGGATTGCCGCTCATGCCCTGGAGTGGCATGACTGCAGCCAAGGAAGATTGCGAGGATAAGACGATGGAATACCGCCAGGTCAGCGACGATTATTCGGTCTCCGGCCAGATCCGGCCCGAGGACATCGCCGCCATCAAGGATGCCGGCTTCAGAAGCGTGATCTGCAACAGGCCGAACGATGAGCAGCCGGGCCAACCCTCGGCCGAGAGCGTTCAGGCGGCGGCCGAAGCCGCCGGGCTCGCCTTCCGCTACATCCCGGTCATCAGCGGCCAGATCACCATGGACAATGTCGAGGACCAGGCCGCGGCGCTCGATGAGCTCGAAGGCCCGGTCTTCGCCTATTGCCGCTCCGGCGCGCGCTGCACCAACCTCTACGGGCTGATCCAGCAGCAGAAGGCGTGACGGGCGTTCCCAATCAGGTTGGCGATCCTTCGCGCCCCCTCTGGCCTGCCGGCCATCTCCCCCACTAGGGAGGAGATCGGTAGCTTGAGCGCCCCGCTCGTTCTGCAACGTAGGAGATTGGTGAAAGCCGGTGTGATGGCCGATCTCCCCCCTTGTGGGGGAGATGTCCGGCAGGACAGAGGGGGGCGCTGTCCCGCCGACGTAGCCAATAAAATCTGTCGGCCCTAAATCGGCAGCGCACCCGTCTCCTTCAATGTTTCCAGCACGATCGCCGTCTTCACGTGCTGCACGGATTCGTGCGGCAGCAGCACGCCGTTGACGAACTCCGACAGCGATTTGAGGTCGGGCGTCACGACCTTCAAGATGTAGTCCATCTCACCGGTCAGCGCATGCGCCTCCTGAACTTCGGGCAGGCGCGCCACCAACTCGCCGAAGCGCCGCGCATTGTCGCGATTGTGGGTGGCCAAGGTCACCGAGATCACATTGACCAGCGAAAAGCCCAGACGGTCGCGGTCGAGCACGGCGCGGTAGCCTCTGATGAAGCCGTCCTCCTCCAGCCGCTGGCGGCGGCGCGAGCATTGCGAGGCCGAGAGATTCACCCGCTCCGAAAGGTCATTGTTTGTGAGCCGCGCGTCGGCCTGCAGCAGCGCCAGTATCTTGCGGTCAAATTGATCAACACGCGCATCATCCATGGATTTTCCTCCAACCATGCACGATCTGCGCACATCAAGAGCATTTCAAGCGGTTGAATGCAAGCACCGTGCGACCATCTGGCGCTATCATTTCGCGAAGATGGCCAAGATCGGCCGCAACAGTTTTCGGAGAACCGCCATGGGCCCCTTCCCGCACGACGCCCCGCCCGCCAAGATCAGCAAGCAAAACCCGGCCGGCACCGACGGTTTTGAGTTCGTCGAGTTCGCGCATCCGGAGCCCGCCAAGCTCGCCGAACTCTTCACCCGCATGGGTTACGTCGCGGTGGCAAAGCACCGCGCGAAGAACATCACCGTCTGGCGGCAAGGCGACATCAACTATGTCGTCAATGCCGAGCCCGGCTCGCATGCGATGAGGTTCGTTGACAAGCACGGCCCCTGCGCCGCATCGATGGCCTGGCGCGTGGTCAATGCCAAGCACGCATTCGACCATGCCGTGTCGAAGGGTGCTGTGCCCTATGAAGACGCCGACAAGGCTCTCGATGTGCCGGCCATCGTCGGCATCGGCGGCTCGCTGCTTTATTTCATCGAAGCCTATGGCGAGAAGGGCTCGGCCTATGATGCCGAGTTCGAATGGCTGGGCGAGCGCGACCCGAAGCCGCAAGGCGTCGGCTTCTTCTATCTCGACCACCTCACGCATAACGTCTATCGCGGCAACATGGACAAGTGGTGGGATTTCTATCGCGACCTGTTCGGCTTCAAGCAGATCCATTTCTTCGACATCGACGGCAGGATCACCGGCCTGGTCAGCCGCGCCATCACTTCGCCTTGCGGCAAGATCCGCATTCCCCTGAACGAGTCCAAGGACGAGACCAGCCAGATCGCCGAGTACCTGAAGAAGTACAATGGCGAGGGCATCCAGCACATCGCCGTCGGCACCGACGCGATCTACGAGGCCACCGACAAGCTTGCAGCCAATGGGCTGAAATTCATGCCCGGCCCGCCCGACACCTATTACGAGATGTCGCATGAGCGCGTGCACGGCCATGACGAGCCGATCGAGCGCATGAAGAAGCACGGCATCCTGATCGACGGCGAAGGCGTCGTCGACGGCGGCATGACCAAGATCCTGCTGCAGATATTCTCCAAGACCGTGATCGGCCCGATCTTCTTCGAGTTCATCCAGAGGAAGGGCGACGAGGGCTTCGGCGAGGGCAATTTCCGCGCCCTGTTCGAGTCGATCGAGCAGGACCAGATCAAGCGCGGCGTGATCAAGCTGGACGGCAAGGCGGCGTAAGCGACGCGCGGATATCTTGCGGTGCGGTCAATTATGACCTAAATTATGGTCATAAAGGAACGCGCCCATGAATGTCTCCATCGCCGAAGCCAAGGCCAAATTGTCGGAACTCGTCAGCCGAGCGGAAGCTGGTGAAGAGATCGTGCTCACGCGCCATGGCAAGGTTGCCGCGCGTATCGTACCTCCAGCAGTAGCAGAGCCGCTGCCGCGTATCGGCGCCTTGAAGGGCAAGATCTGGATTGCGGAGGATTTTGACGAACTCGGTCCCGAATGGGACGAGTACGTCAAATGACGGTCGGCCCGTTTCTCGCCGACACACATATTATCCTCTGGTCCATTGCGGACGATCGACGTCTCGGCGAGCACCACCGCGCTATCCTCGCATCGGATGCAGTGGTGTTCGCCAGCGCGGCGAGCGTTTGGGAGATCGCCATCAAACGATCAATTGGAAAGCTCCAGGCGCCAGATGACCTGCCAACATTGCTTCCGAGGATGCGGTTTCAGCCCCTCGCCGTTACCTTGCAGCACGCGCACGCAGTCGGCGATCTACCTTCTCACCATGGCGATCCGTTCGACAGGCTGCTGATCGCGCAGGCGCAGATAGAGAACCTGACGATCTTGACATCTGACTCGCATTTCGCTCGCTACAACGTTGCGCTTGCTTAAGTTTCCAGCCCGAGCCGTTCGACCTCGTCCTTTCTCAGCTTGACGTCATAGTCGAGCAAAAATTCATCCAGTTGCGGCGGCGCCACCGAGGTGCCGGAAAGCATGGCGTGCACCTGGCCGCGATGGTGGATGTCATGCAGGAAGACGTGGCCGAGAATGTCGCCGATCCGTTCGGGGATCATGCCGTCCTCGCGCCTATCAGTGATGACGCGGCGGTCGAGATCGGCATCCATCAAGCCATCGCAGAAAGCGATGAGCTTGTGGTCGAAATCGGCTTGGGCCGCCGCCAGGTCGGCCCCATTGTCGAAGGGCACGAAGTCGTCGTAGGCCGCGGCGCCCCGACCGCCGTCCGTCAGGAAATCGAAATAGAGATCGTCCACCGCAAGGATGTGGTTGAGCGTCTCTTTGATCGATGGGAAGAAGCTGTTGCGCTCGGCCTCGAACTCGCCGGGCTGGAGCGCCAGCACAGCGCGATAGAGGCGGTCGTTCGACCACAGATTGTTGCGCGCCATGCGCCGCAGATGCTCGAGCAACGTCACCGCTTCGCCTCCTCCCCGGCCCGTGCTTATCTGACGTATTTCTCGACCTTCTGCTCGATGGCGCCGAAGATCGAATGTCCGGCCTTGTCCTTCATCTCGATGCGCACCGTGTCGCCGAAATGCAGGAACGGCGTCTTCGGCTCGCCTGTCTCGATGGTCTCGATCATGCGCAATTCGGCGATGCAGGAATAGCCGGCGCCGCCGGCCGAAACCGGCTTGCCCGGGCCGCCGCCGAGCTTGTTGGAGACGGTGCCCGAGCCGATGATGGTGCCCGCGGCGAGCGGCCGGGTCTTTGCGGCATGCACGATCAGCGCCGGGAAGTCGAAGGTCATGTCGATGCCGGCATTGGCGCGGCCGAACGGCTTGCCGTTGAGATCGGCGAGCAGTGGCAGGTTGACCTTGCCGCCATCCCAGGCATCGCCCAACTCGTCCGGCGTGACCGCGACCGGCGAGAAAGCCGATGACGGTTTCGACTGGAAGAAGCCGAAGCCTTTGGCCAGTTCCGGTCCGGTGATGGCGCGCAGCGTCACGTCGTTGACCAGCATCACCAGCCGGATCGCGTCCCTCGCCTCGTTCAGCCCGGCGCCCATCGGCACATCGTCGACGATGACGGCGACTTCGGCCTCCATGTCGATGCCGAAAGCCTCGTCCGCCATGCGGATCGGGTCGCGCGGCGGAATGAAGAAATCCGAGCCGCCCTGGTAGATCAGCGGATCGGTCCAGAAGCTTGCCGGCATCTCGACGCCGCGCGCCTTCCGCACCAGCTCGACATGGTTCACATAAGCTGAGCCGTCGGCCCATTGATAGGCGCGCGGCAGCGGCGAATGCGCGTCATGCTCGTGAAAGCGCGCCGAAGGCACCGCGTTGGTCTCGAGCGATTCCGCCATCGCCGCCAGATGCGGCGCAATGCGGCGCCAGTCGTCGAGCGCGGCTTGCAGCGTCGGCACCAGGAAGGAAGCGTCGGTGAACCGCGTCAGATCGCGCGAGACCACGACCAGCTTCCCGTCGCGCGTTCCGTTCTTCAAAGTGGCAAGCTTCATGCGGTCTCCTCTCCCGATGCGGCCCTCTCACCGCGTGGCTCCACAACAAGGCCGTTACGGACGATCGTCAAGCCGCCCGTTCAAGTTTTCCTGACACTGATGCCGGCGGTCAGGACCAGTCGCCTTCAGGCGTGCCGTTAAAACGCTTCTTCAGGTCGGCCCAGCAGTCGATGTAGTTCTCCTGCAAGGTGTCGAGCTCGGCGGCGTAGCGCGTCAGCATCTGCGGAAAGCGCGTCTCGAACATGAAGGCCATGGTGTTGTCGAGCTTGACCGGCTTGAGCTCCGCACGCGTCGCCTTCTCGAAGCCGGACGCATCCGGGCCGTGTGCCAGCATCTGATTGTGCAGGCTGATGCCGCCAGGAATAAAACCTTCCTCCTTGGCGTCGTACTGGCCGTGGATCAGGCCCATGAACTCGCTCATGATGTTGCGATGGTACCACGGCGGCCGAAACGTGTTTTCCGCCACCAGCCAGCGTGGCGGGAAGATGACAAAGTCGACATTGGCCGTGCCCTCCTCGCCGCTCGGCGCCGTCAGCACGGTGAAGATGGACGGATCGGGGTGATCGAACAGGATGGCGCCGACCGGCGAAAACGTCGCCAGATCATATTTGTAGGGCGCGTAGTTGCCATGCCACGCGACCACGTCGAGCGGCGAATGGCCGAGTTCGGTGACGTGGAAGGTGCCGCACCATTTGACGATCAGCCGGCACGGCGTCTCCTTCTCCTCGAACCAGGCGCAGGGCGTCTTGAAGTCGCGCGGATTGGCCAGGCAGTTGGCGCCGATCGGGCCGCGATCGGGCATGGTGAACTTGGCGCCATAGTTCTCGCAGACATAGCCGCGGGCCTCCTTGTCGGCGAGCTCGACCTTGAAGACGAGGCCGCGCGGCAGCACGGCAATCTCGCCGGGCCGAAGCTCGATGACGCCCATCTCGGTGACGAAGCGCAGCGCGCCGACCTGCGGCACGATTAGCATCTCGGCGTCGGCATTGAAGAAATGGTCGTCTACCATCGAGCGGTTGGCGACATAGACATGCGCGGCCATGCCGGACTGGCCGATCGCATCGCCGGCCGTGGTCATGGTGCGCATGCCGGAAATGAAGTCGGTCGGCTCGCCGGGCATCGGGGTGGGATTCCAGCGATACTGGCCGAGCGCAAGCTCATGATCGCCGATGTTGGGCCCGGTCTTCCACAAGGGATAGCTCGCGCCCTTGAAGCGGCCGGTGTGTTTCACGCTCGGCCGGATGCGGTAGAGCCAGGAGCGCTCGTTGGTGCCGCGCGGCGCGGTGAAGGGCGAGCCTGACAGTTGCTCGGCATAGAGGCCATAAGCCGGCCGCTGCGGCGAGTTGCGCCCCTGCGGCAGCGAACCGGGCAGCGTCTCGGTCTCGAAGTCGTTGCCGAAGCCCGGCATGTAGGAAAAGGCCATCCGATCCTCCCTGATCTCGGCTTCCAGGCCTCATGAAGCGTGGCTTGCCGGCAATGTTGACCAAACTGGTTTCATTTGTAACCATCGAAAATGTAACTATCAACGGCGAACGCTGCTCCGATGGTGGACCTGATGGAACCGGAAATCCTCGAGCTCGAAAGCTTCCTGCCCTACCGGCTCTATCGGCTGGCCGACGCTGTCAGCCGCGAGTTCTCCGCCATCTACAGGGACCGCCACGGCCTGACCCGACCGGAATGGCGCACGCTTTCTGGCCTCGGCCAGCGCGGCACGATGACGGCGACAGAGCTTGGCGAGCAGTCGGCGATGCACAAGACCAAGGTTTCGCGCGCCGTCGCAGAACTCGAGCGGCGGCGCTGGCTAACGCGCTCGCCGGACGAGAATGACCGTCGCATCGAGCACCTGACGCTGACCAAGGCCGGACTTGCCGCCTATCGCGAGATGGTGCCGCTGGCGAAAGCGTTTGAGGGAGAGTTGTTGGCGAGGCTGAGTGAGGAGGAGCGGACGGCGATTGCAAGGGGCGTGGCGGCGCTGGAGACAGCTCTTTACGGATTGTAGCAAAAGGACGCCTCCTACCCTTCGTCATGTATGGACGGGAGGCGTCCTCCCGGAGGGCCTCCTACCAATCCATCACCACCTTGCCCGAACTCCCACTCCGCATCGCATCGAACCCAACCTGGAAATCGTCGATCCCAATGCGATGCGTGATCAGCCCCGAGACATCCAATGGCCCCTGCACCAGGGCGATCATCTTGTACCAGGTCTCGAACATCTCGCGGCCGTAGATGCCCTTGAGATGCAGCATCTTGAAGATGACCTTGTTCCAGTCGATCTCGAAGCCGGTGGGGGCGATGCCGAGGATGGCGATCTTGCCGCCATTGTTCATGGTGTCGATCATGTCGCGGAACGCGGGCGCCGCACCCGACATTTCGAGGCCGACATCGAAGCCTTCGGTCATGCCCAGCTTCGGCATGACGTCGCGCAGCTTCTCCTTCGAGGCGTCGACGACATGCTGGACGCCGAGCTTGCGCGCCAGATCCAGCCGCACCGGGTTGATGTCGGTGATGACGACTTTGCGCGCGCCGACGCATTGCGCGACCAAGGCGCCCATGATGCCGATCGGCCCGGCGCCGGTGACCAGCACGTCCTCGCCGACCAGGTCGAAGGACAATGCCGTGTGGACCGCATTGCCCAGTGGATCGAAGATGGCGGCGATCTCGTCCGGCACGTCGTCGGGGATCGGCACCACATTGTGCTGCGGGATCACCATGTACTCGCCAAAGGCGCCGGGGCGATTGACGCCGACGCCGAGCGTGTTGCGGCAGAGGTGCCCCCTGCCCGCCCGGCAGTTGCGGCAATGGCCGCAGACGATATGGCCCTCGCCCGAGACGCGCTGGCCGATCTTGTATTCGGTGACCGCCGCACCGAAATCGGCGACGGTGCCGACGAATTCGTGACCGGTCACCATCGGCACCGGCACCGTCTTCTGCGCCCACTGGTCCCAGTTGTAGATGTGGACGTCGGTGCCGCAGATCGCGGTCTTCTTGACCTTGATCAGCACGTCGTTGGGGCCGATCTCCGGCACCGGCACCTCTTCCATCCAGATGCCCGGCTCGGCCTTGGCCTTCACCAGCGCCTTCATCATGTTGGACATTCTTTTGTTCCTCGAATCTCTTGATCGGGAGCGGCTTTTCGATGTCGGCCGTTCAGGAAATCACACCCAGTTCCTTGCCGACTTCGCCAAACGCCTCCACCGCGCGATCGATGTCGGCGCCGGAATGGGCCGCCGACATCTGCGTGCGGATGCGCGCCTGGCCCTTCGGCACCACCGGGAAGGAAAAGCCGATGACATAGATGCCGCGCTTCAGCATCTGCGCAGCCATCTCCTGCGCGAGCGCAGCATCGCCCAGCATCACCGGGATGATCGGATGATCGGCGCCGGCAAGCGTAAACCCCAGCTTACCCATTTGAGACCGGAAACGTTGCGCATTGGCATATAAGTGCTCGCGCAACGCGTCGCCATTGCGGATCAGCTCGAACACTTTCAGCGAGGCGCCGGCGATCGCTGGCATCAGCGTGTTGGAGAAGAGATAGGGCCGCGAGCGCTGGCGCAGCCAGTCGACCACCTGTTTCTTGCCCGAAGTATAGCCACCGGATGCGCCGCCCAGCGCCTTGCCGAGCGTGCCAGTGATGATGTCCACCCTGCCCTCGACGCCGCAATGTTCGGTCGAGCCGCGGCCGTTCTTGCCGACGAAGCCGACAGCGTGGCTGTCGTCGACCATGACCATGGCATCGTATTTCGCGGCGAGGTCGCACACCCCTTCAAGGTTGGCGATGATGCCGTCCATCGAGAACACGCCGTCGGTGGCGATCAGCCGGAAGCGGCAGTCCTTCGCTTCCCTCAACCGCGCTTCGAGATCGGCCATATCGTTGTTGGCGTAGCGGAAGCGCCTGGCCTTTGAGAGCCTGACCCCGTCGATGATCGAGGCGTGGTTCAGCGCATCCGAAATGACGGCGTCCTCCTCGCCGAGCAGCGTCTCGAACAGGCCGGCATTGGCGTCGAAACAGGAGCCGTACAGGATGGTGTCGTCCATGCCGAGGAAAGAGGAGATTGTGGCTTCCAGCGCCTTGTGCTCCTCCTGAGTGCCGCAGATGAAGCGCACCGAGGCCATGCCGTAGCCGTAGCGGTCGAGCGCCTGCTTTGCGGCCTCGCGCAGTTCGGGGCTGTCGGCGAGGCCGAGATAATTGTTGGCGCAGAAATTCAGCACCTTCTGGCCAGCCACCTCGATCTCGGCCGACTGCATCGAGGAAATGACCCGCTCCGACTTGTAGAGGCCGGCCGATTTCAGGCCCTGAAGCTCGTTGTCGAGGTGGGAGAGAAACGCTGCGCTCATGGTCAGGCCCTGTTCGTTTGACGCGGACTGTCGCGCCGCGGACAAGAAAAATCCACTGCAAAAACGACCGCTTCGGTGGCCTTGCGAAAGCTTTGCGACGGCGGCCGGAGGACGATGCGCTCAAATGCCGACAACGCTTGAAAGGACGCGATAACCATCTTGTCAGCTTTGTCACGCTGTCGGGATCAACGCCGCGCCCGCTTGCCGACCTGTTAACCCTTTCAGGTCAAGGGTCTTCCCGCCACGAAATCCAGGGCAAGAACGCGTCGACCGGAGGGGTCACCGAATTATGTCGCAGCAGCCAGTGCAGAGCGTTTCGCGCAAGCTGATTCTGCTCATCAAGACCGGCTACTGGCTGGCGCTCACGATCATTGCCGCCATGGTGATGGCCTCCTTCATTCTTCTGCAGCAGTTGATCGCGCAGCAACAGCACAATGATGCATTGCTCGATATCGTTTCCATGCAGAAGGCACTGTCGCAGCGCATTGTCTTCCTGGCCAGCGCCACCGGTGCTGCCACGCGCGACAAGCAGCCGGCGCTCGTCACCGCGCTCAAGCAGGCGACGGGCGAGTTCGAGACCAATTACGACCGGCTGCTCAAGGAGACCGGCGCCGATCCGCTGTCGCCTGCCCGCAACGATCCGAAATCGATCGAATATGTGCTGTTCAGCAAGCCGTTCCATCTCGACTATTTCTCGGTCGGCCTGATCGCCAATGGCGGCAGGCTGGTGTCGTCCTTCCAGTCGCAGCTCGGCATGCAAAGCGACGGCTACAAGGGCGGCGGCGAGCGCGCCGGGCTCGACGCTTCCGTCGCCAATGCGACTTTGTCGGGCTATGCCGCGCTCGGCCAGCGCATCAGCGCCTTTGCCAACGAGCGATCGGACGAGATGCTCGACCTGCACCGCACGCTGTTCTTCGCCACCATCGGCGTCATCGTGCTGGTGGCGCTGTTCATCTTCCGGCCGATGTCGAAGGCGATCCTGCGCAAGACACACGAGCTGGTAGATGCCCGCAATTCGATGGCGTTCATCGCGGTGCATGACGGCTTGACCGGCCTGCACAACCGCACCTTCCTCACCGATCATTTCGACACGCTGATCAAGGGCGCGCATCGCCGCCGCGAACGGCTGGCGGTGATCCAGTTCGACCTCGACCGTTTCAAGCAGATCAACGACACGCTCGGCCACCCCGCCGGCGACTATGTGCTGGTGGTGACGGCGCAGCGCATGCGCGATTCCTGCCGCGCGTCGGATTTTTGCGCCCGTCTCGGCGGCGACGAATTCGTGATGATCCTGAACGGCGCCGGCTCCACCGAGGACATCCATGCGCTGGCCAAGCGCATCCTGGGCGAGATCAACGAGCCGATCACCTTCCAGGGCGCGACGATCCTGCCCGGCGCCAGCGCCGGCATCGCCGTCTACCCTGTAGACGCCGACAATGCGCAGGACCTGCTCGTCCATGCCGATCTCGCGCTCTATTCTGCCAAGAAGTTGGGCGGCGGCAGCTTCTCCTTCTTCTCCGAGGAGCTTCGGCGCGAACTCGACTACCGCAAGCAGCTCGAGCAGGACATCCGTGCCGCGATCGCGGAAAAGGCCTTCGAGGTCTATTTCCAACCGCAGGTCTCGCTCACCAGCGGCAAGATCAGCGGCATCGAAGCGCTGGTGCGCTGGAAGCATGCCGTGCGCGGCATGATCTCGCCCGGCGAGTTCATCCCGGTGGCGGAGAAATGCGGCTTCATGCCGGACATCGGCCGCATCGTCATCACCAAGGCGATCAACGAAGCCGCCGAATGGGACCGCGCCGGCATCGATTTCGGGCGCATCGCGGTCAACGTCTCGGGCACCGAGCTGCGCGAGCCTGACTTCGACAAGTTCCTGTTCGGGACGCTGGAGCGGGCCGGGCTTGCGCCGCAGAAGCTGTCGCTGGAAATCGTCGAATCCGTCATCCTCGACGACGAGAAGACCGGCATCGCCGCCAAGCTCAGGCACATCCGCGCTGCCGGCGTCCACCTCGAACTTGACGATTTCGGCACCGGCTATGCCTCGCTCAGCCACGTCAATCCGAACGAGATCGACCGGCTGAAGATCGACCGCCGCTTCGTCCAGAACATCAACGAGAACGGCGACAACACCAAGATCGTGCGCGCCATCACCGAGCTTGCCCGCGGGCTCGGCATCTCGATCGTCGCCGAGGGCGCCGAGACCGAGGCCGAACTCGACTCGCTGATGGCGATCGGCTGCGATCAGGTGCAAGGCTATTCGATCGCCTTCCCGATGCCGCAGGACAAGGCGCGCGAATGGCTCATGGCGCGCAGCCCGAAGAAGGCGAAGCTGAAAGTGCTTCAAGGCAGCCTGGCCTGAGGGCAAGCTCCCGGCAAACTTGACAAGGCAGAACGGGCATGGCGGCCTGCCGTGGTCGCAACCGGGAGCCGCGGATGCCGCTTCGTCTCGTTTTGTCGTTCCTGCTGCTCATCGCATCTCCTGCGCTTGCCGCCGACCGCACAGTCTATCTAACTTTCGACGACGGTCCGCCGAACGGCACCGCCAACATCCTCGACGTGCTGCAGGCAGAGCAGGTGCCGGCAACATTGTTCATGGTCGGCATGCATGCCGAGGCCAACGCGACCAACCGGGCGCTGCGGGCGAAGTCGATGCCTCTGGTGACGATCGGCAACCACAGCTACAGCACTTCTACGGCGACACGGAAGGCGTGGTCGCCGACATGCTGAGGGCCAATGCCGTGCTCGGCCTGAAGCCCGCCGTGCATGCGCGGCTGCCGGGGCGCGACGTGTTCCGGCTGTCGTCGATGTCGAAGGACGACAACTCGCTCGGGCTGGCGCAGGCCGGCCGCGAGGATCCCGACTACGAGTTCGTCGCCGCGTCCGGCTTCTGGCTCTACGGCTGGGACCATGAATGGGTGCATGAGGACAGCGGCAAGCCGGTGCGGGGCGTCGACCTTCTGGTGAGCGAGATCGACCATCTCTTCGCCTACGGCCATTTCGCCAAGCCAGGCAAGCTGATCCTGTTGATGCATGACGAGATGTTCCAGGACGCCTTCGACGGCAAGGCCAAGCTTACCGCGCTTATCGCTGCGCTCAAGCTGCGCCACTACGCCTTCGGCGCCATCGCGACCTATGACTCTTAAGGCGGACTAGTCCCCGACATTGCCGCGAAGTGCTGCAAGCACTTCCGCAAATTCGGCCAGCTTCTCGTCGGGAATTCCGGCCCGCAGCCGCTTGTCGAAGGCGATTGCGGCCAGCCGTAGCTTCTCGAACATCGCCTCGCCGGCCTCCGTCAGCTCGACCTGATGCACGCGGCGGTTTTGCGGATCACGGCGGCGCATCAGCAACCCTTGCGCCTCCATGGCGTTGAGATGATGGGTCAGCGTCGCGCCCTGAATGCCGATCATGCCGGCAAGCTCGCGCTGGTTGGCCAGTTCCTTCGACTTGACGGAGAGCAATGTCACCCAGACTGGCAGCGTTCCGCCGGCCTCGACCATAGCGGCGTCGAAGGCCTGCGCCACGATCTTGGCGGTACGGGCGAGATTCATGCCGACTGGCGGGCGATCAAACAGCGTCATGGCCGGACCGTAGAGCAAGAGATGAGATAGCGAAACTCGGGTTCATGCATTGACATCTAATCGTTAGATATCTAACTTTGTCCTAGTGATGGCGTCGTCTGACGGCTGCGACGTACGGCAGAGAGGAATGCGGTTATGCAATATGTTTATATCGTCGTCATCGGCCTGCATGTGATGGCCGGCGTTTTCTGGGCCGGCACGACCATCGCGGTTGCCCGCGATCCGGAGATCAAGGCAGAGCACTTCATCCGACCGCAACTCGGTGCATCCGGCGTGGTGTTCCTGACCGGCATATTGCTCTGGTACTTCTTCCATGAAGGTGCTTTCGGCTCGATGGAGATGGTGCTCGCGCTGGGCATTCTAACGGCACTGATCGCCGCCGGCGTGCAGGGCGCGCTTGTAGCCTCCGCCAGCAGGCAGTTGGCAGGCGCCGACGCGGCGGCGCAAAGCCAGCTGCGGGCGAAAATGACCAGGGGCGAACGGATCGCCGGCGGGCTGCTGGTTCTCACCGTGCTTTGCATGGCGACCGCAAGAATGTTTTGAATCGCACGGCCGGCGAAACCGACCGGGCGCGGCGCGCAACGGACCAAAGCGGCAGGTGGCTCTCCTTGCAAAGGTCCGTTGCGCGCCACCATTGGCCCGCGCCAAAGTGACGTGCAGGCGGGCTCAAGCTGCGGCTGGATCGATTGACGGGGAGGCGATCGAACGTGCTGCACTCTGTGCGTTGATCCGTCGCCAGCGCCCCGGTGTCATATCTTCCCACTCCCGGAACGCCCGATAGAATGAGTTAGTGTCCTGGTATCCGAGCAGGTACGCTACCTCTTCCACTTCGATCAATGGATCGGCCAGAAGTTCCCGGCCAAGGTCCTGCCGTGCTTCGGCCAGGAGGTCACGAAATGTCCTGCCCTGCGCGGTTATCCGCCGTTGCAGGGTGCGTTCGCTCAGGCCTAGTTCGTGGGCGACGCTCGCGACATCGGGACGGCCGCCGGGCATCGCCCGCTTCAAAGCTGCCTTGACCTGTTCGCCAAGGCTGGCGTGCGCCTCGATCTCGCGCATTGCAGCGGCCAGCGCAGGCGCCAGCATTTCCAGCAATTCGGAATTGTGCCCCGGAAATGGCAGCTCGAGGTCCGCCGCCTCCATCACCATCCGATCCCGCTCCGCGCCGAAGTGGATCGGGCAACCGAAGAAGGCGGCATGACGGTCCGCTCCCGGATCCGGTCGCCGCAGGTCCACTGCGATCGGGAGAAGATGTTTGCCGGTACCGCGGCGGCCGAGCTCCAGCAAAAGGGCGAAACTCGCGTCAACCGACAAATACGGTTGCGGCTCGGTGCCTGCCGGCCACTCGATTGTCACCGACACCGCCCCGTCGCGTTCCGTGAAACACAGACGGTCGGGGCTGCACAGCCGGTTGAAGCGGGCGATCCTCTCCAGCCCGCCGCGAAAGTCGGCCGCGTAGGACGCCGCCAGAAACGCGAGCTTGTGGTTCGCAGTGCTGGTCTCGCGAACCATCCTGATGCTGAAAGCGGGATCGCCGGACAGTGTCTCAATGGCATTCCAGATCGCGAAGAGTTGCGGCGTGCTGATGACGGCAGTTTGGTCGAGATGCAGAGTTGCGGGAAGCCTCGCCTGCCGCAGCACGGCCGCGGGTCGCAGTCCGAGTTGCTCAAGCGACTGCCAAAACGGTCGGGTAAGCTTGCACCGGTCGGAGGTCACGTTGGTCTTTGTCATCTCCCCACCTCCATTTGCAAGCCGGTCGAGATCGGGCTGCCGGCGCGTCCTGTCTTGTCGAAGAATGGGCCTCCGGCCAGACCACCACAGCATCGCACCTTTGGCGCACTTTGCAAGTTCTTTGGCGCAGACTGCCGATGCGTGCGTGATGCCTCTGCCGCTATAACCGCATCCGACAGCGCCACTTCCGGCGTGCACCACTCGAACCGACCGCTAGAGGATACGAACCATGTCGCTCACATTTTACACCAATCCCAATTCCCGCGGCCGCATTGTGCGCTGGATGCTGGAGGAAATCGGCCAGCCCTACGAAACAGTGGTCATCGACTATCAAAAGACCAGTGCATTTGACGCGTGGGGCGGCGCAACTCTTGAACGCCCGGTGTCGAACGATCCCAATGACGAGCGGGTCCGCTTCTTCACGCATGTCAATCCCATAGGCAAGGTGCCTGCGATCGTGCATGACGGCCGCGCAGTGGCCGAAAGCGGCGCGATCATCACCTACCTTGCGGAAACCTTTCCGGAAGCCGGCTTGGCGCCTACCCCGGAAGAGCGTGCCGATTACTATCGCTGGATGTTCTTCGCCGCCGGTCCGATCGAACAGGCCGTCACCAATCACCGCGCTCAATTCGTGCCGGCGCCGGAGCAGGAGTTCTTCTTCGGCTACGGCAGTTATGAGCGGACGTTGGATGAACTGGAGCGTGCGGTCCAGGTACATCCCTTCATCGCGGGAGACAGGTTCACCGCCGCAGATATCTATGTCGGATCCCATATTGGTTGGGGTCTTGGTCTTCAGACGCTGGAACCGCGTCAGGCGTTTCTCGATTATGTCGGAAAGCTGGTGAACAGAGACGCTTTCAAGCGGGGCGTGGCCAAGGATGAGGCGCTGCTGCAGCGGGCTGATGCGAACAATGGGACTTCATGAGTTCCCCGGACAAAGCCCGTTACGGATATCAGTTTTGCCTCTCAACTTCCGGTTTGTCGCCGCCGTGGTGGGCGCGGCGACAGCCCACTCTGCGTCGCAGTACGAAACAGCCCGATGCGACCCTCCGCTCTGGAAACTCCCGCACCGCACAAGACAGGCCAAGCCGCAAGTTAAGAGCAAATCCTGCCACCGATAGAGCATGATCTTCTGCGAACCGGTCGTTCGGGATCATGCTCCAAGGCTCAGATCCGGATGCCGTACCTGATGCCGTCATAGATGGCGGCGTGGATGTTGCGCGAGGCGACCGCGTCGCCGATGCGGAACATGACGAAGCCGCCCTCCGGATTGCGCGGTGGAAAAATGTCGCCGCCGCTCACCAGCTGCTCGTAATCGACCGCGCCGCCGTTTTTCGACAGCGGCTTCAGCGACAGGTAGAGGTCGTCGAGCGGCGCCGTGCCATGCTCGACCACAACCTGGTCGACCCGCCGCTCGCCGCGCCAGCCGTCGGCGAAGTCCGAGGCCAGCTCTGCGACGAGCTGGTTGCCCTCGCGGCGCACGGAGCGCAGACGGGTGTTGATGGTGACGGTGACGCCTTTCTCGTGGAAGGCGCGCATATAAGGCACGTGGTTCAGGCCGCCCATTTCCGGCGCGAAGAAGCGCTCCGGCGAGACCAGCTCCAGCTTCGAGCCGCTGTTGGCGATCATTTCCGCCGCGCCCATGCCCTGATGGCCGCCATTGTCGTCATAGAGCAGCACATTCTCGGCCGGCTTGACGCTGCCCGCCATGATGTCCCAGCTCGAGGTGACGAGATTGTCGCCCGCCGCCAGCGGCGGGTTCTGCGGCAGGCCGCCTGTCGCGACAATCACCACATCCGGCGACAGCGAAAGCACATCGTCCTTCTCGGCCCATGTGTCGTAGCGCAGCTCGACGCCGAGGCGATCGAGCTCGGCGAGCCGCCAGTCGATGATGCCGATCAGTTCCTTGCGGCGCGGGTTCTGCGTCGCCATCCGCACCTGGCCGCCGGCCTGGCTGGAGGCTTCGAGCACCGTCACCTGGTGGCCGCGCTCGGCGGCGACGCGCGCGGCCTCGAGCCCGCCGGCGCCGGCCCCGACGACCACGACCCGCTTCTTCGGCCCGTCGCTTTTCGCGATGACGTGCGGGATAGTCGCCTCTCGCCCGGTCGCTGCATTGTGAATGCAGAGCGCCTCGCCGCCCTCGTAGATGCGGTCGAGGCAATAGGTTGCGCCGACGCACGGCCTTATCTCGTGCTCGCGCCCTTCCATCACCTTCCGGATGATATGCGGATCGGCAATATGGGCGCGCGTCATGCCGACCATGTCGAGCTTGCCGGTGGCGATGGCATGCCGCGCGGTGGCGACATCGGAAATGCGCGCCGCGTGGAAGGTCGGGAACTTCGTCGCGGCCCTGATCTCGCCGGCGAAGTCGAGATGCGGCGAGGAACGCATGCCGGTCACCGGGATGACCTTGGTCAGCGCCGCGTCGGTCTCGATCGAGCCGCGGATGATGTTGAGGAAATCGACCTTGCCGGATGAGGCCAGCCGCCGGGCGATCTCGACGCCCTCCTCCTTCGACAGGCCTTTTTCGAAATCCTCGTCGGCGACCATGCGGATACCGACGACGAATGTCTCCCCGACCGCCGCGCGAACCGCATCCAGTACCATGTTGGTGAAGCGCAGCCGGTTGTCGAGCGAGCCACCGAATTCGTCGTCGCGCTGGTTGGTGGCCGGCGACCAGAAGCCGTCCATCAGGTGCCCATAGGATTCGAACTCGATGCCGTCGAGGCCGGCCGCCTGGCAGCGCTGGGCGGCGGAAGCATAGTCGGCGACGATGCGCTCGATGTCCCAGTCCTCGATGGTCTTCGGGAAGGCGCGATGCGCCGGCTCGCGCACCGGCGAGGCCGAAAGCACGGGCAGCCAGTCGGCCTTGTTCCAGCCGGTGCGGCGGCCGAGATGGGTGATCTGGATCATGACCTTGCAGTCATGCTCGTGGCAGCCGTCGGCGAGTTCCTGAAGCCACGGCACGATGCGGTCGTCATAGACGTGCAGGTTGCCGAAGGCGGCCGGGCTGTCGCGCGACACGATCGCCGAGCCCGCCGTCATGGTCAGCGCCATACCGCCCTTGGCCTTCTCGACATGGTAGAGCCGGTAGCGCTCCTTCGGCATGCCATCCTCGGAATAGGCCGGCTCATGACTGGTCGACATCACCCGGTTCTTCAGCGTCAGGTGCTTGAGCTGATAGGGTTGGAGAAGCGGGTCGTTGCTGGTCATCGTCTTCCTGCCGTTTCAAATTGTGAGGGAGCAACGTGGTGCTGCCCCGCTTCCATTTCACGCATCGGATTCACGCGAAAACGGCTGCGCGCTTTTCGGTCCGGTGCTAATGAGCCGCAAAAACCAAGAAGGCTCCGCCCATGACTGACGCAAAGAACCTCACCCAGCTCGGCAAGCACGTCGAGACGCCGCAAAGCCCCGAACAGGCGGTCCTGGAGACCGTGCCGTTCACTCGCGGCGACGGCCCGCCGGCGATCGTGCGCTTCACCTGCCCCGAATTCACCTCGCTCTGCCCGGTCACCGGCCAGCCCGATTTCGCCCACATCGTCATCGACTACGCACCCGACAAGACGCTGGTGGAATCGAAATCGCTGAAGCTGTTCATGACCTCGTTCCGCAACCACGGCGCCTTCCATGAGGAATGCACCGTCATGATCGGCCGTCGCATCGTGGAGGCGACCAAGCCGCTCTGGCTGCGCGTCGGCGGCTACTGGTTCCCGCGCGGCGGCATCCCGATCGACGTCTTCTGGCAAACCGGCGCGCCGCCCAAGGATGCCTGGCTGCCCGACACCGGAGTGGCGCCCTATCGCGGGAGAGGGTGAAATTTGTTGCGAAAAGCTGGCGGGACAGCACTCCCCTCTGTCCTGCCGGACATCTCCCCCACAAGGGGGGAGATTGGCAGCTTCGGCGCCCCGCTTATCCTGCAACGTCGGAGATTGGCGAAAGCCGGCGTGACGTCTGATCTCCCCCCAAGTGGGGGAGATGGCCGGCCGGCCAGAGGGGGGCGCGAAGGATCGCCAGCTCCGATCTTCAATCACCATCATCATTCGCACTGGTACTGGCTGAGCGCCCATTCGCCGGTGACCGACAGAAGGTCGGATATCTTCCAGTCGCCGCCGACCTTCTTCAGCTTCCATTCGAGACGATGCTGGTGGCCCTCGACGACAAAGGCGACCACCACCTTGGCTTCGTCGCGATTGACCGCCTCGATGGTTTTCAGGCTCTTGTCGATGGCGCGCTTGTCGTAATCGGCATTGTCGAACGCCATGTTGGGGTCGAGGCACTCGCCCTGCCCCGAGGCGCGCAGCGCATCGCTCTTGTCGAGCACGGTCTTGGCCGGATCGATGAAGTTCTTGCGCTGGGTCGGGTCCAATTCGAGCCCCGGATGCTCGTAAAAGGGTTTCACCACGGCCGTCGGCGAACCAGGCAGCACGGGCGCGGCAGGCGCCGGTTCAGCCGGCGCTGTTTCGGGCGCAGGCGCATTGTCGCCTGAGGACGCGTTCGGCGGCGGCGAACCGAACAGCCCCTGCTCCGAGGCGCCGTTCAGCCCCGCGGCCAGCATCGACAGGCTCGACAGCACGAGGACAAAACGGCGAAGCACGGCCTCACTCCGTCGAAGAACCGCATCCCAGCGCGCTGAGCGTCCAGTCGCTGGTCTTGGAGGTGATGTCGGCGATCTTCCACTTGCCGTCCACGTTCTTCAGCGACCACACCATTTCGCGTTTGGAGTCATCGCCTTCCGGGAAGAGATTGAAGCTCGCCGTCACCTCGGCGGTATCGCCATTGACGGTCTCGGCAAGCTTCAGCGTCTTCGACACGGTCTTCTGGTCGAAATCCTGGGCGTCGAGCCCAGGGTCGAAATCGATGCAGGATACCTCGTCTGGCTTCTCCTTCTGCGCCTTGTCGTTGAGCTCGAAGAGTTTTGTCACCGGTTCGGTGAAGCGGTCGCGGTATTTCGCGTCCGCCTCGAATTTCACCTCAGGCACATAGAAGAACTTCACGGCCTTGGAAGCCGGCCCGGCCAGCGCTGCGGCGGGCAAGGCAATCGACATGGCGGCGGCCAGCACTATCGGTCTCATGCAGGATCTCCGGATGGTCGGCGGCATGGTGGCAGGATCGCCACCACGCATCCTGCATATCGGCTTTTGCGCGGCGCATGAAGTCCTTGCGCTGCCCGTCTCAGGCTTCCAGCCAGACGTTCTGGAAGTCCATTTCGTAGGTCTGGTGCATTGTGTAGTTCTTCACCTTCTTGTTCATGTGACAGTACAGCTTCTGCCAGAACGGCTGGATGATGACGCCGGAGTCCTGCAGGATCTGCTCGACGTCCTTCATCACCTCCTTGCGCTTGGCCGGATCGGCCAGCGAAAGCGCCTCCTTGAGCTTGGCGTCGAAATCCGGGTTGGAAAAAGCCGTTTCATTCCAGGCCTCGCCGCTGCGGTAGCCCAGCGCCAGCACCTGGACGCCGAGCGGGCGCATGTACCAGATGGTCAAGGAATAGGGGTATTTCGTCCAATCGTTCCAGAAGGTCGAGCCGGGCAGCACCGTGCGCTTGACCTTGATGCCGGCGTCGCGCAACTGGCCGGCGATGGCGTCGCCGGTGTTCTTCTGCCACTCATCCTCGACGGTGATCAGCTCGTGCTCGAAGTCGGCCTGCCCGGCATCCGCCATCAGCTTCTTGGCGCCGGCCGCGTCCCGTGTCTTCTTGGGCAGCGGATAATATTCCGGGTGGATCGGGCTGACGTGGTGGTTCTCGCCGACCGTGCCGCGGCCGGCGTAGCCGAGCTGCATGACGGCATCGTTGTCGACGGCCATCTGCAGCGCGTTGCGCACCCGTTTGTCATCGTAAGGCTTGTGCGTGATGTTGGTGCGGGCAACCAGTGTGGTCGCCGTCGCGACCTCCGATTTCACCAGATCCATCTTGTCGAGGGCGTCGATGAAGTCGGCCGGCGTTTCGAAATCGAGGTCGACCTCGCCGGAATCGAAGGCATTCAGCGTCGCGTTGAAGTCGGTGCCATAGTCGATGAACTCGACGCTGTCGAGCAGCGCTTCGCCACCCCACCACTTGCCGTTCTCGCGGCGCTTGACGACCGCCTTCTGGCCGACGTCATAGGAGACCAGCTCGAACGGTCCGGTACCGACCGGCTTCTTGATCGGGTCGGCGCCATCCTTGTCGAAGTCGCGATGCACGACCAGCGCCGGGTAGTCGGTGAAGCCCGGTATGATCGCGATATCAGGTTCGTTGAGCTTCAGCTTGACCGTGAGGTCATCGACCTTGGTGATGGCGCCGTCCTTCGCCTTGCCGGTCTTTGGGTCGACCAGCGCGCCGACGCGTGCGGCCATGGAATTGCCGGACGCGCCCTTCTCGCACCAGCGGTTCAGATTGGCGACCACGTCATCGGCGGTGAAGGCGTCGCCATTGTTCCAGGTGACGCCCTTGCGCAGATGCAGGGTGTATTCGGTGGCGTCGTCATTGACGTCCCAGCTCTCCAGCAGGACCGGCTCGAACGTGAACTGGTGCGTGTAGCGCACGAGCGGCTCCAGCCAGGTGCGGGTGACGTTCGCCATCTCTGTCCAGTCGTAGGTGCGCGGATCCTTCTGCGCCTTTACCGACATCGAGACATGAAGCGTTCCGCCTTTCTTCGGTTCCTCGGCCAGGGCTTTCGTCGGCGCGGCAAGGCCGATCAGGCCGTAAGCGAAAGCCGTCGAGGCGCCGAAGGCGCTTGCCAGCGCCAGGAATTCGCGCCGGTCCATGCGGCCGGCACGCGTCTCTTGCGCCATCGCCTCGATGGCGGCGGGAACACGATCACCGTTGCTTCTGAAAAGTGTCATTTTCCTTCTCCCATTGGTTTCAGCGGGTCTTCGCGCGTTCTCTATCAGCTAACGCTATCAGGCAGCTTTTCCTCGCGCCGCGCGATCAAATCCCTGAGACCTTCGGCGACGCCCTCGTCGAGCTTCGGCTCCTGATAGTCGGCGAGCATGTTGCGCGCCTTTTCCAGGCCGCGCGTATCATGATCCTTCGCACCCTCGGCTGTCCATTGTTCGAAGGAGTTGAAATCCATGATGCTCGGCATGAAGAAGGCGCGCTCGAAATGCTCGAGCGTGTGCTGCGTGCCAAGGAAATGCCCTTGCGGACCAACCTCGCGGATCGCCGCCATGGCCTCCTTGAAATCGTCGAAGGGGACCCCGCCGGCATATTTGTACCAGCCGACGAGCTGTTCGCAGTCGGTGGCGAATTTCGAGTAGCCGCAGGTGAGGCCTGCCTCGAGCCAGCCGGCCGAGTGCCAGATGTAGTTGGCGCCGGCGAGGATCGCGGCATGCATCAGCATGTTCGCCTCGTAGCCGGCCTGGGCATCGTTGAGCTTGGAGCCGACATGGAAGCCGGAGGTGCGCCACGGCAGTTTGTATTTCCGCGCCAGCGCGCCCATCAGATACATCATCTGGGCGGCTTCCGGCGTGCCGCCCATCGGGGCGCCGGTCTTCATGTCGACGGTGACCATGAACTGGCCGTAGATCTGGGGCGAGCCGGGACGGATGAGCTGGGTGAAGGCGACGCCGGCAAGCGCCTCGGCATTGACCTGCGCGACCGCGCCGACAGCGGAGGCCGAGGTCGAGGCGCCGCAGAGCGCGAAAGGCGCCAGGATCAGCGGCTGGTTGTGGCGCGCATAGACCCGCATGGCGTCGAGCATGGTAGCGTCCCACACCAGCGGCGAATTGCAGTTGGTGATCGCCACCAGCACCGGATTGTCACGCACGAACTCTTCGCCAAACACGATGCCGGCCATCGCCATCGTGTCCTCGGCTCGCTCCTTCGACGTCACGATGCCCATGAACGGCTTGTCGGAGTGCTTGAGCGCCGAATGGATGATGTGGAGGTGCCGCTTCGGCACCGGGATCTCCATCGGCTCGCAGATGATCGAGCTCGACGAATGCAGCGCCGGCGCCATGTAGGCGAGCTTGTGGAAATTGTTCAGGTCGTTGAGCGTGCCGTAGCGCCGCTTGTTGTCGAGGTCGCGCACATAGGGCGCGCCATACATCGGCACGAAGATCGAGTTCTTGCCGCCGACGCGGACGGTGCGCTCGGGATTGCGCGCATTGAGCGTGAATTCCGACGGAACCTTCGAGACGAGCTCCATCAGGAGCGCGCGATCGATGCGCACACGCGTTTCCCTGACGTCGGCGCCCGCCGCCTTCCAGAGCGCGATCGCCTCGTCGTCGCGGAATTCACAGCCCACCTCCTCGAGGATTTTGAGCGACTCCTCGTGGATCAGTTCCACCGCCTCGTCGGGCACGATCTCGTAGACGGGGATCTGCCGAACCAGCGTCGGAAAGGACGCGACCGGCGCGCTTCTCAGCGCCTTGCGCCCAAGGCGGCCGCCGCCGCGACGGTGGGTCGGTTCAGTCAATTCAGCGGCCGGTGCGTTCATGGATCCTCCTACTTCCCGCCTGCCCAAGTTAGCGAGACGAAATATGGATGTGACGCTGGAAAATCCTGATCTCTTGTATAAGCTCTCCTTATGCGAAGCCTGCGCCACCTCCTGCCCTCGGCCGGCAGCCTGATCGTCTTCGAGGCGGCGGGCCGGTTGTCGAGCTTCACCGCCGCCGGACGCGAGCTCGGCATGACGCAGGCGGCCGTCTCGTACGCGGTGCGGGGGCTCGAGGAACAGCTCGGCGCCAAGCTCTTCCTGCGCCGCCACCGCCAGGTGCTGCTGACGGAGGCCGGCGAGCGCTTCCATGCCGACGTCTCGCTGGGCCTGTCGCATATCCGCAAGTCCGCCGAGGACCTGCGCCTGCAGGCGACCGGCGGCCATGTGACTTTAGCCGCCTCGACCGCATTCGGCTCCTTCTGGATGATGCCGCGCCTGCAGCAGTTCCGCGACGAATTGCCGGGCGTCGACCTGCGCATCCAGACCGCCGACCGCGACCTCGACATCATCGCCGAGGGCATTCCGCTCGGCGTGCGCGGCGGCGTGCCGCGCGACTGGCCGGACTATCACTCGCTGTCGCTGTCCGACGAGGAGATCTTTCCGGTCGCAGGGCCCAGCTACCTCGCCAAATTCGGCTTGCCGGAGACCGTCGGGGAACTGGCAGCGCACAGGCTCATCCATCTCGAGGAGCCCTATCGCGAGGCCCCGAACTGGGACGAATGGTTTTCGTCCGCCGGAACCAGCCTGCGCAACGCCGAGCGCGGGCTACGCATCAACGACTATGCCCTGGTTATCCAGGCGGTCATGGAGGGACAAGGCATCGCGCTTGGCTGGCGGCATCTGGTCGAGCGTCTGGTGGCATCGGGCCTGCTGGTCCCGGTGACCGACCACGTGATGAGGACCGGCATCGGCTTCTATGTCATCTGGCCGAAAAACCGAGAGCTCAGCGACAACGCGCGCAAGGTCAGGGACTGGCTGGTGGCGCAAGCGTGAAGTGGCCCCTCCCCCGCTGCACTCGAATCCGCCTATAATCGCCGCATGCCCATCCGCCAGCTTTCCGAAACGATGATCAACCAGATCGCCGCCGGCGAGGTGATCGAGCGTCCGGCGAGCGTGGTGAAGGAGCTGGTGGAGAACGCTCTCGATGCCGGCGCATCCCGCGTCGAGGTCGTCACCTCCGGCGGCGGGCTTTCGCTTGTCCGCGTCACCGACGACGGCTCGGGCATCCCTGAACGAGAATTGGCGCTGGCGGTCGCCCGGCACTGCACCTCGAAGCTCTCCGACGACATCCACGACATCCGCTCTCTCGGATTTCGCGGCGAGGCGCTGCCCTCTATCGGCTCGGTGGCGCGTTTGTCGATCCGCTCGCGCACGGCAACCGGCGACAGCGCGGCCGAGATCGGCATCGAGGGCGGGCGCGTTTCAGCGGTCAAGCCGGCGGCGGCCAATCGCGGCACGACCGTCGAGGTGCGCGACCTGTTCTTTGCGACGCCGGCCCGGCTCAAATTCATGAAGGGCGAACGCGCCGAGAGCTCGGCGACCAGCGACGTGGTGAAGCGCATCGCCATCGCCTTTCCCGGCGTGCGCTTCACGCTTGCCGGCTCCGACCGCTCCACGCTGGAGCTGCCGGCGACCGGCGACACGCCGAAAGGACGGCTCGCCCGCGTCGCGCAGGTGATGGGCAAGGATTTTCCCGACAACGCGATTGCCATCGATGCCATGCGCGACGGCGTGCATCTTGCCGGGCACGTCTCGATCCCCACCTACACGCGCGCCAATGCCTTGCAGCAATATGCCTATGTCAACGGCCGGCCGGTGCGCGACAAGCTGATCGCCGGGGCGATCCGCGGCGCCTTCGCCGACGTCTTGCCGCGCGACCGGCATGCGGTGACGGTGCTTTTCCTTTCGCTCGATCCGGTGACTGTCGACGTCAATGTCCATCCGGCCAAGGCCGATGTGCGCTTCCGCGATCCGGGCCTGGTGCGCGGGCTGATCGTCGGCGCCATCCGCGAGGCGCTGGCCGGCGCCGGCATCCGCGCCGCGACCTCAGGCGCGGCGGGCATGATGGCGGCGTTCCGGCCGGGCGCGGCGGCCTACCCGCATCCCGGTCCTGTCGGCGGACACCGAGGCTACGAGGCAGCCCATCGTGCCTCCGGGCCCAGCGGCTTCGATCTGTCGCATTCGCCGCAGCGGCCGCTGGATATGGGTTACGGCGAGGCGAGGCATCAGCGCAACGGCTTCGCCGAAAACGAGCAGGCGGCCTTCGACACCGGACCGCTTGCCAGCGCCGATGCCCGCGCCGGCATGGCCGAGCCGACTGAGGCGCTGCTCGGCATGGTGCTGGGCGCGGCGCGCGCGCAGGTGCATGAGAACTACATCGTCGCGCAGACCAGGGATTCGCTCGTCATCGTCGACCAGCACGCCGCGCATGAGCGGCTGGTCTACGAGGCGCTGAAGAACGCGCTGCATTCGCGCGCCGTCCCCTCACAGATGCTGCTCTTGCCCGAGATCGTCGACTTGCCGGAAGAGGACGCGGAGCGGCTGGCGATGCATTCTGAGACGCTGGCCAAATTCGGCCTCGGGCTGGAGCGCTTCGGGCCCGGCGCGGTGGCGGTGCGCGAGACGCCGTCGATGCTCGGCGAGACCAATGTGCAGCAGCTGGTGCGCGACCTCGCCGACGAGATCGCCGACAACGACACCGTCGAAACGCTGAAGGAGCGGCTGGACAAAATCGCCGCCACCATGGCCTGCCACGGCTCGGTGCGTTCGGGACGCCTGCTCAAGGCCGAGGAGATGAACGCGCTGCTGCGCCAGATGGAGGCGACGCCGGGCTCCGGCACCTGCAACCATGGCCGCCCGACTTATATCGAATTGAAGCTCGCCGATATCGAAAGGCTGTTCGGGCGGCGGTGAGCAGGCCGTCCGAAGGAATCCGAGTTTCTCTGACGGTCACAGAGGTCTCAGCTTTGCGAGCACATCAAGTGTCGGTTGGCTGGTCCAATTCTTCGCGGACAAACTTCCCCTCGACTCTCAAAAAAGCACTACCTGAGGAGGCCTCTAAACAGGAGGCGATGAGCGGGTCATAATTTGCGATCGTGTTGACGTCGTACAATCCGAATTTGCCGGGATTCTCGACATACTCGTCGGACTCATCGCCTGCAAAGAAGCGCCACCCGCTGTCACTCGGATCGTCAGGCGTCTCGCGATACAGATAGCCTACTTTCGCACCGTCCACGGTGATTCGATCGGTCGCAATACAGCTGCCATAACCAACAGCGATCGGACGAAATGTCGATGCATCACGAAAGAACGCCTTAGGCATCTCAGGTTTGCAGCCAGCCCTTTCCTCCTGCAATCAGCCGCAAAACCTCGCCATCAGTCAAGCTCTGCAGTTTTTACCGCTTCAAATTCACCACGATGACGCCGCCCAGCGCCAGCGCGCCGCCGAGGATGCCGAGCAGCGTCGGCACTTCACCCAGCCAGAAGAAGCCGATCAGGGCCGACGTCGGCGAGACCAGATAGAGGAAGTTCGAGGCGCGTGCGGCCGGCAGGCGCGACAGCGCGGTCGCCCAGGCGGCATAGGCGATCAGCGAGGGCACGATGCCGAGATAGATGACGGCGCCGAGGCCGGCGGTGTCGGCGACCGCTGCCTGGGAGAACGCTTCCGGCAGGAAGGGCGACAGGCACGGCGCGCCAAGCACCATGTTGGAAGCGGCGATCGTCAGCGGATGATGGCGGGCAAAGAGCGGCTTCTGGACTATGGTGTTGACGGCCGAGCAAAGTGCCGAGCCCAGCACCAGCAGCGCGCCGGCGTTGAAATGCAGGCCATGCCCGTCAGCCACCGCGATGATGCCGATGCCGGCAAACGAGATGACCGTGCCGATCCAGGCCATGCCGGAAAAGCGCTCGCCGAGCAGCGCCATCGCCATGATCGCCGTGAAGATCGGGCTGACATTGATGATGAAGCCGGCGGCGCCCGCCGAGACGGTCAGCTCGCCGAAATTGAGCATGGCGGTATAGAGCGCGACGAAGATCGCGCCGCCGAAGCCGAAGCGCCACAACTCGTCGACCCTGGGCAGCGCCGGGCGCTTGACGGCGAGGAAGATCGCCGCCGGCACCGCCGCGATGGCAAAGCGCAGCGCCCCCAACTCCAACGGCTGGAAGGCGGCGAGGCCGGCGCGGATCGCTGGGAAGGCCGAGGCCCAGCCGAGCACGGTGAGGGCCACCGCGATAGCCGCCGTGCTGTCCACGCGCTGTGTCTCATTCAACGTGCCGGTGTAAGCGCTCATTGCCGAATCCTCGTCTTTCAATGCCATGGGACAAGAAAACGCCATTGCCGGCCGATTGACAAACGAGCAATTCGAGGGTCAGCTGTGAGCATGGATCACAGCTCGAACCAGATGCTGCCGCTCGAAACCTTGCGCGCCTTCGACGCGGCGGCGCGCACCGGGAGCTTTTCCGCGGCGGCCGAAAAGCTCAACCTCACCCATGGCGCGGTCAGCCGCCAGATTGCCAAGCTGGAGGACTGGCTGGGGCTGAAAGTGTTCGAGCGCAACGCGCGCGGCGTGACGCTGACCAATGAGGGCAACCGGCTGCATCTGAGAACCACCGAGGCCTTCGCGCTGATCTCGGTCAATTCCGACCGCTGGGTCGAGCCGCGCGGCACCGCCGTGGTGCGACTGGCCTCGATCCCCTCGGTGAGCGGGCTGTGGTTGATGCCGCGCATGGCAGCGCTGGAGAACAGCCCGACCAGGCTGCGCATCGTGCTCGATGTCGACAACCGCCAGGCCGATCTTGCCGACGAAGGCATCGACCTTTCGGTGCGCTGCGGGCGCGGGCGCATTCCTGGCCGCGTCTCTGTGCAGCTTTTCGAAGAACAGATCTTCCCGATCGCGTCGCCGGAACTGGCTAAGGAGATCGGGCGAGGCGACCCTGCCCGGCTGCTCAAATTCCCGCTGATCAACGATTCCGACGCCTCCGCCTGGCGCGCCTGGTTCGCGGCGCAGGACATCGACTACCGCCCGCGCCCGCAGGACCGGCGTTTCGAAGACTACAACCTGGTGCTCGACGCGGCGGCGCACGGCCTGGGCGTCGCGCTGGCGCGGCCACCGCTGGTCGAGGACCAGCTCCAATCGGGCCGCATCGTTCCTGTCGACGAGCGTGTCGCGCTCAATCCGGTGTCCTACTGGCTCGACCGTCCGGTCGGGCGCCCCCGCGCGGCCGCCGCCGATCTCGCGCGGCGGATCGCCCAACAGGCGGGACTGGCGCCGGAGAAGCTCGAGACCTTTCTGCGGGACGATATCTAGGCCGACCAGCTTCGATCAGCGAAGCAGCATCAGCACGACCGTGGTGGTCGCGGCCGATACGATGGCCGTCACGATGGATATCATCCACAGCGACACTTGGCCGGGTTCGGGTCGCGGGGCATGAACCGCCGGACCAGCCGCCCTACCCCTCGGTTGCGGTGCGTTGGCGTTGGCCGCAACCAGCACCGTCGAAGCAAGGGCCGGCGAGAACGAAGGCGGCGGAGTTGGCGCAACCCTCGCCGTGTTGTCGGCGGCCGGCGGCTGTGCCCGGATCGCCGAAGGCTGATCGGCATCGCCTGCCGGCATACGAGCCTGGGCCCTTGCCGATGCGTCATCCGTGCCGGCATCCGGCTCCATGACGGCTCTATAGGCGTTCTCGATTTCCGCTGACGACAGGCGCTGCGACGATTGAGCCGGCGGCCTCGCCAGGGAGCTGTTCAGCGCCTGCGCGGCGAACTGCGCCGATTGCGCCATCGCGGGCGCCGGCGGCTGGACGAGCGCCTTGACCAGCGCGGCGGTCGCCGGATCAGGCCGGGGCGACGGCACCGGCTGCGGGGTGAGCGCCTCTTTCAGCAGTGACGCCTTGCTGGCATTGGTGATGTCCATGGCGCTTCCTGACTACCATTGTGCCATGCAGCAATATTACATGAGCATTGCGCCAAGCTTGACCTTGTCCGCGATTTGTGGCGATTGAACCGCGATGAACCCAAGCGTCATTTCATGATGAACCGTTTTGAAGGCCCCGGCGGCAAGGAAGCGCGCATCCGCTATCTCGACGGCGACTTCCAGGTGACCAGCCCCGGCGCGTTCGTGCGCTGCGCGGTGACTGGCGAGAGCATCCCGCTGGACGAGCTCAAATACTGGAGCGTCGCCAGGCAGGAGCCTTATGTGAACGCAACGGCATCGTTGCGCCGTGAGATCGAGATCCATCCGGAACTGCGCAGCCGGCGGTAGTCGCAGGCTAGCCCCGGATCTTGCGCTGCCGCCATGCGTCCAGCGTCTCATTGATGATGCGTTCAGGCACGTGGTCGAGCTCGAAGGCCGCGTCGATCTCAAGCACGTCGAGCTGTTCGAGGAAGCCGCCCGGCGCATCGCCATGGCGCAGCCGCGCGGCGTCCTTGGCGGTGGTGACGAGACGCAGCCCCTCGCGCCTGGCAAGCGCGGCAAGGTCGGCGAGCTCGTCCGCGGCATAGAAATGGTGGTCCGGGAAGGCGCGCGACAGCGCGACCTCGCCGCCGGCGCCGCGCACCGTGTCGAAGAATTTTTCCGGATGGCCGATGCCGGCAAAGGCAAGGAAGCGGCCGCCGGCAAAGCGCGCCGGGCTCGCCGGCTCGACATGCGCCAGGAAGATCGGCCGGCCGGCGCGCGCCGCCTGGCGCACCACCCTATCGGCAGCGCTCCCCTCGCCCATCTTCAGCAAGGCGCTGGTGAAGACCAGCTGGTCGACGACCTTGGCCCTCAGCGGCCCGCCGGGAATGACGCGGCCATTGCCGATGCCGTAGCGCGCGTCGACCACGATCAGGGCGTAGTCGATATGGATGCGCGCCGACTGGAAGCCGTCATCCATGATCAGGAAGTCGCAGCCGTGCTCTTCCATCAGCAGCCTGGCGCCGGCGGCCCGTTTGGCCGTCACCGCCACCGGCGCATGCTCGGCAAGCAGCAGCGGCTCGTCGCCGACATGCTTGGCGGCGTCGTGATGCGCATCGACGACATGCGGCTTGGCGAAGGAGCCGCCATGGCCGCGCGACAGGAAGCCGGGCGTGAGCTGCATGCGCCTAGCCTGTTTCGCCAGTGCGATGGCGACCGGCGTCTTGCCGCTGCCGCCGACGGTGAAATTGCCGACGCAAAGCACGGGCGCCGCGACCTTCTCGCGCGGCGCGCGGCGCATGCGGCGGCCCGCCACCATCCCGTAGGCCGCCGATGCCGGCGACAGCGCCAGCACCCGCCAGTCCGGCTTTTCCCACCAGAAGGGCGGCGCTTCGCTGGTCATGGCGCCGGTTCCGCGCAATTCGATCTTGCGCATGATCCTGTCCAAAAACCGGTTCCGATTTTTGGGCTCATGCGCTAGCGCCCGTTGGCGCCTTTCAGGCGCGCCTTGACGACCAGCGGCTGGATGTAGGGCTCGAGCGATTTCAGCGTGCGCTGAAGCGCGCCGCGCATCTCGTCGACGGTCGCGGCCCCCGCCGCCATCATCTCGTGGCGCGCCGCCTCGTTGGTCAAAAGGAAATTGACGGCGCCGGCCAGCATGTCGCGGTCGCGCACCAGCTTGGCGCCGCCGCGGTCGAGCAGGCGCTGATAGGCTTCGCGGAAATTCTGCACGTTGCGGCCGGCGAGCACCGCCGTGTCGAGCATCGCCGGCTCCAGCGGGTTCTGGCCGCCCTCGGAGGTCAGCGAGCGACCGACGAAGGCGATCTCGGTCAGCCGCAGATAAAGGCCCATCTCGCCGATCGTGTCGCCGAGCAGGATATCGGTGTCGGGCGTGATGCGATCGCCCGTGCTGCGGCGCGCGACCGTCAGCCCCATGCCGGAGATCTGCGCGGCAAGCGCGTCGGCGCGGTCGGGATGACGCGGCACGACGATGGTCAGCAGGCCTTGGTGACGCCTGTGCAAGGTCGCATGAACTTCCGCGGCGACCACTTCCTCGCCGTCATGGGTTGAGATCGCCGCCCAGGTCGGGCGCTCGCCGATCTGGCGCTGCAAGGTCGCCAGCGCCCGCTCGTCGACCGGCGGCGGGTTGGTGTCCACCTTGAGGTTGCCGGAAACGGTGACCGGCCGGGCGCCCAGGGCGCGGAAACGCTCGCCGTCGACATCAGACTGGGCAACGACATGGGCAAGGTTCTCGAACAGCGCCTCGGCGACGCTGGCGCGCTTCTTCCACGAGCGGAAGGAACGGTCCGACAGCCGCCCGTTGACCAGGACCTGCGGCACGTTGCGGGCGCCGAGCTCCAAAATGGTCATCGGCCAGATCTCCGACTCGGCGATGATGGCCAGTTCCGGCCGCCAGTGGTCGAGGAAGCGGCTGACCGCGGGCTTGAGGTCGAGCGGCACATATTGGTGGATGATGCGGCTGCCAAGCCGCTCGTCGGCAACCTTCGCCGAGGTCACAGTGCCGGTCGTCAGCACGACATTGACGCCGTAGTCGAGGATGCATTCGACCAGCGGCACGACGGCGATCGTCTCGCCGACGCTCGCGGCGTGGATCCAGATCACCGGCCCTTCCGGGCGCGGCCGGCCGGCGACGCCGTAACGCTCGCGCCGGCGAACGCGGTCTTCCTTGCCGCGCGAGGCGCGCCAGGCGACATAGGGTCCGATCAGCGGATAGGCGGCGGCCCCCGCATAGCGGTAGGCCCTGAGAGCCGCGCGGGCCCAGCGCTCGCTCATTTGGCGCCGTCCACAAGGCGATAGGCCTCGGCCGTCGCGGCGTTGAGCGAGGCGGTGACCTCCTGGCGCTTGCGCTCCATCTCGGCGTCGTCGGCGTCGGCGGGCACGAAGACGGGTGTGCCAACGATGACCGCGGAGCGGCCGAAGGGCAGGTTGATGGTGGTCTTGTCCCAGCTCCTTTCCAGCACCTTGCGGCGGCTGGTGGCTATCGCGGAGGGCAGGATCGGCCTGCCCGAAAGCCTGGCCAGGAGCACGATTCCCAGCCCGGCGTCGCGCGGCGTGCCATGCGGGATGTCGGCGATCATCGCGACATTCTTGCCGGCGACCAGCGCTTTCTTGAGCGCGATCAAGGCTTTGGCGCCGCCTTTGTCGAGATGCCTCGAACTGTCGCGGCCACCCGAGCCGCGCACCGCCTCGATGCCGAACTTCTCGATCATCAGCGCGTTGAGCTCGGCATCGGCGCTGCGCGAGACCATGGCGACCAGCGGACGGCCCTTGGGATAGTAGGCAGGCGTGAGCAGATGCTGGCCGTGCCAGAGCGCGATGATGCCGGGCTCGAGATGCGCGTAGGCGCCGCCGGCGACCTGGGTCGAGCCTTTGACCAGCGGGCTGGTGATGCGAATCAGCCGCACGAACCAGGCGAACAGGCCGGCGATGAAATTCTTGACGAATCGCGACTGGGCGAGCGGCTCGCGGATGCGGCGCCACAGCGTGCGCGTCCCGCCCCGCCCGGCGGCGCGCCCTGTCGCCCCTTTCACCGCTTCATGCTCCATCGATGTCAACCGGCTGCCTTTGTTTCCGGGTCGAGCAACCGGTGCAGGTGAACGACAAAATAGCGCATATGCGCATTATCGACGCTGGCCTGCGCCTTTGCCTTCCAGGCGGCGTGCGCCGATTGATAGTCGGGGTAGATGCCGACGATGTCGAGCGCGTCCAGGTCACGGAACTCGGTTCCACCCAGCTTTTTCAGCTCGCCGCCGAACACCAGGTGCAAAAGCTGTTTCTTTCCGTCTTCCACGGCCATGCCGATCCTTCGCAGATTCATGAGTTTTGTGACAGGTCTAGACCAAAGCGGCCGTTTTTGGAACTGCGGACAGCCTCACGCTTCGTCAGCTCCGGCGATGACGCCGGCAAGGACGTCCAGCAGTTCGCCGCTGCCGGCCGCGAGCGCGCCGTGGTTGATCACCTCGCCGGCGTAGCGTGGCCGCTCGCCGCCGCAGTCGAGCAGGGCGCCGCCGGCTTCGCTGAGGATCAGGTCGGCGGCGGCGATGTCCCAATCATGCGCATTGGACTTGACGAAGGTCGCATCGATCTTGCCGTTGGCGATCATCGCCAGCCGGTAAGCGAGAGAAGGGATATAGGCTATGCGTCGCATCCGATCCTGCCAGGTCCCGGGCATGCGGTCTACCAGCGGCTTCGGCCCGCCGATATCGACGGTCTCGCCCGGCGCGCGCACATGGATCCGCTTGCCGTTGAGGAAGGCGCCTTCGCCGGGCAGCGCCCAGTAGGTCTCCTGCTTTGCCGGGCATTCGAGCACGCCGGCCAGCGAGCGGCCGTCCTCGACCACGGCGACGCTGACGCACCAGGAATGCAGTCCGTCGAGAAAGCCCCTCGTGCCGTCGATCGGATCGACGACGAAGGTGCGGCGGGCCGAAAGCCTGGCATGATCGTCGGCGGTCTCTTCCGACAGCCAGCCGTAATCCGGGCGCGCCTTGAGCAGGGTCTCGCGCAGGTAGGCGTCGGCGGCATGGTCGGCCTCGCTGACCGGCGAGGTGCCGCCCTTCATCCACACCTGCGGGTTGTTGCCGAAATAGCGCATGGCAATGGCGCCGGCCTCGCGGGCGGCGTCACGAAGCAGGGCGAGGTCCTCGCGCGCTCCGGCTGAGATGACCATGTCAGGCACCGGCAAGGGTCATCCCCTCGATCAGCAGCGTGGGCGCGGCGGTGCCAAAATTGCGGTCGAGGTCGCTTGCCGGGACCATGTTGAGGAACATTGTCTTCAGGTTAGAGGCGATCGTCACCTCGGCCACCGGATAGGCAAGCGCGCCGTTCTCGATCCAGAAGCCGGAAGCGCCGCGGCTGTATTCGCCGGTCACCATGTCGACGCCGTGGCCGAACACTTCGGTGACGTAGAAGCCACGCTTCAACGAGGCGATGAGTTCCTCCGGCGCGCGCTCGCCGGGCTCGATGGCGAGATTTGTCGAGGACGGCGAAACCGAAGAACCGCTGCGCGAGCCGCGGCCGTTGGTAACGAGACCGAGCTCGCGCGCCGCCGAGGTCGACAGGAACCAGTGGTTGAGCACACCCTTGTCGAGCATCAAAAGCTTCTCGCCCTCGACGCCTTCGCCGTCGAAGGGACGCGAAGCCTGGCCACGACGCCGCAACGGCTCGTCGGTGACGGTGATTGCGCTTGAAGCCACTTGCTTGCCCATCATGTCGCGCAGGAAGCTCGTCTTGCGCGCCACGGCGGCGCCGTTGATGGCGCCGGCGAGATGGCCGGCGATGCCGCGCGCCACGCGCGGATCGAACACGACATCGACCGGGCCGGTCGCGGCCTTGCGGGCGCCGAGGCGGCGCACGGCGCGCTCGCCGGCCTTGCGGCCGATATCTTCCGGCGCGTCGAGATCGGCGAAATGCTGGCGCGAGGAGAATTCATAGTCGCGCTCCATCGCCGTGCCCTCGCCGGCAATGACGCTGGTCGAGCGCGAGAAGCGCGAGGCGACATACTGGCCGAGGAAGCCGTGCGAGGTGGCGAGCACAAGGCCGCCAAGCCCGGCGCTGGCGCCGCTGCCGGCCGAATTGGTGACGCCCTTGACGGCAAGAGCCGCGGCTTCCGCCGCAAGCGCTGCCTCTTTCAACTGGTCGGCCGACACCTCGGTCGGATCGAAGAGATCGAGGTCGCGCAAATTGCGGGCGAGCAGTGCCGGATCGGCGAGCCCCTGGAAAGGATCCTCGGGCGACACCTTCGCCATGGCGACGGCGCGCTCCGCGAGCGCCTTCGGGTCGGAGGCGGCGGTGGCCGAAACGCTTGCCACCCGCTGGCCGACGAAGACGCGCAGCGAGACATCCTCGCTCTCGGACGATTCGGTGCCCTCGACCTTGCCCAGCCGCACCGACACGCCGGCCGAACGCCCACGCACCGCGACCGCGTCGGCGGCGTCCGCTCCGGCGCGCTTGGCCGCCTCGACGAGCGCAGCGACGCGGTCGGTCAGTTTCGCTGCGTCGAGCGTATCGGTCATGCGGTTAGTCCTGTTTGTTCAAGCTGTCCGGGAAGGCAGACGCTGCCGCACCCTCGCCGGATGCTTACGCACCATCTATTGTTCCACCGCGGCTTGTGCAATGGGCGAAGGGCAATCAGGATGTCGCGACCAAATCGCCCAAGAGCGGTCGAAACGGCCGCCTGCGGCACCTTGCCTGTTCGGAGCTTGCCCATGACGCCCTTCCACCTCGCCTTCCCGGTCCGTGATCTCGACGAAACCCGCGCTTTCTATGGCGAGGTGCTAGGCTGCGCGATCGGTCGCTCATCGACCACCTGGGTCGATTTCGACCTCTTTGGCCACCAGATGTCGGCGCATTTGCGACCGCAGGCGGCCCAGGCGGCGCGTGACGGGAAGGTCGACGGGGTCGCCGTGCCGATTCCGCATTTCGGCGCGGTTCTTCTGATGGACGAATGGCAGCGGCTCGCCGCGCGGCTGGAAACCCGCTCCGACATAGACTGGCTGGAGCGGCCGATGGTGCGCTTCAAGGGCGAGCCCGGCGAACAAGCGACGCTGTTCATCCGCGACCCGTCAGGCAATGCTCTGGAGTTCAAGGGTTTCCGCTCGCTGGAGCAGATCTTCGCGCATTAGCAATTCCAGCAAAAGCGCGCAGCGGTTTTCCGTCCGGAATTGCGCCAAAAAGCCGCGCCTGCTCCCGGCCGGCAATCATGACTAAGACTCTTATGACCCTGCCACCGGCGCCCAGATCACATCCTCGATTTTCTGGGCTCCCGTCGCCAGCATCACCAGCCGGTCGAAGCCGAGCGCCGAGCCGCTGGCCTGCGGCATCACGGCAAGGGCGGCGAGGAAATCCTCGTCGAGCGGATAGCGTTCGCCATAGACGCGCTCCTTCTCATCCATCTCGGCGATGAAGCGGCGGCGCTGCTCGGTCGGATCGGTAAGCTCGCCGAAGGCGTTGGCGAGCTCGACGCCGCAGCAATAGAGCTCGAAGCGCTCGGCGACGCGTGGATCCTCGGCGCTCGGCCGGGCGAGGGCTGCCTCCGACACCGGATAGCCGTAGAGGATGGTCGCGCGGCCCTGCCCCAGCGCCGGCTCAACCTTTTCCACTATCACCCGGCTGAACAGGTCGGCCCAGTTGTCGTCGGGCGCAGTGCGCAAGCGGCCACGGACCAGCGCCGCATGAAGGGCATCGCGATCGGTGCTGCCGTCGGCGGCGACGGTCGCCAGGAGGTCGATGTCGGCATACGCCAGAAAGGCTTCGGCGACGCTCAGCCGCTCCGGCTCGGCGAACGGGTCGGCCTCGCGGCCGCGGAAGCGGAAGCGCCTTGTGCCGGCCTTTTCCGCGGCGAGCGCCAGGAATTCGGCGCAGTCGGCCATCAGACTCCGGTAAGTCTCGCCGACCCGGTACCATTCGAGCATGGTGAATTCGGGATGGTGCAGCGGCCCGCGCTCGCGGTTGCGCCAGACGGCGCCCAAGCTGAAGATGCGCTTCTCGCCGGCGGCGAGCAGCTTCTTGCAGGCGAATTCCGGCGAGGTGTGAAGATAGAGCGGCTGCCGCGACGCGTCGGGCCCGATCGCCTCGGTGGCGAAGGCTGCAAGATGCGCCTCGTTGCCGGGCGAGACCTGCAGCGCGGCGGTCGTCACCTCGATGAAATCTCGTGTCGCGAACCAGTCGCGAAGTGCCGCCGCGATGGCATTGCGCGCCATCAATCGGGGTCGGCGATCGGCATGAATATGCGGCGTCCACCAGGGCGAAGCGCTGGTCATGGGCAGGAAAATCGCGCCGAAGGCTGGCGGTTCGGCGCAAGATGCGCTAGGGCGCACGCGATGGCCGCCGTCGCCGCTTCGCGAAAATCGACGCTTGCAGGCCGAAAAACTCGAACGGGATCGAATATCGTGGTCAAGGTCATCGCCAGCTCCTTACGCAAAGGCAACGTCGTCGATAAGGACGGCAAGCTCTATGTCATCCTCTTTGCCGAAAACATCCACCCTGGCAAGGGCACGCCGGTGACCCAGCTCGACATGCGCCGCATCGGCGACGGAGTTAAGGTCTCGGAGCGCTACCGCACGACCGAGATGGTCGAGCGCGCCTATGTCGAGGAGCGCGAGCACACCTTCCTCTATTCCGACGGCGAAGGTTTTCACTTCATGAACCCGGAAAGCTACGACCAGGTCGTGGCCTCGGAAGGCGTGGTTGGCGACTTCGCGCCCTATCTGCAGGAAGGCATGGCCGTGCAGCTGGCGCAGTTCAACGGCGTGCCGATCTCGCTGGTGCTGCCGCAGCGCGCGACCTTCGAGGTTGTCGAGACCGAGCCGGTCACCAAGGGCCAGACGGCGTCTTCCTCCTACAAGCCGGCCGTGCTCTCCAACGGCGTGCGCACCGCCGTGCCGCCGCACATCTCGGCCGGCACGCGGGTGGTGGTGATGACCGCCGACGGTTCTTACGTCGAGCGCGCCAAGGACTGAGGCTTAGAGCAGCTCGATTACCCGCGGCTCGCTTGCCCAGGCGGGCTCACAAGCATTGATGACCCACCGGGGAGCGGCCGCCTCGAACTGAAACGTGACACGTGGCGAGCGCGATCTGGCGGGCCGCTTTGCGCCGCATGCCAGCCATTGAGATCAGGTTTGGCGCCTCCTAACAGACATTGCGCGTGGCCAAGCTGGAGGTCGTGGCCATAACCGGACTTTCCAGCCGATTACCTGGTCTCGCACCACGGCGGGCAACGTGACGCCCGCCAGGCGCGCTCCCGATCGGCTTGAACTGACTTTACATACGCGCGACAGCTGGGACGTTCGTCCCGTTATCTCAACTGTCACATACGCCATCCTAACCTCCGAGAATACTACTTCACCGGGCCACGTGTGATGGTCGTGAGATCCGCGATCACGTCAAACGCCTTGATGCTCAACGTCGGGTCGCCCTTCATCTCCGCAATAATAGGCCCGTCGACGAAGGCTTGCACAGCGGCGTCATCATCGAACAGGTCAACTCTCACTCCGGCATGCCCGCCTTGCGCAGACCGTCGAGCCAACGCTGCCGCATGGCGTCCGTGGCATAAATGATCTTGTCGGTGACGGTGCCAAGCGTCGCGCCCGGCTTGATTGCAAGGTAGCGCTCAAGCTCGCGGTGCGCGTCGTCGCGGCGACCGGCCTGAGCATAAGCCGCCGCGAGCATGCCGATGGTCCAGAAGGGCTCCGCGCGCACGCTCCGGAAGGCGTTGATTGCCTCGGCATAGCGTTCGAGGTGATAGAGGACGCAGCCGCGCACATTCCAGACCCACGTCGGGGGAAACGGGTCGCGCTCCAGCGCCGTGTCCAGCGTGGCGAGCGCCTCGTCCAGCCGGCCGATATGCATGAGCCAGTTCGCACGGCCGGCGGCGATGTCGGGATCGCCGGGATTGAGGCTCTGCGCCCGGTCGTGGTGGCGGCCCGCCAGATCGTACTCGCAGCGGCGGAGCGCGACATAGGCCATGGCGTAGTGGCAGCGCGCGTCATTGTCGTCGAGGGCTAGCGCCGTGCGCGCGCTGGCAAACGCCGCGTCGAGCGTGTCTTCCCGGGCGTCGTGCAGATAGCTGACGCCGAGCGCGATCGCCCTCCAGGCGTGGGCGTGGACATAGCCGGGATCGAGCTCGACGGCGCGGGCGAAGAACCGCTCGGCCTCCGTATGTCGGAAGCCGTAGCTGAGTTCGCGACCCTGCAGGAAATAGTCGTAGGCGACCCAGTCGGCGGTGGGTTTCCGGCGAGTGTGCTCGGCGCCCCTTGCCGCAACGCGGCCTTCCAGGGTCGCGACGACGGCCCGTGCCACCTCGTCCTGAACGGCAAAGATGTCCAGGCTCTCGCGATCGTAGCGTTCCGCCCAGACCTGGCATCGGTCCAACGCATCAATCAATTGCGCGGCCACTCGGACGCGTTGGCCGGACTTTCGGACGCTGCCCTCAACGACGTAGCGGACCCCGAGCGCGCTGCGCACATCGGCGACGTCGACGTCGCCGCGGAACTGGAAGCAGGAATTGCGGGCGATAACGAGCAGCGAACGGTAGCGGGACAGCTCCGTGATAATGTCCTCGGCGATGCCGTCGGCGAAGTACCGTTGCTCGGGATCGCCGCTGAGGTTCGTAAACGGGAGCACCGCGATCGAGGCGCGGTCCTGCAGTTCCGATCGATCGGACTGTCGTGCGCTCGGAGCGCGGCCCGACGGGAACGGCGTTCCTGCCGTGCCGGCGCGGCGGCTTGCCCTGATGGCGCGGACGAGCTCCTCGGTTTCCATGTCGGGCGGCACCCCAAGCTGCTGCGAAAGCTCCCGCCGGCACCTCTCGTATTGCGACAGTGCCGCGTCGTGCCGCCCTTGCGCCGCATAGAGCCTCATCAGAGCGCGATGGACTGGCTCGTGAAGCGGATCAAGCGCCAGGAGCTTTAATCCATAAGTCAATGCCTCTTCGAACCTCCCGCCCTGTTCCGCATCATCCATCAATCGCACATAAATTCCGCAGCGGGTGAGGCGGAAGCGTTCTCGCTCGCTCGCCAGCCATTCTTCGTAAGGCGCTTCTCCGACTGACAAGCCCTCCATGAGGTCGCCACTAATGAGCTCGGCCGCCTCCTTAAGTGCCTCCTTGTCTTTGGAGCCGGACAAGTCCTCCACCGCTTTGGCGTCGACCCACGCCAATCCCGGTACCCAGGTGACGGTTTCCTTGGTCGCGACGATCGAGTGCTGGGCAAGCGGCCCGAGCGCGCGCCGCAGCTCGGAAAGCGTCTGCCGTAAGCTCGCTCTCGCCTGGTCTTCGCTACGCTCACCCCACAACAGGCCAGTTAAGCTGATGCGAGCGAATTCAATGCCTTGCCGCAAAGCCAGATAGCCAACGAGTGCTCGACCTTTCCGAGAGGCAATGATGATCCGTTTGCCGCCACGCGTGATCGACATTGGGCCGAATAACCGGATGCGCAGATCAGCCGTGTCGTCAGCGGAGCGCAATTGTCGATTTTGCAGTGTCTTGACGTTGCCCAAGACGATAGCCCCACGGCGCTCCTTTATTCTCCCTCTCATTCGAAGGGAGACAATGCGATGCATGATATAAACCCACTTGGCGCAATATTGCACCTCAAGGAACTGGACCGGCAGGCGACCCCGCAGCTACAACCGCTTCGCCCTGAAAGAAGGAGCACTCGGATCGTCGCCATCAACGCCGTCGTACGACGTTTTTACGCAGTGGCATTCAGGCAAGAGTCAAAGGTTCGGGAAAAAATGGCGGGGTGGTTCGCCACCCGCAGACGCCAGACGAATTGGTAGAGAAAGCGGCCTTGAAGGCCGCTCACCCGCACAGAGTGGTTTCCCCAAGCGGTCAGGATGACACAGCTCACCTGCACCGAGCCCAGCGAAATGTCGCTCCATCGGACTGATGTTCCGTCGGTTATCGAGGCTCGCCGAGAGCGACTGCTTCGAGCATATCCATGGCACCCTCGGACCCGAGAAATGCCCGCGTCACCAATCAGCTAGATATAAGCTACATCCTACACCAAACGGCCGGAGCCGTCGCTCCTGTGCGAGAGTGCACGCTTCAGTGGCAAGTTGAGCTCAACTACTCTCCCGAAGGCGACGATATCAGCACATATCCGCGGGTTTTGTTCTCGTTGTCGCTGTCGACGGTGTTCATCGCTCCGAACAGGTCGGCCGTTTTCACCCACACCGGCGGGTATTTGTAGCGCGCCACATCGAGGATCAGGAACCTGTCTGCCTTCTCGTCGTAAGCGGCCAGCGGAGATATATGCCCGCCCTTCTCCTGGCCCATTGCCTTGCGCAGATAGTTGACGATGACGAAGTGTCCGGGTTTGGAGAGGAAGGAACTGGCCTGGGTCCGGAACTGCTCGAGGCTGGCGTCGGACGCATGGCGGACCTCGGCCTTGAGCGGCTGAGTGGAAAGAATGGCCCCGATCTGATCGAGCGTCATTCCCTGCTTGTCCAGGACCTGGCGAGGAAGAATGGCCTCGGTACGCTCGTTCAGGACATTGTCCTGCGTGAACGTCTTATAGGGTTCGTATTCGGGCACCGCAGGCGCAGGAACGTTGAGCGCGTTCAGCACCATGACGATGCTTGCCACGCCGCAATAGGCCTGGGTCTTTTGTGTGAGAAAGTTGCTCGCCAGAGGGAAATAGGCTTCCTTCGCCGTGCTCTCGTCAAGAAAGCTCTCTCCCGATGGGGAACTGAATCCCGTCAGATTGTCCGGAAGCTTCAGCGTCTCCGAGAAGGCGCTGGGTGCAGCCAAAAGGAATATCAGCAAGAGCGAATAAAAACGCGCAGGCATTGTGAACCTCCGCCCGGTTAAAGAAAGTGTCGAGGAATATACCAGCTTGTCGATGCCGTGGCACGTTCGAGTTCGATGCTGCCGGCACGCCAACCCCAAGCCTGGCAACCTAATCCCGACGCCGGTACCGGCGTCGGAACGCTGCGTTGCGCAAGCGTTTATCCGGATCCGCCTCATCTCATTGACATCAGATCCGTCATCAGGCCGACGCCGACGCTAACGAGGAACTTTGGTGCCGGGGGCTGCGAAAGGCCGATATCCCTCAACTGATCGGGCGTCAGGTCTGCTAACGCCCTGCGCCCTGCAATGGTGCGCCGCCAGGCTGTGAAGGCAGCGACTGATGCCGCCATGGTCTTCGACGCCGCCCCAAGCAGCCAGTGTTTCGATGCGCGGGTCTCCGTGTGAGCTTCCGTATGAGCCATTTTGCTCTCCCGTTCCAGATTACGGTCGCAGCTTGTCACACACGCGATTTGCGATTGTTCAGCCAGGCGTGAACCATTGGGGGAAGCCCGGTGGGCCGCTGTTAAATCCGCGTTAAATCGACTGGCGAAGATGCTATTCTGCCGGCGCGTTCGAACTTCGGAGGGCATCGTGCGCATCCGGTTGCTTGGCGGCCTCGAAGTGACTTCCGCAGACGGCCAGCCCGTCCGCTTCGCCACGCGCAAATCCGCGCTTCTCTTTGCTGCCCTGGTCCTGGCAGGCCGCCGGGGCCACCTTCGCGAACGGCTTGCCGAAGGATTTTGGCCGGGACGCGGCGATGCGCAGTCACGCAACAGCCTCCGCCAGGCGCTTGCCGACATCAGGCGCTGGTTTCCCGCCGACGGCAATGCGGCCATTTCCATCGAGGGGGATCAGGAAACGGTCGCGCTGACGGCCGGCCCGGACGAAGCGGATATCTGGCTCTTCGAGCGCAAGCTCGCCGAAAGCGGAACGGCGGACCTCGCCCTCGCCGCCGAACTCTACCGTGGCGACGTGCTTGCAGGCGAGGTCATTCCCGACGGCCTGGATGAATGGTTCAGCCCGCATCAGGTCAGATACCGGCAAAAGGCGCTGCAACTGGTGGAACGCCTTAGCCTCGCGCTGCCTGATGCCGGAACAACGGATGAAGCGTCCTGCGAACGGCTCGCGGAAAGGCTGCTCGCCTCGGACCCGACCGCAGAGGCGGCCCATCGGGCGTTGATGCGAATCCACGCCGCCAGAGGTCACGAAAATGCGGCCCGGCGCCAGTTCGAGTCCTGCCGAGCGCTGCTGAAGAAGCATCTGGACGTGGAGCCGGAGGCGCAGACCAACGCACTGGCGGCGTCGCTTCAGTCGCGGGACGGAAGTCACCACGCAGTGCCCACGCGCGACACGGCCCAGCCGCCTCAGCCTGTCTCTATCCCGGCAAGGTCACATGACCAGCCCTCGGTGGCGGTGATGCCTTTCGACAATCTCGGCGGGGCGGAGGACGAGTATTTTGCCGACGGCGTCGTCGAGGAGATCACCGCCGCGCTTTCGCGTATCCGCAACTTCTTCGTCATCGCGCGCCAGTCCGCCTTCACCTACAAGGGGCGCTTCGCCGACGTGCGCGAAGTCGGGCGGGAGCTTGGCGTCAACTACGTGGTCGAAGGCACCGTGCGGCGGGGCGGGGACCGTCTGCGCATTTCCGTGCAGCTGGTCGATGCCGAGACCCGGACACAATTGTGGTCCGAGCGCTACGAGGGCGCGACCGAGGACGTTTTCGAGTTCCAGGACAGGATCGCGGCGCAGGTGGCCGGCGCCATCCATCCAGCCATCCGCGGCGCCGAGATCGAGCTTGCCAGGGGCAAGCCGCCAACCAGCCTGCGCGCCTATGATTTCGTCATGCGCGCCTATCCCAACATCTGGGGCCGCCGCAAGGACACTAACGACCAGGCAATAGAGCTGCTCAAGAAAGCGATCGCCATCGATCCGGCCTATGGCCGCGCGCATGCGTTGCTAGCATGGTGCCACGCCTCGAACGCTGTGTTTCTGTGGGCCGAGAACCCGGAAAGCGAGTTGGAAAAGGCGCTCGCGGCGGTCGAAGCCGCGGGCTCGATCGGGGATGATCCAACCGCGTTGACCGCCGCCGGCGCGGCATTGAGCATGGGCGGTAACCAGGAGCGCGCCGCCGCCTTCATCGAAAAGGCGCTCGCGCTTGATCCGAACAATGCGTGGGCATGGGCGCGCCGCGGCTGGATCGCGATCTATAAGGGTGAAGCCGCCCGCGCCTCGGAATGGTTCCAGCGAGCGATGGCGTTGAGCCCAATGGATCCGTTCGCGTTCGCCGTGAGACTGGGAATGGGCTACGCCTTGGCCAAGTCGGGCTCCCTGTCCCAGGCCGTCGCGATCGCCCGGGGGGTTATCGCCGCCCACCCCGACATCATCACGTCCTATCGCTACCTCGCCGCCTGGTCGGCGATGAACGGCGACCTGGTGACCGCCCGCTGGGCAGCGCAAAAGCTCATGGCCGCCCAGCCGAGTTTCACGATCGAGCGATTCCGGTCGCTGCCTGTCTTCCACAACACCCCGGGATGGGCAAACCAGGTGGCCGAAGGCTTGAAGCTGGCGGGATTGCCCGAACGCTGACTATCAGCTTGGCCACACTATCAGGCGGCCATCTCGACCGGCAGGCCGGCAGCCTTCCATTCCGGCATGCCGTCCTCGAGGCGGCGCGCGGAATGGCCAAGCGAGCGTAGTGTCGCCACGGCCTCGAATGACATCACGCACCAGGGACCGCGGCAGTAGGCGACGATTTCCCGGCCGGTGTCGGCGTTGTGGGACCAGGCCTTGATTTCACCCAGCGGGACATTGATCGCGCCGCGCACGTGGCCCAGCGCGAACTCGTCTGGCGGTCGGACGTCGATCAGCGTCACCAGCCCGTCGCGCATGAGCGCCTGGAGTTCGTCGCGCCCCACGGGCCGCACGTCGTCACGCGCGTCGAAATAGCCGCGCACGATGCGGTCGACTTCGGCGAGCCGCCGCTCGGCGACGGCGCGCACCGATGCAAAAGCGGAGAGCGCGCTCTCGTCCGCGAGCGCGTAGCGGACGAACTTGCCGTCGCGTTCGGCCGAGACGATGCCGGCGCGGCGAAGCGCCTGCAGATGCTGCGAAATATTGGCGACAGGCTGGCCGAGCTTCGCGGCGAGCGCCTCGACGCTGCGAGCGCCCTGCGCCAGATGCTCGATCATTTCCAGGCGCCCCGGATGGCCGAGCGCCTTGGCGACGATCGCGAACTGCTCGTAAAGCGCCTGTTTCGGATTGCGGATTGACATCGGCCTTTCAGCGACGCATCGTCATTCAATATAATGATTGAATGATAGTTTCGGCCTGCCGTCAAGCCGGCGGCTCGCCCGGCCCAGTTGCCCGTTCGGAGGAAAGGCGATGATCCTCAGGCAGTTCCTGCATACCGACCCGGTTGCCGCTTCCTATCTATTCGGCTGCGGCGGCAAGGCTTCCGCGGCCGTCGTCGATCCGGTCGGCGACATCGCGCCCTATGTCGAGGCGGCGAATGCCACAGGCATGCGCATCCTCTATGTCGTCGACACGCATATCCATGCCGACCATATCTCGGCCGGTCGGGCGCTCGCCGAGGCGACCGGCGCCGAATACGTGCTGTTCGAAGGCGCCGAAGCAGGCTTCCCGTTCCGGCGCGTAAAGGACGGCGAGGTGCTGGAGCTTGGCAACGTGAGTGCGACCGTGATGCATACGCCGGGCCACACGCCGGAACATTTGAGCCTTTTGGTCACCGACCGGACGCGGTCGGCCGAACCCTGGTTCGTGCTCACCGGACACACGCTGATGGTCGGCGATCTCGGCCGCACGGAGCTTGCCTCGAGCGCCGAGGACGGGGCGCGTGTGCTCTATGCCAGCGTGCGGCGCCTCAAGGAGTTGCCCGACCACATCGAGGTGCTGCCGGGCGCCTATTCCGGCTCGGTCTGCGGCCGCTCGCTCAGCGGCAAGCCGACATCGACGATCGGCTTCGAGCGGCGCTTCAACAAGGCCTTCCGCATCGAGGACGAGGATCAGTTCGTCGCCGCCATGACCGCCGACATCCCTCCCCCGCCGCCGGACGCCGCCCGGACCCGGGCCGCGAATGCCGGGGCGAAGTCTTGAGCGCAGCGGCGCCTGGCGTCGCGCTCGGCCTCAAGGCCAACTGGAAGCAGTTCGCGCTCTTGGTGCTGATCAACGCCTTCGTCGGCGGCATGGTCGGCATCGAGCGGACCGTTGTGCCGTTGATCGGCGCCGAGGAATTCGGCGTCGCCTCCACCACGCTCGTCACCTCCTTCATCGTCAGCTTCGGCGTGGTCAAGGCCTGCGCCAACCTCGTCTCAGGCCAGCTTGCCGACACATGGGGCCGCAAACGCGTGCTGATCCTCGGCTGGCTGTTCGGCCTGCCGGTGCCCTTCATCATCATCTGGGCGCCGAGCTGGGGCTGGATCGTCGCCGCCAACGCGCTGCTCGGCATCAACCAGGGGTTCGCCTGGTCGATGACCGTGATCATGAAGGTCGATCTCGTCGGGCCGAAATCGCGTGGGCTCGCCGTCGGCCTCAACGAGTTCGCCGGCTACCTCGCCGTCGGCGTCACCGCCTTCCTCACCGGCTATCTGGCCAGCCGCTACGGGCTGCGTCCGGTGCCGATCTATCTCGGCGTCGGTTACGCGGTGCTTGGCGCCGCGCTGTCGATCCTGCTCGTGCGCGACACGCGTGAGCATGTGCAATTGGAATTGGCCAACCATCCCAAAGCGGCTTCGGCCCTCGGCTTCCGCGAGATCTTCATGCTGACGTCGTTCGGCGACCGCAATTTGTTCGCGGCCTCGCAGGCCGGCCTGGTCAACAATCTGAATGACGGCATGAGCTGGGGCCTGTTTCCGCTCTTCTTCGCTGCCAACGGCCTCGGCGTCGAGCGCATCGGCGTCCTCAAGGCGGTCTATCCGGCGGTCTGGGGCATCTTGCAGGTGGCAACCGGGCCATTGAGCGATCGTTGGGGCCGCAAGGGCCTGATCGTCGCCGGCATGTGGGTGCAGGCCGCAGGGCTCCTGCTTACCGCCATGACGCGCGATTTCGGCTGGTGGCTGCTGGCGAGCCTGCTGCTCGGCCTCGGCACGGCGATGGTCTATCCGAGCCTGATCGCGGCGGTGTCGGACGCATCGCATCCCTCCTGGCGGGCGCGCTCGCTCAGCGTCTACCGCTTCTGGCGCGATCTCGGCTACGCAATCGGAGCGCTGTCGGCAGGTCTCATCGCCGACGTCTTCGGCTTCGCCGCGGCGATCGGCGCAATCGCGGCGCTGACCTTCCTGTCGGGCGCAATCGTGGCGGTGGCGATGCGGGAAACAACCGCTTCAACGACGGCACGAAGCGACGGCTAGCGGTGAAAGCCTGACGCTTGGTACCCGCGCAGAAGAGCCCACCTTTTGCTCGCGCCACGGCACGAGTTGATCCGGCCGGGCACTTACAGCCCGCTGACAGAGGGCAGCAAAGGCCATGGCCAGTCTTCCTGAAAACTCTCGTTCTCGCGGGGCATTTGAGATATGCTTATGCCCTTAAAAGCATGCTGCGTGCTCCGGTTTGCCTTGGGGAGGTGCCAATGCGCAGGCTCCTGCTTTTCATCGCGCTACTGTTTGCATATTTCCCGATTGAATTGCGCGCCGCCGCCCTTCACGACGCAGCGAAGAACGGCGACGTCGCGGCGATCACGGCAGCGCTGGATGCGGGCGCCGGAATAAATGAGAGCGATGAGAGCGACGTGCGCATGACGCCACTCTATCTTGCGGTCAGGGGCGGGCATTTTGCGGCGGCAAAACTGCTCATAGAGCGTGGCGCCGACGTCAATGCCATCCCGACGCCGCTTTTAGGTCCTGCCCTCATGCCGGCTTTGGCAAAGCGCAGGATCGATTTGATCAAGCTTTTGCTGAATGGGGGCGCAAACCCAAATTCGCACAGCAACCGGGAAAACGCCCTACACTTCGCGGTCACTCTCGGTTGTCTCGACTGCGTGCAGGCATTGGTCGAGGCCGGCGCAGATGTGAATGCGAAGACAAGGGACGGAAAGACACCTCTCCATCTGGCCAAGAGCAGGGGGCAACGTGAAATTGCCGACTATCTCTTGTCCCACGGCGTCGTCTTGCCAACACCACCTCCGATCTCAATGAAGTTGGCTTCTGCCGATGTCGAGCAAGGCCGAACCACCTTCACCCGCCTGTGTGCCGGTTGCCACAATCACGAGCCTGAGGGAGGGACCAAGACGGGACCGAACTTGTGGAGCGTCGTCGGCCGCGACAAGGCATCCATGGCAAAAATGAGTTATTCCGAGGCTTTGCTCGCCTGGGAAGGCGTGTGGACGTATGAAGATCTGAATAGATATCTCTTCGGGCCCATGCTCACCACGCCAGGCGTTAAGATGGAGATCGCTGGCATCCCGGACGAGACCGAACGGGTCAACCTGATCGCCTACTTGCGCACACTCAGTGACAAGCCCATCCCGCTACCTTGAATCGATAATCTCTTACGCAACCACTGCAGGGCCTGCGCAGCACGCAACGGCAATTCGCCGCCCATTGCCGGGATTCGCCTTGGGTACCAATCGTCAGACTTTCATCACCAGCAGCGCTGCGTTTACGATATCCGAAGCTTCGTGCTGCTAGAGTTCGGCCCGTCCGATACTACTGTGCAGGTGCTTTTCCTCGAGATTGCTCATGAATAACTCGGTGCGCATGCCGTGGGTGGATACGGCAAAAGGTCTTTCGATCATCCTGGTGGTGATGATGTATTCGGCCTACAACACCGGTGAATACACCGGCGGCGTCGGCTTCCTGCATTATGTCATCGGCTTCGCGACGCCGTTCCGGATGCCGGAATTCTTCCTTATCTCCGGCCTGTTCCTGTCGCAGGTGATCGACCGGCCGTGGCGGCGCTATATCGACCGGCGCGTCGTCCACTACCTCTATTTCTATGTGCTGTGGGCGATCATCTCGATCGGGCTCAAGATCGGCATCTTCAGCCGCGATCCCGCCGGAATGCTGCACGACCTCGCCTTGGCCGTCGTCCAGCCTTACGGCGTGCTGTGGTTCATCTACATGCTGGCGGTGTTCGGCCTCGTCGCGCGCGTCCTGCGCGAACTCGGCGTACCGCGCTGGATCGTCATCTTGGCCGCGGCGGGGCAGCAGATGTGGGCGCCGCATTCGGAGAGCTATGCGCTCACGCAATTCGCCGCCTATTTCGTGTTCTTCTATCTCGGCTTCGTCATGGCCCCGCTGGTGTTCCGGCTTGTCGCGTGGACGCAAGACCGTTCGGCGATCGCGGTGGCGGGCCTGTTCGCCTGGGCGATCGTCAATGGCCTGCTCGTCTATTCGCCAGGCTACGCCATCGAGCCGGTCGGCATGCAGATGGGCCTGGCGGCCTGGCCGCCGCTCCATCTTACGCTGGCTGTCGCGGGCGCGGTGGCGCTCTGCGTGGCCGGCGGCTTCCTGTCGAAATTCGCCTCGATGGAATGGCTGCGCTGGCTCGGCGAGCATTCGCTGGTCGTCTATGTCGCCTTCACGATCCCGATGTCGATCTTCCGCGGTCTTGCGCTGGCCAGCGGGCTTCTGACCGACACCGGCATGCTCAGCCTCGCGGTGCTGCTTGTCTCGGTGATCAGCCCGGTCATTCTCTATTTCATCGTCAAGCGCACCGGCTTCGGCAACTTCCTGTTCGAGCGGCCGGCCTGGGCGCATGTCGATGAGCCGAATGCCGGCCAGATCTCAAACAAGGGCGTTGCTCGGCCGGCGCGCGAGGCGGCCTAATCCAGAAGCGCGCCTAGCTCGCGATCATCATCGCCTGTAGCTGCTTCCGGTCCTCCTTGGACCATTGGCTAGGGTCTTCACCATGCGCGGACCTGGCGTGAAGCTCAACGTGCTTCATCACCTCTTCCGCGTTTTCTGCAGTGAAGCTCCCGGGACAAGCTTCCATTCCCGGATAGTCCTTGCACCGATACGTGTACGCCATCGCTGCTTCCTTTTTTAGGAAGACCTAATGGAGCGAAGGGGCCCGATCTTTGTCAATGGAGAGGTCCAAACTGAGGCGCCACCGCCGAACAAAGGCTCGCCAGAGCCGGCTATTTGCCGATGGTCGTGTGCTTGTCCCGATTGTACCCGGGACGGCGCACGGCCTTGATCTTCCCGCTGCTGCCGCCGCCGCAGAAGAAGCAGCCGCCGCCGTCGGATTCCAGCCCCGACACACCGGAGGGCATCGCCACCTCCTGCAGCACGTCGCCCGTCTCGGGATCGATGCGCAGCAGGTCGCCTTCCTCGCCTTCCCAGGTGGCATGCCAGAGCTCGCCATCGACCCAGGTGACGCCGGTGACGACGCGCTTCGATTCGATGGTGCGGATCACCTTGCCCGTTTCAGGATCGATCTGATGGATCTTGTGCGCCCTGTATTCGCCGACCCAGAGCGAACCTTCGGCCCAGGCCATGCCTGAATCGCCGCCGTTGCCCGGGGCGGGAATGGTCGCGACGACCTTGCCGGTCTTCGGGTCGACCTTGTGGATGCGGTCCTCGGCGATCTGGTAGAGGTGCTCGCCGTCGAAGGCGGTCCCGGCATGCGAAGCGACGTCGATCGACTGCACGATCGCGCCACTCTCCGGATCAAGTGCCTTCAGCTTGTCACCGGTGGCGAACCAGACATTCTTGCCGTCATAGGTGACGCCGTTGACGCGCTCGGCGTCGGGAAAGGGGCCGTATTCGCGCAGGATCTCGGCAGTGGCTCGTTTCATTTTCGATCTCCATTCTGAACATTGGCCGCAGACTAGTCGCTCGGCAGCGGACCCGGGAGTAACAAGACGGTCGGGAATCCGGTCACCGGCGGCGTCATCCAGCGGCGCGCGCGGCCGCGCCCCACCGCCTGCACCTTATTGTCGGCCGAAAGCGCTTCCAGCGCCCGCTGCACGGTGCGCGCGCTGGCGCCGAGTGCGATCGCCAGCGCCGAGCTCGACCAGGACTCGCCGTCGGCCAGGAAGGCGAGCACCGCGCCATGCTTCTCCTCGACAGGCGGCGCCAGCACGACCACCTCGGCGGCATTCAGCGGCAAAAGCTCGAAGCCCTGGGCGGTCGCGTTGATTTCAGCGATTGCGCTCAGTTCGGCGCGCAGCCGCCCCATCTCGACCCGCAGTCGCGCGCGATGCGATTCATCGGCGTGCCTGGCCCGGAAGGCGCGCCGCAACAGCATCTCCCGCGACGCATCGACCGGCCAGGCTTCGGCCAGCGCGCGCGCCAGCGCGAACAGCACCGGCCGCGTCGCCAGCGAGACGACCGTGTCGGCTTTGCGCACGACATTGCGGCAGGCGTCGATGACGAGCGCGCCGGATGCGAGCAGCGCCTCGACCTCGTCGAGCTGGAGCGGCGTCTCCAAGCCCTTCGCCACGAGCCGAGCGACGGGCGTGTTCAGCACCAGCGACGCGCTTTCGACCTCGGCCCTCAGCGCCGGAATGTTGGCCTGGTAGGCCGCGAGCGCCGCCCGGCCGAGCGCCGCGCGCGCGACCTTCGTCCGAAGACGCCTGACCGCGATGCCCGCAGCCGCAAGCTCATGCGCGACGCGCGCGACCGGCGGCAGCGGCGCCGGATCGAAGCCGGCAAGCAGGCGCTCGGCCTCGTCGAGGCGACCGATGAGGATCAGGCGGCGCGCCTCGAGGCTGCCGGCATAGGCGGCATTGACCCGGTCGCCATGCGCCTGAAGCGTCGCTCGAGCGGCTCGCAATGCCTTCTCCGGCCAGCCGAGATCGCGCGAGACGAGGGCGATCTCGGCCTCGGCGACGACACAGCGCGCGCGGGCGACAGTCTCCCTCGAACTGAAGGCGCGGGCAGCATTTTTCAACAGTGCCTTGGCCTTGGCGAAGTCGCCGAGCTGGGCCATCGCGATGCCGCGCAGCGCCAACGCCGGCGCGTCGTCGCGCAGCGCGACGCGTTTCAGTGCGCCGAGCGGGTCGCCCGACGCCAACGCGCGGCCGGCGGCATTGATCAGCGAATCCATGCAATGCCTGCCTCGGCGCCCGGATCAAATCGCGTCACACTTGTAACTCTCACCATCGCGCCAACCGGCCCTATGTCTGTTCGCGTCACCCTCAACCAACCGAAAGAATGGGACAAGAGCAATGACCCAGCAAATGCAGACACCGCCGGTCGTTTCACCAGAAGCCTGGGAAGGCGCGTACGAAGAGATGCTCGTGAAGGAAAAGGCTCTCACCCGCGCCCGCGACGCGCTCGCGGCGGAACGCCGCCGCATGCCATGGATGCTCGTCGAGAAGGACTACGTGTTCGAAGGCCCGAACGGCAAGGCAAGCCTCCTCGACCTCTTCGAAGGCCGCCGCCAGCTCGTCGTGTACCGCGCTTTCTTCGAGCCGGGCGTCTATGGCTGGCCGGAGCACGCCTGCCGCGGCTGCTCGCTCGGCGCCGACCAGGTCGGCAACCTCGCCCATCTCAACGCCCGCGACACCACGCTTGTCTATGCCTCGCGCGCGCCGCAGGCCGACATTCAACGGCTGAAGGAGCGGATGGAGTGGAAGATGCCCTGGTACACCATCACCGACAGCTGGGATAAGGATTTCGGCGTCGACCAATGGCACGGCCACAACGTCTTCATCCACGACGGCAACCGCATCTTCCGCACCTATTTCATCAACAACCGCGGCGACGAGGCGTTTGGCACCGTGTGGAGCTATCTCGACGTCACCCCGCTCGGCCGCCAGGAGCTGTGGGAGGATTCGCCCAAGGGCTATCCGCAGACCCAGACCTACAAGTGGTGGAACTGGCACGACAATTACGAGGAAGGCGCCGCCCCCGACCAGAGATGGGTCGAGGTGTCGGATGTCGGCGAGGCGGCGTTCCGCAACAAGAACGCCTGAGCGCGAAGCGACTCTGGCGGCGTGGCCCGCGCCGCCAGAGCCGATCTTTCCCGAGAGCCAGACCAGTTTGGAAGGTGGAGATCATGAGCATCGACCATCCCGCCCCTCGCCCGGCCGGCCTGCGCGGCTTTGGCCTCGCCGACTTGCTCTGCCTCGCGGCAGCCCCCACCTTCGCCATGATGGCGCTGCTGACCGCTGCCTATGGCGGCCAGGACATGATGTGCATGTCCGGCCCCGGAGCCCCGATGCTCAGCGGCATGGTGCCGATGTATCTTTTGATGGCGGCGTTTCATCTGGCGCCGTGGCTAAGATTGCTGGCGAGGCGGGCTTGAGATGTGACGCTGCGGCTAACGACCGCCGTACCGGCCCACGTGCCCGCTCAGCGCCAGAAGCGGACCAGATGCTCTGATGAGCGGACTGGCGCCCGACAGCGGACTGGCAGCTTCAGACTGCGCATCTTCAAGAGCGGGCCCGGCGTTAGCATCATCATGACCTGACCCAAATCGCGATGCGCACTCCGGCCAGTGGGTGTCCGGCTTTGGTGCGCGATTCCGACCTCGGCAAACCAAGTTATGACACGCCGTTCAAGTGAACGATCAATTCGCCAACTGCACTGCAATGACATCCGAAACCCTCGCGCTTGCCGAAGGGGCTGTCGGCTCCGGCAAGATTAGCGTAAGCTAATGTCTACAAGAGGGTGCAGACATGCACCGTATTATAGCCATAGCGATCGTAGTTCTCGCGGCCGTGTTCGGTTCCGCGAGGGCCGAGGTGCTGATCGGGGTCTCGTCTGCGATGACAGGACGGCTTGCCTGGATCGGCGAGCAGGGACAGCGCGGCGCCGAGATGGCGGTGGCCGACGTCAACACGGCAGGCGGCGTGCTCGGCCAGAAAGTGAGGCTCATCTCGGTCGACGATTTCTGCGATCCCGAGCAAGCGGTCGCGGCCGCCCGGAAGCTGGTGGCTGACGGGGTGGTGCTCGTCGTCGGGCATTTTTGCTCCGGGGCCTCGATCCCCGCATCAAAAGTGTACGAGGAGGCGGGCATCGTCGAAATATCCCCAGGCTCGACCAATCCGCAGCTGACCGAACAGGGCCGTCGCAATGTCTTCCGCACCATTGGCCGCGACGACGCGCAAGGTTTCATCGCCGGTAACTACCTTGCCGATCGCTGGGGCGACAAGAAGATTGCGATCCTTCACGACAGTTCGACCTATGGGAAGGGTCTCGCCGACGAGACCAGGAAGCAGCTGAACAAACGGGGCGTGACCGAAGCCGTCTACGACGCATACGCGCCCGGGAAGGACGACTATTCAGCCGAGGTCGCTGCGTTGCAGACTGCCGGCGTCTCAGCCTTGTATGTGGGTGGGTATCATGCCGACGTTGCGCTGATTGCTCGCGCTGCACACGACCGCGGCTACACGGTTCAGCTCATATCCGGAGATGCCTTGGCGACCGAGGAATTCGCCCTGATCGCAGGCCCAGCGGCGGAGGGCACCCTGTTCACCTTCCCGGCGGACCCGCGGCGAAATGCCGGCGCGGCCGCGATCGTGGAGCAGTTCCGTGCGGAGAACTTCGAGCCGGCGGGCTACACGCTGTTGAGCTACTGCGCGGTCCAGGTCTGGGCCCAGGCGGTCGCGAAGGCAGATTCGCTGGAACCGAAGGCGGTCATCGCGGCACTGCACGAACAGGAATTCGACACCGTCATTGGCCGCGTCGATTTCGACGACAAGGGCGACCTGACGAGGCAGAGCTGGGTTTGGTACGTCTGGCGCGGCGGGGAGTACGTGCCGGTCGAATAGGGTTCGCCGAACGCCGGCGTGCCGCCCTGAGACGTCTAGCCTGATGCAGACCAGTGTGGATGGATCGTTCCGACTCACCGCGATGCTTGAACGCCTCGGCATACGCGGCCGGCTGCTGTTCGCCTTTTTCGGGATCAGCGCCCTTGCGGTGCTGGCAACTGCTGCGGCGCTTTATGCCTTCCTCCAAGTCGGCGACGTCGTCGACCGAATTACCACGGATCGGGTGCCCTCGGCGCTGGCCTCCCTCCAACTGTCGCGCCAGGCCGAACGGGTCGCTGCTGCCGCGCCATCGGTGCTGGCGGCGACAAGCAGGGCTCAGCACGGCGAGGTTTCGGCTGCCGTCGCGCTCGAGATGTCCCGCCTCGAGGCCCTGCGCACGGACCTCAGGGATGCCACGCTGGGCACAGTGCCTTTGGCTGAGATCGAGGAAGCCGCGATTGTTCTGAGGCGCAACCTGAAGGAGCTCGACTCTCTGGTTATCGCCCGGCTCGATGTGGTCGCCCGCAAGGAGGAGCTCCTGAACCATCTCACCGCGACGACGACCGGAAGCCACCGCCTTCTGGCCACCGCCATCTTGGTGATGGATTCCAGGCTCCCGCAATGGCGGGCGGTCGCGACCGATACGTCGCTGTCGCCCGATCGACACGCAGCGGCGATGGCCGACATGGTCCAGGCGATTGCGGCCTACATCCCCCAGCAGAAGGCGCTGCTGGAGATCTCGGCGGTCAACGACGCGCTGGTGAAGGCCGCGACCGCGCCAACAATGGGCGACCTGGCGTTGATCCTGTTTCCGCTGCGCCGCTCGCTTGCCGCTCTGGAAACGGCGTCCTCGGAGATCGACCAAAAGCTGCAGACCCGTTTCCGGCAGCGGGTGGACGAGTTCAAAGCACTGGCCGATGGTGAGAACAGCATCCCGAAGGCACGGCAGGATGAGCTTGCGGTCCTCGCGCAGGGCGAAAAGCTTCTGGCCGAAAACAATCGGCTGTCGCGCAGTCTCACCGCTGCCGTCGACCGTCTCGTCGCAGCAGCGGACCGCGAGATCGCCGCCTCCGGTCGCGAAGCCGCGCTCGTCCAGCGCTACGGCACCGGAGTTGTCCTCGGCTCCGCATTTCTCAGCCTGTTGAGCTCGGTTCTGGTCGTCTGGCTCTATGTCGACCGCAGCCTTCTCGCCCGTCTGGGAGCGGTGAGCCAGGGCATGCTCGCGATCGCGGGCGGCGATCTTCGTGCGCCGCTGCCGGCCGCAGGCAGCGACGAAATCGGGCGCATGGCCGAGGCGCTGAGCCTCTTCCGGGATACCGCAGTCGAGGTCGAGGAAAAGAACCTGCGCGACGTTGCAGAAGCGCGCCAGCGGCTTGTCGATGCCATCGAGAGCATTTCCGAAGGTTTCGCTCTCTATGACAGAGAGGACAGGCTTGTCCTTAGCAACAGCCGCTACCGCGAACTTCTATACGCCGGTCTGGAGGCCGAGCTTACCCCTGGCACGGCATTCGAGGAGATCATTCGCCGATCCGCCGAGCGCGGCTACATCAGGGATGCCGAGGGGCGGGTCGATGAGTGGGTTGCGGAGCGCCTGTGGCGGCACCGCAACCCTGGCGAACCATGGGTGCAGCGGCGGGGCGATGGACGATGGATCATGATAAGCGAGCGGCGGATCAGCGCCGGCGGCACGGTCGCCGTCTACTCGGACATCACCGAGCTGAAGCAAAGGGAGGAGAACCTCGCCGAGAAGTCCACTGCCCTGGAGGCGCTTTCCAGCAAGCTGGCCAAATATCTGGCGCCGCAAGTGTACAGCTCGATATTCACCGGTCGCCAAGACGTTAGAATCGCCAGTCAGCGCAAGAAGCTGACCATATGCTTTTCCGACATTGCCGGCTTTACCGAGACCACCGACAAGATGGAGTCCGAGGATCTCACCCAGCTCCTCAATCACTACCTGACGGAAATGTCGAAAATCGCGTCGGATCATGGCGCCACGATCGACAAGTACGTCGGCGACGCGATCCTGATGTTTTTCGGCGACCCTGAGACGCGAGGCGTCAAGCAAGACGCGCTGGCTTGCGTGCAAATGGCGCTTGCCATGCAAAAGCGGATCAGCGAGCTTACCGAAGTCTGGCGGGACATGGGGATCGAAACACCGCTGCGCTGCCGAATCGGCATCCATACCGACTACTGCACCGTCGGTAACTTCGGCAGCGAGGACCGGATGGACTACACGATAATCGGCGGCGCCGTGAATCTCGCCTCGCGCCTGGAACAGGAGGCGGCACCGGGCGCCATCCTCATTTCCTACGAGACCTTTGCGCAAGTGAAAGACACGATCGATTGCGAGGAGATGGGGCACGTACAGGTCAAGGGGATCGCCTATCCCGTCGCCACCTACCGCGTCATCGATCTGAAGGCCAATCGAGCGGGCGCTTGTCGCGCCGTTCGAACCGAGCTGCCGCACTTCAGGCTGGAACTTGAACCGGAGCTGATGTCTGCCGACGAGCGTGGCGGTGCGGCCACTGCGCTTCGAGATGCGCTGGATCGGCTTTCCCACAAGCCCGGGCAGTAGGGCTTGGTTCGACCCCTCCCCTTAGGCACCCCAGCGATGTCATCGCGCAGCGCCATAATCGAGTATAATTCCTGGCCGATCGCAGACGAAGGAGGAGAAGAGCAAATGTCCGTGGACGCGGAACCAAGAAATGTGGACGCCGAATATGCGATTGAGTACCTCCAGGAGCATCCGGAAGCCGGGCTTTGCTGCGAGGATCGGCGCTGCTGGATTACGCCGAACGCAAACGAGACCGAGCAGCGGATCCTGCTTCTTGATGTGGTTGAGGCTGACCGGCTCAAAGATGATCCTCGCCTTCGACTCGTTTCCGGAATCGCTCATGCGGGACGGTCGCTCTGGGTCGTCCGGAGAATGACATAATCCCGCGCAGCCTTGCCCTGGAACCTCGATGCTCCGCGGCATGGTGCCGATGTATCTTTTGACGGCCGCCTTCCATCTGGCGCCGTGGCTAAGGCTGGTGGCGAGGCGGGGGTGAGGTCCGGCTCCCCAAGGTTTTGCACGACAGCGACTGACCCCAGCCTCGCATCCATTCCCGAACCGTGCTGACGTGGCGCATTGCCTTCCGCTCATCATCGCTCAATAGTCGGGCCGATGTTGCAGACGATTGCGAGCCACTGGTCGACGCTTATCCTTCTCCTGTCCTTGGCGATGGCGGCCGTCGGCATCGTCCACGCCATCATGACGAAGGAGGACGTGCGCGCGGCCACCGGCTGGGTCGGCGTTATGCTCTTGTCGCCCTTCCTTGGCGCGATCATCTATGCCATCGCCGGCATCAACCGTATCCGCCGCGCCACCATCAGCGCCCTGCGGCCCGTCACCGGCGAGGCCGCCGAGGCTAGACATGACCGCGACGTCGCCATGGAGGCGTTGATCGACACCCAATACGGCCAGCGCTTCATCGGGCTGAAGACGCTCGGCGACAGGGTGGCGCGGCGGCCGCTGACTTCCGGAAACACGATCGGCGTTCTCAAGACCGGTGACGAGGCCTATGCGGCGATGTGCCGGGCGATCGACGGCGCGCAAAAAAGCGTGCTGCTCGAAACCTATATTTTCGACAATGACGCGGTCGGAGCGCTTTTCGTCCAGTCGCTCGGCAATGCCGTCAAGCGCGGCGTTACCGTGCGGGTGCTGATCGACGCCGTCGGCGTGCGCTATTCCGTGCCCAGCATTCTCCATCAACTGAGGGAAGCTGACGTCGCCGTCGACCTCTTCAACGGCAAGATCGTCGTGGGATTGAGACTTCCCTATGCGAACCTTAGAACCCACAGGAAGATCCTGGTCGTCGACGGCATGGTGGCGTTCACGGGAGGCATGAACATCCGCAAGGGTTTTTCCGCCGAATTCGCCGGCTCCGACAGTTCCAGGGACACGCATTTCGAGGTCACCGGGCCGGTGGTGGCCGACCTGTTCTCGGTCGCCGCCGAGGACTGGCGCTTCGCCGGCAACGAGGCACTGAAGGACGACATCTGGCAAGTCGAGCGAGCCTTGCCGCCGCCCGGACAGCCGATGCTGGTCAGAGCCGTCGCGACGGGACCCGATGCCTCGAACGAAACCAACCACAAGCTCTTGATGGGTGCCTTCTCGGTCGCCCGCAAGTCGATCCGCATCATGTCGCCCTACTTCCTGCCGGACCGGGAGCTGATCAGCGCGCTGACCACCGCCGGCCGGCGCGGCGTCGAGATCGACATCGTCGTGCCGGCGGTGAACAACCTTTTCCTTGTCGACCATGCGATGACGGCGCAGCTCGACCAGGTGCTGAAGCACTATTGCCGCGTCTGGCGCCACGAAGGCCCGTTCGACCACTCCAAGCTGATGGCGATCGACGGCGTATGGGCCTATATCGGCTCGTCAAATCTCGATGCCCGCTCGCTGCGGCTGAATTTCGAGATCGACATGGAGATTCTGGATGCCGACTTCGCGGCCGAGATCGATGCCCGTATCGGCGCCGCGATCGCTTCCGCCCAGCCGGTGACGCTGCAGACGCTGAAGGCCAGGCCTTTCGTCATTCGCGTTTTCGACCGATTGCTGTGGCTGGGATCGCCCTATCTATAGACGAGGAAGACGAGCAGCAGGCATATGGACAGAAACGGACGCAGCCTTCCGGAGACCGTGCTCCTGTCGATCCGCGGCAGAAAAGCGCGCAAGGCTAAGTCGACGCCGCGCAAGCGGATTGAAGGCGCCGAGATGGTGGTCGCCTCTTACAATGTCCACAAATGCATAGGCGTCGACAGGAAGTTCGATCCCGAGCGGACCGCCCGCGTCATTCGTGAAATCAGTCCCGACGTGATCGCGCTGCAGGAAGCAGACAACCGCTTCGGCGATCGCGCCGGGCTGCTCGACCTCAACCGTCTCGAAATCGAAACCGGTCTGGTGCCGGTGCCGATCACCGGAAACGGCAAGGCGCATGGCTGGCGTGGCAACGTGCTCCTGTTCAAGCGCGGCACCGTGCGCGACGTCCACCAGATCAAGCTGCCGGGCCTGGAGCCGCGCGGGGCGCTGGTCGCCGAAATCGATCTCGACGAGAGCCGGACGCTGCGCGTGATAGCGGCCCATCTCGGCCTGTTGCGCCGCTCGCGCTCGGAACAGGCTCGCGTCGTGCTCGATATCATGAGCAGCGCCGACGAAAGGCCGACGCTTTTGCTCGGCGACCTCAACGAATGGCGGCTGGGCAACCGCTCGGCGCTCAACACGCTGCACTCGATCTTCGGACCTTCGCCGCCGGCGGTGCCCACTTTTCCGTCAGGTCTGCCGGTGCTGGCGCTCGACCGCATCATGGGCAACCGGCACGGCATGGTCTCGGCGGTGGAAGCGCATGACACACCGCTGTCGCGGGTGGCATCCGATCATTTGCCGCTGACGGCATACGTGCACCTGTAGCGAAGCTAGGCGCTGGCCACAGCGTGGCTGGCAGTCGGCGCCATCGGCGGCCCGACGATTTCGGCCTCATAGCGGGCGCTCACACGCTTCAGAGCCTCGATGTCTGGCGGTGTTGCCGGCGGCAATCCTGCCGCCTCCGCCGGCCGGCCGCCGTCAATGAAAACCCGTTCACCGCCGCCAGGCGTCAGCAGCGTCAGCATCCGCGCCGGCCGATCGCCCTCGACGACGAAGGTGTGAGGGACGTCCCGCGGCAGGAATACGAAGGAGCCGGCAGTGGCGCGGAAGGTGTGGTCGCCGCATCTCATCGTCAGTTCCCCTTCGAGCACATAGAACGACTCGTCCTCGCGATGATGGATGTGCAGCGGCGGCGAGAAGCCGGGCGCGATGAAGGATTCGAGCAGGCCAAATCCGCCGCCGGTGTCCGCGGCGGTGGCTTTGACCGTCATGCGGTTTCGCAGGAACCAGATTGCTTCCCCCTCGCCCGGTCCCAGGAAGCGGGCGTCATCGGCGGTGCGACTCGACGTGATCATGACAGGTTATCTCCATTCAGTGTGCCTTATTACACTCTTGTGCAATTAGTGCATTCCGGTATACTTTGTCCGCATGAATGTCAATCAGCACCCGCGCGCCGCACAGAAGCGTCGCACCCGCAAAGCGATCGTCGATGCCGCGATCGCGTTGCTCGCACGCGGCGAGACGCCGACCGTCAACGATGTGGCGGCCGCGGCCGATGTCTCGCGGCGAACCGTCTATCTCTATTTCCCGAGCTTCGATCAGCTGTTGCTCGACGCCACCGTCGGCGCGCTCAGCCAGGCGTCGGTCGATCGCGCCATCGAGCAGGCGAGCGATAGTGGCGAAGCGCGCGTGGAGCATCTTGTCCGCGCGCTGCATCACGTCAGTCCCGAAGTTGAAAAGCTTGGACGCGCACTGATCAGGCTCACTGTCGATACCAATGCGGAGCCGCCCGCGGACGGCGCGCCGCGCCGCGGCTATCGCCGGATCGAATGGATCGAATCGGCCCTGGCGCCATTGCGCGACCAGCTCGATCCAACGCGCTGGAGCAAGCTCGTCCGGGCCCTGGCCATGGTGATCGGCTGGGAAGCTCTGATCGTCCAGCGCGACGTCTGCGGCCTCGGCCCGGCCGAGGGAGAGGCACTGTCGGTATGGGCGGCGAATGCGCTGGTGAAGGCGGCGCTTGAGGATGAGCGGCAGGCTCTCGCCCCGGCATCACGGGGTTAGGACTTCGGAAGGCCGGCTCTCGACAGCATTTCAAGGAAGCGCGCGTGATGGTCATCCCTCACATAGCGCGGCAGGAAGCCGGGGCAGACATTGCCAAGGTTGAGATGTGGAAGTTGCGACAGGCAATGGTGGATGGCGCGTGAGGCTTCCTCATTGTTTCTAGTCGCCGAAGCAGCGGCCGCCCAGTAGAGGGCGCCACGGACGAAACCCGGCTTCGTCCTGACAACCGTGCGGGCGACTTCGACTGCCCTCCGGTCGTCGCCGCCGGCGAACAGCGCGACCGCCAGGCCGTGATGACGCCAGAAATCGATGACGTCGTGCGCGCCGAGGCGGATAGCCTCGTTGGCCGAGCGTAGGGCTTCGCTCACTTGGCCGCGCAGGGCGTAGAGCTCGCCGAGATCGCCGTGACCGCTCGGATAGCTGGGGTTGAGGCTGACCGCGTGGCGGCATTCGACAATTGCCTCGTCGATCCGGCCATCGCACAAATAGGCAAAAGACAGGATGCAGCGGGCGATTTCATCGTCCGGCACAGCCCTTACCGAATCTTCGGCAAGCCGGATCGCGTTGTCGACATGCTCCCGCTTGCCAGGTAGCGCGCCGAATGCAATCCCCATGGTCGTCGCGATGGAGAGCGTCCGCTTTGCCCGGGCATTTTCGGGCGCAATCGACAGGGCCTTCTCGGCGAGTTGCTTCGACACCAGGAGCGAGTCCCGAGTCATCTCGAAGTACTTCATCAGCGCTTCATTCACCAACCTGCGGACTTCGGGGGCGCCCGCCGGGCTCTTGTCGCGAACCTTCCAGTTGGTCAGTTGAAGCTCGAGGCTGACCGCCAGCACGACCGACCGCGCTATCCTGTCCTGGAAATCGAGCGCGTTCTCCGAATGGCCATCGAATTTCTGCGCCCAGACATTGTGTCCGTCGGCGGCGTCGACAAGCTGGACGTTCACCCTCAACTCGTCTCCGGACCTTTGGATGCTGCCCTTGAGCGTATAGCGTGCCCGTAAGCCACCCGGGGACCTCGGTTCCTCGCCATTTCTATCGCTGGATGTCAGCCCCGAGAGCACGACATAGTCGGCCACCTCCGAAAGCGCTGTCGTGATGTCGTGGACGAGACCCTTGGCGAAGAAGTCGTCGCCCCGCTCTCCCGTCAGATTGACGAACTCGGCGACGCCGATGGATGGACGACCCTGGCGCTGACCGGCATGAGTTCCATTTGCCGTCTGCGGATTTGACGGAAACTCGGTCGAAAGCAGCGACTGCCAAAGGGCCTTTGTCTCGGGGCTGACGTCGACGCCGAACTCCTTCTTCAAGACGCTTCTGCAAGTCTCGAACGTTCGCAACGCCTTGTCCCGCTGACCGCACGCAACCAGCAGTTCCATCTTCAACCGATAGGACTCCTCTCGCGTCGGTTCCATGGCCAGAATCCGGTCAGCCACGGCCAATCCGCTTTCGACATCGACGAGACGGGCGAGCTTCTCCATCGACTCGAGCGCGCGGCTCGCCAGCCTTTCGCGCTCGGATGCCGCCCAATCATCGAAAGCGTTGCTGCCGACGTAAAAGCCATCGAGGAACGGCCCGGTGTAAAGCGCCAAGGCAGTCTGGAGTTCCGGAGCGGAACGCGCCGACAGACCGGTTTCAAAATCCTCGACGTCAACCCGTACCGCATCCGGCCTGAGGCCGATCAGGTCCCTGCGGGAATGGATGATATCGATACCCGCCCGCGACAGATCCCGGCGCAGGACGCTGAGAGTCTGTCGCAGACTGTTGCGCGAGTGTTCGCTGTCGCTGTCGCTCCATAGAAGGTCGGCCAGCCGTTCCCGAGGCGCGGCCATGCCCGGGCAGCGAGCCAGGTAGGCAAGGATCGCGGGACCTCGCTTTCCGGTCAGCCAGACCGACCCGCCGGCTTCCTTTTCAATCTGGAAACCGCCGAAGAGTGAGATCCTACTGGTGGCGATGCTTCGCCCGTCCCGCATTTGCCTAACAGTTTTTCAGAATGACGAAATTCTAACCCAAAACTAACGCTGCGGAAACTCGGCAGCCCAGTCCCCAAGCGCTGTCGTGACGATATCTGATTAGACTTCGCTGAATTAGCGGCCGCTTGTTTCTGGCCGGGGGGTGCGGCGAATGTCAAAGCTCACAGCCAACGTGCTGCTCCTGTTTGCCGGGCTGGGGAAGCGGGCCAGTTCTTGGCTGAGACTGGCAACGCTCGCAGTCGCGGGATTTTGGGTCCCGACGGCATATGCTGCCAACGTCGATGATGCGGTGCTGAATGTGGACGTCGCGGTCGTGTTCGCCGTCGATTTCTCGTCGTCGATCGACCCCAAAATCGCCGACCTGCAACGCGAGGGACATGCCGCAGCACTCACCTCGCCCGAGATCATCCGCGCCATCTCCCAGAACTATATCGGTTGCATCGGCGTGGCCTATTTCGAATGGTCAAGTCCCGGTTACACACGGACCGTGCTGCCGTGGACCCGCATCTGCGGGCTGGAAGATGCCAAAGCAGCGGCGTCAATGATCAGCAACAAAGGCGATACCGGCTATCGTCGCCGCGGTCGGGGCGGAACATCGGTGTCGGCGGCCATCGACGTCGGGAGTCTTCTGCTTGATAGGTTTCCCGGAAATGCGATGAAGAAAGTGATCGATATCTCTTCCAACGGCGAGAACAATGACGGGCTACCCGTTCAGCCGAGCCGGGAAAGTGCCATCGCCAAGGGATACACCATCAACGCGATCGCCATTCCGACGGATGACGAGGACCCCGGGCAACCGCTGGCGGCCTACTTTGCCCGATCCGTGATCGGCGGCTCACAGGCCTTCGTGATGTCACCGACGGGGCCGCACGATTACGTCACGGCGCTTCGCCGCAAGCTGGTGACGGAAGTGAGCATGCACATCCCGGCAACGGGCGCAGCGGAGTTGCCCGGTCCCATTGCGGAAATCCGATAGACCGGTCTGAACTTGGTCAGGACCTGCCGGCCGCGGTGGCATTTCGCGTCCGGTGCGGAGCCGGCGCCGGCTAGTCTCACCCTCCCGCAGCCACACCAGCATCTCGCCGGGATCGCGATTGTCCCAGGCAAAGTAGGGAACGGCCTTGAGCGTCGTCTCCTCGGTGGCCGGCGGCTCGGAGCGGTAGAGATCGCTGCCCCAGTTTTCCGTTTCGGCCCTGCTGCCGATGGCCGAAAGCGTGACGATGCCGCCGAGCAGGTTCGGCTCTGGATGCGCCTCGAGTCTGGCCTCGCGCGGCAGAGCGATGCGATGCAGCCCAGCGCCGTTATCGGTTTCTTCGACGCAGTAGATCAGCGGGCCGCGTGCCAGCGCGACGCGGCCGATATCCTGGCGCACCTGCGGGTTGGCGAAGAGCCTGGACATCGACATTTCGAGGTCGAGCTCGACCCGGTCGCCTGGGCGCCATTCGCGGCGGATCGCGACGTAGCCGTCGCTGGTGGCCTGATCGAGATCGACCATCTTGCCGTTCACCCGGAGCGCCGCGTTGCGGCACCAGGCCGGCACGCGCAGGTGAAGCGCGAACTCGACCGGCGCTTGCGGTTCGATCTCGATCGCGACGGCGCCGTCCCAGGGATAGTTGCTGGTCTGGACGAGGCTGACCGCCCGGCCGGCGATCTCGAAGCGGGCGGTCGAGTCGCCATAGAGATGCACGGCCAGCGCATCGTCGGCGAGGCCGTAGAAATAGCTGCCGATGGACGCCACCATGCGGCCGATATTGGGCGGGCAGCACGGGCAGCGGTGCCATTTCCAGCGATGGTGGCCGCCCCGGCTCTCCAGTGGATTCTCGTAGAAGAACAGCGAGCCGTCGAGCGACAGGCCCGAGATCGAGCCGTTGTAAAGCGCGCGCTCCATCATGTCGGCGTAGCGGGCATTCGGTCCCATGCCGAGCATGCGGCTCGCCCAGAAGACGAGGCCGACCGAGGCGCAGGTCTCGGCATAGGCGGTGTCGTTGGGCAGGTCGTAGTCGCTGGTGAAGCCTTCATTGTGCGCCGAAGGGCCGATGCCGCCGGTGACGTAGAGGCTTTTGGTCGTCAGATCGTCCCACAGCCGGTCGAGCGCCGCGCGCAGGCTGTCGTCGCCATATTCGGTGGCGATGTCGGCCATGCCGGAGAAGAGATACATCGCCCTGACCGCGTGGCCGACGACCTTGTGCTGCTCGCGCACCGGCTTGTGCGACTGATTGTATTCGTAGGTCTTGAAGTGATAGGCCTTCGGGTCGGCGCCGCGGGCGCGCGCCTCCTCGTCGAAATAATGCGGCTGCTGGCCGCGCTGGTCGATGAAATATTTCGCCAGCTCCATGTACTTGTTCTCGCCCGTCGCCCGCGCGAGCTTGACCAGCGCCAGCTCGATCTCCTCGTGGCCGCAGTAGCCCTTCCTTTTGCCGGGCTCGGGACCGAACATCGAGGCGATGTGGTCGGCGTAGCGGCACATGATGTCGAGCAGCTTGCGTTTTCCGGTTGCCTGAAAGTAAGCGACCGCGCCCTCGATCAGGTGGCCGGCGCAATAGAGCTCGTGGCAGTCGCGCAGATTGGTCCAGCGCAGGCCGGGCTGGATGCGCTGGTACCAGCTCGAAAGGTAGCCGTCCGGCTGCTGCAGCTTGCCGTACATGTCGATGACGGCATCGATCTTCCGTTCCAGCTCCGGATTGCGGCGCCGGTAGAGCGAATAGGCCGCGGTCTCGATGGTCTTGCCCCAGTCGGAATCCCAGAACATCTGGGTCGTCACCGTCGAGCCGGTGAACTCGGCGCCCTGCGTGTCCGCCTCGTCCGGCGACGCCGAATGGAACGGGATGACGACGCCGGGCGACGGCCGGTCCGGATCGATCTGCTCCAGCATGCGCGCCTCGACGCAGCGGTCGTAGAGGATGCCGGCGGTCTTGGCAGCCACCGCATCGACCCGGTCGCCCCAGAAGCCGCGGACATCGACCTGCGGCACAGGCAGCGGCCGGAAGGCGAGCTTCGGCCTGGCAGTGTCGGTTGCGGCGGCGGGCTGCGATGCGGTCATGACGTCACTCCATTCGAATGCGGGAAATCATTTGACGGCCCCGGCCATCAGGCCGCGGATGTAGAAGCGCTGCAGCGCCAGGAACAGGATCAGGCAGGGCACCATCATCACCGTGACGCCGGCCTGCACGGCGCCCCAGTCGATGGCGCCGAAGCGGCCGGATTGCAGCGCCGTCATCATCACCGGCAGGGTGAATTTGGACTGGTCGGTCATCAGCACGAGCGCTGCCAGGAACTCGTTCCAGGCGCCGAGGAAGGCGAACAGCGCGATGGTGACGACGCCGGGCCAGACCAGCGGCAGCATCACCTTGACCAGCATGGTGACGTTGTTGGCGCCGTCCATGCGCGCGGCCTCCTCGATCTCGCGCGGCACGGCGTCGAAGGCGTTGCGCATCATGAAGATCGAGAACGGCAGTTGCAGCGTGACGTAGACGCAGACCAGGCCCGTCAGCGTGTTGTGGAGACCGAGCCTCGTCAGCACCAGGAAGATCGGCGTCAGGATCGACTGGAACGGGATCATGATCGTCGACAGGATGAGGACGAAGAAGAAGTCCCGGAACGGGAAGCGGAAGCGCGAGAAGCCGTAGCCGGCAAGCACGCTGACCAGCACGGAGAGCAACACCGTCATCGCCGAGACGTAGATGCTGTTCTGCGCCGAGGCCCAGAGCCCGTCACCGAAGGTGTTCAGTGTCTGATAGTTCTCGACCGAGAAGCCGGTGGTCGGCCAGGGCGGCAGCGGCGGCTGGCGCGCTTCCTGCGCCGGCTTGAAGGTGGAAAGCACCGTCCAGACGATCGGCGCCAAAAACAGCACTGAGGCGATCATGCCGGTGGAATGCCTGGCGAAGGCCGCCTTGCGGTTTTGCGACATCGCCTCGGCCATCAGTCGAGCCCCTCGGGCTTGCGCAGCAGCCAGAGCTGGATGAGGCTGAGCGCCACCAGGATGACCAGCAGCACCATCGAAAGTGCGGCGCCGTAGCCGAGCTTGAACGAGACGAAGGACTGGTTGAAGATCCAGTAGACCGCCGTCAGCGTCTGGTTGCGCGGGCCGCCGCGCAGGATGATGTAGAACTGGTCGAAGGCGAGGATCGAGCCCGCCACCGACAGGATCAGCGCCAGCGCCAGCGTGCGGCGCATCAGCGGCAAGGTGATCGCCCGGAAGCGGGCAAACGGGCCGGCGCCATCGATGACGGCGGCCTCCTGCAGGTCCTGCGGGATCGACTGCAGGCCGGTCATCAGGATGATCATGGTGAAGCCGGCGACCTTCCAGACCACCATGGCGATGATCGACCAGAAGGCCGGCTGGAAGGTGGCCAGAAGATTGACCTTCTTTTCGGTCAGGCCGAGGTCGAAGGCGGCCGGGCTGAACAGGCCGGAATCGACGTTCAAGAGCCACGACCAGAGCAGGCTCGCCGAAGCGAAGCCCACCACCGCCGGCATGAAGAAGGCGGTGCGGTAGAGATTGGTGAGCGGCCGCGGCCGCTCGATGAAGATCGCCAGCGGGAAGGCGACGGCGAAGATCGCGATGGTGACGATGACCGTGTAATAGAAGGTGAATTTGAGCGCGTTCCAGAAGCGGGAGTCGCGCAGGATGGCGAAGTAGTTGTCGAGGCCGACAAAGGCGTGCTCGCCCATCAGCGGCCAGTTGTTGAGCGACATCCATGCCGTCATGCCGAGCGGGATGACGAAGAAGACGGTGACTAGAGCGACGGCCGGCAGGACATAGAGCAGCCCCACCCATTGCCGGCGGCTGACGCCGAGGCGTGTCCGGGCGCGGGCGGGAACGGAGGTTGCGGCGATGGTGGTCATCTACCCTCCTCCTTGTGGGGAGGGCAATCGCATATGGGTTTATCGGCGAATGCCAACACAACGCCGTCATCCTCGGGCTTGTCCCGAGGATCTGCCGTCGCACGAAGATAGAGCGCGACCAGTTCGGGGAGGCCGGTAGATCCTCGGGACAAGCCCGAGAATGACGGCATCGAGGCCTGCAGGTTATCCGAACTCCCAGTGCCATATGCGATAGCCCTGCCCTTGTGGGGAGGGTCGCTGCGAAGCAGCGGGGTGGGGGTTGTGGCGCCGCCCCCCCACCCGGACCTGCGGTCCGACCTCCCCACGAGGGGGAGGTAGGGCGCTGGCGCTATTGCGGTCGAACTCATGCTTGGCCTCTAGATATGCGCGGCGTCCCCCTCCCCCTCGAGGGGAGGGTCCGGCCGCAGGCCGGGGGTGGAGTCCCCGGTGAAGTGCGCCGACGGGGAGATAGCGTCGAGCACTTCGCGGGGCGACCCCACCCGGACCTGCGGTCCGACCTCCCCTCGAGGGGGAGGTTAGGTCCGGCGCTACTTGTTCGGCGCCTGGTCGATGATCGACTGCATCGTCTCCTGCGCGTTCGAAATCGCGCCGTCGACATCGTCGCCGAAGAAGACCTCGTTGACCATCTGCGTCCACGGGCCGTTGGCGGAGTTGATCAGGTCGTTGAACACCACCGTGTAGGGCGTGCGGCCCTTGGCCATCGCCTCGGCCGCCACCTGGTAGCGCGGATCGAGGTCCTTCAGCGCGTCCTTGGCGATGTCGCCGCGCACGGGAAGGCTACCATACTTCGCCAGGATGGTCTGACCTTCCAGCGAGTAGGCGAAGTCCAAAAACTCCTTCACCACGGCGATCTTCTTGGTGCCCTTGGTGACGACGAAATTGTCGCCGCCGGCAAAGGACGACCAGCCGCCGTCCTTGCCGGGCAGGAAGGTGATGCCGTAGTCGATATCAGGGTATTGTGTGTTGAGCGCGCCGATGGCGAAAGCGCCGGACGGCGAGATGCCGATCTTGCCCGTGGCAAAGGCGGCAAAGAAATCGTGGCCGACATCTGTCTCGGCGCCTTCGGGCACCAGGCCCTTCTTCACCATCGAGCGGTAGAGGTCGATCGCGCCGCGCAGCTGTGGGCTGTCCAGCGTCGCCTTGGAGCCGTCCTCGGAGAGGATGTCGCCGCCCGAGGCCCAGATCAGCGGCGTGAAGGTGAAGATGTTGCAGCCGCCGCAATTGCCGGAGAAATAGAATCCCTTGATGTCGCCGCCGAGCGCGTTGACCTTCTCGGCGTCGGCCTCGATCTCGGCCCAGTTGGTCGGCCCCTTCTCGGGGTCCAGGCCGGCCTGCTTGAACAGCTTCTTGTTCCAGATCAGCACCGAAGAATCGGCCGAGAACGGCAGGCCGTAGACGCGGCCCTTGTAGGTGCCGGTCTTCACATGCGCCGGCGAGAGGCTGGAAAAATAGGGCAAGGATTTCGCCCAGTCGGTGATGTCCTCGAGCTGGCCGGCTGCGGCGAAGGACGGCGTGTAGATCAGGTCGAGCGAGAGCGCGTCGGGCGCGGTGCCGCCGGCGGCCGCCGCGCCATATTTCGGGATGATCTCGGCATTGGGGATGATGTCGAGCTTGATCTGGTCCTTATGCGCCTTGTTGAAGGCGTCGACGATGCGCGGCATGAAGTTCGAGCCGTCGGCGCGCACCCATATGTTGGCCGTCTCGGCGGCAGCGGCCTGCAGGCCGCCGCCGATCACGGCCGCGGCGAGCGCCAGTTTCGCGATCATGGTCTTCATGGTTCTCCTCCTCATGGTTCTCCTCCCTGTTCGGCCGCGCGTTCCGATCCATCGGCTCCGCCGCGGCCCGTCTCAACCGCCCGGCGGACGGCCGCATGACTGACGCACCACCAGCCGGCACGGCAGTTTCCTGATGCCCGGCGCGGCCGGCTGGCCGCCCACGAGCGAAAGCAGCGCGAGCCCGGCCTCGCGGCCGAGCGTCGAAAGGTTCATGTCGACCGAGGTGAGCGGCGGGCGCGTCGCCTCGGCCACGATCTCCCAATTGTCGAAGCCGATGACGCCGACATCGTCGGGCACGCTGATGCCGCGTTCGCGCAGCGCATCGATGACGCCGCGGGCGATCTGGTCGTTGCCGCAGAAGACGGCGTCCGGCCAGCCTTCCCTGCCCGCCTTGCCGAACAGCTTTGCCACTGCATCGTGGCCCCAGCCTTCCGACCAGGCGCCAAGCAGCGGCTCGGCTATGGGCAGGCCGTGCTCCTCCAGCACGTCCCGATAGGCCTCAGCCCTCGCGTGCACCACCGCGAAGCTCGCCGGGCCGCTGACATGGGCGATGCGCCGGCGCCCGAGCCGCACAAAATGCTCGACCGCCAGCCGCGCGCCGCCGGCATCGTCGGAGACGAGGCCGACCGCGCCGGGATCTGGCTGCGTGAAGGCATAGACTACGGGCACGCGCAGGTTGGAGAGGTCGACCGGCAGATGGCGGTCGATGCGTTTTCCGGTGGCGATGATGCCGTCGACGCGCTTGTCGAGCATGGCCTCGACATGCAGCTGGCCGAGCCGCGTGTCGTCCTCGACATTGCACAGGAACACCGACACGCCATTGTCGACCAGCGCATCCGAAACGCCCGCCATCAGCGGCAACGAGAAGCGGCCATAGGTATCGTTGGTGAGCAGGCCGACGGTGAAGCTGCGCTTGCGCAAAAGGCTCTGCGCCAGGCTGTTCGGCCGGAAGCCGAGCAGCCGCGCCGTCTCGCGAATGCGCTCGCGCGTCTCGGCGGTCATCCGCCCCTGCCCATTCAGCGCCTTGGACGCCGTCGCCACGCTGACGCCAGCCGCCGCCGCCACCTCGCGCAGCGTGACCGGCGGCTTGGCGGAAACTGGCGCTGGCTCGGCATCGGCGGACATGGGCGCGGCGGATTCCCTTAGTTGGGAAAAGGTTTTCTCTTACCGCTGTGCGCGGTGATGACGGATGAGGTCAGCGGGCGCGGAGCGATTTGGGAAAAGGTTTTCTCAGAGAGAGAGATTAGGGGAAGGTGGCGGGGTTAGCAATAGTAATGTGAGTGCCCTGGGTGTTATATGCTGACGCGCCCCGCGCTCCGTAGGCCCCGCCTACGTCGAAAGATCACTGAATGAGGGATGAGCGTCCCCGTCGGGCACGCTATGCTGTCCTTTTTGCCGGGAGAAACAGCCCAGAGCGTCCTGTAGCCGGGTTGCCGGTCAGCGTCTCAACCTTGCCAAGGGATTCTATGTTGGAAGGCAGTTCCACATTCTCGATGACCAAAAACTGGCAGGTGTCGCCATTCTTGGAAAGATGCTCGAAAAAGAAATCTTTGAGCGACGTGTTGCTGAGAGCCGCCTCGTCCGGCGTCAGCGGCCCTGCTTTGGAATGAATAGGGTCTCGGTAGGTAAGCAAGGGCGTATCGAGCAACACGAAGCCAGGATGTGGAAGCTGCCGCTCTCGGCAAAATAAGAACAGTGCCACTTTGAAAGCTGCATGAGTGATCGCGCGAACGCCTTTGCCGTTGTCGCGGCGATGCTTGCCGTCAATGATTAGGTCAAAACTCGTTTCGTCGAAGGAGACGTTGCGCTGTCCGGGAAATTGCCATTCTTGGAGCACAGAACTCACCATCTGTGCAAAATCATAAGCGACGTTGGTCGGTAGACTGAGGTTCGGCCTCTCATTCTTTGCGGCAGGCCTAAGAGCAGCAAGTGCAGTTCTTCGGTCGAGGAGTGATGCTCGCTGTTCGATCAACGCGAGGCCCTCGCGAACTTTGTCTCGTACCGACAACGCCTCATGCAATCGCCTTCGTGCATCATCGGCGGTGGGCGCTAGCTCGGCGAGACCGCGTTCAACGTAGGCAAGGCCATCGTATGCTTCGATAAGTTCTTTTTCGCGTTGCAGCCCTTCGGCATGCAGGTCTGCCAATGCGGTCTCCAGCTCAACACTTTGGTGTTTGATCTTCGCAATTTCCGCACCAGCGGCAGCCCGAGTCTTCTCGATCTCATCAAGACTATGCGCATGCTTTTGGTTCTCTGGAGTCGCCCCGCATAGCGGACAATCGCGGTCTCCGCCAAGGCCCAGCAGAAAGCCTGCTTCTTCGATAGACTCCAGCCGCCGAACGTCGGACTGGTACACTTCCTGGAGCTGTTCAAATCTTCCGATATTGATATGAATTTCCGCTCGCCTAGCCTCCAGTCGCGAAATCGCATCAGCATAGTTCCGCTTTGCCCCTAGTCTGGCTCGAATAGACTCTTGAGCCTGATCAAACTCACGCCGAGCATTCTGATACGTCTGCTCCAGTGATGCATTTTGATCGGCCAGTTGATCCGCATTGGGAAAATCTGCCGTCAGCTTCTCGTCAAGGGCAGAAATCATATCATCGAGGACTTCAAGCTTGCCTGTCGTTGATGCTTTGAAGGTTTTCCTATCTACCACCGGTACGATGGCGCTGTCGTCATCACCGGTAAGCATGAGCTTGAACACGCTTCGCTCGGCAGTCACGGATGTATATTGTCCTGAGAGAGCCGGTGACGTTTCGCTTTGGATCGAGGTTTCATCGACAATGCAAAACTTGGAGAGGTCGCGAAAACTAAGTGGACGTTTCTTGCCGTTGGCATCCGTCGCGATCTCGCGGCCTGTAAGACCTATTTCGTTCAACAGGAACTGAGAGACATTATCCGTGTTCGCGCTGTCGTGCCGTCCTGACAGCGCTCGGATTATGTTCGATCCGTTTGTGGGAGAAGATGTGACGAGGCCGGGATGGTACTCAAGGGAGCCACCCGCCAATGCGCGCATAAACGTCGATGGTCCTGAGATTGGGAGCTCAAGACCGAGCCAACCACGGTCATAGGGCGCGCGCTCTGCTATGCCTGGCAGCTCTCGGGCTGCACCGAGGAGAAAGTCCAAAGACTTGACCGAGAACGACTTGCCGGTATTCGACGCTCCATAGAGCACGTAAAGGCCCGGCGAGAAATCCAGCGTGGCCGCGTCGGCATTGGGGCCTGTAAACGTGAGGCGATTGAGGGTGAGCCACGGTCGTTTCAAGCGCCGTCTCCTAGCTCACCGCCTTCACCTTGGAATTCGACTGCCCACCTACCGATGCGTCTTGAGATCATCTCCGCGAGATCATTGTCGGATCGTTGGCCGACATAATTGGCGAGCCATTCGGCGCGGGATTTTAAGCCTTTGCCGTAGCTCGTGCGAAGAGAATCGACGAAGGCAGCAGCCTCCTCTCGCGCGACATACATAATCCCGTCGTTCCCGGTCTGGGCATCGACCAAATGGAGTTGACGCATAAGTGTAAGACCATTCTCGACAAGTCGACGCCTCACTAGAAGTTCACCAGTGCGCTGCGGAATATCGGGATGGAGGCTTTCTGGCCCTCCTATGTCCGCCGTATGAACCACCAGATGGTCGAGCCAAACCAAATGCGAAAGATCAAACGCGCGCGGAAACGTTGCATCCAACATTACCACCGCACGCGTTCCCGTCTCGAGGGCGCTGTTGAACAGCGGAGTCCGATCTGCTTCATAGCTGGTCATCACTTGCGCCATTTGAGCACGCCTTCGTTCGCGAAATGGTGACAAATCCCCTGCTTCACCGGAACGCGGGCATACTTGGCCAGTGCGCCGGACGGCTGAATGTTTGCTGCTTGCGTCATGACAGCGTCAACCCGGCGCAGAGTATCGGAATAGTCCGCCTTGTGCGTCTCCGCGACGCCGTGGTGGAGATCGCGACGTAAGATATCGATCTCCTCCTGCATCGTATTGTCCCGATAAAAGCGTGTGAACGAGTCAGCGTCGAAAAATCGCTCACGCTGCATTTTCAGATGCGGGCCGTGAATGGCGTGCGTTCGCGCCGCTTCTTTGTCGATTGCACATCCCTCACGCTCCCCGTATGCGTCCAGCAATTGTCCAACGTATGGCAGCTCATGTAGTTCGATCTCGTCGGGCACAGTACCCACCGGCGCCGGTCCGGGGTCGATTCCGAACCACGATTGTAGTACCGGCTTGGCCGCAGAATCCGTCAGGATTTCATCGACCATCACCAGCTCCACCCGTGAAAAATCCCAAGCCTCGATGAACGCACGCAATTCGGCTGTCAGCGGAATGGTAAGCCCGTCCACAATGGTAGTTCCACAGTAGGCATCCCACTTTTCCAGAATTGCAGCCCTGAATTCTGAGGGTTTGGCAATGAGACGCTTTAGATTTCGGTTCACACCGCGTGGCGCAACAAAGTAGTACTTGGTTGGCGCGGTGAATTCCCCTTTGTAGCTGTAGTACAAAATCTTACCCAGCTCGGCGATTCCTACCTCGGTTGCGAGAGACCTTCCATACTGCTTACACTGATAGTTGTGCCATTCGCCTTCGAGCTGTTGAAGCGTCAGGTAGCCGACCACATCGCGGCCCATGTCGCCAGGGCCGGTGAATCGTTGTGCTTTCACATATCCTGTCTTGTGGCCGATCCATTCTCGCACAAAGCTTTCGAGTTGCTCATCGGTAAGCGCGAGGATTTGGCGATCTATTGGAACTTTGACCATGCGCAAGAATCAACAGAGTGGTGACAACACATCGTTGTGCCTACGCTGCCCGAAGCAACTTTACAACTACAACCGCTAATTAATCTCGACAACGTATCTTGCCGCTATGCAGACGAGCCATCCATAGCTAGCATTCGCCAAAAAATGTGTTGGGGGAGCCATGCAAATCGCCCACTTATCCATTACGAATCCCCCCGGGGGGCGCAAGCGCAAAGCTGGATGTGCCTGTCCGCAGCGTTCTCATAGGGAACAATCATTCCGGCAGACCGTCGGTGCGGGTGCTGGTTCCCAGCCGGATCAATCGTTCCGGCGCAACTGATGAGCATGATTAAGGGCTTCTCCTATAGAGAATGCCTTTGACCGAGAGGAGCGAGGGAAGGCGAACGATGACCGAGCGAACTTATCGTCGCTACACCAATCTCGCATCGGCGTTGCACATCCTGCGCAACAAGTGCCTGACGCTGTTGAGCCCTGATACATGGGACGACAGGAATGACGCCTTCTTCATGGCAGAATACAAACGGCTGAAACAAGCAAAGACCATCCTAGCGATTTGTCTCGCAGTCCGAGAGGAGACGTATCACCATTGGCAGGTATTCTCCCGTGGGGCCGACGGAGTCTGCTTAGAGTTTGATAGCGAAAAACTGCGTTCAGCCTTCAGTCGGGCGGAGGGCGTGTGCCACCAGATGGTGGACTACCGACTGATCACCCAAGTCAACAAGATGACGGACGTGGATTTAGAGCGATTGCCATTCATGAAGCGCTGGCCGTATGGCGACGAGAGTGAGTATCGCGCGGTCTACATCGACAATGACGAGGAACTCCCCGCCTATGCTGTGCCGATTGGGCTGAATGCAATAACTCGCATCACACTCAGTCCTTGGCTCGCTCCAGCCTTGGTCCCGGTCGTGAAGGAAACCTTGAAGTCTCTGCCCGGATGCTCGGGGCTACAGGTCTATCGTTCGACACTCATAGACAACGACCAATGGAAAAAACTGACTGGGCGTGTGACGATACCGGTCATGCCGTCCGGGAGTTAAAGCAGATCGCTGTCCTCTATATTTTATCGCTGTATCGATGTCAGCTTTTGGTGAGCAGCGGCACTGACCTCAACTCCGAAATGCGGCGCACGGCTGCCGATCGCGCCTGCGCCCGCTGCGCCCGACAATTCATGGAGTGAGGACCATCACGCGTGGCAGGCGGAAACCGGCCTACCCCCTCCTAAAAAACCCCGACAAAATATTCGGCCCCGCCTCCCCTGGCCGCAGCCTGATGCCGTCCTCGAATCCGTTCAGCGTCACGCATTCGAAGCCGTTATGCGCGAGCAGCGCCACCAGCGAGTCGCGGTCGAAGTGGTGCAGGTGCTCGTTGGGGAGGCGCATGCGCCAGGTTCGGAACCAGGCGTCGCCGTCGGCGCCGAGCTCACGCCAGCGGCAATAGGGGACGGCGACGGCCAGGTGCCGGGTCTGCAGGCGGGCGAGGAAACTCAGATCCGGGATGTGTTCGAGCACGTCGAACATGGCGACGAGATCCCACGAACTCGCAAGCGCCTCGTCCCAACCGACAAAGCGGACGCCCTGGGGCAGCGGAAACTCGGCGATGTCATAGCCGGCGCAGTCGGCGACCCCGGTAATCTTGGCGGCTTCGATGAATGTGCCGGTGCCGTATCCGATTTCCAGCACGGAGCGAGGAATCTCGCCGGTTACTCCCAGCACCCAGCCAAGCCGCTGATAGCCGAGCTTGATGGTTCGGTCGCTCAGGTCCTCGTAATAGGAAATATACTGCTTGTCGTACTTGATCGGCGTGAAGTCGATCTGGTGGATCACGCCAAACCGGTCCACCTCGTAATTGTCCAACATTGCCCTGCCGCCCTCCGGAGACAGGATTGTTATATGGCGGAGCTAAACGCAGCGTAACCCGGCGGGGCCAGCCCGCCGATGGCACCGTGTAAGTCGCGACATACGGGCAACGAGCGCCCCACCATTCCACCCCGACCCGCTTTCTGCTTGAATACCGCCTACATCCAGCCACGGAGCATCCCATCTCAACCGATCCCTTCGCCCCGTTGCGCCAACGTTTCCTCGCCCGCTGCGCCGATCAGCTTGGCGAACTGAAGGCCGTGCGTGAGGCCCTGCCCGGCTCCGACGACACTCTGGTCCGCCTCGCCCATTCGCTCGCCGGTGCGGCGGGGACGTTCGGCTTTGCGGAAATCAGCGTTCGGGCGTCCGAACTGGAGACGCTGCTCATCGAGCAGGCGGATGGCGGGAGCGTTCGCGCGGCGCTCGATGCCTTGATCGCGGAGATCGAGCGGACGCTGTCCTGATTGCCCTGGCGTGAAGTAGGGCAATCGCATATGGCGGCGCCAGCCCCTCTCCGGCCGCTGCGCGGCCACCTCTCCCCATTTCATGGGGGCGAGGAAACGCCAATCGCCAAGGTCGCGACCCTGGCAAGCTTTGGGTTCCGGCCGGACCTACTTCTTGGCGGCGCCGAGGCCGGTCCTCGGCATCTCGCCCCAGCCCTGATTGCCGCGCAGGAATTGCCACCAGCCCTTCACGCGCCAGAAATTGTTGAGCTGGCGGTAGCCGAAATTCTCGACCACGGCGACCGCCGTCAGCACGGCAAGGTCCCTGGCGCGGGGAAAACGCTGCAGCTCGGCCTCTTCGAGGATGAGCGAGCAGACGCTGACGCAGACGCCGTAGGTGAAGATGAGCGAGGTGAAGGCCAGAAGATATTCGGCCGAAAGGATGCCGAGCAGCCAGAAGAGCGGGATCAGGATGTAGCCCAGCACCTCCGCCACCGGCCCCAGCACGTCAACGATGAAGATGTGGCCGAAGCCGAGAAAGCCGATGCGGCCGTAGCGCGGGTTGAAGAGCATGGCGCGGTAGCGGAAGAAGCATTCGAGCGCGCCGCGCTGCCAGCGCGAGCGCTGCCTTGCCAGCACGCTCAGCGTTTCCGGCGCCTCGGTCCAGCACACCGGCTCGGGGATGAACTGGATGCTGTATTTGCGCTTCCTGTCGCGCATGTGGCGGTGCAGCTTGATGACGAGGTCGAGGTCCTCGCCCATCGAACCCTTGGTGAAGCCGCCCGCCGCCACCACTTCGGCGCGGCGGAACATGCCGAAGGCGCCGGAGACCAGCATCAGCGTGTTGATGCGGCTCCAGGCGAGCCTGGCCATCAGGAAGGCGCGCAGATATTCGACCACCTGCAGCAGCGGCAGCAGGCGGCGCGGCAGACGGACCTCGCGCACCCTGCCCGCCTCGATCTTGGAGCCGTTGGCGATGCGGATCGTGCCGCCGACGGCGATGGTGCGCTCGGGGTCGTCGATGAAGGGCTGGGCGGCGCGCATCAGCGCATCGGGCTCGAGGATGGAGTCGCCATCGATGACGCAGAACAGCGGCGCGCGGCAGACATTGATGCCGGCGTTCTGGGCGTCGGCCTTGCCGCCATTCTCCTTGTCGACGACGAACAGCCGCTCGGTCATCGGCGAGGAATAGAGGCCGCGGATCGGCATGTGCGCCAGCGCCTCCTCATAGGGCCGATGGAACTTCACCAGCCTGAAGGCATCGATCAGGCGCTGAAGCGTGTCGTCCTTCGAGCCGTCATTGATGACGACAACCTCGAAATTCGGGTATTCGAGCGCCAGCATCGAATGAACGCTCTCGACCACGTTCAAGGCCTCATTGTAGGCGGGCACCAGCAGCGCGATCGGCGGCGCCACCTCGCCGTAGCGGTGCCACAGCAGCGCCGAGCGCGCGACGGGCGGGCGCCTGGAAAGCGCGTAGCCGGCGACGATGAGCTGCAGCAGGTAGATCGTCGTCTGCGCCAACCCCGCCCCGATAATGAACCAGGACAGGATGGTGGCGGCAAGAACGATCTCGTGGCTCCAGTCGGCGATCATGCGGCCGGCCCCTCGGCAAGAATGAGCGAGGCGGTGCGCTGGCTGCGCGAGACCTCACTGTCGGCGATCTGGCGCAGCAGCCGCTCGCCCGGCTGGCCGAAGGAGCGCAGCGCGTTGGCGGCGGCATAGCGCACGGTCCACACTTCGTCGTCCATCAGCCCGGACAGCGGCGCGGCAAGCTCGGCGAGACCGAGGCGCCCCGCGGCATCGGCAGCGGCTGCGCGCACGTCCCAGTCGCTGTTCGCCATTGCGCTCGCCAGGATCGCCGTCGCCCCGGCGTGTCCGGTCAGGCCAAGCGCGCGCAGCGCCGCGGCGGCGACCTCGGGCGAGGCATCGCCGGCCAGGCGGGCGAAAAGATCGGCGAAGCGGAAGCCGCCGGCGCGGGCGAGCGCGTCGATCGCGGCCGCGCGGATGAAGGGCACGGCGTCGGTGCGGGCGGCATGGGTGGCGAGCTCGTCGAGGCGCGCCGCCGGAAAGCGCCTGAACAGCTCGATGAGGCGGCGCGAGCGCTGCCCCTCGTCGCCGATCTTGCGCAGCGCGATGCCGAGCGGCGGCAGGCTGTCCAGATCGCAAAGCGCGATTGCCGCGGCGATCCTGACCTCGCGCGAACGGTCGCGTTCGAGCGCCGAGAGCAGGCCGGCCACAGCCCCTTCCGAACGCAGCGCCGCAAGCATTTCGGCCGCATGGATGCGCTCGGCGCCGTTGCCTTTTTCCAGCTGCCTGCCGACGAGCGCCGGCAGGCCGCATTCGTTGAAGGCGGCAAGGACGTCGTCATATTCCTCGCCGCGCAACAGCGAAATGAATTCGAAGCCGGCATTGATCGCGACGCCCGCCGGCACCGCAAGGATCGCCGCCTTCAGGGCCTCGCGGTCGCGATTTTCGGTGAAGGCGATCAGCGCTGTCAGAAGCTGGCGCCGCTGGTCGGCCGCCACCCTGGCGCGGCGCTCCTGCAGCACTCGGCGCGCCGTCAGGAACAGCATGATCGCCAGTGAAAGGGCGCTGAGCAGTATGGAGAGATCCCAGATCAGCCACATGGTCAGAACCGCGCGGTCAGCCCGACCCCGAATATGCTTCGGTCGAATGTCGGGCGTTGTTCATGCGCGATGCTGGCGCGCAGCGTCAGCGGATCGCTGACGTCGAAGGAAATGCCGCCGAAGACGGTGCGGGTCGGCACCAGCGTGCCGTCGGAGATTTCGGGGGCGTCGGCGTAACCGCCGAACAGGTTGACGCGCTGTGTCACCGCAAGGTCGGCGCGCAGCACATAGCCGTCCGCGCGCGTGCCGATATCGTCCTCGGCATGCACCCAGCGGGCGGCAAGCCCCAGGCGGCCGTCCAGCACATAGGCCTGCAGCCAAGGCTGGATACTGGTGACGTTGGTGTCGGTGAAATTGTCGTAGCGGGCGTCGATGTTGAGCGACAGCGGGCCGAACACCTTTGCCGGCGCCACGACCTGCCACGAGGCGCCGGCGCCGATCGAATAGCGCGCCAGGAAATCGGCGTCCGGCGTCGCCGCGGCCAGCGCATAGGCCGAGAACGCCGGCGAGAAGGCCTGGTCGATGCGGCCCTCGATCTGGACGTCTGTGTGGTCGAAGCGGGTGGCCACGCGGGTGCGGCCGGAAATCGTCGTGCCCGGCGACAACCGATAGGCAAGGCCGGCCGAACTGTCGGTCCAGCCGCCGAGACCGTTGGTGAGATCGCTCACCTCGCTGCCGAGGTCGAGCCGCCATTTATGCGGCGGCGGCACGGCCAGCCTTTGCTCGATATCGGCGGAGCCGGGCTCGATGGCGAGCGCCCGACGATAGGCCTGCCGCGCGGCCTCGTCGTCACCCTCGGCGCGGAGCACATCGCCGAGCCCGACCAGCGCCTCGGCATTGCGCGGATCGAGCGCAAGCGCGCGCTGGAACGACTGCCCGGCCCGCGCGTAGTCGGCCTCGAGCAGGGCTATCCTGCCGTCGAGGGCGAGCGCCTCGACATTGTCCGGCGCCGTTGCCAGCACGCCGTCGACAGCCGCGCGGGCGCGCGGCGCGTCGCCCTGCCAGATCGCCAGGCGGACCTTGCCCAGCCCGGCATCGAGAAGGCCGGGCCTGATGGCCAGCGCCCGGTCGAAGAATTGTCCCGCCTCGTCGAAGCGCTGGCCGGAGCCGGCGACAAGGCCAAGCGCGACCAGGATGTCGGTGTTCTTCGGCGCCAGCTTCAGCGCCCGGCGATAGGCCTGCTCCGCCCCCGGCAGGTTCCCTGCCGCCCGCAGGCGCCTGCCCTCCTCCAACTGCATGGCGACGGGATCGGGTCGCCGGCGGAGCGACTGCTTCGCCGGCGCCGCGGCAGCCGGAACCGGCTTCGCTTGGCCGGCCTGCCTGGCCTTGCGGATGTTTTCGACAAGTGCCGCGGCATCGGCGTTGCCGGGATCGGCCTCAGCGACCTTCTCGGCGAGCGGCAGCGCGGCGTCCAGATTGCCGGAGCGGAACTCGACCTCGGCCATGCCGAAGCTGGCGTCGCGATAGGCCGGCGCAAGGGAAAGCGCCCTGGAAAAAGCGTCGCGCGCGGCCGTCAGATCGCTGCGTCCGAGCTCGGCGAAGCCGAGCTGCACCAGGGCGTCGGCATTGTCGGGCTTGAGCGCCAGCGCGCGCCGGAAAAGATCGGCCGCCTCGTCGAAATGCTGCGCCTGCCTGGCCTTGACGCCGGACGCGTAGAGCTCGTCGACGGTCTGCGCCATCGCCGCGGCCGGAGCAGCGGCGATCGCCAGGATCAGACTCGCGGCAAGGGCTGCGCGCCGGCCGCGCCGCATCAGCGCTTCCCGCTCCTGCTGCGCGCGATCAGACGCGCAAGCCGGGCCAGAAGCTCCTCGGGGATGAACGGCTTCACCAGATAGTCGTCGGCCCCCTTCTCGAGGGCCGAGACGATATCCCTCTCGGCCTTGCGGGCGGTCAGCATGACCACCGGCGTCTCGGACAGGGCCGGGTCGCCCTTGATGCGCGCCAGCACCTCGACACCGTCGGCCTTGGGCATCATCGCGTCGAGCACGATGATATCGGGGCCGTCCTGCTCCGCCTTCGCCAGCGCCTCGGCGCCGTCCACCGCCTTGATGACCTCGTAACCCTTCGCCCTCAGCCTGAATTCCATCAGCTCGAGCAACAAGGGGTCGTCATCGCAGATCAGAACTCTTGCCTTCGCTCCAATCACCAGTCCTACTCCGGTTCCATCGCCCCCCGGAGTGATCAACCCATGAACCGACATCCGCCAATGCGGTCCATGCAAACAAAGCCCGCGCGAATCACCCGCGCCGGCCGATGCCGCGCAATCATAGACAAAGCCGATTCGCGACAGCCGCATTTCGATGCAATCAGTAGATGAATATTGGGGCCTGGTACAGGAGGCTTAAACACCAGGCGGAGTTGCCGACAACCTCCTAGAGCGGTTCACCGTTTCGTGGAAACGGCGAACCGCCCTATCTCTCTGTTTTATGCAATTCCGGACGGAAAACCGGTGTGCACTTTTCCTGGAATTGCTTTAGGCGGCACCTCCCCCGAGGCCGTCAGGGCCGGCCGTCGCGCGGCCGGAGCAGTTTCCTGACCTCCCCGGCGAGCGCCATCGGATCGAAGGGTTTGGCGATCACGCCCACCGCTCCCATGGCGAGATAGCGCTCCACCTCATGCGTCTGGGTCCGCGCCGTGATGAACACCACGGGAATCGAGGCCGTCAGCGGCGATTCGCCCAGGCGCCTCAGTGTTTCCGGCCCGTCCATGTCCGGTATCATCACATCGAGCAGGATGAGGTCCGGCCGCCAGTCGGCGGCATCGGTCAGCGCCTCGATGCCCGAGGCGCTGGACCGCACCTCGAATTGCGGATCGAGCTCCAGCGACATCTGGGCGATCTCGCGGATGTCGTCCTCGTCATCCACATAGAGGATCCGTGCCGGCATCGACGTCACTCCCCTGCTCGCTCGGTGGATCCCGCCGCGTCGCGGGACGCAATCAACATGCTTCTGACCAGCCTGGCGACATCGATCTCCGACGCCCTGGTCTTGGTCATGATCGCCTGTACCCGATCGCCCAGCTTCTCGTCCAATTCCGCCGCCGAGAACACGATCACCCGGGTCTCCGGCGGCAGGTCGATGAGCAGGTCCAGGCCCGATCCATCGGGAAGCGCGATGTCCAGGATGACCAGGTCGAAACGATGTTTCGCGACCGCCCGCCGGGCGTCCTGCAGGGTTTTCGCCGAGGTGATCGAGACACCCGGACCGAGCCCCGCCGACATCACGGCAAGCACGCCCTCATCGTCCTCGACATGCAGGATCCGCGGCTTCGGCTCGACCCGGCGGCCGACGATCTTGGCGAGGGCGGCGTGAAGCCGCGCCGAATCCACCGGCTTCTCCAGCCAGTCGACGATGCCGACCGCGGTACCGTTCAGCGAGCGCCTGGCCTCGTCGGCGACGGCGGAGATGACGATGACCGAAATGTCGGAATTGACCTGCGATGCCCTTATGTCGTGGAAGAGCTTGATGCCGGATTCCCCCGCCAGCCTGATGTCGAGCGTCAACGCCACATAGTCGCGGGAGCGCAGGAGCGCCTTGGCGGTGTCGATGTCGGGGGCGACGTCGCTGGAAAAGCCTTCCGCGTCGAGAAGTGCCGCGATCACCGCCGCGACGTCTGGCTCGTCCTCGCAAATGAGGACACGCAGGCGGCCATCGCGCTTGCGCGACCGGCGCTCGACAAAAACCGGCTTCGCGTCCTGCCTTTGCGCTTCAGCGAGGTCGATGTGGAACGAAGTCCCCTTGCCTTCCACCGTTTCGAAGGAAACGGCGCCGCCGAGCTTTTCGACGATGGTCTTGACGATGCTCAAGCCCAGGCCGGTGCCGCCCTTCTTGCGGGTGCTGGATGCGTCGGCCTGCTCGAACTTGCCGAAGATGCGGCTGCGGAACGCTTCCGGGATGCCTGAGCCCTGATCGATCACGGAGATGCGCAGCATGTCGCGGTCGCGACGCTGGAGCGTCACCGTCACGGTGCCGCCGGGATCGGAGAACTTGATCGCATTCGACAAGAGGTTCGCCATCACCTGATGCATGCGGTCGGGGTCGATATTGGCCTCGGCGCGCGCGGCATCGTCGACCAGGACGATGCGGATCCTGTTCTCGGCCATGTAGTTGGAGCTTGCGGCAATGGCCTGCTCCAGCACCGCGCGGACAGCCATCTGCTTGATCTTGAAGGTGATCACGCCCGATTCGATCTTCTCCATGTCGAGGATGTCGTTGATGAGAAGAACCAGCCTCTCGCTGTTGTTGTGGGCGATGTTGACGAGATTGGCAGCCTTGGGCGGCAACTCGCCCGCCACGCCGGCCGCGATCAGGCCGAGCGAGCCGCGGATGGATGTCAGTGGCGTGCGCAATTCGTGGCTGACCGTGGAGATGAAATCGTTCTTGAGCTGCGCGTTTTGCTTCTGCTCGGTGATGTCGCGATTGTAGGTGATGACGCCGGTGATCCTGCCGGCCTCGTCGCGGAAGGGCGCCTTCAGCGTATAGAGCCAGCCCTGCCTGCCGTCCGGGAAAAGCGCGGGCTGATCGATGCGCAACGTTTGGCCGGCCTCCAGCGCGCCCGTCTCATCCTGCCTGAAGCGTTCTGCCACGTCCTTGGGATAGAAATCGAAATCCGTCTTGCCGATCAGATCCTCGACCGAGGCGGCACGCATCATTTCGGCGGTGGCTGGATTTGCGACGACGAAGCGGCCGTCGACATCCTTCACGTTGAGGCAATCCGGCAGCTCGCGAACCATGGCGCGGTAGATCATGTTGGACATGGCAAGCTCGCGCCGCCGCTGCTGCCGATCGAGCAGCACGCCGATGACGAAGGTGCCGAGAAAGCGGAACACGAGGGACGGGAGGGTGCTCTGCTGAACGAAGCCGGCCACGACCTGCGGCGGCATGACGACAAGCGTGATCAGCCCGGCGAGCGCGACCGAAACGCTGAGGCCGACAATGTCGAACATGGTGCGCGACCGGGCCGCGACGATGTGGTGCCACGCGATGCCAACAACAGCGGTAATGAGGATGCCCATGATCCCGACGCTCAACTGCCCGCCGAGATGGATGCGATAGGCAATCGAGCCGGCGGCGGCGACGACCATTGCCGGCCATCCGCCGAAGAACGCGGCGGCGGCGATGAAGGCGGCGCGCAGGTCGACGAAGAAGCCGGAGACGGGCAAGGCCGTCGCAATGGAGATGATCGCGCCCGCGCACATGACCGCGCCCAAAAGCAGCGACTGGATCAACCGCGGAAGACGCCCGGTGAAATCCGCCACCAGGTCCCAGGCGACGACCAGGATCGAGACCAGCGCAAGATTGGCGAGGAGTGAGTGCCATATCTCGGACATGACTTCGGGCTCCTTTTTTCCGGGTAGATATCGGCAAAACCTATCCGATGTCTAAAGAACCTGCGCGCCTGGCTGAACGGCGGGCCGGATGGCGGCCCACGGAGAGCGGATCGCCGAGCCATGTCGCCCAGCACAAGGACTGTCGTAGCCGTGGCACGGATCTCCGCCGACCGGCATGGTCGACGATCCGAGAGAATGACCTGGCCTCCCGCCGACCGGGGCTCAGGGGCGCATGACCTATTCCAGCCTGCGGTAGCTGGATGGCGGCCGCGCCACCCAGGCCTCGATCTCGCGGTTCACGACAGCCGCGGCATGATGATGGATGAAATGACCTGCGCCTGGCAGCGCCACCAGAGACGTGACGTTGTCGACCTCGCGGAACGTGCCATCGAAAGCGGCCGAGGGGACATATGGATCATCGGTGCCGAACAGGACCAGCGTGGGCGCCTTGACCAGCGGCAATTGACCAATATCTGGCACCCTGCCGAGCGGAATATTGGCCCCGTAGTAGCCCAGTATAGCCTCCGGATCGGAGCGCTCGAGCGAAACCATGAGCGAGTGCCTGTCGTCCGCGTCCGCAACCCAGGCGGCAAGCTCCTCCCGCCCCGGCATGGCAGCCATGCCGGCTTCCTGGAAACGGCGCATGTAGCCGAAGTACCCAGCATTGGCAGGATCGGCGATGGCGCGGAGGTAGTTGCGCGGATGCGGCGCAGACAGAACGACAAGATGGCGCACCGCTTGCGGCACACGCATTGCCAGCCACCAGGCTATGGTTCCACCCCAGTCGTGGCCGACGATAGAGGCCTGCGAAAGTTGCTCCGCCACGAGCACGGACAGGACGTCCCCCACAAGACTGGGCAGCAAGGCGTAGTTGGCATGTCCCCGTGGCGCGTCGCTCCGCCCAAAGCCGCGCAAGTCCGGCGCCAACACCCTGAAGTTGTCGCTCAAAGCGTCCAGCTGCCGGCGCCAACCGAGACCATGGTCTGGAAACCCGTGCAGAAAGACGATCGGCGGGCCGGAGCCCGCCGCTATGTAATGTAGCTTTATATTGCCGTTGGACGCGAACTTTGACTCGAAATCTGTCTTCGAAGTCACCTTAGTCAATTGCTGCGATCACATCTTCACTTCGAGGCGCAGGAACGGCCCCTGGAACACCTGATTCGTGGTCTGCGTTTACCAGCAGTTTGTGCCACGCTTCGATCTTGTAGCCTGCGGTGAACGTGGTGTTCACCATCGGCGTCCAGCTCACACCGAGCGATGCATCGACGTTGGACACCGTCTCGCCCGAGCCTTCGTTGAACAGCGTCTCGGAAGCGTGCTCATTGGGATTTGCCTGCGTGACATTGACACCAACTCGGTCGATACGCCGGCCCCACATGACCGCGCCTGAGACGGAGCCCGTGAGGCCCCAGTTCTCGCCGACCGGATAGTAGCCGTCAGCACCGACCCGGGGGCCGATGCCCCAGTATTCCGCCCCGTACCGATGGCCGCAAGATAGTCGAAATCGGCGCCGTTTCCGGTAAAACCGTGGAGGCAATAGACTGTCCCACGAGCCTGGCCGGCCGGCTGCCATATCCGCACGAACATCGACGCATAGCGGTCGCCGAGGCGGATCAGAATCTCCTGGGTGAGCCCCTCGCCGAATGCAGCCCGGTCCATCACGCGCCACGCTTGCGCACGGCGCGCTTCATGGCGCCGCGCGTATCGATGAAGTCGCGCTTCCAGTAGACGGATTTGTCGAGATTGAGCAGCTTCGCCGCCTTGATCAGCGGCAGGATGTGCGAGGACGAGCGCGTAGCCATAACGGTCGCGGCAATTGCGCTGCCGCCAGGATCGGGATTGAGCGGGCCATTGTTCGCGACCCATGTTTCGGCGATCTCGCGGCTGGTCACGACCCAGCCGACGTAAGCGACGATCGCGTCGTCAATGGCACCGATAAGGTGCGATTGCTGCTCGATCTGGTAGCGCAACGACTTCACCATCTGGCTAAATTCGTAGCCGTCGAAGGGCGGATGGTGCGCAATGAAGTTGCAGACCAGACCAAGCGAGAACGGATTGAAAGGAACGCGGGTGAAAAGAAGCTTGCTCATACGGACAACATGGCGTTTCAAACGGGCGCGAGAATATGATGAGGAACCAAGGCGGGGCTAGAGGGAAAAGAGCGACGCGAATACGCTTGTCGTCGCGATCTTGACTGCAGCAGCAGCTTGCTTCTGGTAGGAGAACATCATGCGCAAGCTTATCGTCACCGAATTCATCAGCGTCGACGGCATCGCCGAGGTCGAGAAGCTGCCGAGCGTGACCTGGAACGACGAGATGAACGCGTTCAAGGAGGACGAGCTTGCCGACAGCGGCGCAATGCTTCTCGGGCGCACGACCTACGAGATCTTCGCCGGCTCATGGCCAAAGGAAACGGGAGACTTCGCCGAGCGCTTCAACGCGCTGCCTAAATATGTCGCCTCGACGAGGCTGACGGCGCTCGACTGGCAGCCGGCCGAGCTGCTCGAAGGTCCCCTGCCCCAAGCGGTCGCCAGGCTGAAGCAAGAAAGCGGCGGCAACATCTATGTGCACGGCAGCTTGAGCATCGCCCGGCAGTTGCTCGGCCACGGCCTTGTCGACCGCCTGAGGCTGCTTGCCTATCCCGGCGCTGTCGGCCAGGGCAAGCCGCTGTTCCCGTCCGACAAGCCGCTTGCGCTGGAGCTGGTCTCGGCCGTGCCGTTCAGCAACGGCGTGGTGGCGCTGGAGTATGCAACGGTGGCGAAACCGTGAGGACGCCACTGTCTGAACGCCCGGCTGAGCTGGTTCCGCAGGGGCTTCGCCAGATAGGCATCAACGGACGGTCTTGATGCTTGATCGCGCGCAACCGGTGTTGGTTGCGCCGCGTGGCTCGAACGATCGAGGGCGAGATGGGATCGCCCCGATCGGTGCTTGGATGAGATGTGCGCACAGCTCGTCAACAAAGGAGGCGGCAAGCTTCGAGGCTGCGCCCGGTCGTCATTCACTCTGTCAGCTGATTGCGTCCAGGCAACGACGATGCTGACGGACGTGCCACGTCTGCATTCGGCTCAGTCTCACTCCTCCCTGAAGGCGTGAGCAAAGCTGTCGGCAAAAGGCTGGAAGAGATATTCGAGCATGGTGCGTCGTCCCGTCACGATGGACACATCGACGGGCATCCCCGGATACAGCTTCACGCGCGGAAGCTTCTTGACCTCATCGGCGTCCACTTCGACGGTGGCTCTGAAAAACGTCGCTCCGCTGCGCTCGTCGACCTCCGCGTCGGCCGAGACACGGGTAAGGGCGCCTTCCAGCGTGGGCGTGATCCTCTGCTTGTAGGCAACGAGGCGTACCGTCGCCGGCAGACCGGGGCGAACGACATCGATATCCAAGGGCTGAATCTTGACGTCCAGCACCATCTTGTCCTGGTCGGGAACGAGATCAAGAATGATGCCGCCGGGAGGCACGACCCCGCCCTGTGTGAAGTACCGAAGGTTCATCACCACCCCGTCTTCCGGCGCGACGACATCCCGGCGCGCTGCGCGCGCATCAGTCTTCAGAAGGGCCTTTTCGAGCTCAGAGCGTTTGGTCTGAACATCGCGAAGATCCTCGGCGGCCTTCTTGATATACGAGAGCCGGCCATTATCGATCTGTGCGTCTGCCTCGGCGACCTGCTGTCGCAGGCTTCCTATGCTCGCCCGGTTCGCGTCAGCCTCGCCTTGGGCAACGATGATCTGCCGCTCGAGCTGGAGCACGCGAGATTTCACCCCGTAGCCTTTCTTGAGAAGCGTACGGGCGTCCGCCAGCTCTTCCCGCAGAGACGGTAACTGGATCTCGAAGGCCCCTACTCTCGCGGCGAGCGCCGACATTTGCGCCTGGTACTGGGCGATCCGCTGCTGCCAGACCTCGACCTCCGACGCCTGCACCTTGGCCTGATCCTGGAAGATGCGCTCCTGTCCGGCCATGGCCTCGGCGACAACCTGCTCGCTTCGCCTGGACGACAAGTCCGCCGGGAAGGGAATTGTGCTCAGGCCGTCGCGCTGCGCCGTCAGGCGGGCTTCGCTGGCGAGCGCGGAGTCGAGCTCGCCGCGCACGGCATCGCGATCGGACGCCGCGTCGAGCCCGTCAAGGCGCACCAATGTCTGGCCCTGTTTGACCGCATCACCCTCGCGGACCAGGATTTCCCGGATGATGCCGCCTTCCAGGTGCTGTACGGTCTTGCGGTTGCTGTCGACCTTCACCACGCCCGGCGCGACCGCCGCGCTGGTCAGCGGCGCTGTCGCCGCCCAGAGGCCGAAGCAGCCGAACAATAAGCCGATGACGGTCAGACCGCCGAACACATGGGCGCTAATCGCTGGCCAGGCGTGCGGCGGAGGCGGCATTTCCAATGGCAGGGCAGCTTCCGTCACGATCCGGTCCTTTCGGAGCTCACGACCCGCACCTGCGGCGCGGCGGACTGCTGCTCGGGACGGCGCAGTTGCGCGAGCACGCCGTCGCGCGGACCGAACATCTGCGGCTGGCCTTCGTTGAGCACCAGCACGCAGTCCACATGCGCCATCAGCGTCGGCCGGTGGGCGACGATGACCACGGTCGAGCCTGCCTCCTTCATCGAGGCGATCGCCTGGTTCAGCGCTTCCTCCCCGATCGCGTCAAGATTGGAGTTCGGCTCGTCCAGCACCACCAATGGCGGACGTCCGTAGAGCGCGCGGGCAAGCCCTATGCGCTGGCGCTGCCCGCCGGAGAGCACCGAGCCCTGCTCGGCGATCTCGGTATCGTATCCTTTGGCGAGCCTGAGGATCATCTCGTGCACGCCAGCCATCTTCGCCGCGGCGACGACCATCGTCGGGTCGCCTGCTTCCATCCGGGCGATGTTCTCGCGGACGGTACCCGGAAAGAGCTCAACATCCTGCGGCAGGTAGCCCACATGGCGGCCGAAATCGGCCCGGTTCCAGGCAAAAACGTCGGCGCCGTCGAGCCGCACCTGGCCATGCTGTGGCGAAGCCATCCCGACGATCAGCCGGGCGAGCGTCGACTTACCCGCCGCCGATGGGCCGATAATGGCCAGCACCTGGCCGGACGAGAGCGAAAAGGTGACGTTCTTCAAAACCGGCGCCCTGGCTCCGGCCGGCGCAAAGGTCACGGATTCGACCGAAAGCTGTCCCCGGGGCCTCGGCAGTTCCATCCCGGCCGGACGGAGCGGCGGGGCCTCGAACAGTCGGTCGAGCCGGCCCCACGCCTCGCGCGCGCCGGCCGTCTGCTTCCAGGTGGCGATGGCCTGCTCGACCGGGGCGAGCGCGCGCGACATGATGATCGAGGCCGCGATCATGGCGCCGGGCGAGACCTCGTGGCGGAGCGACAGCCAGGCGCCGAGCCCCAGCACGGCGACCTGCAGGAACATCCGGAACGGCTTGGCGAAGGCGTTGATCAGCCCCGCGCGGTCGCTGGCGATCGTCTGCAGCGCCAGCACGGAGGCATTGGCGGCGTCCCAGCGCCTGGCGAGCACGCCGCCCATGCCCATGCCGTCGATCACCTCGGCATTGCGGAAGCCGGCATCCGCGGCCTGGTAGGCGCGCGCCGAAACCGCATTGGCCTGCTTGAGCATGCCGGCGGTCAGCGCGTTGTTGGCGAGCGCGAGACCAAAGAGGATGACCGCGCCGCCCAGTGCCAGAAGCCCGAGCAGCGGATGCAGCAGGAAGATGAAAGCGAGGTAGAGCGGCATCCACGGCGCGTCGAAAAGCGCCATGATGCCGCCGCCGCCGAGATAGCCGCGCAGCGTGGCGAGGTCGCGCAGCGCGTCGGTGCGGTAGGGCGAGCCGCGCAACGCGTTCTCGAGCCCACGGCCCAGCACCTGCGGCGACAGCACGCGGTCGATCCAGGTGCCGAGTTGCACCAAGAGGCGCGAGCGGAAGAATTCGAGCGCGCCCATCGCAGCGAGCGCCGCCGCCGCGATAAGCGTCAAGTAGACGAGCGTCTCAACGCTGCGGCCGGGCAGCACGCGATCATAGACCTGCAGCATGTAGACCGAGGTCGACAATACCAGCAGGTTGATGACGAAGCTGAACCCCGCCACCGCGGCGAAACCGCCGCGGCAGCGAGAGAGGGCGATATGCAGCGGGTTGGTCATCGCAAGCACCGGCGCGATTGCATAGAGGGTTCCGCTCAGGTCCACTCGACGAACTTGGTGTTGTCGAGCCCAAGCAACTGCGTCAGCGTCGTCACGTCATCCAGCGTGGCCACGTGGACGCGGCCTCCCGTATCGCTCCAATTTGCGTCGAACCAAATTTCGCCCTTGCCAGTGTCGCTGTTGAAAACGGCGACATAGGCATTGGCGGCGCCTCCTGTGCCGTTGATGATCTGCGAACTGGTCTGGGCCGTCTGGATTTCCACCACCTTGTTGGTGTCGCCGGCCGCGATGTTGGCGATGGCATTCCTGTTCTGATAATCGGAGGCACTGAGCGTGAGCGCGGTGCCTGCGACGGTCACATTGGTGCTGGCCGCGTTCCAGCCGTCAGCCCCCTGCTGGAGGCCAATCGTGTGGCCTCCAACAAGGAAGTCCAGAATGGTGTCGGTGCCGTTCTGGCTCGGAGCAATCATCCGGAATTGGTCATTTCCGCTGCCGCCCAGGAGCACGTCGTTGCCGCCGCCGCCGCTCAAGATGTCGTTTTGCTGGCCCCCGAGCAGATAGTCGCGCCCGGCGCCGCCGGTCAGCGTATCGCCGCCGTTGTAGCCAGCAACGATGTCGCTGCCGCTTCCGCCGGAGAGAGTATCGCTGGTGTTTCCGTTGATCCCGACAAGCACATGAAAATCCGCGCTGGTCTGGTTGTTAGCCTGATCCGTGACAGTCAGGTGGACAGTATAGTCTCCGATGCCCGCGTTCGATTGAGACGCCGTCAGATTGCCGGCCGAGTCGACGGAGACGTTCGTCGCCGGAAGAGCGTTGTTGGAGGTCACGGAGTAGCTGAACGCGAAGGTGTCCGTGGCATCCGGGTCGCCCAGCTCGATGAAATGACCCAGCAGGGAAGCGTTTCCGCTCTGCGTCGGCACGAAGTCGATGCCAGTCGGCCCGCCGAGGTCGCTGAGGTCGTTGTCGGTGATCGTGCCCACCCCTTGCGTGTCGGAAATCGTCGCGTTGGTCGGGTTGCTGAGGTTGACGTAGAACTGCTCCGTCTGTTCGAACACCGCATTGTCGACGATCGTCAGGGTGATGGTCTTGCTCGTTTCGCCGGCAGCGAAGCTGAGCGTGGCGTTCAGCGCGTCGGGTCCGGCAGTGTAGTCGCCGCCGGCCGAGGCGGTGCCAGGCGCCACCTGGTAATCCACCGTGGCCGGAAGCGCCGTCGCGCCCGTCTTGGTGACCGTGAAGGTGATGGTTCCGGCCGCCTCGCTGACCGTAACGTCGTTGATGGAGAAGCTCGGCGGTAAATCATTGTCGGTGATGGTCACCGTCGCGGTGTCGCTGGTGTTGAGCTGCTCGTAGTTGCCGCCGCTCGTGCCGCTGATTCCGACCTGATAGCTGGTGCCGTCGCCATAGACATTGTTGTCTGCGACCGCAAAGGCCGTCGAGACGCCGCTGGTCTGGCCGACCGCGATGGTGACGCTGGCGCCGCTGGTGAGGCTGATCACCAGAGGCGCGTCGGTAACGGCGTTGGCGACATGCGCGGTGATCGTCGCCGTCCCCGCGCCTTCGCTGACGTTGACGTCGTCGAGCGTGACGGCGGTGGTGTCGATGGTGTCGGTGACGTTGGCCGTCGCCGTGCCGGTGCCGACCACGAGGTGCTCGAAGTTGCCGCCCGCGGTGCCGGTGATGGTGGCCGTCAGGCTGGAGGCGTCGTTGTAGACGTCCTCGCCATTGCCCGACGCGATCGTCAGCGTGCCGGTGGTCTGGCCGTCGGCAATGGTGATGTCGCCGTGGTCGGTGTGGACCGTGGTGACGCCCTGCGAGGCATTGCTCAGCGTCGCCGTGAACACGTAGTCGGCGACCGCGCCCTCGGCGACCGTCGAGGCGCTGAGGTCGACCGTCGCGTCGGTCGCGGTGTCGGTGACGTTGGCCGTCGCCGTGCCGGTGCCGACCACGAGGTGCTCGAAGTTGCCGCCCGCGGTGCCGGTGATGGTGGCTGTCAGGCTGGAGGCGTCGTTGTAGACGTCCTCGCCATTGCCCGACGCGATCGTCAGCGTGCCGGTGGTCTGGCCGTCGGCAATGGTGATGTCGCCGTGGTCGGTGTGGACCGTGGTGACGCCCTGCGAGGCATTGCTCAGCGTCGCCGTGAACACGTAGTCGGCGACCGCCCCCTCGGCGACCGTCGAGGCGCTGAGGTCGACGGTGGTGGTGTCGATGGTGTCGTGGACCGTTACCGTCGCGGTGTCGGAAGTGTTGAGCGCCTCGTAGTTGCCGCCGGTCGTGCCGCTGATGCCGAGGTTCAGCGTGCTGGCGTCATTGTAAGGGTCATCACCCGGCGCGGCGAACGTCACCTGGCCCTGGGTCTGGCCGTCGAGGATGGTGATGGTGGCACCGTTCGACAGCGTGATGGTGAGGTCGCCGTGCGGCGCGTGGTCGACGCTGGCCATGACCGTGATCGACCCGCCCTCGTCCACGGCCGCCGGAGCACTGAGCGTGACGGTAGTGGTGTCCTTGTCGTCGACGATTGTGCCGACACCGTTGCCGTCGGCGATGCCTACGTTGATGTTGGACCCGAGAACATTTGTCGTCGCTCCGCTGAGCGTGACGTTGAAAGTCTCGTTTGCCTCCTTGTAGTAGTCATCGATCGTCTGCACGGTCACCGTGGCCGTGGTCTGGCCGGCCGGAATGATCACATAGCCGCTGGTCGCGGTGTAGTCGGAACCGCTCGTCGCCGTGCCGTTGCCGGTGCCATAGTAGACCTTGATGTCATAAGCATAGGTATTGCTCAGGCTGACAGTGAACTGGGCATTGCCGCCTTCCGTGACGGAAGTGTCGCCGATCGCGACGGTGGGCAGCGTGTAGGCGTGGTCCGCGCTGGTGTCGACGCCCTTGATGCTGTCGCCGCCGTTCACGCTCGTCGCGCGGATGCCAAGGGTGCTGATGTCGGTCAAATTCACGCTGGCCGTATAGGTCAGCGTCTCGCCTTGGCTGATGAAAGTGGACTTGCCCTCCCCGAGCTTTCCGAGGCCCGCGCTGGAAAGGTAGTCATAGCCATCCCACACGATTCCGGTGCCGTTCATGTTGAGCGAACTGTCCGACTTCGTAAGGGTGATATTGCCATCGACGGTGGAATCGCCATCGGACCACCAAATCGCGTTCAGGTCTCCCGTGCCCTGAACCGAAGTAATGCTGAACTCCGTTTGACCACCGCCCAGATCGACGGCCTGGACCGACAGCACGAAGCCGTTCTGGCTGATGGTGAATACTTTGATATCGCCGATAGACATAAACAATCTCCGCCCGTTGGCCGTGCGAGACGGCTAACTACCCATGCCGAAAGAATCGGCGCCCAGTCTTCGGGGAGAAGAAATGATCAGAGTGCCATGCAACCAGGCGCAACCCGACGGCCCGGCAGTGAACGACCTGCCCATTATGGCGGTTCACAGACCAGCGGCTGCTCAATGGTGATGGCTGCGACGGCGATCAATACCGCGCTGCGTTTCCCCTACCCCAGTAGCGCCGTGACTCGTTGTTGCCGGTCGGGAGATGTTCACGCTACCCCTTTATATTAGGATATTATTAACTCTACCCCCGAAGCGTCAACAGCCAATTCGGAGAAGAGTTAATGACAAAGCGCGTACTTGTACGCTTTTGTGGATAAACTTCGCTGATTGGAATGCAACCGCGAATCAGGAGGCGCCCGCGCTGGGTGGGCGAATCGACCCGACCTAACCCCTCACACCACCTTCTTGCCGCGCTTGCCGCCATGCTCCGCGACCGCCTTCTCGACGGCGCGCTTCAGTTCGTCCTTGATCTCGACGGTGTCGGCCAGCAGCGTCTCGATCCTCAAGAAATCGAGCACGCGGTATTTCGAGACGGCCGGGCGGATGAGGATGTCAGGCGGGTGCTGCCTGAGCTTGTTGGCGATGATCGACTGCATCATCAGCTGCGTGGCGCCATACATCAGGTCGACCGTGGTCGGATGCTTGCGCTCGACATCGCTCGGCGCGCCGACCACGTCGATGGCGATGATGATGTCGGCATCCTTCTCGACGAGATCGAAGGGCACTGGGTTGTAGATGCCGCCGTCGATCAGCACCCGGCCGTCTCGCGTCACCGGGCGGAACACTGCCGGAATGGCGGCCGAGGCCGCCAGCGCCGATTGCAGATCGCCTTCGGCGAAGACCGCGAGCTTGTGGCCAAAATAGTCGGTCGCGGTGACTTTCAGCGGGATCTTCAGCTCTTCGAAGGTGGCGGGAATGGCGTCGGGCAGGAATGCCTTCAGGATGCGCTCGACATTGAACTGGCCGACGCGGATGCCGCCCTGCATGGCCTCGGCGATCGTGCCCGGCCGCGAGCGCCACATGCGCGCGGCCACCTCGGCGCGGCTGCCGAGGATCGAGCGGCTGTAGGCGTGGATTTCGGCGCCCGTCATGCCGGCGGCCATGCCGGCGCCCATTATGGCGCCGATCGAAGAGCCGGCGATCGCCACCGGCCTGATGCCGAGTTCGTCCAGCGCCTCGATGGCATGGATATGCGCCAGCCCCCGCGCGCCGCCGCCGCCGAAGGCTACCGCGAAGGTCGGGCTCATCCCTTGCCGCTCCCCGCCACCTGCACCAGCGGCGGTCCGATCACCATCACCGCGGGCTCGGCCGACAGCAACCTCTTCGCCGCAGCCTTGACGTCTGCAAGCGTCACCGCGTCGATCAGCGCGGCGCGGCGCTTGATATAGTCGATGCCGAGATGGTCGAGCTGCAGCTCGACCAGCGCCGCGGCAATGGAGCCGGAGGAGTCCAGGTTGTTGATCGCGTAGGCGCCGATCATGTATTTCTTGGTTGCGGCAAGCTCCTCCTCGGTCGGCCCCTTCTCAGCCATCTCCTTCACCACCTGGCGCACGATCGAGAGCGTCTCCGCGGCGCGGTCGGAGCGCGTCGCTGTGGTCACCAGCAGCGCGTTGGAATGCTCGTGGTCGACGAGGTCGGAGCTGACGCCATAAGCCAGGCCGCGCTTCTCGCGCACCTCCTCGTAAAGCCGCGACGTAAATGTCGAGCCGCCAAGGATCTCGTTCGTCAGCACCGCCGCGTAGAAATCGGGATCGCTCCGTTTCACGCCTGGCCAGGCAAGCTGCAGCGAGGTCTGCGGCAGGTCGTAGTTCACTTCCAGCTGCTGGCCAAGCTTGGGCGCGACGTCGGCGACCGGGGCCAGCGTCTGCTTGTCCGGCAGTTCGCCGAACACCTCGTCCAGCTTGCCGCCCAGCGTGGCGGCGTCGATATCGCCCACCACCGCCACATGCAGGCCGGCGCGCGCGAAATTCGCTTTGTGGAAAGCCCTGAGGTCTTCGGCGGTGATGGTGGCGAGGCTCTCCTTGGTGCCCTGATCCGGCCGCGCATAGGGATGCTCGCCATAGATCGCGCGCAGCCAGCGCTGCTGGGCGATCGTGTCGGGATCGCGCTCATTGGCGAGGATGCCGGAGAGTATCTGGGCGCGGACGCGGTCGACCGGTGCCTTATCGAAGCGCGGGCTGTTCACCGCCAGCTTCAGCAGGCCAAAAGCCTCATCCTCCTCTTCGGACAGCATGCGCATCGAGCCATAGGTGCCGTCGCGCCCCGCCTGAAAACTCATCTCCGCGCCAGCATCGTCGAGCTTCAGCTGGAAGGCCTCGCTGTCGAGGTCGCCGGCGCCTTCGTCGAACAGGCCGGTCATCAAATTGTCGAGGCCTTCCTTGCCGGCGGGGTCCTGCGCGGTGCCGCCATCGAAGACGAAACGGATGGCAACCAGCGGGATCGAATGGTCTTCCACCAGCCAGGCGGTGATGCCCTTCTTCGACTTCACCTCCTGGATATTCATCTCCGCGTGGGCGGCCATCGCCGGCAAGAGCAGGAAGAAGAGGGCAAAGCAGAAGGTGGCGAAGATGCGGTAGACCGTGCCTTCTTCCCGCCAGGCTCCCCCTTCTCCCCTTGTGGGAGAAGGAAACGCGCTCGTCCGTCCGGAAACCACGCTCATCATCAGTTCCCCGCCTGTTGCTGCGGCAGGAGGTAGCCGGTCGTCGAACGGTCTAGCACCAGGTAGCGGGCGGCCGCCGCCTTGACCTCTGCGGCTGTCACCTTGCGGATGCGGTCCGGCCATTCCTCAACATCCTTCACATTGCCGCCGGTGGCGAGCGTCGAGCCGTACATATTGGCCATGTCGTCCTGCTTGTCGCGGGCAAAGATCATCGAGCGGACGTAGCGCGCCTTGGCCCGCTCCAGTTCGTCATCGGTCACCCCGTCTTTGACGATGCGCGCGATCTCGGCGTCGACGGCAGCTTCGACGTCGGCAAGCTTGGCGTCGCCGCGCGGCGAGCCGTAGACGCTGAAGTTGGTGGCGTCGAGCATGGTGCCCTGGAAGAACGCGCCGGCCTCGGAGGCGATGCCCTGCTTGACCACCAGCTGCTGATATAGCCGGCTGCGGTTGTCGCCGCCCAGGATCGCGGCCAGAAGATCGAGCGCCTCGGCCTCACCGGGCTTGGCGGTATGATAGGACGGCACCACCCATTGCGTGGAAAAGCTCGGCACCGAGACGCGCGCGTCGGTGAGCGTCACCCTGCGCCGCGTGTTCTGCTCCGGCTCGACCGGGCGGATACGCGGCCGCAGATCCGGCCCGCGCGCGACCTTTCCGTAAGTCCTTTCGGCCATCGCCTTCACCGCGTCCGGATCGACATCGCCGGCGACGATCACCACGGCGTTGTTCGGCCGGTAGAAGGTGTCGTAAAAAACCTTGGCGTCCTCGCGGTTCAGCTGCTCCATCTCCTGCATCCAGCCGATCACCGGAATGCGGTAGGGCTGGTTCTGCCAGAGCGTCGCGTCCACCTCCTCGTCGAGCACCGCCTGCGGATTGCTGTCGATGCGTGAGCGGCGCTCCTCCAGGATCACGTCGCGCTCGGTCTTGATGACGTCGTCGGTGAGGACGAGGTTGCGCATACGGTCGGCCTCGAACCCCATCATCTGCTCGAGTGCCGAAGGAGGCACCGTTTCATGGAAGGCGGTGTAATCGTAGGATGTGAAGGCGTTGTTCGAGCCGCCGATGTCGGCCACGGCGCGGTCGAACTCGCCGGCGGCGTGGTTGGCGGTCGCCTTGAACATCAGATGCTCGAAGAAATGCGCGATGCCGGATTTGCCGGGCGGCTCGTCGGCGCTGCCGATGTTGTACCAGACCATATGCGTGACGATCGGGGCGCGATGGTCCGGAATGACGACCACCTCCATGCCGTTGTCGAGGAGCAAGTCCTTGACCTCGGCTTCGTCGGTGGCTCGCGCCGGAGCCTGCGCTGCGAGCGCCAGCGTGCCGGCAAGGAATGCTGCGCGCAGCCCTCTGGTGTTCAATGTCATCAAATGCTCCGGTCTCGATCGCGCGACGATAGAAAAGCTTCGCTGGCGAGGCAAAGTTAATTGTTCGTCATTTTCGAGGCGTTGCACCATCTTCTTCCCTTGCTTGCGGGAGAAGGGGCAGCCTGCCCTCACCCCACCTCGATGAACCGAATGACCGTCTCGCCGTAGTTGCGCTCATCCACTACATCGAATCCCAAGCCCGGGTCGAAGGACGCCGAGGCTGCCTCCTCGACCACGCAGAGCGCGCCGGGCGAAAGCCAGCCGCCGGCCTTCGCCGAGCGCAGCGCGCGCTCGCCGAGACCCTTGCCATAGGGCGGGTCGGCGAAGATCAGGCCGAAGGGCGAAAGCGTGCCGGCTTCGCCCAAATGAGTCGCGTCGCGGCGGAAGATTTTTGTCCGGCCGGTAAGCCCGAAGGCCTCGACATTGTCGCGGATCAGGCCGCGGCCTTCCGCCGATTCTTCGATGAAGACACAGTAACAAGCGCCGCGCGACAGCGCTTCCAGCCCGAGCGCGCCGGTGCCGGCGAAGAGATCAAGCACGCGGCCGCCCTCGAGCTTTTCGGCGTAGCGATGCGCCAGCACGTTGAACACCGCCTCGCGGGTGCGATCGGTCGTCGGCCGGATGGCGTTCGAACGGGGCGTCGCCAGCGGACGCCCGCGAAGCTCACCGCCGACGATCCGCATTGCCACCCCTCGGACCCTTCGGACCGCGCGGCTTGTCGCCGCCGCCTGCCTCGGGTCGATCGCCTCCTGGTTTGCCGAACGGCTTGCCCTTGCCGCCGGGCTTGAACGATGCCTTGCGCGCCTTCGCCTCCGCGGCCTTGGCGGCATCGGCTTCCGCCCTGCCCTTGCCGATGGGGCGCGCGCCCGGCGCCATCCAGACATTGGCCTTGCGCTGGCCCGGCGGCTCGATCGGCCGAGGCTCGCGCTTGCTGCCGCCCGGCTTGCCGCCGAAACCTCCGCGCTCGGGTTTGCCGAAGCCGGACTTGGGGCCGCGCTCGCCGAAGGCTCTTTCCGGCTTCGTTGAAAGCTTGCCCAGCGCCTCGTCGCGGCTGGCTTCGCGGCGCTTGCGGGCCTTGATCAGTCCCCCTTCGCCGATCGGCCGGCGATCGCCCTCGCGCGTGAATTTCGGCCGCTCAGCCTCGTCACGGCGCGGCTCGCTGCGCCGCACAGGCTTGTTGGAGAAGGGTTTCGTGATCTCGGCGTCGAAATTGGCGCCGGCTTCCTCGATCAGCCGCTCGCCGAGCTGCTCGCGCAGCATGCGGCCCTTGATCTCCAGCACATGGCCTTCCGGCAGATCGTTGAGCTGGAACGGGCCGTAAGAGATGCGGATCAGCCGCGTCACGTCGAGCCCAAGCGCGCCAAGAATGTTCTTCACCTCGCGGTTCTTGCCTTCGCGCAGGCCGATCGTCAGCCAGGCATTGGTGCCCTGCTCGCGGTCGAGCGAGGCCTCGATCGAACCATAGAAGACGCCGTCGACGGCGATGCCTTCACGCAGGCCGGCAAGCGCGCTCTCCTCGACCTTGCCGTGGACGCGGACGCGGTAGCGCCGCAGCCAGCCGGTGGCGGGCAGTTCAAGCACGCGCGACAGCCCGCCGTCATTGGTGAGAAGCAGCAACCCTTCGGTGTTGATGTCGAGGCGGCCGATGGTCATCAGCCGCGGCAGATCGGCCGGCAGCACGTCGAACACGGTCTTGCGGCCTTCGGGGTCGCGGTTGGTGGTAACCACGCCCGCCGGCTTGTGGAACAGGAACAGCCGCGTGCGCTCGATCGGCGGGATCTCCGTGCCGTCGAGATGGATGACATCGTCCGGCATGACGTTGAAGGCCGGCGACGACAGCACCTTGCCGTTGACCTTGACGCGGCCGGCAGCGATCAGTTCCTCGGCGTCGCGGCGCGAGGCAATGCCGGCGCGCGCCAGCCGCTTGGCGATGCGCTCGCCAGCCTCCGGGGCTGCTTCCGACGGCCGCGGGCGCGGCTTGAAGCCGCCCTGCCCGGGCGCGGCGTCGCGCTGCGGACGATCGCTGAAATCGCGCTTTGGCCGCTCCGCGAAATCGCGTTTGGGGCGGTCGGCGAAGTCGCGCTTGGGACGGTCGAAGCGCCGTTCGGCGCGCTCGCCCTCAGCGGCCATCGGCCGGTCGCCACGCGGCGTATAAGGTTTGCGCGCGCCGTCGCGCTTCTCGAAGGGCTTGCCTTCGGGGCGCGGTCCCTTGCGGAACGGCCTTCCGCGTTCGGCGCCCTCGCCCGCCTCGCGCGGCTTGTAGCTGCGCTTGAAATCCCGACGCTCGCCCTCAGCGGCCATCGGCCGGTCGCCACGCGGCGTATAAGGTTTGCGCGCGCCGTCGCGCTTCTCGAAGGGCTTACCCTCGGGGCGCGGTCCTTTGCGGAACGGCCTTTCGCCGCGCTCGGCGCCCTCGCCCGCCTCGCGCGGCTTGTAGGTCCGCTTGAACTGCGGCCTGTCGGCTTCGGCGGCCATCGGCCTGTCGCTGCGCTGCGCGTAGGGCTTGCGCGCGCCGTCGCGTTTCTCGAAGGGCTTGCCTTCGGAGCGCGGCCCCTTGCGGAGCGGCTTGTCGCCGCGCGGCGCCGGCCCGCCTTTGCGCGGTCCCTTTTGTCGTGGTTGCTTCTTGTCGTCGTCCATATGGATCTTGCTCGTCTTGGACTGCTACAGCGCACGCGCCCGTCGGGACGCGCAACGCAGGCAGTGTCATCTTGATTTTGCGCATGCAGCAGCGCGGCAAAAACCGATTCCGGTTTTCAGGGTTACGCGCTAGATAACAGGATCACCGTCGGGTGGCGAGGAGTAATCGGAATGGAAAGCGCGTGAAGCGGCCGGATTTCATGGCTTTGGCGCTCAAGGAAGCCGAGGCGGCCGCAAGCCGCGGCGAAGTGCCGGTCGGCGCGGTGATCGCCAACGGCAACGTTGTGGTGGCGAAGGCCGGCAACCGCACGCGCGAACTCGCCGACCCGACCGCCCATGCCGAGATGCTGGCGATCCGAGAGGCCTGCCAGAGACTCGCCAGCGAGCGGCTTACCGGTCACGACCTCTATGTGACGTTGGAGCCCTGCGCCATGTGCGCCGGCGCCATCTCCTTTGCTAGGCTGCGGCGGCTTTATTTCGGCGCCGCCGACGAGAAGGGGGGCGCGGTGGTCAACGGCGCGCGCTTCTTCGCCTTGCCTACCTGCCACCACGCGCCGGACGTCTATTCGGGGTTGGGCGAAAGCGAAGCCGCTCTCATCCTAAAGGATTTTTTCCGCGAGAGACGGAATGGCGGTGAATGGTGAATGGTTGAAGCAAGTAGTGAGTAGCAGCGAAGCAGGTTGTGAGTAGTGAGTAACAGAGATCTATTCACTACTCACTATTTAACCACTCACAGCCCCAGCCAGTCGAACCAGCCGCCGCCCTTCTTGCCTTCCGCCTGCGCCTTGAGCCGGCGCTCCTTCTTGTACTCGTCCTCGCCGAGCTCGTTCTGCGGCGCGGTGCCGGCAGCCTGACGATAGGCAAGCGGCGGCTCGCTCAGATATTTGCGGACATTGGGATCGCCCTGCTTCTGCTCGGCGAGGCGGCGCTGGATTTCGGCGGTACGGGTAGCGCTGGAATCGTCCGGCGACCAGCGCGGCGGGTGGCTCGAGGCCGAATCGGCCATCGCCTTCTTCACCGCCACAGGATCGGTCTGCACGTCCTCGACGGCTTCCGGCTGGTAGTTCGGATCGTTCTGGTGCGCGGTCGCGTCGGCGCGGATGCGGGCGCGGCGCGCTTCCGGCGATTCGGGCCAGTCGGCGCTCGCCGTCTGGATGCTTTCCTGCGGCGGCGGCAGGTTTTCCTTCTGGCCGGGAGCCGGCTTCACCAGATCTGGACGCGGCTTGTAGTCGATCGGGTCGCGATGCTTCGGCGTGATGGCGATTGCGCCGGAAACGTCATCGGCGAGCTGTTCGGCGGCGGTCTTGTCCGTTCCATAGGTCGGAGAGCCGACGCAGCCCGCCATGGCAAAGGCCGATGCCACAAGCGACGCCAGCAGCGCGGCGCGCGCGAACATTCTTCCGGTCATGCCAAAACGTCCCACTCTAACAGCCTTTCGGTCGCCACCGGCCACAGGGGCGCGGTCCCCTTCTTCCCCGCCCTTGCGATGGAAATCCGGCGACAATTTGTCTGCCGGAGTGTCGCGTGTTTACCTCAACCACTTATTAAGGGCAACGCACGGTCGGATTTGCACCGCCCGGCGTGGCATTTCTGCACCGGCTTATAAACAGGTGCCTACAAACGCCCGAGCGCCTTCAGCTCATGCAGCACGGCCGCGTCGCGGGCCGAGACATCCGGGAATTCCGGGTCCTGCCCGACATCGGCGGTGTAGCGCCAGGAGCGCGCGCATTTGACCAGACCGCGATCCTCGGCCTTCTCGACCACGACCGCCACGCCCTTGACGTCGTCGAGGGTGAAAGCGCCCTGCGGCGCCTTGCCGTGGCTGATGGCCAGGTCGCTGGTGATCGCCATCTCGGCCATGTCGACATCGGCGATCGCCGCTTCGAGCGCTGCATCGTCGATGGTGACGACCGGCACGGCTTCCAGCGAGGACCCGATCAGCTTCTCGGCACGCGCGATCTCGAGCGCGCCGGTGACGACGCGGCGCACCTGGCGGACCTTGCGCCATTTCTCGGCCAGCGCCTCGTTCCGCCAGTGGTCGGGGATGGCCGGGAACTGATCGAGATGCACCGAGACAGCCTCCGGGTGACGGTCGAGCCAGGCCTCCTCCATGGTGAAGGGCAGCATCGGCGACAGCCACTTCACCAGGCATTCGAAGAGGTGGCGAACGACCTTGACCGCCGCCTTGCGGCGCAGGCTGGAGGGGCCATCGCAATAGAGCGCGTCCTTGCGGATGTCGAAGTAGAAGGCCGAGAGCTCGACTACCGTGAAGTCGAGCAGCGCGCGGGTGATGCGCTTGAACTCGAAGGCGTCGTAGCCCTGGCGCACCACCTCGTCCAACTCGGACAGCCGGTGCAGCATCAGCCGCTCCAGTTCCGGCATCGTCTCCAGCGGAACATCCTCGCCGTCGTCGTGGGCAAGCGTGCCCAGCATCCAGCGGATGGTGTTCCTGAGCTTGCGGTAGGCGTCGATATTGGTCTGCAGCACGTTCTTGCCGAGCCGCTGGTCTTCCCAATAGTCGGTGGTCACCACCCAGAGCCTCAGGATATCGGCGCCGGACTGCTTGATGACGTCCTGCGGCACCACGGTGTTGCCGAGCGACTTCGACATCTTGCGGCCTTCCTCATCCATGGTGAAGCCATGGGTGATGACCGTGTCATAGGGTGCCCTGCCCCTGGTGCCGCAGCTTTCGAGCAGCGAGGAATGGAACCAGCCGCGATGCTGGTCGGAGCCTTCGAGATAGACGTCGGCCGGCCATTTGAGGTCGGGACGATCCTCAAGCGTGAAGACATGGGTCGAGCCGGAATCGAACCAGACGTCGAGGATGTCCATCACCTGGTGCCATTTGGCCGCATCGTTGTTGCCGAGGAAGCGCTCCTTGGCACCCTCGGCGAACCAGGCGTCGGCGCCTTCCTTCTCGAAGGCCTCCATGATGCGCTGGTTGACCGCCTCGTCCTTCAGCACGTTGCCGTCCGCGTCGGCGAAGACGGCGATCGGCACGCCCCAGGCGCGCTGGCGCGACAGCACCCAGTCGGGGCGCTCCTCGATCATGGCGCGGATGCGGTTCTGGCCGGCCGCCGGCACGAAGCGGGTGTCGTCGATCGCCTTCAGCGCGCGGCTGCGCAGCGTCGTGCCGTCGCCGAGGTCCTTGTCCATGTAGACGAACCATTGCGGTGTGTTGCGGAAGATGATCGGCTTCTTCGAGCGCCACGAATGCGGATAGCTGTGCTTCAGCCGGCCGCGCGCGAAGAGCGCGTTGCGCTTGATGAGTTCCTCGATGACCACCTGGTTGGCGTTGCCCTTCTTGCCGTTGTCGTCGATGACGCGTGCGGCCCCGCCCTCGCGGTCCGGGCCGAAGCCCGGCGCGTCCTTGGTGAAGAAGCCGGCGTCGTCGACCGGGAACGGGATCGCGGTGTCGACGCCGCGCTTGAGCAATTCGGCGACCGCGTCCGTCCAGGCGTCGAAGTCCTCGCGGCCGTGGCTCGGCGCGGTATGCACGAAGCCGGTGCCGGCATCGTCGGTGACATGCTCGCCGGCGATCATCGGCACGGGGAACTGATAGCCGCCGGCAAGCCCCCTGAACGGATGCGAAAGTGTCAGGCTTGCAAGCTGTTCGGCCGAAACGTCGTGAAGGCGGTTCAAGGTGACCTTGGCCTTGGCCGCGGCGTCCTCGGCCAGCGCATCGGCGAAGATCAGCTTCTCGCCGGACTGCGGGCCGAATGCATTCTCGGCCGCCGTCACCTGATAGAGGCCATAGGCGACGCGCGGCGAATAGCTGACGGCGCGGTTGCCGGGCAGCGTCCACGGCGTCGTCGTCCAGATGACGACATGGGCTTCGAGCAGGTCCAGCGAGGCCTCGGACAACGCCGCCGGCTGCCCGCCATCGCCGCCGTCCACCGGACGCGCAAGGCTCGCGACCGGGAATTTCACCCAGATCGTGTCGCTCTCATAGTCCTGGTATTCGACCTCGGCCTCGGCAAGCGCAGTGCGCTCGACCACGCTCCACATGACCGGCTTGGAACCGCGATAAAGCTGGCCCGACATGGCGAATTTCAACAGCTCGCCGGCGATGCGCGCCTCGGCGTGGTAGGCCATGGTCGTGTAGGGATTGTGGAAGTCGCCGATGACGCCGAGGCGCTGGAATTCGTCGCCCTGCACCTTGATCCAGTGCGTGGCGAAGTCGCGGCATTCCTTGCGGAATTCGTTGACCGGCACCTCGTCCTTGTTCTTGCCCTTGGCGCGATACTGCTCCTCGATCTTCCATTCGATCGGCAGGCCGTGGCAATCCCAGCCCGGCACGTAGTTGGCGTCGTAGCCGCGCATCTGGAAGGAGCGGTTGATGACGTCCTTGAGGATCTTGTTCAGCGCATGGCCGATATGGATGTTGCCGTTGGCGTAGGGCGGGCCGTCATGCAGCACGAATTTCTCGCGGCCGGCGGATGTCTCACGCAGCTTGCGGTAAAGGTCCATGTCCTGCCAGCGCTTGACCATGCCGGGCTCCTTCTCGGGGAGACCGGCACGCATCGGGAAATCCGTCTGCGGTAGATAAAGCGTGCGGGAATAGTCGATCGTCTCGGACGCATCGGTCGTAGGGGTATCGGTCATCGATCTATCATCTCAATTGCCCGGCGGCGGAACAGCCCGGCGTTGAAGTCTTTGTCTTGACGCATATCGTTTTCCCAAAACCGGAACCCACTTTTGGGCGATGTGCGTTGATGTTCTGAAAAAGCGCGAGGGGCCGCGCGCAAAAGTCCCGGCGGCTCCGGCGGCGCTCAGGCCACCCGGAACACCGGGCCCGTAATTCGTATCGCGATCGACAAAAGGCGCGAAAAGCTCGTCATGGCGTGGCTTTTAGCGGATGGCGCGGCAGGAATAAAGCCCGGATTTCAAGGCAAAGCGCTGGTTTGCTGGCCTACATCGAGAAATTGAAGCGATAGGTGGTCGATACGCCGACGGTCCACTGGTTGCGGTCGCCGCGCTCCCTGACCATGCTGGAATCGGCCGCCGGTCCCATCAGGCGCGAATATTCGGTGAAGACGCTGGCCGTCATCGGCTCGGTCACTTTCCACGTGATCGCGCCGCCGAGGCCGGTCGACTTCAGCCCGCCGCCCGGATGGTATTCGCTCAAGCCCGAGGCCGCCGCTTCCGTGGCGTTGACGCCGTAATAGGCGTCGAAATAGTCCGACGAAGCGAAGGAGACGCGCGGACCGCCGGAGATGCGGACCGTCGGCGTGATGTCGTAGAAGGCGTCCGCCGCGATGTCGGCGACGAAACCGTTATGGGCGCGGATGCCGTGCCTGAGCTCCGCGCGGGCTCGCAGCCAGTCCAGGGGATAGAACTCGAAGAAGCCGCCCACCTCACCGCCGAAGCGCACCGGGTCGAGGCCCTCGAGCTCGTCCTTGCTGGTGCGATGGAACAGGAACTTGCCGGTGAGGCCGGCGCGCACGCTGCCGTCGTCGATCAGCGCCAGCGAGATGTTGTCGTTGCGCGAGGTGAAGCGCGCCTCGGGACCGGCCTTGCCGAGCGAGATGATCGGCTGGGCGCTCAGCATATATTTCTTGCCGCCCTCGAAATTGGGGGCGACCAGGCCGGTGGCGCCGAGCGTCAGGTACCAGTCGCCCGAAATCCAGCTCCCCTCGCCCGCCTGGGCGGCGGACACGGCCATCAGGCCAGAGGTGAGAACCAGCGGAATCGTCCGGACAATACGCATCGTCACCCCTTACGCGAAACAGGCCGGCAGGAACACCCGGCAGTAGAAAAGGCATGGCGCCAGTTCGGTAAAATTTGACTTAAAATCCGTAACATCGGTGACGGCGGTTGGACTGTTTGAGTCCCAGCTAATTCAATCTCTCGCCATCATCGCAAAACTCGAGACATTGGGAATGCACCACCAGCGCACGGACGTTCGGCTCCGCCCGGGGCTTCGACGTCGTGCGCAAATTCATGTCGGTTACATAAATCCGTTGCGACGATTTCGTACATTAAGGTGGCGGCTTTGTTTTGTGACCGCCTCTGCAAAAAAGGATGGAAGAATGGCCAAGATCCCGGACAAGACCGAAACGATTGAAACCGTCGAATCCCCTATCTTCGACCCGTCCAAGGCTACCGAGCAAGTTCGCGCTGTTGTCGACCAGGGCGTTGAGCAGTCGACGCAGGCGTTTTCCAAATTGAGTTCGGACGCCGAAACGACACAAAAGGCTCTTGAGTCGACCTTTGAAATGGCCAAGACCACCGGCAACGAGGTGTCCCTGAAGATGATTGCGGCTCTGAGAGACAATGCCGAAGCCGGCTTCACGCACCTTGAGGCACTGGTTGCCGCGAAGTCGCTGTCCGAGTGCATCGAACTTCAGGCCGCTTTCCTTCGCAAGCAGATCGAAAAATCCGCCGAGCAGGCCAGAAGTCTCCAGGCTGCGATGATGAGAGCTGGCGAGGACATGTCCAAGCCGATCAAGGATGTCTTTGAGAAGGCTTTGAAGGAACGCAAGGCTGCCTGATTGCCTAAGGCATCCCAGACCGAAGGGTCGTGCCTGGTCCCTGGGCGCGTTGCCCCGGTCTTCTTGCATTTGGTCGGGCGGCTTTTGTCCGCCCGACCGGATCGGAGCGATATCGTCGGTTTCGAGGTTTCTCAGCCCGTGCGCAACAGGTTGCAGAGTGCTCGGCAATCCCTGGACGCAAGGCTCATCTCACTAAGCGTCACCGCTCACTCGGCCCGCGATGGCGAATGCCTGTAGGTTTTTGACCTTTCCGTGGTCCTGGTCGGCATTGGCGATAATCGAAAAGAACGCCGCACGGGCGATGTCTTTCTTTGACGCGTCCGGGTGTTCCTTCCTTGCCGCCTTCAGTAGTTTTTTCGGCGTCATATCTGGCGTCACAATCCGCATCAGAGTGTCGCTGATCGCCTGCAATTCGGTTGCATCCATTGGGAAACTCCGTCCCTGGCCCCGCTGGCAAGTTTAGCAGAGCGCCTCTGTCAGCTGAAACCGAATTCACGTTACAATCGGAGACCAGCCGGCGCGTTCCGAGGCTGGGTCAGCTGTCTCATAAGGGCGAAAAGCGCTTTGCCGCCATAGCATCAACCAGCTCGCCGGCCGGTGCCGCTGGGAAGATGGCGAAGCCGTGCCGACAGTTCACTCCTTCTTCAAATCTTCGGCTTCGTCTTTGAGCTTGGTCCAGTCGGCACCATGCTTCCGTAACAAGGCGCGCGCCTGTTTCGGCGTGACGTCGGCAATTTCCGTCAGGTGCTCTACCTCCAGCTCTTGCCCCTTCACAACGCGGCTCGCCTTCTTCTTTTTTTCTTTGATAGCCATTATGTGTCCTCCTCTTGCATCATCGGATGAACGAGAACCGAGAAGCGTGGTTCCGCCCGCGCATTGTCGTGCGCCGGCTTGAGGTCCGGGCACAGCCGGTCGACGCGGGCGGTTGTTTGTGACAGCTTTATGACGCACCATGCGGGTGGGGTCCCTCCGATGGCCGTGGAGCGAGGCGGCTCCGAGGACATCATGCAGGAAACGGAACTGAAGCTCGAGCTTTCGCAATCGGGTGCGCGGTCGCTCCTAAAGAAAAATCCGTTCGGATCCGCGCCCACCATTCTTCCGCAGAGATCCATCTATTTCGATACTGCCGGATGGGATCTGTCCAAACGCGGCCTATCGCTTCGCATTCGGCAATCGGGAAATGAAAGGGTACAAACCGTCAAAGCGGGCGATGGCGCCGCGGCCGGATCCTTCACACGCGAGGAATGGGAGCGACCGGTCGCCGGCGACACACCGATACTTGACGATCCACGGATCCGAGACCTGCTTGCGGGGGATGGCCCAAAGCTCACGCCCTTGTTCGAGGTTCATGTCAAACGGCATCGTTGGAATGTGATCGATGGCGACGCGACGGTCGAAGTCGCTCTGGACACTGGCAAGGTGGTTGCAGCCGACCGCGAGGCTCCGCTGTGCGAGATCGAGTTGGAAAAGAAGGCGGGTTCACCGAGAGCGCTGTTTACGCTCGCCCGCAAAGTCGACCTGATCACGCCGGCTCATCTCGGCGTGCTGAGCAAAGCGGAACGGGGCTATCGTCTGCTTGGTTCGGCGCCCGGTGCTGTGAAATCCGCCGCGACCCCGCTCACTTCCGAGATGAGCGCGGCAACAGCTTTCGCGCGCATCGCGGCGGCCTGTCTCAAACAGTTTCGGCTCAATGAAACGGCGCTCGGCTGGTCTCGCGATGCCGACGCCCTGCACCAGGCTCGCGTGTCGCTGCGACGGCTGCGCTCGCTATGCTCGATCTGCAAGTCGCTATTCGACGACAGCCGTTTCGACCACTTGCGAGAAGAATTGAAATGGCTCGCCTCGGAGCTTGGCGAGGCACGCAATATCGACGTGATGATCGGTCGCGCTTCGAGCGAGGCTCTTTCGAGCCGTCTTCAAAACGCGCGCGACGACGCCTACGCGGCGGTCGAAGCATCGCTCTCCTCGGTGCGCGCTCGCTCCTTGATGATCGATGCCACCGAGTGGATTTCCATCGGGGACTGGCGAACCCAATCGGACAAAAAGTTGCACGAGCAGTCGTCGAGGAATTTGGCCTCGGGTGTATTTGACAAATTCTGGAAAAAGGTGGCGAAGGGCGGCAAAGATCTCATCGATGCCGATGACGAGACCCGCCATAAAGTGCGCATCGCCGCAAAGAAACTGCGCTACGCGGCGGAGTTCTTCGAGCCGCTTTATGAGGGCAAGGCGGAAGCCAAACGGCACCAACGGTTCATCAAGGCGATGAAGGACCTGCAGGATAATCTGGGCAACCTCAACGATATCGCCACCGCGCCCGATATGTTGGCAGCGCTGGAGCTTTCGGACGTGGCGGGTGCGAAGGATCTTTTCAGCGCCGAGGACAAGTCCCAGCTTCTCAAGGACGCCGCCGAAGCACACGACGCCTTTGTCAATACCAGGCGCTTCTGGCGTTGAGCGGCATGCTGAGGGGCGACGACGGTCCGGCATCGGAAGACAGACGTCCGTTCCGGATCAAGAGCGGTCGTCTCGTAGGCGGATCGCTCGCGCGGATCATGTGCCGCGCGGCGCCGGCGGGTCCAGAAGCTTCGCCACAGCCTTGGCGCCCTTGCCCGTAACACGGACCGATCCGTCGTCACCCACCTCCATCATGGCACCGTTGGAGAAGCTGAGGGACCAGCCGTCGCCCGTGGCGCTGCGGCGGCGGTCGGTGAGTTCGATGCCGGCGGCGGTGACCAGGGCGACGATCCTGTCGACGTCCATCTTCGTCTTCCGCATACGCGCCCTCAATTCAGGTCGAGCCCGCCGGTAAGATCGCCGAGCGGCGGCTCGCCATGCGCGGCGACGGCCTTGTCGCGCACCACGATGCCATGCAGCACCGGCAGCTCGAAGCGCTCGGTGATGAAGCGCAGGATCGACGTCGTGTCATAGGGCGTCTGATCGACATAGCCGTGCTTTGCGAAAGGCGAAACAATGATCGCCGGAATGCGCGTGCCCGGTCCCCAGCGGTCGCCCTTGGGCGGAGCGACATGATCCCAGATGCCGCCGTTCTCGTCATAGGTGACGACCACCAGCATATGCGGCCATTGCGGGCTTTTCTCCAGATGGGCGACGACATCGGCTATATGGCGGTCGCCGGCCTGGATGTCGGCATAGCCGGAATGCTCGTTGAGATTGCCCTGCGGCTTGTAGAAGGAGACCTGCGGCAGGGCGCCATCGTCGATGGCCTGGATGAAGCTCACGCCGCCCAGACCGGCGTCGCGCAGATGCTCGCGCCTGGCCTCGCTGCCCGGAGCATAGTTGGCGTAGTAGTTGAACGGCTGGTGATGATACTGGAAATTCGGGGTCGGCGTGTGATTGCCGTGGTCGAGCGTGTATTGCCAGGCGCCCGAATACCACGCCCAGGTGACATGCTTGAGACTGAGCATGTCGCCGATGGTCGGCTCCGTCTGCGGCGGCAATGTCGTCGGCTTGGCCGGATCCGCCAGGTGCGGATCGCCGCCGGGCGTCGGATCGTTGCCGCTCGGCTGGTAAGGCGGCTGCATCGTGTTCACGGCGTAGAAATCCGGCGTCAGATTGCCGTCGGAGACGAATTTCGGGATGCCGTCGCGCGCCGATTTCGGTGAATTGTCCGCTATCTTCAGCGCCCTGCCACTGTCGTCCGTCACCGAAATCGACGGTTTGGCCGGATTCTTGTCGGCATCCGCGTAGTAAGGCGCGCAGGCGCAGATCAGCCATTGGTGGTTGAAAAACGAGCCGCCGAAGCCGCCCATGAAGAAATGGTCGGCCAGCACGTATTTCTGCGCGACCGCCCACATGTCGGTCTTGGAGGCGTCCCAGTTGCTCATCGGCATGGCGCCTGAATCGGCCCAGGCGACGAACATGTCGTTCCTGCCGCCGTTGATCTGCATCTGGTTCTGGTAGTAGCGGTGCCAGAGATCGTGGGTGACGACGCTCAACGGAACGTTGAAACCTTTCTCGTCATTGACGGTGAACGGCTCGTTCGGAAGGTGCTCGGTCATCGCCTGCGTCACCGGCGGCGTGACGCCCTTGGCGGTCAGTCCGTCCCAGACTGGCGGCAGCTCGGACAGCACCGATCCGTCACGGTCACGCTGCTCAAGGCTTTCCTTGCTCGCCTTGTCGATGCCCTCGGCACCGGGAAAATGACCATAGAGATTATCGAAGGCGCGGTTCTCCGCGAAGATGACGACCACCGTTTCGATCTTGGCGATGCCGTCCGGCGGATCGCCGGGCTGAGCCGCGAAAGCGCAAGCCGAGGCGGCGCACAGAGCGAGAGCCGAGGAAAACAGGGCGAGCCCACAGGATCGCTTCATCGCCATACCTCCCTGGTGCAAATGGGATGACACCAGCTTCGCGGCATATTGGCAATAGCTGCCGCGTTGGACGGGCAACGCCATCGGCGGTGGCTTTCGCCAATCAGGGGGCGCCACGATCGCGGGAGTTGGCACGCAATCGTGTCTATCCCCGCATAAAGTGACAGACGGTTGCATCACTTGCCGAGCCGGCTTCCACGGCGGCCCGCCAATTGCGGGGCTGTTCTATGGCTGGCCGAGAGGCTGCGCCTCGCCCGCCTCGCATTCCGGCAGTCGCACAGGTTTGGCGAGTTTCGCCAGCGCCTCGGGCTTGGCGCAAGCCGGAAAGCCGGCGAGCGGCATTGTTTCAATAAACCGACTGCGCTCTTTAGCGCTCAAGCCGACTTGATTAATCATGCTCTCGACGGTCAGGTCGGGGTACTGCGTGAGAGTGTCCCTAACCGCAGCATTCGCCTCATCCATTCGACCCAGAGCCGCAAGGGTGCTGCCAAACACCACCCACCTCCACTGGTCGTAGTTGTTAGGTGTCATGCGCACCAGCATCTTCAACGCGTCCTCATACCGGCCGGCCATAAAATAGGCAGGGCCGAAGAAGTTGGACGTCCACATCGGATAGTTCGGGTCGAGCCGCATCACCTGGTCGACCATCTGAGCGCCGCGTTCGGGTTCACCGAAGCGTGCCGCATAGCCGGTATAGAATGTCAGGATTTCGGACGAACCGGGAGCAAGACGAAGCGCCGTATCCAGTTCAACCTTGGCGCGGGCGTTGTCGCCCTTGTGGCTGAGGCTCATCCCAAACACGGCGTGTGCCTCAGCGTCACTTGGATCGAGCCGCACCGCGCGTTCGGCCACATCGGCAGCCGCCTTGATCTCGCTCTCGGGATTGATGCCGAAGCCAGCCAATATGCCATGAGCATGGTAAAGTTCTACCCAGGCGCGAGCCAGTCCGGGGTCCAGCTCAACGGCACGGTTGAGAAGCGCGATTGCCTCCTCCTCATCCGCTATGGTGATCTCTTCAATCTTCTCGGTCCCGAGCAGATAATAGTCGTAAGCATTTAGGTTTTCAGGTCGTTTGCGTTTGGCCGCGGCCCGCCCGGCCGTCTGAATCAACCCTACGCCGCCGCCCAGCCGGTTGGAGACTTGCTCTGCGATCTCGGTCTGGACGGCGAAAACGTCCTCAGCGGGCCGGTCCCAACGATCCGACCAAAGGTGGTTGCCGGTTAGTGCATCGATCAACTGTGCGGTGACCCGCACCCGCCCATCTTGCCGCTGGATGGAGCCTTCCAGTACGAAGCCGACATGGAGCGCACTCGCGACCTGGCGGGCATCCACCGGCTTGCCCTTGTAAACTTCCGTCGAATTCCTGGCCACGACGTCAAGTTCGGGAAACCGCGCGAGGTCGGTGATGATATCCTCAGTCAGGCCATCGGCCAGACGCCCGCTGGCCCCGTCGCCATAATTATTGAAAGGCAGCACCGCGACCGACGGCTTGGCCCCCAGTGACGCGGGCTGAAAGAACCACCAGGTCCCCCCACCCGCCAAAGCCAGCACCACGATCGCCGCCGCAGCCGTCCTGGTCCAGTGCGGCATCGCCTGGCGTAAGGTCCGGCGCAGCCGCTTGCCATCGAGCCTTACCCGGTACATCCGCACGGGGCGGTTGATATTCTTGACGTGCTGCTCGCCGACGAAATCGAGTGGCCAATCAAGCTTGCCCTGCAAATGGTCGTAGGCCGTACCTGACACCATCACCCCGCCCGGCTCGGCAAGCTGCTCTATGCGAGCGGCGATATTGACGCCGTCGCCATACACATCGCCATCCACCAGCGCCACATCGCCAAGATTTATCCCGATGCGGAACACAATCCGCTCTTGCTCCGGCAGTCCACCATTGCGAACGGCCACAGCTTCTTGAATTTCGGCTGCGCAGATCACTGCATCGACCACGCTGTCGAAGACGACAAGTGCGCCATCTCCCAACAGCTTGACAATTCGACCCTGATGCAGAGCGATCGCCGTATCGGTTACGTCGGCCCGGATAGCTCTCAGGCGCCCGATGGTGCCAGCTTCGTCAATCTCGGTCGCCTTTGAATAGCCGACCATATCCAACGCAAGGATCGCCAGAAGTTTCCGGTTCAATGGAGGGACGATCATCATCCTGCCCCGGACCCAAACTGGCCAAAATGGTACACCTAACCCAGCACGCTGACGAGAGGCCCGCCCCGCCAGGCCAGGATGTCGTCCATTGGCCGGCGATCGGAAAGGCCGCTTCCACACTGCGCTGGACGAGCCTGCGGCTGCCAAGCGCGCTTTGTCCTGCTCGCTGGACGCGCAATGCCATCGGGATTACCCTCACTGCGACATGACGCGCGGCGAATTCTGGAGGAGATGCAGCCATGACCCTGCAAGGCGATGCCCTGAAAGACGCAATCGGCCGGACACGGGACAAATGGGGATGGTTCGTGGCGCTCGGCGTGCTGCTGCTGATCTTCGGCGGCATCGCCTTCGGCAACCTGTTCATCGCCACGGTCGCCTCGGTCTATGTCGTCGGCTGGCTGATGCTGATGGCCGGTGCCATCGAGATCATCCACGCCTTCGGCGTCAAGACCTGGGGGCGCTTCTTCTACTGGTTGCTTAGCGGCCTGCTCTATGCCGTCGCCGGCTTCTTCGCCTTCGACAACCCGCTGCTTGCCTCAGCGGTGCTGACGTTGCTGCTTGCAATAGCCCTCATCGCCTCCGGGCTGCTGAGGGCGTGGGTCGCCTTCAATCACCGGCCGGAGCAAGGCTGGGGATGGCTGCTCACGGCCGCCATCATCACAGTCCTGCTTGGCCTCATCATCGCCATGGGCTGGCCGGTCAACAGCCTGTGGGTGCTCGGCATGTTTCTGGCCATCGACCTGATCTTCCAGGGCTGGAGCTTCATTGCCATCGGGCTGGCGTTGAAGCGCTAGCTTCCCGTCAGAAACAGATCGCGGCGTCCAGATCCGACAGCGGGCGCACACCTGCCAGCAGCGCCCTCGCCTCGGCCTCGTCGCGTTTCATCTGCACCACCAGCGCTTCGAGCCCGTCGAACTTCAGTTCGGGGCGCAGATAGCCGAAGAACGATACCGCACAGGTCTCACCGTAGAGTTCGCCGGAGAAGTCGAAGACATAGGTTTCGAGCAGCGGCGCGCCATTGTCGTCGACGGTCGGGCGGCGGCCGAAGCTGGCGACGCCATCGTGAAGCGTGCCGTCGGCGCGGCGGAAACGGACGGCGTAAATGCCTTCCTTCAGAGTGGCTTCCGGCGAAAGCCTCATGTTGGCGGTCGGGAAGCCAAGCGTGCGGCCGAGCTGCTGGCCCCCGATCACCTCGCTCTCGACCGTGAAGCGGTAGCCGAGCAGGCCGGCGGCCTCCGCTACCTCGCCTTCGGAAAGCAGAGCGCGGATGCGGCTCGACGAGACGACCTCGGCGCCCTCGTCGCGGAAGGCATCGACCAGCGTGACGCCGAAGCCGTGGCGCTCGCCGGCCGCCATCAGGAAGGCCGGACCGCCCTGGCGGTCCTTGCCGAAGTGGAAGTCGAAGCCGGTGACGGCATGGCTGATGCCGAGCCTCTTTTCCAGCACGTCGGTGACGAAAGACTCGGCCGAGAGCGCAGCGAATTCGCGCGTGAACGGCTGCTCGACCAGGGCGGCAAAGCCGAGCTTGGCCAGGAGCCGCGCCTTCATCGGCGGCGGCGTGAGCACGAAGAGCGGCACCTGGGGCCTGAACACCTTGCGCGGATGCGGCTCGAAGGTGAGCACCAGGGCCGGCACGCCGCGCCGGCCGGCCTCGGCCAGCGCCCGCTCCAGCACCGAAAGATGGCCGCGGTGGACGCCGTCGAAATTGCCGATCGCCACGACGCCGCCGCGCAGATGCGTGGGCAGCGGCGCTACCGCCGAAATGCGTTCGAGAGCTTGCGTCATGTCAGAGGCGCCCGTCATGGCCACGCTTACCGGCCTATTGCAGCCGCGGGATGACGGCGACCGGCCGATAGCCGTGCTTTGCGAGGAATCCCGCCAGCCTTTCGGGATCGGGCCGCAGCGGGTCGCCATAGTCGCGCGCGTGAATGCCGCCCGAGACATAGAGCACGTCGAAGCCGTTGTCGGCGGCGCCCTTGACGTCGGTCATCATGCCATCGCCGATGGCCAGAACCTCGCTGCGCTCGACCGCGTGGCCGAGCAGGCCGGCGACTTCCTTCATGGCGACATTGTAGATCGGCGCGAAAGGCTTGCCGGCGATCAGCGTGCGGCCGCCGAGCTGCGCGTAGTCGCGGGCAAGCGCGCCGGCGCACCAGATGGTGCGCTCGCCGCGCTCCACCAGGATATCGGGATTGGCGCAGATGAAAGGCAGGTTGCGGGCACGCAGGCGCTGCAGCAGATCAGCGTAGTCGGCCGGCTTCTCCACCTCGTCGTCATAGAGCCCGGTGCAGACGATGCCGGAGGCTTCGAACTCCTCCACCAGCTCGACGTCCAGGCCGTCATAGAGGGTGAAGTCCCGCTCGGGTCCGATGTGGAAGATCTTCCTCGGACCCTCGGCGATGAGGTCCCGCGTGACATCCCCCGAGGTGACGACACGGTCATAGGCATCAGCCGGAACGCCGATCGCATTCATCTGCGCAACGACGTCGGCACTCCGGCGCGGCGAATTGGTGATCAGCACCACCGGCACTTTTGCCGCGCGCGCTTGGGCGAGCGCGGTCGCGGCGACGGGAAAGTGCCATTCGCCATTGTGCACCACGCCCCACACGTCGCACAGAATGGCCGCGTAGTTTCCTGCCAGATCGGCGAGCGAAGCGATGATGTCCGGCGAATCCGCCATGCCGTTTCCCTGAAGCTGATCTTTGGTAAGCCGCGACAGCAATCCTCTGGTTCGGAGGCCGCCGCGGCCGGTCCCGCATAACCGAAGCGCACCATCCTGTCACCAGCTTTCGCCACTGCCAGCGGGCCTCCGCCCGCAACCGGAAGGTTAATGCGCCGTCAAAATGGCGCTGCGTTCTTGATTGTTTCGCGCAAGCTGAAATTTATCGATCTATGACCATGGTAGCAGATCAATTACGACCTTGGTCGTATCTCAATAGGGATCCTTGGCGGGGGCTAGTCGCAATGATCCGCGAATTTTTCGGCGACAGGCGGGGCGATCGCGCCCCGGCGGCCGCCACTGCCGCGATGGGCGGAACGATCAGGCAATTCCTTCGCTCCGGCGACGGCTCGCTTATGCCTATCGTCGTCATGATGATGATGTCGCTGCTGCTCGCGGTCGGCTTTTCGGTCGACTACACCTCGGCGGTGACGACCAGGAGCAACATGCAGAGCGCGCTGGACGCCGCGATCCTGTCGATCACCACGATGCCGACCACCACGACGAAGGCCGACCGGCAGATCGCGCTGCAGCAGTCCTATGCGGCCAACAGCGGGCTGGGCACCGTGGCGCTCAACACTGTCGACGTCGCCGCCGACGGCTCCGCCAGCTTTGCCGCAACGGCAAGCTATCCGATGCCGACCACTTTCATGGAAATTGCAAAGATCAACTCCGTGCCGATCGGCGTCGGCTCCTCGGTGCGCAAGACGCCGGCGCTGACGCAGACGACGTTCAAGGTGTCGAAGGTGTCGGGCTACTGGAGCAAGACCATGTATCTCTACGGCACGCAGTTCGCCCAGGCGAACGCGCAGAGCCTGATGAAGATCGACTACAGCTACAGCAACTACAAATACACCTACAAAGTGGGCAACACGAACTACAGCGTGGGCGAGCCGAAGGGCTATGGAACGACCACCGTCTACACGGTGAACGGAAGCACGGAGACGAAGGTCCAGCAGCAGGTCTGCACGACGACGGGCTCGACCAGCGCCTTCAGCAATCCGCCGTCAGGGTCGATCCCTGGCAGCACCTACGACAGCAGAACCGGCAAGACAATCTACTTCAACACTACCTGCGCCAATGCGTTCTATCCCGCCAACGGCGCCGGCGCGGTGATCGATGTCAGCCAGATGAACCAGCTCTACCTGCAGATGAAGGTGCCTTCGGGCAACCCGCAGACGCTGCAGTCGAACGATGCCACAACCTCGAACCGGCTCTATATCGGTACCAGCGACACCGACATGCCGGAGATCGCGACCGGACAGCAGGTCGACATCTTCAGCGCCGTGCCCTGCGGCCAGACCAGCTACCAGGCCTGGGAAGACGGCGGCAACGCGGTGCCGGCGCCGGTTTCGAATGCAGATTTCTTCTACACCGTGCAGGGCAAGTGCGCCTTCAACCAGCGGCCATCCGAAACGGTGATGACACAGTAACAGCATGCAGGGCCGCTTACCAAAGATGCGCGAATTCTGGCTTCGATTTGGTCGCGACCGGCGCGGCAACTATGCGCTTGTGACGGCGATCGCCATGGTGCCGCTGATGGGGGCCCTGGCAATCGCCGTCGATTTCACCGAGCTCAACCGCCAGAGGCAGATGGTGCTGAACGCGCTCGACGCGGCGAACTTCGCTGGCGCGCGGCGGCTCTCGGAAGGCGCTACGGACGACCAGATCAAGACTTACGCAACCGGCTTCTTCAACGCCAATCTGAACAACATCGACCCGGCCAATGTGACGCTCGATATCACGCTGCCCGGCAACCAGGCGGGCGGGGGTCTGATGACCATGAACGCCACGCTCAGCTATCACCCCTATTTCTATCCGGCCGCGGCGCTGCTCGTCGGTGTGTCCGAAGGCGACGCGAACAAGCCCATCGAGTTTGGCATGACTTCCCAGGTGCGGCTGAAGAACACGCTGGAAGTGGCTATGGTGCTCGACAATTCGGGCTCGATGTCGACGAAGGGATCCGGCACGGGCCAGAAGCGCATCGACCTGCTCAAACAGGCCGCCAAGCAGCTCGTCGATACGCTGGCGCAGCAGGCGGCACAGATCAAGCAGATCGACAGGCCGGTGCAGTTCAGCCTCGTGCCCTTCGCCGCCTCGGTCAATGTCGGGGCGCAGAACGACAACGCGTCGTGGATGGACACCTATGGCCTGTCGCCGATCGCCAACGAGAATTTCGACTGGTCGACGCTCAACGCGCCCAACAAATACGCCCAGAAGATCAACGGCATCTGGTACAAGAAGGGGATCGGTTGGAGCACGGAGGAAGGTCAGATCCTGACCCGCTTCGAGCTCTATCGCGACATCAAGGTGGTGACCAGCCACGAGCGCATCGTCGGCAGCAAGCGGGTCGTCTGTGACCAATACCGCGAGAACCATACCTGCGAACGCAGCCACAACGAATACGACTACAACGACACCTACGGCCCGTTCGCCAGTTGGCAAGGTTGCGTCGAGGTGCGGCCTTATCCCTACAATGTCGACGACACGCCGGCATCCGGTGGACCGAACAATACCGGTGTCGGCGTCGGCGACCCCGCAACCATGTTCGTGCCGATGTTCGCGCCGGACGAGCCCGGCAACCATTGGTACGTCACGCAGGACCCCGACGAACTGCCGCCGAAAACATACGGCGCCGCCAACAGCTGGTGGAACGACGATCCGTCGAGCAGCACCGGCAAGACCAGGCAGTCGAACATGGCCAAGTACTTCATGCCGCGGCCTATGAATGCGCCGGTTCTGGGCGCCGGCGCCGGCCCGAACTACAGCTGCACCACGACGCCGATCACGCCGCTCACCGACGTCACCAATGCCGACGGGCTCGCTGCCGTCAAAGCCGCGATCGACCTGATGCAGCCCAACGGCAACACCAACGTGCCAGAAGGCATGGCCTGGGGCTGGCGTACCGTGTCGAGCGCCCCGCCCTTCACCGAGGGGCGGCCGGAGACCGAACGCGGCAACGACAAGGTCGTCATCGTGCTCACCGACGGCGAGAACACCTATTCGACGGTGAGCTCCGATCCGGTCGGCAACAAGTCGACCTATGCCGCCTACGGCTATACCGGCGTCGGCTATAACGGCACCTCGGTCACCCGCCTGTTCGGCGGCACGTCAAGCGATATCGGCCAGTTCAACTATTCCTCGAGCAACTACACCAATGCGCTCAACGAGCAAATGGCCAAGCTCTGCGACAACGCCAAGGCGGCCAACATCATGGTGATGACGGTTGCGCTCGACATGTCCTCGAGCGACGCCAACGACAAGAAGGCGATGGACGCGCTCAAGACCTGCTCGTCCGACTCCCGCTTCCGCAAGGATCCGACCGACCCGAGCAAGCCCGCCAAGCTGTTCTGGAACGCGACCGGCGCGACGCTGTCCGACAATTTCAAGGAAATCGCCAACGAGCTGTCGAACCTGCGGGTGGTGGGGTAAGGCAAATAAACGGATGCCGACGCGCCAAGAAGCGAAAAGGCAGGATTAGGGTCTGGTTTTCAGATAGTATCCTCTTTTCCCTTCATCGGAGGATTGCTGAGATGCCGTCCGACCTCGCGAAAGTCATCCAGCAAGATCATTTAGCCGTGGATGCCTTCGTCAAAGGCGATCCCGAGCCTTTGAAGAGACTCTACTCACAACGGGATGACGTCGTCATCGCCAATCCGTTCGGCCCGCCTGCCAAAGGATGGAAGAATGCTGCCGAAACGATGGACCGTGCCGCCGCCAACTACCGGGACGGAGAGGTCGTCGGCTTTGAGCGCATTTCGGAATACTCAACGACGGATTTGGGTTACATCATTGAGATCGAGCGGGTCCGATCCAAGGTCGGCGGCAGCGACAAGCTGGTGCAGATTGCACTTCGAACGACCACTATATTTCGGCGGGAGGAAGGCGCCTGGAAGATCGTCCTTCGTCATGCCGATCCGATAACCTCGCCTCGACCGGCGGCTTCGGTCGTCGGTGAGTGAAAGCTGCCAACGCCTGGAGATGAGTGCCTTCGTTTGAGGCCACCATCTGCGGCATCTGCCGCCCTAGAGCAATTCCAGGAAAAGTGTGACCGGTTTTCCGTCCGGAATTGCGTAAAAGGAGATAGGGCGTTTCGCCGTAAGCGGTGTTCTCAGGCCACGGCCTTGAGCTCGGTGGCGCGGGCAGTGGCTCTTTTACCAATTCGAGCGACGCGGGAACGCGCTACTCAATCCGCGCAAGGTCACCGTCGAACCCCATCTGCGTGTAGGGGCCGCCGTGGAATTGCCGCGAGATCGGATCCTCAGAGTCCGGAGTGCATAAGATGTCGGCCGCGTGGTCCTCCGAGTCGTCCTGCGGCCGATAGCCGAGGAACTCGATGCCTGCATTGCGGTAGCGGTTGCGCCTGTTGTTGGAGACGCCGTAGACGACAATGAAGTGATAGTCGGGCGCATCGATGCAACATCCGACCAACTGCACTGCGTCGCGCGGGCTGAGCCAGACATGGAGCAGACGCCGATCAGCAGGCTTGTCGCGAACGGCGCCGATGCGCAGGCAGGAGACCGACAGGCCGTGCTTATCGGCAAACAGGCGTCCGACGGCCTCGCCGAACACCTTGCTCACCCCATAGAGGCCGTCCGGCCGCGGAACGACCGTCTGGTCGATGAAGCGGGCGCGTCGATAGAACCCGACCGCGTGGTGCGAGCTTGCATAGATGACGCGACGCACGCCTTGTCGCCGCGCCGCCTCGAACACATTCCAGGTTCCGACCACGTTGTTGGGCAGGACCTTCTCCCAGGTTTCTTCGCCCACGATCGCGCCGAGGTGGACAACACAATCGACGTCGCGCATGGCGCCTTCTACCTCGGCGAGATCGGCGAGATCGGCGCGCACGATCTCTTCGCCGGCGCGTGCCGGATCGAGTGGCGCGATGTCGGAAAGGCGCAGCACCGCGTATCGTCCGCGCAAGCCTTCACGCAAGATGCTTCCGATTTTCCCGGCCGCGCCGGTGATGAGAATGCGATTCATGCTAACCTCTTCTCAAAATCTGATGCGGCCGGGCGCTGCAAGCTGGGATGGGTGTTAGCTCGGCTTGCCGTCTTTCAGCTCGCAAGCGCGCGTCAAGTTTCGACCGCTCACGACCAGTTTGAGTCAGACTTCAGAGTGTGGGTGCACTTTACAGTAAGGCGATGTGCCTAGCCACCGGCGGACCGTTGATCCACCGCCCAGCTCAGGCCGTGCAGCAGGCGATCAGGTGAGCGCTTACCGCGGAATGTAGGCCCAAGGCAGGAGCTCGTCGATCTGGCTGTGGGGGTGGCCATTGACGATCCTGGTGAGCACGTCGGCGAGATAGGCGAGCGGCTCGACGCCGTTGAGCTTGCAGGTCTCGATGAGCGAGGCGATGACGGCCCAGTGCTCGGCGCCGCCGTCCGAGCCTGCGAAGAGGGCATTCTTGCGGTTGAGCGCGATTGGGCGGATCGAGCGTTCGACGACGTTGCTGTCGATCTCGATGCGGCCGTCGTCGAGGAAGCGGGTCAGGCGTTCCCAGCGCCAGAGCGCGTAGCGGATCGCCTCGGCGAGCTTGGTCTTCTGGCTGACGAGGCCGAGCTTCTCGCGCAGCCAAGGCTCGAGCTCGACGACGGTCGGACGGCTCCTCTCCTGGCGCGCGGCGCGGCGTTCGTCGGCCGATCGGCCACGGATGTCGTCCTCGATCCTGTAGAGCTCGGCGATCCTTGTCGGCATCTCGCCGGCGATCGGCGCGGGACCGGCCGCCGCCAGCTCATAGAAGGGCCGGCGAACGTGCGCCCAGCAGAAAGCGAGCGTGAGGCAACGCTTCTCGGCGAGCGTGCGGTAGGCGCCATAACCATCGACCTGCAGGATGCCTTTGAAGCCGACGAGATGGGCGATCGGCCGCTCGGCCTTGCGGTCGGGTGCATAGATATAGGCCACACCCGGCGGATCGTCTCCGTCCCACGGCCGGTCGTCGCGGGCATAGGCCCATAGCTGACCGGTCTTCGTCTCGCCGCGACCAGGATCGAGCACCGGCGCAGTCGTCTTGTCGGCGAAGAGCTTCGCCGAGGTCTTCAGCTTCGCCAGCAGCCGCTCGTGCACCGGACGCAGGTGCCAGGCAGCACGACCGACCCAGTCGGCGAGCGTGGAGCGATCGAGATTGATGCCCTGCCTGGCCCAGACCTGGGCCTGGCGATAGAGCGGCAGGTGGTCGGCATATTTGGACACCAGAACCTGGGCGACCGTTGCCTCGGTCGGCAAGCCGCCCTCGATCAGCCGCGCCGGGGCGGCAGCCTGCACGACAACGTCCTCGCAGGCACGGCAAGCGTACCTTGGCCGGCGCACGACAATCACCCGCAGCTGCGCCGGCACGATGTCCAGCGTTCACTGACATCCTCGCCGATCTTGTGCAGGTCGTTGTGGCAGCAGGGGCAGGTGCAGTCCTCGATGTCGACGACCATCTCGACGCGGGGAAGGTGCGCCGGCAGTCCCGATTGGCGCGGCGCTTGGCCGCGCGTGCCTGGCGTTCGGCCGGAGCAGTCTGCTCCTTCTGTTCCTCACCGGCCGCCTCGACTTGTTCGGCTTCTTCCAGGCCGAGCAGCAGCTGATCCTGCGGCAGCGTCTCGGCTCTCCGGCCGAAGCGGTGGCGCTGCAGCTCCTTGATGATCTGCCGCAGCCGGGCGTTCTCGACCTCACGCGCCAGCACCATCGCCTTCAGCGCGTCGGGATCATCGGAAAGTTGCTCCGCGGTCATCGCCCATAACCGGACCAGACCATATTCGCCGACAGCCCGCGACAGCGGAATCAAGGCTGATTCACTTCGTCGCGCCTCAGCCGGCCGCCGTCGGAACGCGTGTCCGACGCATCTCATGGACACGCCGCCAGTCGAGCCCTTCGAGCAGCGCCGAGAGCTGCGCGGCCGTCAGCCGCATCACGCGGTCCTCAACCTTGGGCCAGCGGAACTCGCCGTCCTCCAGCCGCTTGGCGAACAGGCACATGCCGGCGCCGTCCCAGAAGATCAGCTTGATGCGGTCGCGGTTGGCGCGAAAGACGAAGACCGTGCCACCTAACGGATCGGCGCCCATCTGTTCGCGCGCCAGCGCCGCCAGCCCCTCCGCTCCCTTGTGGAAGTCCACGGGCTTAGTCGCCACCAGAACCTTGACCGCGCCGGTCGGCCCGATCACGACGTCGCCTTCAATGCGCGGATCACCGCCTCCACCGTTTTGGCGTCGGCGCCACGGCCCACCCGCATGGCGATGCCGTCGATCTCGAGCTCGATCACACCGACGTCGCGGACGGACGCTTCGCCGCCGGCTCCGGCGGCGCTGCAACGACTGCCGGAACGAAGACGGGAGTATCCTGCGTTGCCGAGGACGCAAGCTTGCGAGCCTCCCGTCGCCAGGTGAAGACTTGCTGCGGTCGCAGCCCATGGGGGCGGCGGGCGACCTCCGAGATGACCACGTTCGGTTCCAGGGTCTCGGAAATGATCCGCGCCTTGTCATCCATCGACCAGCGCCGCCGACCACCGGTGCTGTTGATCACCTCGAAGCGACGAGGCTGCCGCTCAGGGTCAAGCGTAAGCTCAAGTCCAGACACAAGCCGATCTCCGATTCCGACGCACAATCGGCGGGCTCACAGATCATTGGCATTCCCGGAAGGTGGTGCCGACACAGCGCTTACGTTTCGCCGTTTCCGTGAAACGGTGAAACGCACTGGCGCAACGACGAGCGCTGGCAAGCCCTTGTGCGCGTTCGCGGCACAAGGCGCATGTTGGTGCTCACCGGCACTGAAAGCATGCTTCACGATGCAGGCAACGTCGCTGAAGGGCCCGTCCTCGAGGCCAGCAATTGACCGCCGTCGACCACGATCGTTTGCCCCGTCACCCAACTTCCCATTTCGCTCGCCAGGAACAGAGCAACTTTTGCGATCTCCTCCGGCGTGCCAAACCGCCCCCAGGGTATGCCGTCGAGCGTGCGCTGATACAGCTGCGGGTCGGACGCCTTGCGGTTATCCCACACGCCGCCTGGAAACTCGATTGAACCGGGCGCGATGGCGTTTACCCGGATGCGTTTTGGCGCAAGCGCCAGTCCCTGGCCCATCGTGTAGTTGACGAGCGCCGCCTTGACCGCGGCGTAAGGCAAAGTACGCGGCACCGCTCTGAAACCGGAAATCGACGAGATATTGATGATGGCGCCACCCCCCGCCTTTTCCATGAACGGGATGGCTGTCTGGGTGGCGCGCACCGTCGCCATCAGGTCGACATCAATGCCGGCTCGCCAGCCGCTCTCGTCATCCCTCATGCCGATGCCCGACGCGTTGTTGACCAGGATGTCGATACCGTCGAGAGCCTTAACGGCTCCTGCCACAAAGCTCGCGGGCGCTGATGCCTCTGCAAGATCGCATGGCATGGCGAAAACAGCCCCTCCATACCGCCTCAGCTCGACCTCAGCGGCCTCGAGGCCCTGCGCGCCGCGGGCGCAGATGGCGACATCGGCGCCTTCCGTCGCAAATGCCAGAGCGATTGACCAGCCGATGCCGCGACTGGCACCTGTTACGACAACCTTTTTGCCCCTGAAGGAGATTTGCATTGCGCAGACCCGTGCAAAGCTGACACTCGAATTTCCAGGTGAATGGAAGTGTATTGGATTGTCAGCTCCCGGTCGAGAATGGCCGGATTTGGCGGCATCGACGCTGGCGCAACGGCCGGCGCCTTGAAGCCCTTGTGCCGTTCCGCGAAGCAGGGCACATCTCAGGCGCGCTTTCCAGGAGACACCTGTGCCCGACGCCGCCAACCACCTGACTTTCGCGCTGATCTGCCTCGGCATGGTGCTCACTCCAGGGCCGAACATGATCTACCTGATCTCGCGCTCGCTGTCGCAAGGGCCGAGGGCCGGGCTGATCTCGCTCGGCGGCGTGGCGCTGGGCTTCCTGTTTTATGTGCTGTCGGCGGCGCTCGGCATCACGGCGCTGCTGTTTGCCGTGCCGTATGCCTATGACGTATTGCGCTTTGCCGGCGCGCTCTACCTGCTGTGGCTCGCCTGGCAGGCGCTGAGGCCCGGTGGACGCTCACCGTTTCAGGTCCGCGAGCTGCCGAGGGACAGGCCGCGCAAGCTGTTCATCATGGGGCTGATGACCAACCTGCTCAATCCGAAGGTGGCGGTGCTCTACCTGTCGCTGCTGCCGCAGTTCATCAACCCGGCCAAGGGCCACGTGCTGTCGCAGCTTCTGGTGCTGGGCGTGACGCAGATCTCGATCAGCCTCACCGTCAACGCCATCATCGCGGTGACGGCGGGCTCGATCGCCACCTTCCTCGCCGGACGGCCGTTCTGGCTGGTCGTCCAGCGCTGGATGATGGGCACGGTGCTGACCGCACTGGCGCTCCGGATGGCGACTGAAGCCCAAAGATAGCCGGTGCCCTTCGCAGGGGGTCCCTACATCGGGCGGCGGGCCGGCCGGATCTGCTCCGGCTCCACAACCTTGCGGTAGAGATGCCAGGTCGCATGGCCGAGGACCGGCACGACGACGGCGAGACCGGCAAACAGCGGGATCGATCCGACCACCAGAAGCACGGCGACCGACAGGCCCCAGAGCGCCATCTGCAACGGGTTGGCCATCACCGCGCGCGCCGAGGTCTCGATCGCGGAGACGGCGCCGACATCGCGGTCGAGCAGCAGCGGGAAGGCAATCACGGTGGTGGCAAGCACGACCACGGCAAAGACGAAGCCGGCGGCGTTGCCGAGCAGGATCAGCGTCCAGCCCTTGCCGGTCGTCAGCACATCGCGCAGGAAGGTACCGACCGAAGCGGGCGGCTCGGCGCCGAAGAGGCTGGTGTAGATCGTCTGCGCGGCGAACAGCCACAGAAGGAAGAGCGCAAAGAGCAGGATGCCGATCACCGCGATCGAAGGCAGCGCCGGCGAATGGCGCACGTCGAACGCATGGTGCCAGCGGGTGCTCATGCCGAGCTCGCGCCGGCGACTGATCTCATAGAGGCCGATCGCCGCGAAAGGGCCGATCAGCGCGAAGCCGGACATCAGCGGATAGACGAGCTGAATCGCATTGGAGCCGGAGCTCCACCGCGTCAGGATCAGGCCGACAATCGGATAGATCAGGCAGAGGAACACATAGTGCGAAGGCTTGGCCCAGAAATCGTCGGCGCCGCGCCGCAACGCATCCCACAGATCCGACGTGGTGATGTGGCGCACCGTAGGCTGCACATGCATCCCGTGCGCGTCCGCCATGACATGAAAGCCGGCCATAACCTTCCTCCGTTTCTCGCGGGGGCGGTCACCACCTGGGTGGCCGCCCCTGGCTGCCACTTAAGTACCTGTGGCAACATAGCGCATCCGCCAGGGTTTGTCGTCACCGGCGGCGCCAGCCGCGCTAGCGCCGCCGGCTGACCCGGAGGCCAGGCGCTATTCAGGCGGCGAAACGTTCGATCACGTCCGCCAGCGGCACGTGCCCCAGGCATGCGCCCGAACCGGCCGGCCTTTCGCCATCCTCGACGGCGAGTGCATATCGCACGGCCGGGTCGGCTTCGATGCGGCGGCGCAAGGCGGCAAGCTTCGGGTAGTGGCCGCCGTCGATTGCCTGATGGAACTCGGCCCAGCGCGCTACGCCGATCAGCGTGGTATCGGCCAGCGTCAGCTTGTCACCGACGAGAAAGTCTGTATCGGCGATCATCGCCTCGAGCCGGTCGTGACGGTCGGCAACGGCCTTGCGGCCGAAATCGCGCAAGGTGGCTTGCAGCAGCGGCTCGGGCGACGCCATTTCCAACACCGCCCAAAGCGGGCTGAATGCGGCGGTGAAGCCGGTGTTCACGAAGGCCATCAGTTGATGCATCCGATCGGCTTCCGGCCTGCGCGGATCGAAACTGATACGACGCTCGACATCGCGGGCTTCGAGCCATGCGGCAATCGCCATGGTCTCGGTGAGCACCTTACCTTCGTCCGTGATCAGGACCGGCGTTTCCTGCCTGCCATTGAGACTGGCGTAGGCGTCGTTCTTCATGTCGGCAAGCATGTCCACCCGGCACAGACGGTAGGGTTGCCCTGCGAGCTCGAAGGCAGCGACGAGCCCCATCGAGCTTCCCGCCGGGAAGCCGTAAAGGAGAATAGGTTCCATGTTTCTCTTCCATGTTCAGGGATCACGCTGCGCAGCGAAACTTGACCCTAAACAACTGTCTTCCCATGTAAATTACGCACTATTCTGTAACCACGCGTCCAGGTCCCTCCCCATGAAAGATGTCGTCTCGCGCTGCCCGATCGAAGAGACCATGCGCGTGCTCAGCGGCCGCTGGCCGACCTTGCTGCTCTACTATCTGAAGGACGGCACCAAACGCTTCAGCGAACTCAGGCGCGACAATCCGACCGTTTCGCACCGCATCCTGGCGCTGGAACTGCGCAAGCTGGAGGACGCCGGGATCGTGCGGCGGACCGCGCATCAAGGCTATCCGCTGCGCGTCGACTACGACCTTACGACGTCCGGCCGCAAGCTCGTCCCGCTGATCGATGCGCTGGGGGCCTGGTGGGTGCATACGGCCGACGATCGGACCGGCGGCTCGGAAGCAAATCTCGAAACCGCAGCCTAGGGCCGTCTACCGAGATTTTCGCCGCCCTGCCCGGCAAAAGCCATGATCGCCATTATTTCAGGCGGGCATGACCGTTGCGCGACTCGAAAACCACCCGATCCCGAACCCGAACAGGCGCCGGCTGCTGAAGGGTGCGGCTCTTGCCGCGCTGGCGGGCCTTGCAGCCTGCTCCACCACCGTGCTGCCGACCGGCGAAGGCGCAGGCGTTTCGTCCTCCGCCACCACCACCTTGAGCACGATCCGGACATCCGCCGGGCTGCCGGCGCTGGTTCCGGACACGCAGCTCGAGCAGGCGGCGCTGCAGCAGGCCGGCTACATGGCGTCACGCGCCCGGATGAGCCACACCACCGGCTGGGGCAAGGATTTCGCCTCGCGCATGAAGGGCAACGGGGTGCACGGCGCCGCGGGCGAGAACATCGCCGAGGGCCGCTTCGACCTGCAGAAGCTGTTCGACATCTGGATGCATTCGGACGGCCACCGCCGCAACATGCTCGACCCGGACTTCTCCCGCTTCGGCCTCGCCTATGTGCGCGACGGCCGCGATCCGAGCCTGCGCTACTGGAGCCTCGTGCTCGGGAGATAGGCCTCGCCTATCCCTGTTTTGCCGTCAGCGGTTTCGACGCCGGAACGCCTCGGCCGTCATCCGCCAGGCTCGCCGTGTGGAGCAGTTTCGCGATGCCCAGGGCCGATACCGGTTTGCTGAAATGATAGCCCTGCATTTCATCACAATTGTTCTTGCGCAAGAAGGCCACCTGATCGTCTGTCTCGACGCCCTCGGCAATGACCCTCAAATGCAGATTTTGACCCAATGAGATCACGGCGCTGGCGACAGCCTGATCGCTCTCGTCGGCGGCGAGATCCCTGATGAATGACTTGTCGATCTTCAGCCGCGCCACGGGAAAGGTCTTAAGCGCGCTGAGGCTGGAATAGCCGGTTCCGAAATCGTCGATCGATATCTGAACGCCCAGGCCCTGCAACGCGTTCATCGTCGCAACCGCCAATTCGACGTCCTGCATGATAAGGCTCTCGGTTACCTCAAGCTCGAGATGTCTGGCATCCAGGCCGCTGTCCTTCAGTGCGTTCACGACCCGGCCAATCAGGTTCGGTTCCCTGAATTGCCGCGCCGAGACGTTTACGCATACGGTCAGGGGTGGCAGACCGGCATCCTGCCAGGCCTTGTTCTGCCGACAGGCTTCATGCAGGACCCAGTCGCCGATCGGCACGATCAGGCCGGTCTCCTCGGCGGTCGGAATGAATGTGTCCGGCGCCACCATGCCTCGTGTCGGATGCTTCCAGCGCAGCAAGGCTTCGACTGCAAAGACGTCCCCTGAGCGAAGATCGACCTGCGGCTGATAGAGCAGGACGAACTCCGAGCGAGCCAGCGCATTTCGCAGCTCTTCCTGAAGCAGGAATTTCTCATGCGCCCTGGTGTTGAACTCGGGAGCGTAGAACTGGAAATTGTCGCGGCCGAATTCCTTCGCGCGGTACATGGCGGCATCGGCATTGGCCAGCAGCTGATCCGGACCCGTCCCATCCTTGGGATAGTTGGCGATGCCGATGCTGGCCGTCGCCCGCAGCCGGTGCCTTCCCAGATGAACCGGCTCCGCGATCGCCGACCGGATCTTTTGCAGGGTCTCGGAGATCAGATCGACGTCGGTCGGCTGATCGAACAGAACGATAACGAACTCGTCGCCGCCAAGCCGCACGACGGTGTCGGTTGACCGGACGCATTCGACCATACGGTTGGCGACGGTCTTCAGCAGCACGTCACCGGCGTTATGGCCGAGCGTGTCATTGACGAGCTTGAAGTTGTCGAGGTCGATGAACACCACCGTCACCCAGCGCTCATAGCGCTGCGCATAAAGCAGAGCCTGCGAGAGCCGGTCCTCGAGCAGAGCGCGGTTTGGAAGCCCTGTCAGCACGTCATGGTTGGCCATGAAATGAATCTGGTCTTCAGCCAATTTGCGCTCGATGGCGATCCCCGCAATGCGCGTCGTGAAGTCGATCAGCCGTGTTTCGGCCTCGGTCGGTTCACGCACCGTCATCGAATACATCGCAAAGACACCCAGAACGGCGCCTTGATGCGACAGGATCGGTGTCGACCAGCAGGAACGATAGCCGAAGGGCGCCACCACGTGACGGTAATCTTCCCAAAGCGGATCCTGCATGATGTCCGAGACGATGACCGGCTCGCGCCGATAGACGGCGGTGCCACACGATCCAACCTTGGGGCCGATGGCGATCCCGTCGACGGCGGTGGTATAGTCTTTCGCCAGGCTCGGCGCGCCGCCGTGCCGCAAATGGCTACCATCCTTGTCCAGCAGCAGGACGGAACCGAATATTCCCGTCAATTGCGACTCGACGAGGCGCATCAGGCGATCGAGCACGTCTTCGAGCAGGGCGCTCATCGCGATCATTTCCAGAATATGCGCCTGTCCATCCCGAAGGATGTCCGCTTGCTTGCGCGCGGTGACATCGTGAGCGATCCCAACCAGACCGATGATCTCATCCTGCGCATTGCGCAGAGGCACCTTTGTCGATGAAACCCACTTTCCTACGCCCGACGCATCGACAATAAACTCCTCCTTGTCGATCATCGGTTGTCCGCTGCGGAGCACGTTCTCCTCGATCGCGCGAAATTTCCGCGCAAGTTCCGGGGCATGGAGATCAAAATCGGTCAAGCCGATCATGTCGCTGGTCTTCTCCCGCCCGCTGTCGACCGCAAGCGCTCTGTTCGCCACGACGAACCGGCTTTCCGTGTCCTTGACCCAGAGATAATCGGGCACCCAGTCGATCAGCGTTTGCAGCGAGATGCGCTCGTCGACGATCTGTTGATTGGCAGCGAGCGCCGTAATGTCCTCATGCGTGGCCACCCAGCTGCCGTCAGGCATGGGCTGGTGGCAGACCTGAATTGCCCGGCCGTCGGCGAGGTTGGCGGTCCAGACTCTTGGAGCCATGCCCGAATTGATGGAACGGGCCAATGCGAGATAAGCGTCGGCATCTGTCGCGGATGTCCCGACCGCGACGCGACGTTCGACGATTTCCCGTAGCGTCAGTCCCGGCTGCAATTGCTCAGGCGCAATGCGGTAGATTTCCGCATAGCGGCGGTTGCACAGGATAAGCCGCTCACCGGCATCGAAAAAGCAGATGCCCTGCGAAACGTTTTCGATCGCCGTCTCAAATCGCAGCGCCTGCCCTTCGAGCGTTGCGATCCTGGCTCGAAGGTCGCGCTCGAGCGTTTCATAGGAAGCGATCGTCAGCTTTGCCAGCGCGGCAAGACTGGCCGACTCCGGTGTTGCAGCGGCTTTCCTGGATGATTTTGTGCCCAAACAGAGTTCCTCCGGTTTGGTGCCGGCGCAAAGCAACGCGGCTCGCTTTCAACCCAAAAGCGACCGCATCGTGATCGAGATATACTAATGGTAGGTGAACCAGCTCCCGGGTCAGGGGGCAGCTGTGGAAATCTGAAAGTTCCGGGCTGTTCCCCGGACACGATTTTGAGCCCGGATGCAGGCGCAGCCGCTACGTCGCGCCAGCCCGCAAAACGTCAATCCATATGCGCTGCCGGCGCGCCACCGGCCGGCGCCGCTTTTGGCTTGCGCAGCAGGACCACGAACGGGACGGCAAGCAGCGTCATCACCATCAGGATTTTGAAGTCGTTGATATAGGAGATCATCATCGCCTGGACGTTCACCAGCCTGTCGACCTGCGAAAGCGCGGCGGGGTCGCCGGCGGCCGCGGCCGGCGAGGCCGCCCACAGATTGGGATTGTACGGGTTGATGAAGACGGACAACTCGCCATGGTTGATCTGCGTGTTCTGCACCATGAGCGCCGCGACAACCGATACGCCGATGGAGGAACCCAGATTGCGCACCAGGCTGAACAGCGAGGTGGCGTCGGTGCGGTAGCGCGCGTCGAGCGTGGCGAAGGCAACCGCCGACAGCGGCACGAACACCATGCCCATGCCGAGGCCCTGGACGACGCCCGAGGAGATAATCAGCCAGTTGTCCATCTGCGGCGTGAAGCTCGCCATCGTGTAGAGCGACTGCGCGGTAAGCAGGAAGCCAATGGCGACGAGGATCCTGGCATCGATCCTGTGCATGATGCGGCCAACGAACAGCATCGAGATCATCGTGCCGATGCCGCGCGGTCCCAGCACAACGCCGATGGTCACCGTCGGGTAGCCGAAGATGTTGGCAAGCATTGGCGGCAGCAGCGACATCGAGGCAAGGATCAGCACGCCCATGACGAAGATGAAGCCCAGCCCGGTCACGAAATTGCGGTCGAGGAAGATTTTTGGATCGATGAAGGGACGTTCGGACGTCACCGTATGGATGATGAACACCCAGAAACCGGTGATCGACAGCGCGAGCTCGATCCAGATCTCGGTCGAGCAGAACCAGTCGACCTCGCCGCCGCGGTCGAGCATCAGCTGCAACGCGCCGACGCCGAGCGAGATCATGGCGAAGCCGAAGAAATCGAAGCTGCGCACGCGCTTGGCGACGACCGGCAGATAGGCGGCCATGCCGATGAAGGCGAGGATGCCGACCGGCAGGTTGATGAAGAACACCCAGCGCCAGTTGAAATTCTCGGTCAGCCAGCCGCCGAGCGTCGGCCCGAGGATCGGCCCCAGCATGATGCCGGCGCCCCAGATGGCCATCGCCTGGCCATGGCGCTCCCTGGGATTGATGTCGAGCAGGAAGGTCTGCGACAGCGGCACGATGGCCGCGCCGAACACGCCCTGCAGCAAGCGGAAGAGCACCATGGTCTCGAGGCTCCAGGCGAGTCCGCAGAGCATCGAGAAGATGGTGAAGCCGACGACCGAGGCGAGGAACAGTTCCTTGCGGCCAAGGCGGTCGGCAAGCCAGCCGGTGACCGGTGTCATGATAGCCGCCGCCACGATGTAGGAGGTCAGCACCCAGTTGATGTTGTCGGGCGAGGCGCCGAGATCGCCGGTCATGGTCGGCAGCGCGACATTGGCAATCGTGGTGTCGAGCGCCTGCATGATCGTCGCCAGCATCAGCGCGACCGTGATCAGGCCGCGGTGCGGGACTTCCTTGAAGGGTTCGGGCGTGCTCATGGCGCTGAACTTCCGGCAGACAACAAAAACGGGTACGCTAGAGCATGATGCCGAAAAGTGTGGAGCGGTTTTCGGACGACATCATGCTCTATCTCTTTGATTTAGAGGCGGATTCAGATTTCAGGTCGAACAGACCTGAAATCATCCGGCTCTAGGTTTCCGGACGGCAAGGCCTTCCGTTGAGAGACCCTCATCGCGGTGGGACGCGACTATCGATGTGGGGATTACATCGACCGAAAGTCTCTATTCGAGCGGATGCCTGCCGCCCGGAAACCTGAGGTTAGACGGGTCCGTGTCGAAAGCTTCAGCATCGATCAAAGCCGCGAAGCGGCTCGCCTCAACGCTTGAGCTTTCACACTCCTCCCATCGGATCAATCCCCTGCTCCAACTCCTTGCTTGTGCGTGATTATTGCGCGTTCTCGCCGGCCGTGGCGTGGCCGAAGATCGACGGCAGGCCACGTGCCACGCCGGTGTCGACGGTGACCGTCGCGCTCATGCCGGTGCGCAGCGCCATTTTGGCGTCGGGGTCGGCCAGTTCCAGGCGCACTGGGATGCGCTGGGTGACCTTGACCCAGTTGCCGGTGGCGTTCTGGGCGGGCAGCAGCGAGAACTCGGCGCCCGTGCCGGCGCCGATCGCCTTGACGGCCGCATCGAAGGTCCGGCCCGGATAGGTGTCGACGACGATCTCGGCCTTCTGGCCCGGCTTCATATGTGTGAGCTGGGTCTCCTTGAAATTGGCGTCGATCCAGGTGTCGCCGGTCTCGACCAGCGCGAACAGCGGCGTGCCGACGGCGACGTATTGGCCGACCTTGAAGGACGAGGCCTGGTAGACCACGCCGTCGGCCGGCGCCTTCACCGTGGTCTGCGCGAGATCGTAAGCGGCCTTGTCGCGCGCGGCGATCGCCGACATCACCGTCGGGTGCCTGTCGGTCTCGATGTCCGGGTTGCCGCCAAGCGCCGCCTTGGCGCTGACGATGCCCTGCTCGGCGACCGCCAGCTGCTGCTTGGCCTTGTCGAGGTCGTTACGGGCCTCGTCCAGCGAAGACTTGGCGTTGATGCCCTTCTGGGCGAGATCGGCGGCGCGATCATATTGCGACTGCGCATAGTCGACCTCGCTGCTCGCCGACTTTTCCTGCGCCATCGCCTGGCTGTAGGCGGCGCGCAGCTGCTCGACATTGAGGCGCGCGGCGGCCACAGCCGCGTCGGCCTGGGCAAGAGCGATCCTGTAAGGCTCCGGGTCGATGACGAAGAGGAGGTCGCCGGCCTTGACCGTCTGGTTGTCGGCGATGCCGACCTGGACGATGCGGCCGGCCGTATCGGAAGCGATCGAAATCCTGGCCTGTTGCAGATTGGCGTTCTCGGTCTCCTGGTAGCGCCCGCCCGTCACCCAGACATAGGCGCCGCCGGCGAGCAGCGCCAGCGGCAGGGCGATCATCAAAAGGAAGCGGCCCAGGCGGCGCTTCTTCTTCGGCGCGGGCTGCGGCGCCGGCGCCACGGAAACGGGAGCGGGTGCCGGCTGCGCCGGGGCTTCGGCGATCGGCTCCGCAGGCGTCTCCATCTCCAGCTCGGTGACGTTGTCTTCGATCTTGGCTGCCGCGTTCATGTTGCTGCGCCTTCTGCCTTCATTTTTTCCAGGGACGACGCTTCGCCGTCCGTCAAATTCCGCACGATCGTGTCCAGCGTCCGGATCAGGACGTGGCGATCCTCCGGCGACACGCCGGTGAGCGATTCCTCATAGACCTCGCCGGCGAGGCTCTTGACGTCGGCATAGGCAGCGCTTGCCTTGGCGGTGGGAAATATCAGGCGCACCCGCCGGTCGGTCGGGTCGGTGCGGCGCTCGATCCAGCCGCCCTCCTCCATCCTGTCGACAAGACGCGAGACGCTGATCGGCTCGATTTCCAGCATGTCGGCGAGCCGCGCCTGGGTGATGCCGGCCTCCTTGGCCACGCGAACCATCAGGCGCCATTGCGCCGACGACAGGCCGAGCCCGCTGGCGCGCGCCTCGAAGCGCTTACGCATCAGGCGCTGCACGTCGTGGATCAAAAATCCCAATCTGTCGATGCCGTCTGAAACCATGAGCGACATATATAATAAGCGTGCTTACTATTCAAGCGGAATGCGTTGGTCCAGAAGCCGGGAAAGCGCAGCCCCTGGAAGAAGGGCGGATCGACCGCCGGCTAGTCGCGGAGAGGACACCCTGGCCGGCGCCTGATCAAGACGGCGACTGCGGCGGCTTGAGGCTCTGCGTTCATAACCAGGCGTCAACCGTCTGAAAATTCACTGTGTTTTTTGCCGCATGCTGGTGTCGTTCGGCCTCTTCGTGATACAGGTGGAAGCGTGGATCGGGGGATCAACGCAATGCCGACGCTCTATGCGCTCAAGCCGGCTTTCCAGGACAGGCTGCGGCCGCTGGTCGGGAAGCTGGCCGCAATGGGCATCACGGCCAACGGCATAACGATACTTGCTGCCTTGCTGTCCATTACCGCCGGAACGGCGATCGCGCTTTTGCCGGGCTGGCGCATCGTTCTTCTTCTCATCCCCATCGTGCTATTCGTTCGCATGGTGCTCAACGCCATCGACGGCATGCTGGCGCGGGAGCATGGGCAGGCCTCGACGCTCGGCATGTATCTCAACGAGACCTGCGACGTCGCCTCGGACCTCGCGCTGATCCTGCCCTTCGCGGCCTTTCCGCAATTCGGCGGCCGGGGCGTCGTCGCCTTTGCCATCGCCGCTGTGCTTACCGAGTTCGCCGGCGTGCTCGGCATCGCCGCCGGCATCGGACGAAATTATGGCGGTCCGTTCGGCAAGAGCGACAGGGCGCTGGCGCTGGGCGTGGTCGCCGTGCTCGCCGCCGCCGGGCTGTGGCCGCCGGCAATCGCGCCGTTTGTGTTTCCGGCCATGGCTACGCTTTCGCTGCTGACCGCCATAAACCGGATACGCGCCGGTCTTATTGGCAGCGGCGGCTGAGCATCGAGGCTCGCCATGCCGCCCGGGGGAAACACCATGCTTCACGAACAGGTCGCCAGCGCGCCGGCGGAAAGCCTCGCGCGGCAAGCGCAGGAACGCACCTTCCGCAGCCATGACGGCACGCAGATCTTCTACCGCTTTTGGCCGCCCGTTTCCGCCAAGACAAAAGTCTCGGCCAAGGCCAAGGGTGCGGTCGTACTTTTCCATCGCGGCCACGAGCATGGGGGCCGCATGGCGCATCTCGTGGACGAACTCGGCATGCCCGACCATGCCTTCTATGCCTGGGACGCCCGCGGCAACGGCCGCTCCGAAGGCGAGCGCGGCTATGCTCCTTCCTTCGCGGCGCTGGTGCGCGACATCGATTGCTTCACGCGCGAGATCGCCGCCAGGGACGGTTTTGCCGCGCCGGATATCGCGCTCATCGCGCAGTCCTTCGGCGCCGTGCTTGCCGCGGCGTGGGTGCATGACTACGCGCCGAAACTGCGCGCCATGGTGCTCGCCTCGCCCGCCTTCTCGGTCAAGCTCTATGTCCCTTTCGCCAAAGAAGGCATTGCGTTGTGGCAGAAGATCAAGGGGCGCTTCTTCGTCAATTCCTACGTCAAGGCGAGCCTGCTCACCCATGACCCGGTGCGCATCGCTTCGTTTGAAAACGACAAGCTGATCACAAGGCCGATCGCCTCGAACATCCTCGTCGAGCTCTACCAGCATGCGGCGCGCATCGTTTCCGATGCCCGCGCCATCACCGTGCCGACGCAGCTTCTCCTGTCGGGCAGCGACTGGGTGGTGCGCCATGCGCCGCAGCACGAGTTCTTCGTCAACCTCGGTAGCAGCGTGAAAGAACGCCATGTGCTGCCGGGCTTCTTCCACGACACGCTGGGCGAACGCGACCGCGCCAAGGCGCTCGACCTGATCCGGCCGTTCCTCGAAGGGCAGTTCGCCTCGCCGGCCGAAGCCGTCGACCTGAAGCAGGCGGATATCGCCGGCTACACGCGCGACGAGGCCGACAGGCTTGCCTCGCCGCTCGATCTCCTGTCACTGAGGGGCCTCTATTGGGCCTTGAGCCGCGCCTTCATCCGCCTCGGCAGCTGGTTCTCGCAAGGCATGAAGACCGGCGTTGCCACCGGCTTCGATTCCGGGTCGACGCTGGACTATGTTTATGAGGACGAGCCGCGCGGTCTCGGGCCGATCGGCCGCTTGGTCGACCGGACCTTCCTCGACGCCATCGGCTGGCGTGGCATCCGCCAGCGCAAGCTCAACCTCGAAGAGCTGATCGGCTCGGCGCTGGCAACGCTGAAGGCCACCGGACGGCCCGGTCATATCCTCGATATCGCCGCCGGCCACGGCCGCTACGTGCTCGACGCCATCGCCAAGAGCCCTGAACAACCAGCCAGCGTGCGCTTGCAGGACTACTCCGATCTCAACGTCGAGCTCGGCCGCAAGCTGATTGCAAAGCGCGGACTGCCGGCGAGCGTGTCGTTCCGGCGCGTCGACGCCTTTGACGGCGATGGGCTGGCCAGGCTCGATCCGGCGCCGGACCTCGCCATCGTTTCCGGCCTCTACGAGCTTTTCGCCGACAACGCGCTGATTGCCCGCTCGCTCGGCGGCCTTGCCCGCGCCATGCAGCCCGGCAGCCTGCTCCTCTACACCAACCAGCCCTGGCACCCGCAGCTCGAGATGATCGCGCGCAGCCTGACGTCGCATCGCGGCGGCCAGGCCTGGGTGATGCGGCGCCGCACGCAGGGCGAGATGGACCAGCTGGTCGAGGCAGCCGGTTTCGAGAAGCTCGACCAGCGCATCGACCAATGGGGCATCTTCACCGTCTCGCTGGCAAGGCGGCTTTAGGCATGATGCCGAAAAGTGTGAAGCGGTTTTCGGACGACATCATGCTCTATTTCTTTGATTTAGAGCCGGATGATTTCAGGTCGGATCGACCTGAAATCATCGGGCTTTAGGAACACCCAGGCATGCCCGCCAGCGTCGAGCCCCCGCCCCTTTCAACCAGCCCAGCAGCCGAAGCCTATGGCCGGATCGTGGTCCGTGCAGCCCTTTGGCTCGCTGTTCTGGCGCCCTTCTTCTATTCGACCTACGGCTTCGCCAACTGGCTGGCCTCGACGCGCTCGCATGTCGGCAGCATAGTGTTTTCCTGGGAGCACGCGATACCGTTCCTCGCATGGACGATCGTGCCCTACTGGTCGATCAACCTGTTCTACGGCCTGTCGCTGCTGCTCAACGACAGCAGACGCGGTGTCGACCGGCTGGCAAGCCGCTATCTCACGGCACAGGTCGTCGCCGTCACCTGCTTCATCCTGTTTCCGCTGACCGCCACCTTCGTGCGGCCGGCGACAAGCGGCCTGCCGGGCTTCCTGTTTGCCGTGCTCGGCGGCTTCGACAAGCCGTTCAACCAGGCGCCGTCGCTGCATATCGCGCTTTTGGTGATCATCTGGGATCACTGGCGCCAGCGCCTCGGCGGCGTTCTGCTGCCCATCTGGCACGGCTGGTGCTTCCTGATCGGCGCCTCGGTGCTGACAACCTGGCAGCACCATTTCATCGATATCCCCACCGGCGCAGTGCTCGGGGCCTTCGCGCTCTGGCTGTTTCCGGCCAAGGGCGAGCTGCCTTTCTCCGGCTTCCGCCTGAACGCCGATGCCAAGGCACGGCGGCTTGCGCTCGGCTACGCGTTGGGCGGTGCCCTTGCTCTGGCCGGAGCATCCGTCGGAGTCCACTTCTCCGCTATCGCGCTGGTGCTTTTGTGGCCGGCGCTGGCGCTGGCCATCGTCGCCTTCGCCTATGCCGGGGCCGGCGCAAAAGTGTTCCAGAAGACGGCTGACGGTTATGCGCCGCTGGCAAGCCGCATCCTGCTCTGGCCCTACCGGCTGAGCGCCAGGGCCAATGTCTGGGCATGGACGCGCAAGCTACCGCCAGCGGTGGCGATCGCCGACGGCGTTTTCCTCGGACGTTTTCCCGACGCTGCCGAAGCCGATCGCTTCGGCACGGTGATCGATCTCGCCGCCGAGCTGGAGCGGCCGCGCGACGCGCCTGGCCGCTGGGAAAGCTTCGGGATGCTCGATCTCCTGCCGCCGCCGGCGGACGTGCTTGATCGGGCGGTGGCAGCCATCGAGCCCGCGCGCCGGCAGGGCACGGTGCTGGTCTGCTGCGCGCTAGGCTTCCAGCGCAGCGCCACGGTCATCGCCGGATGGCTGGTCTCGACCGGCCGATCGCACACGCCGGCGCAGGCGCAAAAGCAGCTCGCCGCATCAGGCCGGCCGGTGCATTTCCAGGACGAGCCGGCATGACGGACGAAGCCTATCGGCAGCGGACGGCCATCTTCGCCGCCATGCTCATCAAGCAGGCGGCGTGGCCGGCCGCCATCGTTATCGCCGGCGACAGCGTCGCGCCTCTGGTCGCCTCGGCGCGCGGCGCCCTCCATGCGCCGATCGCGGTGCTGGCGCTGCTGGTCGCGGCGGCGAGCGCCATCGCGGTGCTTGGGCTTTCGGCGCTTCTCCTCTTCGATGCGCTGCTGTTCCGGCTGATGACGAGCCATGACGACGAGGCTTCCGGAGGTGCTGCGGTCGACGATCTGCTGGCGCGCATGCGGCTGAAGCCGGCTCCCTCCTTTCTCCGCTCGCTCGACGACCGTATCGCCGGAACGCGCCGCCTGCTTGCCCGCCAGCGCATCGCCTTGGCAGTCTTCGTCGCCGCGTTCCTGACCGCCGGATTCTGGATGCCGCGATGAGCAAGCTTGCGCTCCGGACCTTCACCCTGCTGCAGACGGTGACCTCGGTCGGCCTGTCGGCGCTGGCCTGGGCGGTGACCGGCGTGCGCCCGATCTGGAGCGGCAGCCAGCCGTCGGAGCGGCAGCGCATCTATTTCGCCAACCACACCAGCCATGGCGATTTCATCCTTTTGTCGGCCTGCCTCAGCGAGAAGGAACGCGCCATCACGCATGCGATCGCCGCTTCCGAATATTGGGGGAAGTCGCGGCTGCGCCGCTTCATCGCCGAGGACATGCTCTCCTCCGTGCTGATCAGCCGGCAATGGACGAGTCCGGAGGAGAACCCGATTTCGGTCATGCTCTCGGTGCTCGACCAGGGCCACTCGCTGATCATCTTCCCGGAAGGCACGCGCAACATGAGCGACGAGCTGCTGCCGTTCCGCTCCGGGCTCTACAACCTGTCGATGGCGCGGCCCGATGTGGAACTCATCCCCTGCTGGATCGAGAACATGTCGCGCGTGCTGCCGAAGGGCCAGTTCCTGCCGGTGCCGCTGCTTTGCCGCGTCGTCTTCGGCGCGCCGGTGGCGGTGGAGCCTGGCGAGGAACGCCGCGCCTTCCTCGAGCGCGCCCGCGCGGCGCTGCTGGCGCTGAATCCGCGCCCTGATCGAGACGATTGATGCGCCACGAAATCAGCATCCTGATCATCGGCCTTTTCGTGGTGCTGAGCACCGCCAGCGTCACCGCCGGCATCCTTTCGATGCGCGCGCCGAAGCCGCTGAGCGCAACGCTGGTCAACCTCACGCAGCGCATCAACGCCTGGTGGGTGATGGTGGCGCTGATGACGGTCGCCTTCTTCTTCGGCCGCTACGGCATGACCATCCTGTTCGCGCTGATCTCGTTCGCGGCGCTGCGCGAGTTCGTGACGCTGACGCACAGCCGCCGCAGCGACCACTGGGTGCTGCTCGGCATGTTCGGCATCGTCATCCCGGTCCAGTACTGGCTGGTGTGGACGGCATGGTACGGACTGTTCGTGATCTTCATCCCGGTCTACTGCTTCCTGCTGATGCCGGCGATCACGGCGTTGCATGGCGACACCGAGCGCTTCCTCGAGCGGATCGCCGCGCAGCAATGGGCGATCATGATCTCGGTCTATTGCGTCAGCCATGTCCCTGCCCTGCTGACGCTCAACGTGCCGGGTTTCGAAGGCCGCAATCTTCTGCTCATCGCCTTCCTGATCATCGTCGTGCAGGGCAGCGACGTGCTGCAGTACATCTTCGGCAAGCTGTTCGGGAAACACCGCTTCTCGCCGACCGTCTCACCGTCGAAAACCTGGGAGGGGCTGATCGGCGGGCTGGTCGCCTCCAGCCTGCTCGGCGCGTTGCTCTCCTTCATCACGCCGTTTTCGCCGCTGCAGGCCTCGACGGTCGCCTTCGTCGCCTGCACGATGGGGTTCCTCGGCGGGCTCGTGGCGTCGGCGATCAAGCGCGACCAGGGCGTCAAGGACTGGGGCCACCTGATCGAGGGCCATGGCGGCATGCTCGACCGCACCGATAGCCTGGTCTTCGCAGCGCCGATCTTCTTCCACATCGTGCGCTATTTCTGGACGGTTTGATCGCCGGCGAACTAAAGGCGGTTGCGCATCAGCATGGTGACGACGAAGAAGGCGCCGAGCGAGCTGGTGATGATGCCGATCGGCAGTTCTTGCGGCGGCAGCAGCGTGCGGGCGAGAAGATCGCTGGCCAGCAGAAGGATCGCCCCGAACAGCGCGCAGATCGCTATCAGGGGCCGATGCAGCGGACCGGCCAGCGGCCGGCCGAGATGCGGGATCATCAGGCCGACGAAGCCGATGACGCCGGCCACCGCCACCAGAATCGCGGTGGCCAGAGCCGCGATGAGGAATGTCGTGCGGCGCATCCGCGCCACCGGCACGCCGAGGCTTTCGGCGGCGCTTTCGCCGGCGAGGAAGGCATCGAAGCGGCGGTGGTTCCAGAGCCCATAGGCGAGGATGATGACGGCGCCGAGCGCCGCCAGGCCGATATTGTCCCAGCGGGCGAGACCCAGCCCGCCCATGGTCCAGAACAGCACCGAATGGGCGGCGCGCTGGTCGCCGGCGAAGACAAGATAGTTGGTCAGCGCAGTGAACATGAAGGAGACGGCGAGGCCGGCAAGGATCAGCCGCTCGGGTCCCTGCCCCCTCACCCGCGACACCAGCAGAAGCACGATTGCCGCCGCCAGTATGCCGCCGGTGAAGGCGGCAAGGGGAAGGGTCCAGATGCCGAAGCTGTCGCCGAAGACGGTGATGACGGAGACCGCGCCGGCGGCGGCGCCCGAGGAGAGGCCGAACAGGAACGGATCGGCGAGATCGTTGCGGGGGACGGTCTGCAGCAGCGCGCCGACGATGCCGAGGCCGGCGCCGACAGCAATCGCCAGCAATGCGCGCGGCAGCCTGAGGTCGACGACGATGCTGCCGACCGGACCGGATACCTGATTCCCGTCCAGCCCCATCGCATGTGCCAGCGCGCGCACGACCTCGTGCAACGGGATGAGCGTCGAGCCGTAGGCGATCGAAAGCAGCACGAGCGCTGCAAGCAGCGCCGCGCCCAGCGACACTGCAAGAACGAACGATCCGTATCGCAAAGGTCAGAACGCTTCCGGATGCATGGCCCTGGCGATCTTGCCGATCGCCTCGATGTTGGCGGGTCCGGGCGTCAGCTCGGCGTAACGCAGCGCAACGAAGCGCTTGTTCTTCACCGCGTCGGTTTCCTTCATCGCCGGATGTGCCTCGAGGAAATCGAGCAGCTTCCGGTAGCCGCCGCCGTCCTGGTAGTCGAGCAGGATGAGGAATTGCGGATTGCGCGACGCAACCGTCTCCCAGTCGGTATTGCCCCAGCTCGTGTCCATGTCGGCCATGATGTTTTCCCCGCCCGCGGCGGCGATCATGGCGTTGGGGATGGCGAACTTGCCGGCGGTGAGGGGCTTGTCCTCGCCAGAGTCATAGAGGAACACGCGCGTGCCCTTATGCTCGCCCACCTTGGCGGTGATGCCGGCCAGCTCGGCCTTCCAGCCGGCGACCAGCTTTTGCGCCTCCGCGTCCTTGCCGAAGATCTTGCCGAGCTTCTCGACGTCGCCAAAGAGCAGGTCCATCGAAGCGGTGGGCCGGTTCTTGTCGAGATGTACGCAGCTCTCGGTCAGTACCAGCGTCTTGATGCCGTGCGGGGCAAGCGTGTCGGGCGTGACCTCGCCGCCCGGCTTCATGCCGTAATACCAGCCGGCGAAAAAGAAGTCCGGCTGCGCGGCGACAAGGTTTTCCAGCGTCGGGTATTTCGGCGCCAGCTCGGGGATCGAGCCCTGCTCGGCCTTGAATTCGGGGCCGACCTTGTACCAGCCGGTGATGCCGGTCAGCCCGACGATCGACGGCTGCAGCTTCAGCGCGAACGCCATCTCGGCCATGTTGAGGTCCTGGATGACGGCGCGCTTCGGCGGCGCGTCGAAGGTGAGCGGCTTGCCGCAGCTGTCGACGGTCACCGGGAAGGCGGAGGCGGCCGAGGCGACAAAAGAGAGGGCAAGCGACAAAGCGAGGCGTTTCACGGGATGGTGCTCCTGATTGGGTTGGATTGTTTGGGTTGGCTCAGGACGGCGCTGAAGCGCGGGCGGGAAGCTCGAAGACGGTGAGCTCGCGGTCCTCGGTCGGGTGCTGGAGGCGCAGCACATCGATGCCGAACACCTCACGGATGAGCGGCTGCGCCAGCGCCTCGCGCGGCGGCGCCAGCGCGTGCAGTTGGGCGTTGCTCATCACCGCGACGCGGGTGGCGAAGGGCGCCACCAGGGCGAGATCGTGCAGCACGGCAACAACGGTCATGCCGAAGCCGGCGACCAGGTCGAGCAACTCGCCGCGGGCGCGCGGATCGAGGTGGTTGGTCGGCTCGTCGAGGAACAGGATTTTCGGCTCCTGCGCGATGGCGCGGGCGAGCTGCGCGCGCTGGCGCTCGCCGCCGGACAGCGAGCCTACGGTGCGCGCGAGCAGCCGCAGCAATCCGGTCCGGCGCAAAGTCTCGACGACGATGTCGCGATCGTCGTGGCGGCGCCTCAAGCCCGCATGTGGGACGCGGCCAAGCTCGACATAGTCGATGAGCGCGAGCCGCGGATCCGGCTGGTCCGTCTGACCGACGACGGCGATGCTGAGCGCCCGCTCGGCGGCGGTGATCCGGTCCAGCCGGCGTCCGGCAAGGCGCACCTCGCCGCGGCTCGGCGGCAGCGCCCCGCACAGCATGTGCAGCAGCGTCGTCTTGCCGGCGCCGTTAGGGCCGATGATGGCGAGACGTTCGCCGCCGGTCAGCGACAGGCTGACATCGTCGACCAGCGTCCGGCCATTGGCCGTCGCGCCGAGGCCACGGGCTTCGAGAAGCTGCGTGGTCATAGGCGGCCCACCCGATGATCGGAGAGTGCTTCGCTGCGCATTTCTCGCGTCGCCGGATCACAGCAAAGCATGCACACGAAAATGCGGTCGATGCGATCGATGGAGCCGTCCAACATTCCGTCACTTTCCCAAAATGGCGACGGAAGGATGCCGGACGAGCCGGCCGACAGTACCGGTGCCCGCGTCTCCTCCCGGCACACCCCGTCCGGTCAACTCGTGTCGATGGCAGGTCTCCTGGCTCGCGGGTCGCCGCGCCATCCGCCTTCCCAGCCTTGCCGGCCAGTGGCATTCCGGATGGAGCTCGCCGCTCACAGTTGCGGGGGCAGCCACGGCCTCGACCCTAAGCGGATCTCACCGTGTTCCCTTTTCACCCCTCGCCTTGCGGCTCGGGGACCATGACACCGCCATCGTAGGTTGTCCGCGCGCGAGTCGCAACGGACTTCTGCGCGACCTGATCACCCCGTGAAATTCCCAATTTGCAGCTTCCGATATGTAATAACGTTACATACGCTCGAAGGCCCTATGTCAATCCGTTTCCGGCACTGCCTCAGCCAAACATCGGAAAATTTTCAGAAACCGTTCGGGATTTTCCGGGCCGGAAACCGCAAGAAGATCGGGCTGGCGAAAGACAGGCCGCAAACGCCCGATCCCCCTCCAGCCGATATATTTCCCGGTCGCCGCATCCTCCCCGCGCGACCGCAACCTTGGTCGTGGAGACAAGCATGATTGCCGCACTCTCTGATAACAAGGCGCTGAGGCGTCGCCTTGTCGCCGGCTCGGTCGCCGTCCTCGCCTGCGGCGCGTCCCTGGTCTGGCACGGCGCAAGAAGCGAGGCCTCGTACACCACCCCGGCCGCCCCGGAGACGAAGCTCGTCAAGGCCATAGCGGTCGCTCCGATGCTCGGCGCTGACACCCGAACCGCCGTCGGCGAGATACGCCCGAGGCTTGAAAGCGACCTAGGCTTCCGCGTATCCGGCAAGCTGCTCGAACGCGTCGCCGAGGTCGGCGCGACGGTGAGGAAGGGCGAGGTGCTCGCCCGCATCGACGATCAGGACTATTGCAACCGGCTCGCCAGCGCCGAGGCCGATGTCGCCGCGGCGCAGGCCGTGCTTGTCGAGGCAAGTGCCGCCGAGGCCCGCATCGGCGCGCTGCTCACCAAAGGTTTCACGACACGGGCCAACTATGACGCGACGCTGAAGAATCTGCGCTCGGCGCAGGCCAAGCTCAAGTCGGCGAACATCGCCTTCGAGATGGCCAAGGACCAGCTCGGCTATACCGAGCTGCACGCGGAATTCGACGGCATCGTCACCGCGAGCGGCGCCGAAGCCGGCCAGTCGGTCAATGTCGGGCAGATGGTGGTCCGCGTCGCCGATCCGCAGAGCCGCGACGCCGTGTTCTCGATCGCCGAAGCCGCCTTCGCCAACACGCCCGATACGAAGCGGCCGCCGAAGGTGACCGTCTCGCTGCTCAGCAATCCGGCGATCACGGCGGCCGGCACCATCCGCGAGATCGCGCCGATGGCCGATGCCGCCACCCGCACCTTCCAGGTGAAGGTCTCGATCGAGAATGCGCCCGACGAGATGCGCTTCGGCGCCAGCGTTTCCGGCCGCGCCGAGGTCGCCGGCGCGCCGGTCGTGGTGCTGCCAGGCAGCGCGCTGTTCGACAAGGATGGCAAGCCGGCGGTGTGGATCGTGTCGCCCTCGTCAGCCGTCGAGCTCAAGCCGGTCACGGTTGCCCGATACGAGACCGACCGCATCGTCGTCAGCGACGGGCTCAGCAAAGGCGATCTGGTCGTTACCGCCGGCGTAAACCGGCTGCGGGAACACGAAAAAGTCCGTATCGTTGAGGGAGAAGGAAAATGACCATGTCCAAGACAAAGGTCCTCATCGCCGGCGCCGGTCCGACCGGACTGACGCTCGCGCTCTGGCTGACCAGGCTCGGTGTCCCGGTCCGCATCTTCGACAAGGCTGACGGTCCGGGCGAAACCTCGCGGGCGCTTGCCGTCCAGGCGCGCACGCTGGAGTTCCACCACCAGATCGGCATCGTCGACGATGTCCTTGCAGCAGGCATCCGGCTGGAGCGGCTTACCATACATACGCCGGCCGGCGTCGCTGCCAGGCTGCCGCTGTCCGACTTCGGCCGCGGCATCAGCCCCTTTTCCTTCGCCTTCGCCTTGCCGCAGGACATCCACGAGCGTGTGCTGATCACGCATCTGCAGCGCGCCGGCGTCGAGGTCGAGCGCGGCACCGGGCTCGTCGCCTTCCAGGACAAGGGCGATGCGGTCATCGCCACGCTGAGTAAGGATGGCCGCACCGAAACCGTCAGCGCCGCCTATCTCGCCGGTAGCGACGGCGCCCGCAGCACCGTTCGGCATGGGCTCAATATCGGCTTTCCCGGCGGCACCTACGAGCAGGCTTTCTACGTCGCCGACGTCAAGGGCACCGGCGAAGTCACCCACAACGGCATGGACGTCACCATCAGCGCCTATGGCTTCGCCATCGCCATGCCGGTCAGGCAGTCGGGGTCGCTCCGCCTCATCGGCATCGTGCCGAAGGCGCATGAGGCCGACGAGACGATTAGCTTCGAGGCGATCCGCGCCGATATCGAGCGCGACACCGGCGTCAAGGTCCACGAAGTCAACTGGTTCTCGACCTACCGCGTCCACCATCGTGTCGCCGAGCGATTCCGCGTCGGCCGCGTGTTCCTCGTCGGCGATGCCGGCCATATCCACAGCCCGGCCGGCGGCCAGGGCATGAACACCGGCATGGGCGACGCAGTGAACCTCGCCTGGAAGCTCGCAGCGGTGGTACAGGGCCGGGCCGACCCGCGCCTGCTCGACAGCTATGAGCCCGAGCGCATCGCCTTTGCGCGCAAGCTGATCGAGAGCACCGACACCGCTTTCCGCTTCATCACCAGCCGCTCGCGGCTCATCGGCCTGTTCCGGCGCTATCTTATGCCGAAGATCATGAACGTCGCACTGCATACATCGTTCGGCTCGCGCGCCTTCTTCGGACTGATCTCGCAGGCGGCGATCCAGTACCGGGCCGGGCCGATCAGCTCGGGCACGGCGGGCAAGGTGAACGGCGGCGACCGGCTGCCCTACGTCGCCCATGCAGATGGTGACAATTTCGAGCCGCTGCGCTCGCTCGATTGGCAGGTTCATGTCTATGGCGAGGCCAATTGCGATTTCCGGGCGATGCTTGCGCCGAGCGGCATCCCGATCCACGCCTTCGCCTGGACGGACGCAGCCGGGAAAGCCGGCCTGCAGCGTGACGCCGCCTATCTGGTGAGGCCCGACGGCCATGTCGCGCTTGCCTCGCCGGTTCAGGAGGCAGCAAGCTTCCAGCGCTATCTCGCCGGCCTCGCGATCAGGCCGAGGCTTGCGGAGCGCGCGCCCTGCCGAGTGCCGGGCACTATGCACAGCCTGGCCTGACTTTCCAGCGCCCGCCACGCGGCGGGTGCTGACCGAACCCCGACCGTCACTTGTTTTGGCCAGCCGGCAGCCGCCGGCGGAACGCGCCTTTGCGCGTTCTGAGAGGGATTTGCATCATGACCAGCTTCAATCTTTCCGAATGGGCGCTGCGCCACCGCAGCCTCATCGTCTATCTGATGATCGCTGCCGCACTTGCCGGGCTTTACGCCTATCGTGGCCTCGGCCGCGAGGAGGACCCGCCCTTCACTATCAAGACCATGGTGGTGAAGACGATGTGGCCGGGCGCCGGCACCAGCGACACGGTGGAGCAGATCACCGACCGCATCGAGAAGAAGCTCGAGGAGCTGCCCGACCTCGACTACGTCAAGAGCTACACCAAGCCCGGCGAATCCGTCGTCTTCGTCAACTTGAAGGACACGGTGGCGGGCGACCAGGTGCAGCCGCTCTGGTACCAGGTGCGCAAGAAGCTCGACGATATCAAGCCGACGCTGCCCTCAGGCGTGCAGGGCCCGTTCTACAACGACGAGTTCGGCGATACCTATTCGCTGATCTACGCGCTCACCTCCGACAGCCTCAGCCATCGCGAGCTGAAGGACCTCGCCACCGGCCTGCGCGCCGGGCTGCTCACGGTGAAGGATGTCGCCAAGGTCGATCTCATCGGCCAGCAGGACGAGAAGATCTATCTCGAGTTCTCGACGCAGCAAGTGGCGGCACTCGGCCTCGATGTCGGCACGCTGTCGCAGGCACTGCAGGCGCAGAACGCGCTGACGCCGAGCGGCACGGTCGATGCCGGCCCCGAGCGCATCGCCATCCGCGTCTCCGGCAGCTTCACCTCCGAGGAGAGCGTGAAGGCGATCAATTTCTACGCCAACGGCCATTACTTCCGGCTGGGCGACGTCGCCGAGGTCAAGCGCGCCTATTCCGACCCGCCGCAGCCGATGTTCCGCTTCAACGGCAAGCCTGCGGTCGGCATCGCCATCTCGATGACCGCGGGCGGCGACGCGCTGGCGCTGGGCGAGAACGTCAAGGAGAAGATGCACGAGATGGAAGCCGAGCTGCCGCTCGGCGCCGAGCTTGGTATGGTCGCCGACCAGTCGCATGTGGTGGAAGAATCCGTCGGCGAGTTCACCAAGAGCCTCGGCGAAGCGATCGCCATCGTGCTCGCCGTGTCGCTGCTGGCGCTCGGCTGGCGCCCCGGCGTCGTGGTGGCGGTCGCCATTCCGCTGGTGCTGGCGATCACCTTCGTCACCATGGAGTATTTCGGCATCTCGCTGCAGCGCATCTCGCTCGGCGCGCTGATCATCGCGCTTGGCCTCCTGGTCGACGATGCCATGATCGCGGTGGAGATGATGATCGCGCGCATGGAGGAAGGCCACGACAAGATCTCGGCTGCCACCTATGCCTACACCTCCACCGCCTTCCCGATGCTTACCGGCACGGTGGTGACGATCGCCGGGTTCGTGCCGGTGGGCTTCGCCAAGAGCGGCGCCGGCGAATACTGCTTCTCGCTGTTCGCGGTCGTGGCCATCGCGCTCGTCGTCTCCTGGGTGGTCGCGGTACTGTTCACGCCGCTTACCGGCGTCTTTCTACTGCCCGATCGCATCAAGGGGCATGGCAGCCATCAGCCGTCGCGCATTGCCCGCGGCTTCCAGACGCTGCTCGAGATGGCGATGCGGGCGAAGTGGCTGGTGCTGTTGGCGACGGCGGGGCTGTTCGCGCTCTCTGTCGTCGCCATGGGCTTCGTCGGCCAGGAGTTCTTCCCGAAGTCCGACCGGCCGGAGGTCATGCTCGATCTCACCTTGCCGCGCACCGCTTCGATCAAGTCGACGGATGCCGTGGTCGAGCGCGTCGAGAAGCTGCTCGCCGCCGATCCCGACATCGACCACTGGAGCTTCTATGTCGGCCAGGGCGCGGTGCGCTTCTACCTGCCGCTCGACGCGCAGCTCGCCAACGACTTCTTCGCCCAGGCCGTGGTGGTGACCAAGGGCCACGCCGTGCGCCAAGCCGTCATCGACCGGCTGGAAAAGGAGCTGTCGACCGGCTTCGACGACATGATGGCCCGCGTCACGCCGCTAGAGCTTGGCCCGCCGGTCGGCTGGCCGCTGAAGTTCCGCGTCAGCGGTCCGGACCCGGACAAGACGCGCAGCCTGGCGCAGCAGTTCGCGCAGGTGCTGGGCAGCGACGCCGCCGTGCGCAACATCAATTACGACTGGAACGAGCCGGCCAAGGTGATCAAGGTCGATGTCGACCAGGACCGGGCACGCGCCCTGGGCATCTCCTCGCAGCAGCTGTCGGAGACTATCAACGCGGTGCTGTCGGGCTCCAAGATCACCCAGATGCGCGACGACACCTACCTTGTCGACATCGTCGCCCGGGCTGTGGATAACGAACGCGCCAGCATCGACACGCTGCGCGGCCTGACGATCAGCGCGTCCGGCGGGCGCCGGGTGCCGCTCGAACAGGTGGCGAAGCTCAGCTACCAGACCGAGCCGCCGCTGATCTGGCGCCGCGGCCGGCTGCCGACGGTGACCGTGCAGGCCGACGTCGCGCCTTGCGAAAACGCCACCATCGTGTCGCGGCGGCTGGAGAACGCCATCGCCGCGTTCAAGGCGGAGCTGCCGGCGCGCTACAGCGTCGAGCAGGGCGGCGTCATCGAGGACAGCGCCAAGGCGCAAGCCAGCATCTTCGTGGTCTTCCCGCTGATGCTGTTTATCATGGCGACGGTGCTGATGGTGCAGCTGATGAGCTTCCAGCGCCTGGTGCTGGTGCTGCTCACCGCTCCGCTTGCGATCATCGGCGTCGCCGGCGCGCTGCTCATCTCCGGCGCACCGATGGGGTTCGTCGCGATCCTCGGCGTGATGTCGCTGATCGGCATGGTGATCCGCAACTCGGTGATCCTGATCGCGCAGATCGACCAGCACATCGCTGCAGGCGAGGAACCCTGGGCCGCGGTGATCAGCGCCACAACGCACCGGCTGCGGCCGATCCTGCTGACGGCGGCGGCCGCCATCCTCGGCATGATCCCGATCGCGCCGACCGTGTTCTGGGGGCCGATGGCCTATGCGGTGATGGGCGGCCTGTTGGTGGCGACCGTGCTGACGCTGGTCTTCCTGCCGACGCTCTATGTCGCCTGGTTCGGCATCAAGGCACCTGCCAAGGCCACACCGGCGACCGAGCCGGCAGTGCCCACCGCCGAGCCCCAGCCACTGGCTGCCTGAACGGCGCATCCCCCAATCGCCACGGCGGAGCGTCCGCCGTGCCGGCTGCTCCAAGACGCAAAACCGAAAGGAACGATCATGACACCCTTCTTTGGAAATCTTCTCGTTCGCGTCAACGCCGGCTTCCTGATCCTCGCCTCGGCCGGCGGCCTCGCCACCGACATCGCAGGCTCGTTCTTCGGGCGCGGCGCGGAAGCCGTCCTGCTCGGCGACGCGCCGGGCACCGGCATCGGCTTCATCGAGGCGCATGGACTGGCTTTGATCATCGGGGGGACGCTCTGGCGCATCGCCTACTCCCGCAACTGGCACGGCGTCCTGGCCGCCGTGCACGCGCTGCTCGGAACGGCAAATCTTTTGTTCTGGCAGTTCTTCATCGCCGCCGACGTGTTCGTCGTCGGCTACGTCACAACCGCGGCGCACTTTGTGTTCGTGGTTGCTCACCTAGCGGCGCTGGCGGGTTCTGCCCGGCAAGCCGCGACCTCCCACTGACCTTCGATCAATATCAGGAGAAACGAAAATGCCTATGAAATCTTTCAGGAAAATGCGCTCGGCGGCGGCCCTGCTGGCAGTCGCTCTCGCCGCTGTCGAGATCGTCGGCGTCGCCGTTCCGGCCCTGTCGCTGGTCAGCGCGGCCGAGGCCCGCATCGGCGCGCCCTGGACGCCGCGCAGCGCCGCCGGTGTCGCTCGCCGCACAGCGACATGGCGGGTGCTCAGGCACACCACGGCCTGGGTCGCCACGCTGCCGGCAGGCTGCGTCCGCACCAAGGTCAACGGCTTCGACGTCTGGCGCTGCGGCGGCACCTACTACCGGGCCTATCAGGGCCGTTACATCGTGGTCGTCGTCGATTGAGGCGGCTCGGGCGCAGCCTTCCGCGCGTCGCGCTGAAACGGAATCAGGCGACGCGCCTTAACTCTTTGTCTTTGATGCATGTCTTTATCCCAGCACCGCTGCACACTTCTGGGTGGCATGCATCAGCCGAGGGCAAGTCTGACGCCCTCGGCGAGATGCTCCGCATCGGCCCGGTTCTCGAACGGCACCCCACGCAGCGCATAGTCGAGCGGCGAGAAGGGATCGCCGTCCTCGATGAGGGCGATCTGCCGCCGCGCCTTCTCCATATCGCCCATCTGGGCATAGCAGGCGGCTAGTCTTGTCCGGATCCAGGGCGCGGGGCGCGTAGCGAGCTCCAGCGCCTCCGCCGCCTGGCGGTATTCCCCCATCATGTAGAGCGCCAGCGCCCGATCGAACTGGTACCAATGCGGGTGCAGGGGATCGATACGGATGCCGCGCGCCAGCCAGGTCAGCGCGTCGAGCGGCCGGCCGCGCATGGTTAGCAGCATGCCCATCTGCTCGATGCTGTCGGCGTCGTAAGGGTTGAGCTGCAATGCGATGCGCATGTGATGCTCGGCCGCCTCGTGGTCGCGCATATAGAGGCGGATCAGCGACTGCACGCGATGGCCGGTCGGCTGGTCCGGCGACAATGCCAGGCCCTTGTCGGCAAGGTCGCGGGCATTTTGCAGCACTGCATCGCTGGCGCGGCCGAATTCCCCATCCAACGCCCGCGCCAGAGCGAGGTAGGTGTAGGCCAGCCCGTAATTCGGATCCTTGGCGATGGCCGCCTCGAACAAGGCCTCGGCGCCGCGCTGGTCGGTCTGGGCCGGATCGCGCAACAGCGCGAAGCCGCGCAGCAGAAGCTCGTAGGCGGCAAGGCTGGTCACCGGCTTGCGCGCGGCATGCTCCAGCCCGGCATTGGTGACCCGTGTGACCAGCCGGCTGACGATCTGCTCGACGATCTCGCGCTCGATAGCGAACAGGCCCTCGCCGTGCGACTGGTAGCGATCGCCCCAGAGCTGGCTTGCGGTGGCGATGTCGACCAGGCTGACGGCCACCACGACATGCTCGCCTTGCCGGCGCAGCGACCCCTCGACCAGATAGTCGGCACCGATGCGGGCGCGGATCTGCGGCCACTCGGCGCGGCCGAAGGAAGCGAAGGAAAAGCTCGAATTGCGCGCAAGCACCGTGACCGTGCCGAACCGCGCCACGCCGTTGATAAGGTCCTCGGCAAAGCCGTCGACCATCGCCTCGTCGGCCGGATCGCCGCTCTCGTTGCGGAAGCGCACCACCGCCACTATAGGCTGGCTGCTGATCTCGGGCGCGGCTTCGGCTTCGGCGGCAAGCATATAGCCGCGCTTGGAGACGGTGCGCACCATGTCCTCGCCAAGCACCTTGCGGATTTCGCGCACCGACTGGGTGAGCGAATCTTCGGTGACGTAGACGCCCGGCCAGACGACATCCATCAGCTCCGACTTCGGCACGACGCGCCCCATGTTGCGGGCGAGATGCGAAAGCAGCGCATAGGCTTTCGGGCGCAGGAACAGAGGCTCGTTGACGCCGCGGAGCGTCCCCATGGCGAGGTCGAGCGTGAACCCGCCAAACCGGAAGACCTGATCGGCCGTCGCCGTCGTCATCAGGACACTCCTTCCCGTCTATCGCGCGCAACGCCAAGTCGATCCCACGGAAACCGGCATGCGCATCGTCATTATTGCCCAGTGCGCAATTTCGATCAAACTGGCTGTCGGTGCGGTGCTTAGTCTCGGCCCCGCCAAAATGCGAGGAGCCTATGAACCCGACCGAGAAGGCGCTGTGGTTCGTCGAAAGCCACCTGCCGGATGCTATCTCCCTCGACGATGTCGCGCAAAGCAGCGGCGTGTCGCGCTTCCATGTGACGCGCGCCTTCGGCGCCGCCACAGGCCGGTCGGTGATGGGCTACATGCGGGCGCGCCGGCTCAGCGAGGCGGCGCGCAAGCTTGCCGGCGGCGCGAGCGATATCCTGGCGGTTGCGCTCGATGCCGGCTATGGCTCGCATGAGGCATTCACGCGGGCCTTCCGCGACCAGTTCAGCACGACGCCTGAGTTGGTGCGCGCGCAAGGCTCGACCCAGAACCTCGACCTCGTGGAGCCCATCCTCATGGACAATTCGTTTCTCGCCACGCTCGAGCCGCCGCGCTTCGAGACCAGCCGGCCTTTCCTGATCGCCGGGCTCGGCGAGCGTTACAGCTGCGAGACCAGCGCCGGTATTCCGATGCAGTGGCAGCGCTTCGGCCCCTATTTCGGCAACATCCCCGGCCAGATCGGCGACGTCGCCTATGGCGTCTGCGTCAATGGCGACGATGCCGGCAATTTCGACTACATCGCAGGTGTCGAAGTGTCGGATTTCTCCGACCTGCCCAAGGAGTTTTTCCGGGTGCGCGTGCCGGCGCAGAAATATGCCGTGTTTGCACACCGCGAGCACATCTCGACCATCCGCCGGACGGTCAACACGATCTGGAACAAATGGCTGCCGGCCTCCGGCCACGTGATCGCCGATGCGCCGGAATTCGAGCGCTACGGGCCCGAATTCGATCCGCACAGCGGCAATGGCGGGCTGGAGATCTGGATACCGGTGAAGGGTTAGAGCGCCAAATTCCAGGTCTGGCCGACCAGATCCTTGCCGAAGGAATGGTGACGCTCTTCCTCGACCAGTTTGAAGCCCGCGGCCTGGTAGATGCGGCGTGCCGAACCCAGTATGTCGTTGGTCCACAGCGTCAGCGTCTTATAGCCCTTGGCGCGGGCGAAGGCGATGCACTCATCGACCAAGCGCTTGCCAATGCCAAGGCCGCGCGCCGAGGGCTCGACATAGAGCAGCCTCAGCTTCGCCACCTTGGGCGACTTGCGCACGACGAAGACCGAGCCGACCACTTCGCCTTCCCTTTCGGCGATCCAGCTGCGCTCCCATTGCGGGACGAAGTTCTTGACGAACTCACCGAGGATTTCGGCGACCAGCGCCTCGTAGGTTTCGTCCCAGCCATATTCCTCGGCATAGAGCATGCCCTGGCGCCGCGTGACCCAACCGATGTCGCCGACCTGCAGCGGCCGCAGGATGTAGGGCACCTTGGGCTCGGGTTTGTCGCCGAGCAGATTCTGAACGGTGCGCATGGCCTTGACCAGCCGTTCCTGGTCAGCCGGCGCCAGACGATCGAGCAGTGCGCGCACCTGGTCGTGCGAATCCTGGTTGAGTGGGGCGAAGGCGTCCCTGCCCGCCGGCGTCAGCGCAATCGGCGAGCGCCGTGCATCGGCCTCGGAAGCGGCGCGCTCGACCAGGCCACGCTCCTCGAACTTCTTCAACAGCCGGCTGACATAGCCGGGGTCAAGGCCGAGGTCGCGGACGAGGTCGCTGGCGACGAGCCCGTCGCGATGGGCAAGCTCGTAAAGCACCCGCGCTTCGGTCAGCGAAAAGGTGCTTTTCAGCCAGCCTTCATCGAGCACGCCGATCTGGCGGGTGTAGAAGCGGTTGAAGGCGCGCACCGCATCGATGCGCTCCTTGCCGGGGTGATCGTGGACGGTCATGGGAATTCCTCCTGTCCCAGACAGGATCAATCATTTAGTTGACTGAGTCAATAAAGGCGACGAGGCGGGGTAGTACACAACTTCGTCATTCTAGGGCGAAGCAAGGAGCGAAGCGACGCGCGCAGACCCTAGAATCCATGCCGTGACCTACACGCGCGGCAACGGTGCAGACTTTGGGGGCCTTCTTCTGCACCGTATCGTTCTTGCGCAGACGCAACGGCATGGATTCTAGGGTCTGCACTCCGCTTCGCTTCGTTACGCCCTAGAATGACGAAGTCGCGGATGCGCGAGCGGCTAGCGCGGAGCCGTCCTCACCCCATCGGCAGTACCGGCCAGAACTCCATGATCCGTCCCGCTGAGAACACCGCGATCGAGCCAAAATGCTGTAGCACCGCCTCGCTCTGCGTCGGCCGCAGGAAGGCGTAGTCGCCGGGCTTCACCTCCGTTCCGGCAGGAAGGCCCATGAACTGCTGGTTGGACGACAGCCCAATCAGGCCGTTCGGCTTCATGCCTTCGGGAAACACCGGCTCGGCCATCCACTTGCCGCCATAGAGATAGCAACCCTTGCGGGGAAAAAGGCCGAGCGCCTGCAGCGTCCCGGAAACCGCGGCCGGGCCAGGCAGCACCGGATCGATCGCCTTCAGGATCAGCGTCGCGATGAAGGCCGCTGGCTGGAAGCCATGGAGGCCAGGCGTGTCGAAATCCTTGGGCAGCACGAAGGCCGAGCCGATCGAGATTTCGTTCGCCGCCCCGCCTGCGTGCAGCAGCGCCGTCTTCGAGCCCCCGATGTTGAGGATGCGCCGCTGGTCCGCACCAAGGACAGCGACGAATTCCGCGGCCTTGGCCGAGGCTTGCTTCAGCGCTTTTTCAGCGCCGCCGAACAGTCCGGGAATCTCCGGGGCATGCGCCTCATAGGCCATGATGCCTTCGCAGCGCAGGCGCTTCGGTATCGTCAGCGCCTTGATCTCGGCCGGACTGGCGAAGCCGCCGCGATGCAGGCCGACATCGACCTCGAAGGCGAAGCGCAGTTCGGTGCCGAGTTCGGCGGCGAGCGCGCTATATTCGGCCAGCCGTTCGGCCGTGTCGATCAGCCAGCAGACGCGGGACCAGCCGGCGCCGCCCCCGGCAAGCGCGGCCTTGGCTGCGCCCGCCGGCATCGGTTTTCCATAGAGCAAGTCGCCCTTGGGGAAGGCGTCGAGCACGGCTTGCGTCACCGGCGGATGGAAGGTCATGAAGCGGTTGGCGCCGAGCGTTTTCGCGATATGCGAAAGCAGCGGCAGGCAAGGCAGCGACTTGTCGACCAGCCGCACGGCAAGGCCGGGCGCCAGCCTTTCCCTCACCAGCGCGATGTTGCCATCCAGCCGGTCGCGGTCGAGCACCAGGCAGGGCCGGAAGATCTCCGCCGCCTTCAGCGCCTTCGACAACTCGGCGAAATAGGCGCTCATTGGCGGATGCCAAAAGGACCGGGCTCGATGCCGAACAGGCCGGCCATGTAGGGCGACACGAAGCGGTTCTCGGGATCGATGTCGCGGCGCACGGCCATCGCATCGTCCCAGCGCGGATAAAGCTTCTTGAAATCCGCCGCCTTCAGGCTGTGCATCTTCCCCCAATGCGGCCGGCCGCCATACTTGCGGAAGATCGGCTCGGCCGCGCGCATGAAAGGCAGCGGATCGCTCGCCGCGTCGTGGTGGATGGCGATCGAGCAGGTCAGCCTCTTGTGGAAGGGCGAGAGCCAGAACTCGTCCGGCGCCACGGAGCGCACCTCCATCGGGAAATAGACTTCCGGAAAGTGCTTTTCGGTCAGCGCGATGATCTCGGCCAGCGCCTTCGGACCTTCCTCGTAAGGCAGGTGGTATTCCATCTCGTTGAACCTGGTCTGCCGATCGCTGACATAGACGTTGAGCCAGTCCTGCACATAGTCTTCCGCCGGCACTTTCTTGACCGCGCCCTTGATCAGCGCACGGCGCAGCGACGGCAGTCGGCGCAACGCTGTGCGCAGCTTGCGCAAGGTCGCCAGGCCCGCCTCGTCGTCCTCGGTCGGTCGCGGCGTCGGCTGCGCATCGCTCAGGTCGCTGGCGATGAACTGCGCATAGCCGGAAAACGGAATGTAGTAGAACTCGGCCGAACGGTGCGCGGCCATCATCGTCTCGAAGTCGCGCAGCATGTCGCCGATCGGCAGCACCCATTTGCGACGGCGCAGCCGATAGGTCGCGATGTTGTTCATCGTCACTTCGGTGAGCACGCCGAATGCGCCGAGCGCAACGCCGGTGGCGCGGATCATGTCCTGGTCGCGCGCCCTGTCATATTCGCGCAGTTTTCCTTGCCCGTCGACGAACTGAACCGTCTCGAGCTGCGTGTGATAGGCGCCGAGCGCCGGGCCGGAGCCATGCGTGGCGGTGCCCAGCGCCCCGCCGATCGCCTGGCGGTCGATGTCACCCATGTTGGGCAGGCCCTGGCCGATGCCTTCCAGGATGTGCATCAGGGCGCCGAGCCGCGTACCTGCCCTCACCTTTGCCCGATTGGTTGCGGCGTCGTGCGAGACCAGCCCTTCGATCTTCTCCAGCGAGACGATGGTGCCGTCCGACTGCACCAGCGGCGTGAAGGAATGGCCGGCGCCGGCGACGCGCAGCGGACCGGGCGCCGAGCGCACCAGATCGGCCAGATCGCCGGCGTCTGCGGGCGTCGCGATGAGCTTCGGCGCGGCCTTCACCAAGCCCGACCAGTTGCTCCAGGAGTTCGTCATCGCGCTCGCCTCCATCAGGATGTTACGCGTCGCCGCGCGACCAGCATGAAGACGCCGAGCAGCGCCACGCTGGCCAGCGCGCTCCCTGCGGCGAATTCCGGCACCGGACGGAAGTTTTCGCCGTCGATCAGCTGGGAGGCCGCGATCGGGCCGATGGCGAGACCGAAGAGCTGGGCTGCCGGCACCAGCAATACCGCGTTTCGCGTCTCGTCGGCGGTTATCGCCAGCCGGATCTGGTAGGGTACGATGAAGAGCAGGATGAAGCCCATCACCAGCGCCACCGTCCAGAAGATCGAGAGTCCAGGGCCGGAAGCAAGCAATAACGAACACAAGACCGCGATCGTGCCGATGACGGTTATGGCGAGGCGATAGTCGATGCGCGCCTCGAAGGCAGTCGCGGTCATTGCGCCCACCACCTGCGCGGCCAGGCTTGCCGATACCATCAGGCCGACGGTGCTGCCGTCGATGCCGAATTGCGCCCCGAGCGGTTCGAGAAACGCCCAGACCGCGCCGAAGAAGATGGAGTAGCAGAAGATCGAGAGCAGCGCGGTGATCGCGGGCGCAGTCAGCACATTGGAAAAATGCTCCTCCTTCGGCAGATCGGCATAGTCGTCCGGCACCGTCCAGGCGACGGCCAGCGACAGGAGGCAGACGACGCCCAGCAAGACGAAGCCGCCGGCGGAGCCGGCGACAGGCACGGCATAGAGCGCAAGCAGCAGCGCCAGCGCGCATTGCGCCAAGGTTTGCAGCGTGACGAAATAGCCGCCGATGCGCTCGGCCCGGCGCGAGCGGGCAATCAGCTCGGTGGCGACGGCGACAAGCCCGCCCTCGGCAAGGCCTGCGAGGATGCGCGCGCCGATCAGCGCATTGGGGCTTTCGGAAAAAGCCGTCCAAAAATTGGCGAGCGCGAGCACGACCAAAAGCACAGCGCTTTTCCAGCGCATGTTGCGCGCCGGCAAGAGTATCGCCACGATGGCCGAACCGATGGCGATCGCGATCATCTCGGCGGTGGCGACCAGCGCCAGCTGGTCGCCAGTGACGTGGCCCTCGGTATAGAGCGCGCCGAGCAGCACCGGCTGCAGGCCAAGGATGAGCAGGCCAACCGATCCGATCCACAGCGCCGAGGCAAGCTGCAGGCCGGTCGGGTTGCCGACCAGCCAGTCGCCCTCTTCCGCACGTCCGGCATCGGTGACAGTCACGAGACGCTCCTCCCTTGCAGCCCGATCAAAAAACTGACAAGTTGTCAGCATTTTCACGAAACTGATACTTGATCATGTTTTTTGTCAACCGCAAATTCGCACGTGTGTGAAAGATTTGGCGCATGACGGAAGCAAGGCGAACAGCGACGGAACCGCGGCGCAGGCCGAAACAGGAGCGCAGCCGCGAGCGTATCGATGCGATTCTCGCCACGACCATGCGGCTGATCGGCGAAAAGGGCATCGACGCGGTGACGATGAAGGAAGTCGGCGCGCTGGCCGGCGGCCCGATCGCCACCGTCTATCACTACTTTCCCTCGAAGTCGGCGATCCTGGCGATGCTCTACGAGCGCTTTTCCGAGGAAAGCCGTGCCCGCTTCGGCGCGATCATGGCCGACATCCGTGGGCTGGACGACGTGACCGCGGCCGCCGACCGTCTGCTCGACGACTATTATGCCCGCGTCGCCGCAGACCCGGCGATCCAGGATCTGCAGAACGCGATCCAGGCCGACAAGGCCCTGCAGCATCTCGACATCGCCGAGACCAGGTACCAGGCCAAGATGTTCTGCGACCATGTCGGCCCGCTGATCGAGCCCGAGAATCGCGAGGCGTTCGAGCGCGTCGTGTTCCTGATCTTCCAGCTTGCCGGCGGCGTCGTGCGGCTGGCGCTGACGCAAGACGAGGCGGAGGGACGGCGCACGATCGAGGATTATCGGTCGATCATCCACGCGCAGTTGAGGCTGTTTTTGTAGCTTGCGGATCTGTGACGATCGGAGACGTCGAGTTCCTCCGCGCCCCCCTCGGTCCTACCAGACATCTCCACCACTTGAGCGGAGATTGGCTGCTTCAACGGCGCTCTCCCACAAAGTAGCTTAGCCAGCGCCACATCACCGCCAACACGGTGGGGCCGGGCGCGATCGCCACCGACTTCAACGGCTGCCATGTGCGCGACGACGCCGAGATCAACCGCGTCGTTGCCGGGATGACGGCGCTCGGCCGCGCCGGCGTCGCCGACGACATCGGCCGATGATCGCCTCGCTGCTGTCCGACGACAACCGCTGGGTCAATGCGCAGCGCATCGAGGTGTCGGGCGGCATGAATATCTAGGTGACCTGACGGATCAGTCCTTCGAAGCCGTCGGCGAGGTTGGCATTGCCGGCGGCGATGAAGGCGGACAGGTTGCGGGCACGGCCGGGCGTCTTGTTGGCATCTAGCAGCACCGCCCTGCCCTCATGCATGACGAAATCGAACTTGTCGTAGTCGAAGCCGAGCTCGCGCCTTAGCGCGCGAAGCTCGTCCGGCACCGACACCGCTTCGCGGCGGATTGTGTCGTCGCCCTTGACGAGTGGCTGCGGCGAGACATGGCGCGTGCAGCGCTCGCGCTCGCCGCAGAACAGCCAGAAGCGGGCACCGAAGCCGTCCGGCTCCGGCTCGGGAATGAACTTCTCGACGACCAGATCCTGGCGTCCGAAGACCTCGATCGGAACGTCGGCGAGCGAGGCATGGATCTCGTAGCTGTCGAAAGGTTCGACGCCGGGAAACGGCTCCGGCCTGCCGGCCCGCCGCGCGCGGTTGTTCAGTTGCTGTTCCGGCGTTCCCCAATGGTTGAGGCTGCTCTTGACGATGACCGGCCCGTGCCAGTGATCGTTTCGGCCGATTGCGGCGCCACTGATGCGGCGTTTCGAAATGTCGGCGGCGCCGAGGTTGAGGCAGAAGGGAAAGCGGCGCGCATAGTCGACATAATCGGGCGGCGTCACGGTGGCGTCGAGATGCAGCACCGCGATGTCGGCGGCGGGCTTCGCTGACGTGCCGCGCAGGATCCGGACCGAATGGCCGCGGCGCTTCAGCTCCTCCAGCAGGTCGAAGAGCATATATGGGCTATCACGGCGCAGCAGCAGCCCGCGCCGGCTCTGAAAGCGGTCATATTCGTGCGTGATGACGGCGATGCGTGCCATGCGCCCCCTTGGCTTCTCGAGCGTCCTCGATTATTCGATCGAATACAACGCGCTAACCAGCCCAGGGTTTGCATGACAGAACACTGGAATGCAATTCGCAAACACTGGCAGTTGCTCGGCTCGCCGCTGCGGCCGCCGGCTCAGGTGGTCGAGGCCTATGAACGCGAGCTCGAGCTTTCGCAATCGCAAGTCGTTATGCTCGGGGTGACACCGGAACTCGCCGGGCTTGGCGCCACAATGACGGCGGTCGACGAGTCCGCCGACATGATTGCCGGCATCTGGCCGGGCGACACCGATACCCGCCAGGCGGTGCGCGGCGACTGGTTCGAGCTGCCGTTTCCCGGGGCAAGCATCGATGCGCTGATCGGCGATGGATGTCTCTCGGTCATCGGCGGCACCGAAGCGAGACGAGCGCTTTTTTCGGCGGTCGGGCGAGTGCTCAAAGCCGACGGCCGCGCCGGCATCAGGCTTTACGCCTCTCCCGGAACACCGGACGACGCGAAGGATGTCCGCGCCCTGACGCTGAGCGGCGGCGTCTCGACCTTCCACGAGCTCAAATGGCGCGTGGCCATGACCGCAACCGGCGACGCGCCCGACCACATCATACCGGTGAGCAGAATCCTCGAACAATTCGAAGCACTGTTTCCCGACCGCGCGGAGCTTTCGGCACGTACAGGGTGGGAGCTGCCTGTCATCGGCACGATCGATGTCTACCGGAACTCCCCGGCCATCTACAGCTTTGCGCCGGTGAACGCGCTTGCCGAGGAGGCCGAGGCGTATTTCGGCGATGTCGCCATTGCCTCGACCGGCATATATGGGCTCGCCGAGCGCTGCCCGCTGCTGGTGCTGCGGTCGCCGAGACGCCGGGAATGACGGGCAAGATTGCGCGTCCGTGCCTCGCAACAGCCGGCGCATTCCTCTGCGGGGTTCCGCGCGAGAAAAATTTCGCGCCATCACCCCCTCGCGCGCGCCTTGACTCTCGCAACCCAGCAGCCTATCTCAGCGCCACGTTAGCACTCGCCTTAGGTGAGTGCTAACTCATATCCGGCATTGCCGGATGGAGGAACAGTTCTCACCGTTCTCATTCGAGGAAGACAAGATGGCAAAGTCCAAGTTCCGCCCGCTTCATGACCGCGTGGTCGTTCGCCGGGTCGAATCCGAATCCAAGACCGCCGGCGGGATCATCATCCCGGATACGGCGAAGGAGAAGCCGCAGGAAGGCGAGATCATCGCCGTCGGTTCCGGCGCCCGCGACGAAAGCGGCAAGCTCGTTCCGCTGGACGTCAAGGCCGGCGACCGCGTCCTGTTCGGCAAGTGGTCGGGCACTGAAGTCAAGCTCAATGGCGAGGACCTTCTGATCATGAAGGAATCCGACATCATGGGCATCATCGGCTGAATTTCGGCCTCTCTCCATCAACTGAATTTTCGGGCTCTCCGCGAGCCCCTGTCAGGAGCTAAAACATGGCTGCAAAAGACGTAAAATTCTCCCGCGACGCCCGTGAGCGCATGCTGCGCGGTGTCAACATCCTCGCCGACGCGGTGAAGGTGACCCTCGGCCCCAAGGGCCGCAACGTCGTCATCGACAAGTCGTTCGGCGCGCCGCGCATCACCAAGGACGGCGTCACCGTCGCCAAGGAGATCGAGCTCGAGGACAAGTTCGAGAACATGGGCGCGCAGATGGTGCGCGAGGTCGCCTCGAAGACCAACGACATCGCCGGCGACGGCACGACCACCGCGACCGTTCTCGCCCAGGCGATCGTCCAGGAAGGCAACAAGGCGGTTGCCGCCGGCATGAACCCGATGGACCTCAAGCGCGGCATCGACCTCGCCGTCGGTGAAGTCGTCACCGCCCTCGGCAAGGCCTCCAAGAAGATCAAGACCTCCGAGGAAGTCGCCCAGGTCGGCACGATCTCGGCCAATGGCGACGAGTCGGTCGGCAAGATGATCGCGGAAGCGATGCAGAAGGTCGGCAACGAAGGCGTCATCACCGTCGAGGAAGCCAAGACCGCCGACACCGAGCTGGAAGTCGTCGAAGGCATGCAGTTCGACCGCGGCTACCTGTCGCCTTACTTCGTCACCAACGCCGACAAGATGGTCGCCGATCTGGAAGACGCCTACATCCTGCTGCACGAGAAGAAGCTCTCCAACCTGCAGGCCATGCTGCCGGTCCTGGAAGCCGTCGTTCAGACCTCGAAGCCGCTGCTCATCATCTCGGAAGACGTTGAAGGCGAGGCTCTGGCCACGCTGGTCGTCAACAAGCTGCGCGGCGGCCTGAAGATCGCCGCCGTCAAGGCTCCGGGCTTCGGTGACCGCCGCAAGGCCATGCTGGAAGACATCGCCATCCTCACCGGTGGTCAGGTCATCTCGGAGGACCTCGGCATCAAGCTCGAGAATGTCGGCCTCAACATGCTCGGCCGCGCCAAGAAGGTGTCGATCTCCAAGGAGAACACCACCATCGTCGACGGCGCCGGCAAGAAGGCCGAGATCCAGGGCCGCGTCGCCCAGATCAAGCAGCAGATCGAGGAGACCACCTCGGACTACGACAAGGAGAAGCTGCAGGAGCGTCTGGCCAAGCTCGCGGGCGGCGTCGCGGTGATCCGCGTCGGCGGCGCGACCGAGGTCGAGGTCAAGGAAAAGAAGGACCGCGTTGACGACGCTCTGAACGCGACCCGCGCGGCCGTGGAAGAAGGCATCGTCGCCGGCGGCGGCGTCGCGCTGCTGCGCGCTTCGGCCAACGTCAAGGCCACCGGCGCCAATGCCGACCAGGACGCCGGCATCAACATCGTTCGTCGCGCGCTGCAGGCTCCGGCCCGCCAGATCGCGGCCAACGCAGGTGCCGAAGCCTCGATCGTCGCTGGCAAGATCCTCGAGAACAAGGCTGCGACCTACGGCTTCAACGCCCAGACCGGCGAGTATGGCGACATGATCGCCATGGGCATCGTCGACCCGGTCAAGGTCGTGCGCACCGCTCTCCAGGACGCGGCCTCGGTCGCCGGCCTGCTCGTCACAACCGAAGCCATGATCGCCGAGGCTCCGAAGAAGGAAGCCGCCGGCGGTATGCCGGGCGGCATGCCTGGCGGCGGCATGGGTGGCATGGGCGGCATGGACTTCTAAGAAGTCCATAAAGCACGCCCATCAACTAACATTGCTCAAGCCCGCAAGCGGGCTTGAGTGGCGGCATGGACTTCTAAGAAGTCCATAAAGCACGCCCATCAACTAACATTGCTCAAGCCCGCAAGCGGGCTTGAGTGGCGGCATGGACTTCTAAGAAGTCCTGTCCCATCGCGAATAAGAAAGGGCGGCAGAAATGCCGCCCTTTTTCGTTAGGCTCGTTTGATTTTGCACTCGATGACCTTCGCCACGCAGTCGACTCACGCGCCCGCATCGTCGAGGCCACGAGTTATGCGAAGGAATAGGGCCTGGCGCGAAGAACCGCGCTCAGGCCCAGCCCGGCATCCCCCCGCCAAGGTTTGGATTCCGGGCAACTCGCCTTACCGCGTCGCTTTAGCGCGCGACCCTGTTGAGCTTCACGAAGGTCCTGGGGCTGCGCTGGATCGTCTGGAAGATCACGCAGTAGCGGTCGGTGAGCTCCATCAATTGCGTCAGCCGGTTCTGCGGAGCGTCCGTCTCGATGTCGAAGCGCAAGCGGATCTCCTCGAAGCCGACCGGGACGCCCTCGGTGACGCCGAGCGTGCCGCGAAGATCGACATCGCCCTCGGCTGAGATTTCGGCCGACTTGATCGGAATCTCGAGCACGGCGGCTGCCGCCCGCATCGAGACGCCGGCGCAGGCGATCAGCGCCTCCAGCAGCATGTCGCCGGAGCAAAGCTCCTGCCCGCTGCCGCCGGCCTTCGGATGGATGCCGGCCAGCGCAAGGCCGCGGCCGGTCTCGACCTCAGGTCACGTGTGAGTCGTCGGCGCTGCCCTTGGCCTTCAGCGTAAGAAGCGCCGCCCGGGCATCCCTGCGATATAGATCCTTGATCGGCTCCTGCGTGGCGCGAAATGTCGCGATGTCCATGCATGTTCTCCTGTCGTTGAATGTGATCCCTGGAAATCGTGGGTCATCGCCTTGGAACTACTCAGGCACGCTCACGCCGGAGCCGCCCAGCTCGGCAGGAAAATCCTTCAGCTTTGGCAATCCGTCCTTCATCGGCAGGACCGTCTCGGCGTAGTTGACGTGGACCCCCGGCGCGAATTCCAGCGTCGGTATCGTGGCCGCGTAGACGTCGACCAGGCCGAGCGGCGGATGATCGGTCATCAGATGGCCGCCGCATTTGGTGCAGAACCGGCGATCGCTCATCGCCGACTTCTCGAAGCCGGACAGGAATTCCGCGCCCCTGGTGACCTTGACGTTTTCCGGCTTCCACAGCGTGAAGGCGTTTACGGGAGAGGCCGACCACGACCGACAGGAACTACAATGGCAGTAGCCCATGGCTTCGGCCGATCCGTGAACTTCGATTTCCACGGCGCCGCAAAAACACCCGCCCTTATGTACCGTCATGACTTGCATCCTTCCTTGAGTTCGACTGCGCTCGAGCGCCCGACCAAGGACGCAACTCAGCACCAGTGCGGGTTTAAAGCTTCCGGCAACGAACGGAATGACGCGGCGTCCGCCTCACTTGACAGCGCGTCCGGAACTCGAATGGGATGTCGCGCCGGGTGGCCGCGCAACTTACGAATGGCCGGGGATGGGATGGCCGGGGACGCTCTGTCTGACCTGTTGAAAACGGTGCGCCTCACCGGCGCGACGTTCTTCGACATCGCGGCGCAGGACCCATGGGCGGTCTGCTCGCCCTCGCCTTCCTCGATACTGCCGAGGATACTGCCGGGGGCGGACCATCTGATTTCCTACCACGTGCTGACGACCGGCCGCTGCTTCGCCCGCATCATCGGCAAGGAGGCGATCCCGGTGGAAGCCGGCGAGGTCGTGGTCTTCACCAACAGCGACCCGCATATCATGTCGAGCACGCCCGACCTCGGGGCCGATCCGCCGACGGCGGATGTCCTCGAAATCGCCGCCGCCAGCCAGACGCCGTTCCCGATCAATTACGTCAAGGACGGAGCGATGTCGGCGCGGCTTGTCTGCGGCTATCTCGCCTGCGATGCCCTGCCCTTCAATCCGCTGCTCGAAGCGCTGCCGCCGGTCATCAAGGCCGGAGACGTAGAGGGCGATGGCGGCTGGCTCGGCCAGTTCATCAAGCTGGCGGTGTCGGAGGTCGCGGAAAAGCGCGCGGGCAGCGAGACGGTGCTCACCAAGCTCAGCGAACTGATGTTCGTCGACGTGCTGCGCCGCTATGTGGCGTCGCTGCCGCCGCAGCAAACCGGCTGGCTGGCGGGCCTGCGCGATCCGCATCTGAGCAAGGCCCTGGCGCTGATCCACGACCGGCCGGCGCACAACTGGACGGTGGAGGCGCTGGCGAAGGAGGCCGCGCTGTCGCGCACGGTGCTCGCCGAACGCTTCACCAGGCTCGTCGGCATGCCGCCGATGCACTATCTCGCCAAATGGCGCATGCAGATCGCCTCGGAATTGCTCAGCGCCGGCAACAGCAATGTCGCCAGCATCGCAGCCGAGATCGGCTACGAATCCGAGGCGGCATTCAGCCGTGCCTTCAAGAAGATGATCGGAGTCCCGCCCTCGGCCTGGCGTCTGGGTGTTCGGCCTGCGCCCGGTTCCGGAAGCGGCGAGGCTTCCGAAACCAAAGGCACGGATTGAGCTAGCGATCCGCCAGCGCCAGCTTGGCGCCGAGCATGACGAAGGCGGCGGCGAAACTGCGGCGCATCCAGGTCAGCACCCTTGGCCGCGACACGATATGGCCGCGGACCGAGGCGGCAAACACGCCGTAGACGGCGAAGACGACGAACGTCATCAGCATGAAGACGCCGGAGAGCTCCAGCATCTTGGCAAAAGCGTGCGGCTCGGTGGTGCTGACAAATTGCGGCAGGAAGGCAAAGAAGAAGATCGACAGTTTCGGGTTGAGGATGTTGACCAGGACGCCGGAGGTGATGACCTTGCCGGTCGAGCGCGGCGCGACGTTCTCGTCGATGCTCAAGCCGCCCCGCTCCTTCAGCGTGTTCCAGGCCATGTAGAGCAGGTAGGCGACGCCGAGATACTTCAGCGTCTCGAAGGCGACGGCGCTGGTGTGCAGCACAGCGGCGAGGCCGGTGACGGCCGCCGCCATGTGCGGGATGATGCCCAGCGTGCAGGCGAAGGCAGCGATGATCGAGGCGCGCGCGCCGCGTGAGAGGCCGGCGCTCAGCGTGTAGAGAACGCCGGTGCCGGGCGAAGCGACGATGATCAGCGACGTCAACAGGAATTCGATGCTCACGGTTTCCTCCACGGTCCAGCCCGCGCGGCAAGGTATCGGGAGGTGTGAAGCTCGGCAAGCGGGCGCCGGTTCCTCGCCCCCATGAAATGGGGGGAGAGAAATTAGCTGACCGCCAGCCCATGCGCCGCCCTTGCCATCAGGCAGTCGCCGCCGCCCGGCATGCAGGCGCGGCAGACATGCGGGCGGATTTCGTAGATCGCGCAGGCGGTCCCCTTGCCCACCTCGCCGCGAAGCGCCGAGCAACGGCCGCCTTCGCAGCGCATGCCGGACTGATCGGCGGCAACCAGCTCTTGCGGGATGCGGTCGAGTTCCGCGTCCTCTTCAGTCGAGAAGCGCGGCCAATCCGCCGAATAGGCGCAGCAGGCGCCGCAACTCTGGCAGTCGAAGGCGGTCGATGCGTCGGTCAGGGTCAGGAAGGAATGGTCGTACGGCAAGGCGATCCTCGTGCTGCCTGTGCCTCTAGCACAGAGACGGGGAATCCGCCTGTCTCGACCGGACAAGATTTTTTTGATTTTGCCGGGAACCTTTTTGCCGGCTTCAGGTTTTATCCCTGCTGTCGGCGATTCACGAGCAATCTGGAAGAGTTGACAGCAAAAGACGCCTCCCGCGCCGTAAAAAGCGCGAGAGGCGTTTTCTATCGGGCCTACATGATGGTGCTCATCATCGGCAGGATTTCATAGCGGAAGCCGCGGCCTGAACGCGCAACCGGATCGCTCTCGGTGACGGCCCTCGCCTCGGCCACGCTGCCGACGCGCAGGATCAACAGGCCCCAGGGCCCGGCCGGATCGGCGACCGGGCCGGCGATCATCATCGTGCCGGCGCGAAGTTGGTCGCGCAGAAAATCGGCATGCGCGTTCATCAGCGCCCTTTCCTCTTCCGTCAGGGTGAAGGCGAAATCCGGCCGCGGCGGGATCAACCGGCAATGAAAGACCGAAGGCGGTTTTGCACCGGCCTCCTTGGCAAGGAAGTCGCCGAGCCAGCCAAGCACCCGCTCCCAGCCGGAACCGTGGTCGCGGCAGGAGTCTGGGCGCGCGCCGAAGCCGTCATGGCGCAGCGTCAGCCGCGTGCCGTTCTCGACCGCTTCCAGCGTGTATGTGACGGTGGTGACGTGATCGCCGTCCCACGGCGCTATCCAAGTCATCACCAGGCGACGCGGCGGCTCGACCTCGAGATATTCGCCGCCGACATGGAAATCCTGGCCGTCGGCGCTCCTCCCCTCCGAGCGCCAGGCGCCGCCCGGCCGGACATCGGCCGTGTGCTTCGTCGTCCGGTACATGTCGTCTGCGCCCCACCAGAGTGGGATCTGGTCCTCGGCGGTGATGGCGCGAAAGACGCGCTCGGGTGGAACCGCTACAGTCACCGTGGCGAGGATTGTGCCCGCCGAAACGTCCGCGATCGCGCGCGGCCTGTCATTGCTCGCCATCACTCGTCCTCCAGATAGGATTTCAGATTGCCGAGGCTTTGCTGCCAGAAGTCGCGGTAGGGCAGGATCCAGTCGGCGACGTCCTTCAATTCGGCCGGCTCCAGCCGGTAGACGCGCTCGCGGCCGCGCCGTTGCTCGGAGACGACGTTGAGCTCGCGCAGGATCCTCAGATGCTTGGAGATGGCCGGACGGGTCTGCGAGAAGGCGGAGGCCAGTTCGTTGACCGGCGCCGGCCCCTGCCGCAGCCGGTCGAGTATGGCGCGCCGCGTCGGATCGGCAATGGCGCGGAAGACGGAACGGTCCTGTTCAGCCTGCGGCATAATGCGTATCCATTTGGTTACGTATTATGCTGAATTGCGGTGGCGGTCAATCGTCCTCGAACGGCGCCCTATTCGTTGATCGACGGCTCAGCGCTCCTGATCGGTCGGGCGGATCAGGATTTCGTTGACATTCACGCGCGGCGGCTGGCTCACGGCATAGAGGATGGCGTTCGCGATATCCTCGGCGGTCAGCGCTTCCATCGTGGCGAGACGGTGCTCGAGCCCGGCCTTGAACTCCTCGTTGGTGATGTGGTCGCCGAGTTCGGTGCGCACCAGGCCGGGCTCGATGACGGTGACGCGCACCTTGTCGGCATAGACCTCGCGTCGCAGCGACTCCGAGAAGGCGACGACGCCGAACTTGGTCGCCGCATAGCCGCTGGCGCCGGGGTTGGCGACGCGGCCGGCCACCGACGACACGTTGACGACATGGCCCTTTGAGGCTTTGAGGTGGGGCAGCGCTGCCTTGGTGGTTCCCATCAGACCGATCAGGTTGAGCTCGATCATGCGGCGCCAGTCATCGAGATCGGCTTCGGCCGCGGGCGCAAGCAGCATGACGCCGGCATTGTTGACGAGGATGTCGAGCCGGCCCCATTCGGAAACGGTCTTGTCGACCATGGCGGTGATGTCGCCGTCCCTGGCGATGTCGGCTTCGATGGCGAGCGCGGAGCCGCCGGCCTTCTCGATACGGCTGACCAGCGTCGCGAGGCGATCGATGCGGCGGGCGGCCACGGCCACCTTGGCGCCGGCGGCTGCAAGTGCGGCGGCCGTCGCTTCGCCGATGCCGGATGAGGCACCGGTGACGAGCGCGACCTTACCCGAGAGGGAGGAATTTGCGGATGTCATGAGATCTCTCCAGGTGCCCGCCTCCCCTCCACATAGGCCACGCAGCCCGTTCTTGAAGTCTGCCATCAGAGCAGTTGACGCAATCGCGACCAAACCGCCGCACCCTGAAATTGCCCTAGTCCTGCTCGTGCGGTCCCGGCTCCGGCCAGGGCTCCTTCGCCGCCTGCGCGTACCAATACCGCATCGCCGGCGTCGCCAATACCGCATCGACATAGGCGCGGGTGACGGGCGCAAGCTCGCCGCCATAGGTGTCGAAGCGGGTGACGATGGGCGCGTACATGGCGTCGGCGGCGGTGAAATGGCCGAACAGGAACGGGCCGCCCTGGCCATGCTGCTCGCGGCACTGCCGCCAGATCGCCTCGATGCGGGCCCGCTGCATCTCGCCCTCGGCATCGAGCGGCTTATGCGCTTTCGGCCGGCGCAGGTTCATCGGCCAGCCATAGCGCACCTCGCGGAAGCCGGAATGCATCTCGGTCGCCACCGAGCGCGCCAGTGCGCGGGTGCCGAGATCGTCCGGCCAGAGCTTCTTTTCCGGAAAGAGATCGGCCAGATATTCAAGGATCGCAAGGGTTTCCCAGACGATCCTGCCATTGTGATTCAGCACCGGCACCAGCCCGGTGGGCGAGACCTTGGCGAGATTGGCGGCGGTCTCGGGCGTGCGCAGGCGCACGAAACCTTCCTCGAAGGGTATTTCCAGGTGCCGCATCGCCACCCAGGGCCTGAGCGACCACGAAGAAAAACATTTGTTGCCGATGTAGAGGGTGAATTCGCCCATGGTTACCCCGATCCGGACTACGACACCAAGCTACCCGCTTCGCCTCGCCGCCGAAAGTCTCCGCCGCGACGTGGCAGGCCGCACGGAACCCGCAGGGCAATCGTTCCGTTTTAGAGACGGATGCGGTTCTCGCATCCGTCTCTTGTTCCAGACCCAGGAGATGCGGACATGGTGAACAGGGATCAAGTCGTCGGGCTTGCCAAGCAAGTGAAGGGCTCGGTCAAGCAGGCGGCCGGCAAGGCCACCGGCAGCAGGCGGATGCAGGTGGAAGGCGTATCCGAAAAGATCGCCGGCAAAGTGCGCAAGGCCTATGGCGACGTGAAGGACAAGGCCCGCAAGATGCTCTGATCCGTTCCACCCCTGACGAGGCCGGCGCGCGGTCCGTGCGCCGGCCTCTTCGTCGTTTCAAGCAGCCGACTGCGCCAAGAGGACCGGTAAGCTCGAGCAACCGCCTGGAGGCGCGACCCTTCCCCAGAATTCAGGTGGCCCAGCCTTTGGCGAAGGCATTGGTGAAGACGACCTCGCCGTGGTCTCCAGCCGCCTCGCCTAGGACCACGTCCATGTGGCCATCGGTCACGCGCGCCAGCGCGAACCCGCCCATATAGGCGGCTTTCGGCTTGACGAGATCGAGCCCGTCGCGCTGGTAGATCATCGGCAACGCGTGCTGATGGCCGTGGAAAATCGCGATCACATTGTAGCCCTTCAGCGCGGCGATGAGCGCCTGGCGGTCGGCCTCGCCCCACCAGTGCGGCCGGCCGGCGCCGTCGTCGTCATAGGTACGCATCACCGGGTCCCAGCGTTCGATCGAGAAGGTGTCCCAGCCATAGTGCTGGAACAGGATCACCGGGCGGCCGTCGGCGGCATAGGTCGCCAGATCCTGCTTCAGCCAGGGCAGGCTGTTCACCGCGCCATGACCGGCATCGCCGGCGAAGCGATGCGTCTGGACGAGATGCAGGCCGCCCCAGTCCCAGGAATAGCAGTCGGTGTCGACATCGTAGTTGGTCGCCGGCACCGGCGGCTTGAAGAAGACCCCGGGGCGATGATTGACCTCGACATAATCGCGCATCTCGCGGCGGTACCAGTCGACATGGCGCTTCGGTCCATTCTGGTCGAGATCGTGATTGCCGAGACCGACATAGACCGGGATATGCACGCGATCGGGGCCGATGCCTTGCTGGTAGCGCTGGCTGAACTGCAGAAGCTGCGTGCCTTCGCTCGGCTGGGTGATCTGGCCGCCGCCGTCGTCGGTGATGTCGCCGCCGGTGACGAGGCCGAGCGGCGTGCCGATGCGCCGGCCGGCCGAGCGCAGGCCGGTGGCCGCGCCGTTGATCTCGGCAGGCCACTCCTTGTCGTCGATTGCGTTGAGCGCCGCGACATTGCGCAGCAAAGCAGCGTCGGTCTTGCCCTCCTGCTCGCAATGCGGGCTCAGGCCGCTCGCCATGCGGCAGGCATGGACATCGGCGATGAACAGGAAGGTGGCGTCGATCGATTGGATGCGGCGGCCGGTCTGAGCGAAGGCGCAGCCCGGCAAAACGCAAGTCGCGGCAAGGCCAGCCGCCTGGCCCAAGAAACCGCGGCGGGACAAGAATGCCGAGGTCAGGCGATTCATCATCGCCCGATTGAACATTCTCAGCGCCAGATCGTCCAGATCGGCGCCCCCTGGACTTTTTCAAGCCTTGGTTGAATCGTGAAGGGCGCTTGGGTCGACAGCACGGTGAGGCTCTGTCATTCCTTGCAGAACGCACCCACTGGAGGAAGGCATGAAACCCATGACGACCGGCATGGCGCTCGCCATGCTTGCCCTCGCCGGCACCGCCAAGGCTGCCGACTGCGTCGACGCCAAATCCGCCAAGGCCGGTTTCGTGTTGGAAAAGCCCGGCATCCGCAGCGAGTTCCGGCCGACGTCGGGCGGCATGATCGCGGTCGCCAACAACTACCAGTCGCAGTCGCCGCAGACGCAATATCTCTACGGCGGGCTGATCGAGGTGTTCCGCGACAGCGACACCGGCCGGCTGTCGATGATTCCGCTCGGCGACCTCAAGAAACTGTTCCCGCTGAAGGCGGGCGCCAAGAGCAAGACCGAGTTCGTGCGGCTCTCGTCAAAGAAGGCGCCGAAGGGCACCGAAACGCTGGCTTTAGCCGTCAAGGGCAAGGAGACCTACAAGCTGGGCGACTGCAAATACAACGTGCTGACGGTGAACGAGACGCTGACCGGCGATTCGGGCGCAGTGATCGACAGCTTCACCGCGCTCTATTCGCCCGACCTGCAAGCGGTGCTGGCGCGGCGATACGACGAGGGCACGAGCGCGCAGAGCGAAGTGGGGTTTGAGAGGATCCAGCCGCTGAAGGAGTGAGGCCGACTTTACGGCATCGAGGGACGATCCTTGACAGCCGGCTCGTCCCGCCGGCATCAGCGGATGGTCTGCCGCCGCAACACCCTGCGGCGCCGCCTGGCCGCCGCACCGTTCCGTGATGGCGGGGGCTCGGCCCGCCGCAGCCCGTCCAAGCAATCCCGCAACACGCTGGCGTCCTGCGCGGTCTTGGCCATCGACATGGCGCCCGAATAGGCGGCGACGGTGAGCGCCGCGAAGCGACCCGGATCGGTCCCGCCCTCCCCGCCGCCCTCTTGGTCGGTGCGCACCTTGTCGGCGATCGCCCGCCGCCAGCCGGCGAAGATGTCGGCCAGCGCAATACGAAAATCGGCATCAGCGAGCGACAGCTCATGTGCCAGGTTGTTGAGCGGGCAGCCGCGCACATAGCCCTGTCGCTCGAGCTGCGCCGCAACCGCTTCAAACACTGTGCGCACCCCTTCGCGCGCCGAGGGCGCCGCCCGGACCGGCTCGACCCAGGTCTCTTGAACCGCTGCCGCCACGCGCTCGTCGATCACCGCCAGCGCCAGCGCCTTCTTGGTCGGGAAATGGTGGTGCAGCGCCCCGCCGGTAACGCCGGCCGCCGCCATCAGATCGCCGAGGCTGGAGGCGTGATAGCCGCGCGCCTGGAAGGAGTCCTCCGCCACGTCGAGCACGCGGCGGCGCATGCCTTCGGGGTCGTTGGTACGCTTTTTGCCCATCGCCATCTCCTCCTTCTCCACAGGGGAAGAAGCGAAGAAAAAGATATCAGATTGACAAAACAGGACAACCGGTCTGTTTTACAAACAGGACAACCATCCTGTTTTGGAGCCGACAATGAACCTTGCTCGAAACGAAACCTCGCTCCGTCTGGCATCGCCGGTTGTGGAACTCAGGCAATACACATTGAAGCCCGGCAGGCGGGAAACGCTGATCGCGCTATTCGACCGGGAATTCGTCGAAACGCAGGAAGCGGTCGGCATGACCATCATCGGCCAATTCCGCGATCTCGACCGCCCCGACATGTTCGTCTGGCTGCGCGGCTTCGAGGATATGGAGGCAAGGAGGAACGCGCTCACCGCCTTCTATGGCGGACCGGTGTGGGCCGACCACCGGGACGCCGCCAATGCGACGATGATCGATTCCGACGATGTGCTGCTGCTGAAGCCGGCATGGAAGGGCGCGGAGTTCAACCTGTCGGGGCTGAAACGGACGGCCAGCGAAATCGGAAACAGGAGCCAGGATGGCCATTTAGACGGCATTGTTGAGATAAAGGTTCATCATTTGCGCCCGGGCATAGAAGCTGACTTTGCCGAGCGTTTTCGGGCGGAAGCGGTTCCGCAACTCACGGCAAATGGCGCACGCCTGCTCGGCGCCTTCGTCAGCGAGCATGCCGAAAACACCTTTCCCCGGCTGCCTGTGCGAGCCGGCGAAAATGTCTTCATCTGCGTTACCGGTTTCGACGACGAGACCGCCCATGCCCGTTGCAGCGCTGCTTCGCGCGAGACCACGCAGGTCGATCGCACAAGGCCGGTCGAGACGTTGCGGCTGACGCCGACAGCTCGATCGCTGTTGAGGTAATCACGCTTCCCCGTTCCGAAACATCCCGGCGATTGCACCGGCGATAAAAGCCGGGTCCTCCCAGTGCGGGTTGTGGCCGCAATGCTCCGCCAACACCACACGTGAGCCGGCGAGCGCCTCAGCCAAAACCTGCTGGTGTGCCTGCCCGAAGAGCGGATCGCAGGCGCCCGCTATGATCAGCGTCCGGGCCCGCACGGCACGCGCCGCGGCCCCCAGATCGGTCCGGCGAATTTCTTCCAGGATGGCGCGCCAGCGGGCCGCAGGCATCGCCGAAGCGTCCTTTGCCATGCCGGCAAGAAAGGCCCGCGGCACGCCGGGCCCGCATTGATGCCACCAGTCATAGAACGGATCGGCCGGCGAGATCGGATCGCGTAGCGCCGCCACACCGGCCGCCAGCGGATGGTCCGGCTGGAAATCGGGCTTGAGCGTGCCAGCCACGACAACCAGCCCGCCGATCAATTCCGGATGCTGCGCGGCTAGCGCGATCGACACCATGGCGCCCAGCGAATGGCCGACGACGACCGGCCGTTCGAGCCGCAGGCGCCGGATCAATCCGGCGACATCGTCGGCGAGGTCAGCGATGCCAAAGCCCCTGCCCGCCTGCGAGGCGCCGTGGCCGCGCAGGTCCGGCATCACCAGCCGCCGACCGGAAAGATGCGGCGCCAGCAACGAGAAGCTGCGGCTGGTGTCGGTGAAGCCGTGCACCAGGACGAACGGTGGCTCCGAACCGGCGATCTCGACATAGGCGAGATCGAGGCCACCGACATCGGCGAACCGCTTGCGGCCGGCCCAGGCGCCCTGCTCTGCCTCCTGCTCCGGCAGATCCAATGCCGTCGGCCTCACAGTCCAAGCTTTTCTTTCACCGCGGCGAGGCCGGGCTTGCCGTCGAAGGTGGTGACTCCGTCAAGCCAGGCATCGAGCCGATCCTTGTTCAAGGTGATCGACTTCAGCGCCCCTTCCTCCGGCTTCATGCCGTCATTGATGAGGTAGCCCATGCCGACATTCTCCAGATCGATGTCGAACGTAAGGTTCTTCAGGAACTGCGCGACGTTCGGGCACTCCTGCAGAAAACCTTTGCGCACCTGTGTCGTCACCGTCGCGGCGCCGAAATTCGGGCCGAAGAACTTGTCACCGCCGGTCAGGTACTTGAACTCGTACATCGTATTCATCGGATGCGGCGCCCAGCCCTGGAAGACGATGAACTGCTTCTCCTTGATCTCGTAGCCGACCTCCGAGAGCATGCCGGCTTCGCTGGATTCGACCACCTGCCAACCGTCGAGCTGGAATTGAGGGTCGGCGATGGCGTCCATCATCAGCTGGTTGGAGCCGGGCTCGATACCGTACATCTTCTTCCCGAATTTATCGGCGAATTTGTGCAGGTCCGACAGGTCCTTGACGCCGGCTTCCCAGACATAGGTCGGCACGGCGAAGGTGTATTTGGCGCCGACTAGATTGACGCGCACATTCTCGATCGAGCGGTCCTTCTTGTAGGGTTCGTAGTAGGTGACCATGGCCGGATCCCAGTAGCCGAGGAACAGGTCGAGGTCTTTGTTCTTCATGCCTTCGTAGATGACGTTGATGCCGAGCACCTCGCTTTGCGGCTCATAGCCGAGCGCCTGGAGCAAGACCTTGGCCGCGCCTGTGGTGAAGGCGAGGTCGTTCCAGCCAGGCTCCGCCATGCGCACCACCCTGCACTGCTCTGGCTCGGCCGCATAAGCCGTTTGAGCGGCCACCATCAAGGCAGCGAGACAGACGCCATTCGCAAGCATGCGCAACATTCCGGTTCTCCTCATCGACCTGTCTTGACCTATAGGTCTATTTATTGTCCCATTGGTCAATCATTGATCTGAGCGGACGAAAATGTCAACATGGATTCCCGATGCATGGATCGATCCGGTGAAACTCACGCGTCTCAGCGACATACGCCGCAAGGAGTTGCGGCAGGCGGCCTTCGCGGTGCTGGAGCGCGAAGGCATTGCCGGCGCGACACTGGAAAAGGTCGCGGCCCAGGCCGGCGCTTCGAAAGGCATCGTGCTGCACTATTTCCGCAACAAGCAGGAATTGTTCGAGCACGCGATGCGCGAGGCAAACGCGGTGCTGTGCAACGCAGTGGTGGCACGGCTCAAGCGGGCGCGGACGCCGATGGAGCGGCTGGACGCGGTGATCGAGGGCAATTTCGAGGAGCATCTGTTCCTGCCGCCGCTCTGCCATGCCTGGCTGTCGCTCTGCGCCGAGGTGCCGCGCGACGAGAAGCTGGCGCGCATCCAGAGGGTGATCCACGCGCGCATGCGCTCGAACCTATTGTCCGGCCTGCGCGGGCTCGCATCGCCGGAGGCGGCCAACGAGATCGTGCTCGGCGTCACGGCGCTGATCGACGGGCTGTGGCTGAGGCTCGGCCTGCAGCCGGGCAGCGTCACGCGAGAACAGGCGGTCCGCCAGGTGAAGGATTATGTCGCGGGGCGCCTCGCCCTGCGCCAGCCGGCACCTGTCGACCTGGCCTCGGCCGGATAAACCCGGTCCTACACGCCGGCACCGTCCGCGCTATCCCAGTCCTTGAATCCGAGCGCCTCGACCTCGGCGAGGATCTGCTCGCGGATCCAGCGATGCGGCGCCTCGTCGTCGTGGCGAGCGTGCCAGTACATCCTCACCGCTGGTGACGGGATCGCGATCGGCGCCCGATAAATGCCGATCGGCAGGGATTTTGCCGCCGCAACCGCGAACTGCGTTGGAACGGCGGCCAAATAGGGTCCGCCCGCCACGGCCAGCGCGACGGCCTGGAAGTGCGGCAAGGCGAGCGTGACGCGACGCACCCGGCCCATCCTGCCCAGCGCGTCGTCGGTGAAGCCCGACATCGAGCCGTCGATGGAGCGCAGCGCGTGCGGCAATTCGCAGAACAGGTCGAGCGGCACCTGCTTGCCCTGTGCGATGCCCGCTTGGCGAAGCGCGGCGTTGTCTTTCGCCGCGATGATAGCAAAGGGCGAGCCGAACAGCGGCACGCTGGAAACCCAGTCGGCAACCTCCAGCGGGCGTTCCAGCGCCGCGTCGATCTGATCCTCCTGCAGCAGCCTCGAGACGTCGCCGATAGCGCTGTCCAGAAAGCGGAATGATATGCGAGGCGCAACCGCCGCGATGCGCGCGGCCAAAGGCGGCATCAGGAGCATGGAGAAGAAATCGGCGCCCATGAAGGTGAAGGTTCGCTCCAGCCTGGCCGGATCGAAGTCCGTCGCCGGCTGGAAGGCGCGCTCGATCTCGCGCAGCGCCGCGCGCACCGGCTCGGCCAGGCTTTCGGCGCGCGGCGTCGGCACCATGTCATTGCCGCGGCGCACGAAGAGTTGGTCGTTGAGCGCATGGCGCAGCCGGTTGAGCGCCGCACTCACGGCGGGCTGACTGAGGCCGATCTGCTCGCCCGCGCGCGTCACGCTTTTCTCGCGCAAAAGCGAGTCGAGGACTCTCACCAGATTGAGATCAAGCGCTTTCAAATTCATCGCATCAATTCAGCCCATACGATCATTCGATTTCCACCGCCCGCCCGTCCTTGATTAAGTCGCCGTCGAAGCCGCTTCGTCGGCGCACCCAACAAAGGAAGAGCAGTGATGACAATGATCAACACCGCAATCGCAGGCAAGGAACTCCTTTGGTTCAACAACACGCTCGTCGCCATCCAGATGTCGTCGGCTGACGGCGAGGACGGCATCTGCGTCATCGAGCATCGCCTGCCCCATGGCGATTCCCCGCCGCTGCATGTGCACCGCAACGAGGACGAGGTGTTCCACATCCTCGAGGGACAAATGCGTTTCCAGATCAACGGCCAGGAGCGGATCGTCGGTGCCGGGGAGACCGTCATCGCGCCGAAAGGCCTGCCGCATACATTCAAAGTCGAATCCCCGGAAGGCGCGCGCACGCTCACCGTCACGCGCGGTTCGGATTTCGAGACGATGGTGCGCAAGGCAAGTCGGCCCGCCGAGCGGCCGGACCTGCCACCGGCGGCGGCGCCGACGCCGGAGATGATTGAGACGCTGACAAGGCTGTGCGCGGAGAACGGCATCGATATCGTTGGAGCGCCGATGGGTGGCTGATCTCCCCCCTTGTGGGGGAGATGGCCGGCAGGCCAGAGGGGGGCGCTGTCCCGCCAGCCTTCCGCTCCTGTTCGAACGCAGCCGAAAGGATTGTTGATGCGCAATCCCGAGCCGGCGTGATCCGTAACCTCGCCTTCCAGACGCCGCGATCCTTCGCGCCCCCCTCTGCCCTGCCGGGCATCTCCCTCACAAGGGGGGAGATCAGCTGCCCTTCAAACGATTTGCATCCTGCCCGCCCGCAATCTCCGCTTGATGCCATTTGTGCAACGCGATACGCCCTTGCGCAAATCGACAGACCGGAGACTTGCCGTGAGCGCTGCAAAGACCAGAACCGAGACCGATACGTTCGGTCCCATAGAGGTGGCGGCCGACCGCTATTGGGGCGCGCAGGCGCAGCGTTCGCTGGGCAATTTCAAGATCGGTTGGGAAAAGCAGCCGGCCTCGATCGTGCGCGCTCTGGGTGTCGTCAAGCGCGCGGCGGCCGAAGTGAACATGGAGATGAAGCGGCTCGATCCCACCATCGGCAAGGCGATCGTGGACGCCGCGCAGGAAGTGATCGACGGCAAGCTCAACGACCATTTCCCGCTGGTCGTCTGGCAGACGGGCTCGGGCACGCAGTCCAACATGAACGCCAACGAGGTGATTTCGAACCGGGCGATCGAGATGCTCGGCGGCGTGATGGGCTCCAAGAAGCCGGTGCATCCCAACGACCACGTCAATATGAGCCAGTCGTCGAACGACACCTATCCGACGGCCATGCACATAGCCTGCGCCGAGCGGGTCGCGCATCATCTGATCCCAGCGCTCCATCACCTGCACAAGGCGCTCGACGCCAAGGCCCGCGCCTTCAACCACATCATCAAGATCGGCCGCACCCACACGCAAGACGCCACCCCGCTGACGCTCGGCCAGGAGTTTTCCGGCTATGCCGCCCAGGTCGCGTCTTCGATCAAGCGCATCGAGCAGACGCTGCCAGGCCTGCAGGAGCTGGCGCAGGGCGGCACCGCGGTCGGCACCGGCCTCAACGCGCCGGTGGGTTTTGCGGAAAAGGTAGCGGACCGCATCGCTGCCATCACCGGCATTTCCTTCGTGACGGCGCCGAACAAATTCGAGGCGTTGGCGGCGCATGATTCCATGGTGTTCTCGCATGGCGCGATCAACGCGGCGGCGGCTGCGCTGTTCAAGGTCGCCAACGACATCCGCCTGCTGGGCTCCGGCCCGCGCTCCGGTCTTGGCGAGCTGTCGCTGCCGGAAAACGAGCCGGGCTCCTCTATCATGCCTGGCAAGGTCAACCCGACCCAATGCGAGGCGCTGACGCAGGTCTGCGTGCAGGTGTTCGGCAACAACGCCGCGCTCACCTTCGCCGGCAGCCAGGGCCATTTCGAGCTCAACGTCTACAACCCGCTGATGGCCTACAACTTCCTGCAGTCGGTGCAGCTGCTCGCCGACGCCTCCGTCTCCTTCACCGACAATTGCGTCGTTGGCATCGAGGCGCGCGAGGACAACATCAAGGCGGCGCTAGAGCGTTCGCTGATGCTGGTGACGGCGCTCGCCCCCACCATCGGCTACGACAACGCCGCCAAGATCGCCAAGACCGCGCATAAGAACGGCACCACGCTGCGCGAGGAAGCTTTGGCCACCGGGCTGGTCAGCGAAGCCGACTACGACCGGCTGGTGCGGCCCGAGGATATGACGCATCCGGGGTAAGCGCTGGTTCGTATCCTTGGGCTGTGAAGCATTTGGCGGCGGGACAATTTGCTCCCGCCATCGAACATTGCGACATCAATTTCGCGCCAACCGGGCGATCACAGGAACATAGAACCTGTGAACAATGTGTCGCCGCATAGACAGCTTTGGTGAACAGTCTTCATCGTCTATCTGACTGGACATTCAACCCACTCGGAGACTCGCCATGTCCATCAACACTTCCGCCGCCGGTGCCGGCGCCGCATCGAACAATTCCACCACCATCCTGCTCGGCCGCATCCTGCTTGCGGTCATCTTCCTGCTGTCCGGGTTCGGCAAGCTCACCGCCATTTCCGGCACCGCCGGCTACTTCGGCGCCCTCGGCCTGCCCGCGCCGACCGCGACGGCCGTTGTCGTCGGCCTGATTGAGCTGCTCGGCGGCCTCGCCATTCTCGTCGGCTTCCAGACGCGCATCGCCGCCTGGGTGCTCGCCATCTTCACGATCGCCACCGGGCTGGTTGCTCACACCGGCTGGGCCGATCAGATGCAGATGATCCAGTTCCTGAAGAACCTGGCCATCACCGGCGGCTTCATCCTGCTCGCCTCCTCCGGCGCCGGCGCCTACTCGATCGACGCCAAGCGCGGCTGATCTTTGCTTGACGCAATTCCCGGCGAAAATAGTTTCCCGGAATTGTTCCCGGCCTTTCCTCCCAGGCCTGAATGAAAAGCGGCGCGGAATTTTCCGCGCCGCTTTTTCGTTTTCTCGACGGCTGGCGTAAACTGCAAAGGCGGGCGCAATTCCGAAAGGAATGCCTGCAAGGGAGGCTGCAATGTTTCGCAATGCACTGCTTCTTATCTCGCGGCTGCTGTTTGCCGCGCTGTTCGTGCCCTCGGGCTTTCAGGCGCTCGCCAACATCGCCGGCACGACCAGCTATTTCGCCGGCCTCGGCCTGCCGCTGCCGACACTTGCCGCTTGGGGCACCGGCCTGTTCGAGTTGATCGCCGGACTGCTGATCCTGGTCGGCTTCCAGACGCGGATCGCAGCGCTTCTGCTTGCCGCCTTCTCCATCGTCGCCGGTTTCATCGGCCATTACGGCCAAGGCGCCGACGACGCCACGCTCGCTTTCATGCACCAGCAGATGCTGATGAAGGACATTGCCATTGCCGGCGGCTTCCTGGCGCTCGCGATGGCCGGCGCCGGCGCCTGGTCGGCGGATGGCCGCAGCTTCGGAATCGGCGCCGAGGTGACGTGATCCGCTATTTTACCGAAACGCTTGGCCCGCCCTCGACCGCCAGCACCAGGCGGCGGTTGGTGATGCGCGCCAGTTGCGCCAGGCGGCCGGCCGGGCGCTCGCCATAGAGATCGGAAAGCGAAGCCGGCAGCACCAGCGCCAGCGCGCCGTTGCCGCGGTTTTCCCATTTCAGCCTCGGCATCACGCCGGGCATCGCCGCCGTCATCAGGTAGACGACGCGCATCATCGCAGCCAGCACGCGAGCGCGCTCGAGGATGCGCGGCGGCGCCAGCGCCTTGATCTCGGGCGCGATGCCGTCGTTGAAGATGCCGTCATGGCGGTAGGCGCTGGCCAAAGCCAGATAGGCGCGGCCGGGATGATCGACGCCGATGAAGGAGGCGTGCGCGATGATGTTGAGCGACTGCCGGCCGCGATATTCGGGGTGCGCGCGCCAGCCGATATCGGCGAGCAGGCAGGCGGCGTGGCGGTAGCGTGCTTCGTCCACCGTCTCATCGATGCCGAAGGCCTTGAAAGCCTTGCCGGTCCATTCGACGAGATCATGCGCGTGGTGGACCGAGCGCGAGCGCAGGAGCGCCAGCTCTTCCGCCGCCGAGATTAGCGGATCGGCCCTCTGCTCGGCCGCGTCGAGCAGGGAATAGAGGAAGCCTTCGCGCACGCCCTGCGCCGAGACAACGATCTTCGACGGCTGCATCGCCGCCATGATCTCCTGCAGCACGACGGCGCCGTAGGGCAGCAGCGAGCGGCGGTTCTTGGAAACGCCTTCGATGCCCTTGACCTTCTCGACTTCGCCCTTGGCCACCTGCCTGAGGAAGGTCTGGGTGCTGTCGGCGGCGATCTCGTAATGATGCATGACGCCGAGCGGATAATTGTTCATCTCCATGTGCAGCCGGGCGAGATTTCGCCAGGTGCCGCCGACGGCGTAGAAGACCCTGCCCTGCCCGCCCTTCAAGAGCTTCGCCCGCGCCAGTTCCTGGCGCGCGATCTTCTGCGCCTGGACGAGCGAGTTCTTCGCCATGTCCTGCAGGCGCAGGCCGCCGAGCGGCAGCGTGATGCCGTCGCCGATCGTTTCGCCATTGATGTCGATGAGTTCCAGGCTGCCGCCGCCAAGGTCGCCTGCGATGCCGTTGGCCGGGTGGAAGCCTGAGATGACGCCGAGCGCCGAGTAATGCGCCTCCTGCCGGCCGGAGAGCACCCGGATCTCGGTCTTCAGCACATCCTCGGCGCGGTGAATGAAATCCGGGCCGTTGACCGCCTCGCGGGCGGCCGCGGTTGCCAGCACATACATATGCTCGGCGCCGGCTTGATCCGAAAGCGCGCGGAAACGGCGGAACTCCTCCATCGAGCGCGTCACCGCCTCGGGATCGAGCTTGCCTGTCGAAACGATGCCGCGGCCGAGGCCGGCCAACATCTTCTCGTTGAACAAAAGCGTCGGCGAGCGCGCCAGGCCCTCATAGACGACGAGGCGGATCGAGTTCGATCCGATGTCGATGATCGACAGCGGCCGCCGGTCCTGGAGCCGGCCCTGGGAAATTGAAATCACGCGGCGCCGTTCTTCTTGCGGCGCTTGAACTGGGCAATGCGCCTTGGCGCATGCGATTTCAGCGCGTCACCCCGTCCGGAAAGGCTCGGATTGGTCATGAAATATTCCTGCGCGTTGAACGGTTCCTCGCCCTCATCCAGCGCGACGCGCCGGGAGGTGCCGTCAGCCAATACGTCGAAACTTTGCTGGTTGTCCATGACGTTGCCGAGCATGATCTGGCCAAGCACCTGTTCATGCACAGTTGGAGTGGTGATCGGCACCAGCGTCTCGACACGGCGGTCGAGATTGCGCGGCATCAAGTCGGCGGACGAGATATAGACGATCGCCTCGTCGGACGGCAGCCCGTGGCCGTTGCCGAAACAGAAGATACGGCTGTGCTCGAGGAAGCGACCGACGATCGACTTCACCCTGATGTTCTCGGACAGACCCGGCACCTGCGGCCTCAGGCAACAGATGCCGCGCACGACGAGATCGACCTCGACGCCGGCACGGCTGGCGTCATAGAGCGCGTCGATGATAGTCGGGTCGACCAGCGCGTTCATCTTCATCCAGATGCGGGCCGGCCGGCCCTCGCGCGCATGGACGATCTCTTCGCCGACGTGCTTCAGGATGCGGTTGCGCAAGGTAAAGGGCGACACGGCAAGCCGCATCTCCTCGGCCGGTTCGGCATAGCCGGTGATGAAGTTGAAGACCTGCGCGACGTCGCGCGCGATCGTCGGGTCGGTGGTGAAGAAGGACAGGTCGGTGTAGATGCGCGCGGTGACCGGATGGTAGTTGCCGGTGCCGAGATGCACGTAGTTGCGCAGCCTGCCGTCCTCGCGGCGCACCACCAGCGACATCTTGGCGTGGGTCTTCAATTCCAGGAAGCCGAACACGACCTGGACGCCGGCGCGCTCGAGGTCGCGCGCCCAGCGGATATTGGCCTCTTCGTCGAAACGCGCCTTGAGCTCGACAAGCGCGGTGACCGACTTGCCGGCCTCGGCCGCGTCGATCAGAGCACGCACGATCGGGCTGTCGTTCGAGGTGCGGTAGAGCGTCTGCTTGATGGCGACGACTTCCGGATCGGCCGCCGCCTGGCGCAGGAACTGCACCACCACGTCGAAAGATTCGTAGGGGTGGTGGACGATGATGTCCTTCTCGCGGATGGCGGCCAGGCAGTCGCCGCCATGCTCGCGGATGCGCTCGGGAAAGCGCGGATTGTAGGGCGTGAATTTGAGGTCGTCGCGCGGGATGGCGACGATCTCGGAAATCTGGTTGAGCGCCAGCGGGCCGGTGAGCACGCTGATGCGGCTCGACGAGACGCCGAGCTCGCCGGCAACGAAGTCGCGCAGCTCGGCGGGCATCAGCGTGTCGAATTCGATGCGGATGACGGAGCCGCGGCGGCGGCGCTTCAGCGCCGTCTCGAACAGGCGCACGAGGTCTTCCGACTCTTCTTCCACCTCGATATCGCTGTCGCGGATGATGCGGAACGTGCCCGAGCCCTTGACCTCGTATCCCGGGAAAAGCTTGCCGATATAGAGGCCGACCGCTTCCTCCAGCGGGATGAAGCGCACAAGATGCTTGCGGTCGGGCAGTCGGATGAAGCGCCGCAGCGCCACCGGCAGGCGCAGCAGCGCGCTCATCTCCTCGCCGTTCTTGCGGTGGCGCAGTTGCAGCGCCATCGAGAAACCGAGATTGGGGATGAACGGGAACGGGTGCGCCGGATCGATCGACAGCGGCGTCAGCACCGGGAAAACCTGCTCCTGGAAATGCTCCTCCAGCCAAGCCTTCTCGTCCTTGGTCAGGCCATCGCGGGTGATGCTTTCGATGCCTTCCTTGTTGAGCAGCTCCATCAGCGTCGACAGGCTCTTCTGCTGGTCCTCCTGCAGGCGCTCGACCTCGCGCAGCAACTGCTCGAGCTGCTGCTCGGGCGTGCGGCCGTCCGGGCTCTTCAGCGCGATGCCCTCGCGGACCTGGCCGGCGAGGCCGGCGACGCGGACCATGAAGAACTCGTCGAGATTGGCGGCCGAAATAGACAGGAAGCGGACACGCTCGAGCAGCGGATGGTGCTCGTTCAGCGATTCCTCCAGCACCCGACGGTTGAACTGCAGCCAGGAGAATTCGCGATTGACGAAACGGTCGGGATTGCCGCCCTCGGGGCTCGCCGCCTCGACGCTGATGAACTCGCTCTGCACCGGCCTCAGTTCGCTCATGGTTCCTCGTCCGCAACCTTTCTCTTTGAGCGCCATACACCGCAGGGCGCGCATGATCGACGCTCTAACACGCTTTTGTGACGCATGATCGGTCACGGAATCGCTCCGATTCCCAAGGTCATGCGTTTAACCGGCTCAACTTATCCTCTGCCAGCCTTTTGCGACAGTTTCATTTCATCGATCTTGCAAACTGCCCGGTTATGATCCAGATGCAAACGGGCCGAACTGAAGGAGACGACGATGGCAGGCGGTACCATTCCCCATTTCCAGAACGACGCGGGCCATCCGGCGATCGATATCGGCGTGAAGGAATTCATGTGCACCGGCGCCAATCCGCCCTTCGATCATCCGCATGTGTTCCTCGACATGGGCGACGACAACGAGAAGGTCTGCCCCTATTGCTCGACGCTCTACCGCTATTCGGCCAAGCTGAAGGCGACGGAAACCGAGCCTGCCGGCTGCCTCTTTATCGACCAGGCCGCCTGATCCCGCTTCGCCTGGTTGACTGCTAGACCATGAATGAGGCGCGGTCCCGGCAGGTCGTCATCGCCGGGGCCGGCATCGCCGGGCTGACCGCGGCATTGGCCTTTGCCGAGCTCGGCCATGCCGTCACGGTCCTGGAACAGGCCAGGCAACTCGAAGCGGCGGGCGCCGGGCTCCAGCTTTCTCCCAACGCGACGCGCATCCTGCGCCGGCTTGGCGCGCTCGACCGGTTGCGGCTGAGCGCGGTCAGGCCGGAAGCGGTGGTGCTGAAGGACGCCGCAACCTTGCGCGAGCTGGCGCGCGTGCCGCTGGGTCAGGCCGGCGAACGGCGTTGGGGCGCGCCCTATCTGGTGGCGCATCGCGCCGACCTGCAAGCGGCCCTGACGGCGCGGATCGCGGAGCGTCCCGAGATCCAGCTTGTCACCGGCGCGCGGGTTACAGGCATCGCGGTGGCACCGCAAAATATCGTCGTCACGGCGCAAGGAGACGGCGGCGGCGCGGAGGTTGCCACAGGCCTTTTGGTGGGCGCCGACGGCGTATGGTCGTCGGTCAGGTCACAGCTTGCCGGCAAGGATCCCGCTTTCACGAGAAGCCGGTTCTCCGGCGAGTTGGCCTGGCGCGCCACGGTGGCGGCCGAAAGCGCCGCCGGACAGACCTTTGCGGCGATCGGCGCCGCCGCCTGCGTCACCACATTCCTCCATCCCGGCTTCCATATGGTCGCCTATGCGGTGAGCAAGGGCAGCGCCTTCAACCTCGCCGCCTTCACCAAGGGCGAACGCATCGCCGAAGGCTGGTCCGGCCATGCCGATCCCGCAATTCTCGCGAAAGCCATGCGCGGCACGTCGCCCGAACTGGCGAGGCTTGTCGCCTTGGCCGGGCCATGGACGGCGTTTCCGATCCACACCGTCGAACAGCGACGCTGGACGATGCCGGAGGGAATCGCGCTGATCGGCGACGCCGCGCATGCCATGACGCCGTTCGCGGCTCAAGGCGCGGCGATGGGAATTGAAGACGCCTCGATGCTCGCCAATCTGGTCGCCGACTTCCCCGGCGATGTGAAGCAAAGCCTCACCGTCTGGGAAAACCTGAGGCGACCGCGCGTCGAAGCGGTGCTCAGGCGCGGCGCGCTCAACCGGCTGGCGTGGCATGCCTGGGGTCCGGTGGCCATCGCGCGCAACCTGGTGCTGGCGACGCGGCCGGCGGAGAAGCTCGCGGCGGATCTGGACTGGCTGTATGGGTGGGAGGAGAGCAAGGTTGTGAGACGGTAGGACGTCTGACGGGCGAGAAAGTTGGATAGGCTGGCGGGACAAAGGGGGGCGCGAAGGAACGAGGCGCTCGCCGTTTTCCCGTCCTGGCCGCCAGCTCTCAATTATGCAACTCCAACGACCACCCCAGCGACACCGGCAGCGGGTTCCACCAGCCGGTGCGCAGGCCGGCAACGCGCAAGCCGGCCGCCGTCCAGGTGTTGCAGCCGACTAGCGCGTTGAAATGGCCCTTGGCTTCGTAGAAGCGGTCGAAGCTGGAATAGCCGGCATTGTCGATGAGCATCGGCCCGTTCGAGCCCTGTCGGAAGCTCGCGGCGATATAGTCTAGAAGTGCGAAGAAATGCTGCTCGTCGACGTCGAAACCGGCGACGTCCGGGTGCGGCTCGGCAATCGCACCGGCGACATCGACATGCATCACCGAGGCATCGAGCGTCAGCGCCTTGAAGACAGGCGCGGCCTTCAAATCCGACCAGGTCGGCGTCTCCAGATAGAAGGCGCGACCGCCCCAGCCGAAGACGACGTAGCGCGCCTCCGGTGCATCGACCGGCAGGCCGGCATCGGCGAGGAAATGGAAGCGCCGGCGCACGCCGTCGTCGACCGGTATCGCGATGTCGGTGTGGATCGGGTTACTCAGCACCAGTATGTGACGGGTGCCCTCACCCGCGGCAGCCGCCGGCCAGAGCGGACGCGGCACCAGCGTGCCGAGCATCGCGGCAAGCACCGCCGCGACGCCCAGCATGGCCGGGAAACGCTGGAGCTTTCTCATCAAGATGCGGCGCCCTCGTTCAATCGAGCCAGTCGATCGCCCCGAACAACAGAAAAGCCCGGCCGTTTCGCGGCCGGGCTTCGCAAATGGGTGTCCGATCCGCTCAGTGCAGGATCTGCGACAGGAACAGTTTCGTGCGCTCGTGGCGCGGATGGTCGAAGAACTCGGCCGGCGTGTTCTGCTCGACGATCTGGCCCTGGTCCATGAAGATCACCCGGTTGGCGACCTTGCGGGCAAAGCCCATCTCGTGGGTGACGCAAAGCATGGTCATTCCTTCTTCGGCGAGGCCGACCATCGTCTCCAGCACTTCCTTGATCATTTCGGGGTCAAGCGCCGAGGTCGGCTCGTCGAACAGCATGATGCGCGGGTTCATGCACAGCGAGCGCGCGATCGCCACGCGCTGCTGCTGGCCGCCGGAGAGCTGTCCCGGATATTTGTTGGCCTGTTCCGGGATCTTGACGCGCTTGAGGAAATGCATGGCGATCTCCTCGGCTTGCTTCTTGGGCGTCTTACGCACCCAGATCGGCGCCAGCGTGCAGTTCTCCAGGATGGTGAGGTGCGGGAAGAGGTTGAAGTGCTGGAACACCATGCCGACCTCGCGGCGCACCTCGTCGATCTTCTTCAGATCGTTGGTGAGTTCCTTGCCGTCGACGATGATCTTGCCCTTCTGGTGCTCTTCCAGCCGGTTGATGCAGCGGATCATGGTCGACTTGCCCGAGCCGGACGGACCGCAGATGACGATGCGCTCGCCGCGCATCACCTTGAGGTTGATGTCCTTCAGCACATGGAACTCGCCGTACCATTTGTGCATGCCGACGATGTCGATGGCGACATCGGTGGTCGAGACATGCATCTTCTTGGCATCGACCTTGATGTCTTCCGCGCTGACGGCGTTTTCGGTGCTCATGGCCAATTCCCCTTTTATCGTTTGTAGCCGGTGTCGAGCCGGCGTTCAGTGTACATTGAATAGCGCGACATGCCGAAGCAGAACAGCCAGAACACGAAGGCCGCGAAGACAAGACCGGATTTCGCGGTTTGCGGCGTCGCCCAGTTGGGGTCGGCGAAGTTCTGCTTGACCACGCCGAGCAGGTCGAACATCGAGATGATCAGCACCAGGCTGGTGTCCTTGAACATGCCGATGAAGGTGTTGACGATGCCGGGAATGACCAGCTTCAGGGCCTGCGGCAATACGATCAGCCCCATCTTCTGCCAATAGCCGAGGCCGAGCGAATCGGCGCCTTCATATTGGCCCTTCGGGATCGCCTGAAGGCCGCCGCGCACCACCTCCGCCATATAGGCGGCGGCAAACAGCGACACGCCGATCAGCGCCCTAAGAAACTTGTCGAAAGTGACGCCCGCCGGGAGAAACAACGGCAGCATGACGCTGGCGAAGAAAAGCACGGTGATCAGCGGGATGCCGCGCACCGTTTCGATGAAGACGACGCAAAGCCATTTGATGATCGGCATCTTGGAGCGTCGGCCGAGCGCCAGGACCACGCCGAGCGGCAGCGACACCGCGATGCCGACGAAGGAGAGGCTGAGCGTGACCAGCAGCCCGCCCCAGCGTGACGTCTCGACAGCCGGCAACCCGAAAACGCCGCCAGTCAGCAGGAAGAAGGCGACCACAGGCAGCGCCAGAAAGAGCAGGATGGCGTTCAACCCCTTGCGCGGCACGCGCGGGATCAGCATCGGCGCCAAAAGCGCCACGAACAGGATGGCGACCACGATGGGCCGCCAGCGCTCCTCGACCGGATAGGTGCCGAACATGAATTGACCGAACTTGGCGTTGACGAAGGCCCAGCAGGCGCCGGTCCAGCCGTCGGGCTGAATGCCGCCCTGGGAGGCGGTGGTGCAAACCGTGCGATCCGGCCCGGTCCACTGCGCGTTGATGAAGGCCCAGTTGAGGACCTGCGGCAGGATCCAGGCAACGATGGCGATGCCGAGGATGGTGAGGATGGCATCGCCGACCGAACCGACGAGGTTCTTGCGCACCCAGGCATAGGCGCCGCGTTCGGTGGGCGGCGCCGGCTGCGCCAGCGCCATCTCGGTGCGCACCCAGGACAAGTCGTGCTCCTGCATGGCTCTACCTCTCCACCAGCGCCATTCTGGCGTTGACGACGTTCATCACCGCGGAGGTGATGAGGCTCAGCACCAAATAGGCGATCATCATGATGAACACGCCCTCGACCGCCTGCCCCGTCTGGTTGAGCACCGTGCCAGCGACGGCGGTGAGATCGGGATAGCCGATGGCGATCGCCAGCGACGAGTTCTTGGTCAGGTTCAGATACTGGCTGGTCAGCGGCGGGATGATGATGCGCATCGCCTGCGGGATCACCACCAGGCGCAGGATCGGACCGGAACGCAGGCCAAGCGCGCCCGCGGCCTCGCTCTGGCCTTTGCTGACGCCTTTGATACCGGCGCGCACGATCTCGGCGATGAAGGCCGCCGTGTAGCAGGACAAAGCCAGGTAGAGCGACAGGAATTCGGGTTTGACCTGGAAGCCGCCGGTGAGATTGAAGGTCGACTGCTTCGGGAAATCGAATGTGAGCGGCATGCCGGCAAGCAGGAAGGCGAGCACGGGCAGACCGACGATCAGCGCGACCGATGTCCACAACACCGGAAACTGCTGACCGGTCGCCATCTGCCGCTGGCGCGCCCGGTGCGCGACGAACCACGCCATGGCGAGCGCCACCACGAAAGCGACCAGAATTAGCCAGGAGCCGTCGCCCCAGACGGCGCTCGGGAAGTAGAAGCCGCGCTGGTTAAGGAACGAACCGAACGGCAGGTGATAGCTCTCGCGCGGCGGCGGCAGCACCGCGAGCACGCCCGAATACCAGAAGAAGATGACCAGCAGCGGCGGGATGTTGCGGAAGATTTCCACGTAGACCGTGCAAATCTTGCGGATCAGCCAGTTATGAGACAGGCGGCCGACGCCGATGACGAACCCGATGATGGTCGCGGTGATGATGCCGGCGATGGCCACGATGATCGTGTTGACGAGGCCTACGAGGATGGCACGGCCGTAGGTCGAATCGGAGGTGTAGGCGATCGGCGTGTCCGAGATGTCGAAGCCGGCCCTGCCCCTCAGGAAGCCGAAGCCGGAAGCGATGTGAAGGCGCTGGAGGTTCTCGATAACGTTATGGACGATCCACCAGACCGAGCCGAACAGGAGGATCACCACCAGCGTCTGAAAGAACAGGGCGCGTATTTTCGGGTCATTGATGAAGGAGCCGCGACTCGGCTCCTCACGAAGGATTTCCTGCGAAGCCATGAACGATCCCCTGGAAAGAGAAGCCGGGAGGCAGACTGTCTGCCCCCCGGATCACGTTTCAATCAGCGAACCGGCGGACCATATTGCAGGCCGCCCTTGGTCCACAGAGCGTTGATGCCGCGCGCGATCTTGAGCGGGCTGCCCGAGCCGACATTGCGCTCGAACATTTCGCCATAGTTGCCGACAGCCTTGATGATGTTGACGACCCAGTCGTTGGAGAGGCCGAGATCGGCGCCGTACTTGCCGTCGGGCTCAGTGCCAAGGAGGCGCTGGATGTTCGGGTCGGTGGACGACTTCATCTCGTCGACATTGGCCTGCGTGATGCCGGCTTCCTCGGCGTTGAGCAGCGCGAAATACGTCCACCGCGCGATATGGGCCCACTGGTCGTCGCCCTGGCGCACGGCCGGGCCGAGCGGCTCCTTGGAAATGATCTCGGGCAGCACCACGTGGTCGGCCGGCGAGGAGAGCGTCAGGCGGATGCCATACAGGCCGGACTGGTCGGTGGTGTAGGCGTCACAGCGGCCGGAATCGTAGGCAGCGTTGACCTCGTCCAGCTTCTCGAACACGACGGGATTGTACTCCATCTTGTTCTTCTTGAAGTAGTCGGCGAGGTTGAGCTCCGTCGTGGTGCCGCTCTGCACGCAGACGGCGGCGCCCGAAAGCTGCAGCGCCGAGTTCACGCCCGGCAGCTTCTTGGCGTTGATCATGAAGCCCTGGCCGTCATAGTAGGTGACGCCGACGAAATCCAGGCCGAGCGCGCTGTCGCGGTTGCTCGTCCAGGTGGTGTTGCGCGACAGGATGTCGATCTCGCCCGACTGCAGGGCGGTGAAGCGCTCCTTGGCGCTGAGCGGCGTGAACTTGACCTTGGAGCCGTCACCGAAGACGGCGGCCGCGACGGCGCGGCAGAAATCCGCATCGATGCCCTTCCAGTCGCCCTTGTCGTCCGGCGCCGAGAAGCCGGCAAGGCCGGTCGAGACGCCGCACTGGATGAAGCCCTTCTGCTTCACGGTATCGAGCGTGCCGGCCGTAGCGGCTGACGCCGTGAACCCGAGCGCGGCGGCGCCAAGGATACCCAATGCAATATGTTTCATGACCCACAGACCCTTTTCTGTTACAGGCGCCCCTGCTTCCCAGGCAGCCCTGATCTTTTTCCGTGTGTGAATGCAGCTCCCATTTGGGTCCGCTCCCGGACCCGCATCGTTAGCCGATGCGCTGCCTCCCATTCACGAAACGCATCGAAGGCGATTATTCCTGTGAGGTCAAGGGAAATGACCGAATTGCGACGGGTTTGAAAACCGATTGCCGCAAATGCCTGAATTGCAGACAAAAGCGCCCGCGAATTGGTCAAGAGCTGCAACCGGAACCGGCAAGTCCCAACCCCCGGAAATTTTGAACATTACGAGAATTCCCAGCCATTACTATTGTCGACGGCGATGGAAGGACTGGCGCGATTCATGGCGGGGCAAGGCGCACCGGCTGCGTTCGGCAGATATCCGCCGGAAGCGCCAATGGGCGCGCAAACGATAAGGGCGGCAATCCTCTTATTTGGCCCATCCAAACACCGCCGCTTGGCGGATTCGGAGCGGTTGCGCGGCCAGGTCCACCGCTCTATGGCTGGGCTCCTGACACATCTCGACGAGCGACGAACCATGGCGACAGACGGCAGCAAGATCGGCATCAACACGCAGCTTGCCCATTCCGGCAACAACCCGCGCGACTATTTCGGTTTCGTCAATCCGCCGGTGGTGCATGGCTCGACGGTGCTCTATCCCGACGCCGCCTCGATGGCCTCGCGCAGCCAGAAATACACCTACGGAACGCGCGGCACGCCGACGATGGATGCGCTCACGCTCGCCGTCGACGCACTCGAAGGCTCGGCCGGCACAATCGCCGTGCCGTCCGGCCTGGCTGCGGTGACGATTCCCTTGCTTACCTTCGTCTCGGCCGGCGACCATCTGCTGATCGTCGATTCCGTCTATCACCCGACGCGGAATTTCGCCGACACAATGCTGAAGCGCCTCGGCGTCGAGATCGAATATTACGACCCCCGCGTCGGCGCCGGCATCGCCTCGCTAATCAAGCCCAACACAAAGGTGGTGTTCACCGAATCGCCGGGATCGAACACCTATGAGGTGCAGGACATCCCCGCCATCGTGAAGGCGGCGCATGCCGCGGGCGCCATTGTCATGATGGACAACACCTGGGCGACGCCGCTCTACTTCAAGCCGCTCGACCACGGCGTCGACATCTCGATCCATGCGGCGACGAAATATCCGGCCGGCCACTCCGATGTGCTGCTCGGCACGGTCTCGGCCAATGAAGCGCATTGGAAGCGGCTCTATGAAGGGTTCTGCACGCTGGGCTGCTGTTCCGGGCCCGACGACGTCTACCAGGTGCTGCGCGGCCTGCGCACCATGGGGGTCAGGCTCGAGCATCACCAGAAGAGCGCGCTTGAAATCGCGCGCTGGCTGGAGGAGCAGCCGGGCGTGGCGCAGGTGCTGCATCCGGCGCTGGAAAGCCACCCCGACCATCAGCTGTGGAAGCGCGACTTCTGCGGCTCGAGCGGCGTCTTCTCGATCGTGCTCAAGGGCGGCGGGCAGAAGGCGCAGCACGCCTTCCTCGATGCGCTGACGATCTTCGGCCTCGGCTATTCCTGGGGCGGCTATGAGAGCCTTGCCGTGCCGGTCTTCCTCGGCGACCGCACCATCGCCAAGGGTTCCTATCAAGGGCCGCTGATCCGCCTGCAGATCGGGCTGGAAGATGTCGAGGACCTCAAGGCCGACATTTTGCGCGGGCTCGAAGCTGCAGCGGCCGCCGAGTAACGGCCCGAACCGGCGGGGACGACCTGCCTAATGATGATGTTCCTTCAGGCGATGCCGGTGGGCAGCCTGCTTTGCCCGGTTGCCGCATAGCGCCATGCTACACCAGCGGCGCCTGTGCCCGCGCGTATGGTCGACAAAGAGCAGCGTGCAGGCCGGACCCTCGCAGGCCTTCACATGCGAGAAGTCCTCGATGCAGACAAGCTCGGCCAGAGCCTCCCCGACCGGCAGCAAGAGGGACTCGGGCGTCCGCCACCTGCGAACCGGCTGAAGTGCAAATGGCACGACTTTGCCACCGTGCACCGCGGTGATCCGGCTCGACGTCTCATCGCGCTCGAGCAAGCGATTGAGCGGCTCCAATTCCGCCAGGTCCGCCGCAGCCAGAGCCCGCCCCTTGTGCTCGCGGACAAAGCCTCTGAACCATTCCCTGAGATGCCTTGCCTGATCGGCGACCTTGTCGAGTTCCCCCGGCAGCGCGTTTCTTCGGACAGTTTCCAGCACCTCGGCCGGCACGAGCCGCGCCTGCCGCAGCCAGTCCAGCAAGCCTTCGCCGCCGTCCAACCAGTCGACAGGCGTATCGACGGGCGTCGCAATCGAATTGAGGAAATCCAGGCCAAGCGCGTCGCCGACGAAAAGCGCAGGTGAGCGGTCCATCGCAACTCCAATCTGACGCTGGCAGCAGTCCGCCGCGGGGCATCCATCCATGAACACGAGTCTGTGATAACCGGTTTAAATACGGTTTACAAGTTACCTTCTTCAATCATAACCGTTCTGTATCGGATAATTAGGTTATCGACCAAAGCGACCCCGATACGGAAGGAAGCGGCAATGTCATCGAAAGGCGCGCGCCGGATGCGGTCGTCGAGATCATCCTCGAGGCCGAGCGGGCATAGCGTCGCCGGTCAGTCCGGCACCCGAGAATAATCCTTCACTCGCCAATATTTCGGTTATAGACAAGGAGAGAAAGATGACTGCCTACCGCACGGCCGATGTCGACGGCTTCAGCATCTTCTATCGCGAGGCGGGCAAGCCCGGCGCGCCAAAACTGCTTTTGCTGCACGGCTTCGCAAGCTCCAGCCATATGTTCCGGGATCTCATTCCCCTGCTTGCCGACCGTTTCCACATCGTCGCGCCGGACCTGCCGGGCTTCGGCCGCTCCGACATGCCTGAAGCCCGCACATTCACCTACACATTTGATCATATCGCCGACATCATCGACCGTTTCACCGAGGTGGTCGGCTTTGATCGCTATGCCCTCTATGTCTTCGACTATGGCGCGCCGACCGGGTTCCGTCTGGCGCTGAAGCATCCCGAACGCATTGCCGCGATCATCTCGCAGAACGGAAACGCCTATGAGGAAGGCCTGAGCGACGGCTGGAATCCGATCCGCGCCTATTGGCAGGACCCCTCGCGGGCCAATCGCGAGGCGCTGCGCGGCTTCCTGAGGCCCGAGGCGACCGCGTGGCAGTACATGCATGGCGCCCCGGAGAACGCGGTCTCTCCCGACGGCTATTCGCTCGACAATTTCTATCTCACCCGGCCGGGCGCGCATGAGGTGCAGTTGGACCTCTTCGGCGACTACAAAAGCAACATCGCGCTCTATCCTGCCTTCCAGGCCTATTTCCGCACCCACAAGCCGCCCTTCCTGGCGGCCTGGGGCAGGAACGATGCATTCTTCCTGCCGCCAGGTGCCGAGGCGTTCAAGCGCGACATCCCCGAGGCGGTCGTGCGCTTCTTCGACACCGGCCATTTTGCGCTGGAGACGCATGCCAAGGAAATCGCGGCGGCAATCGACGACTTCCTGCGCTGATCCCGCCTCGAAGAATCAAGGACAAACTCCCATGGCGAAATCCGTCGCCATCGTCACCGGCGCCAGCCGGCAAAGAGTTCGGTGGTGCTGACTGTACGCATGGACGGCGGCGAAGCGAAATCTATCTGAAATGCGATGATCGAACCCTTGAGGCTACACACATGATTGACTGGGACAGGGTGACCCGCGCCCACGTTCTGCACGCGATCGAAGAATATGACCGGCTGGGGCCCGAGCGCTTCTTCGCCGAGCACGGCTTTGCGCCCACCACGACCTACGAGCTGGTCGCGGGCAACCGCCTCTACCCGCCGAAAGCGATCCTCGGCACGGCCTATGAGTTCGCTACGAGCGAGCGGCTCGGTTCGAGCGACTTCGAGGGCGGCAGGAGCGGTGCCGTCAAGGTGCTCGGCAAGCTGGGTTTCACCGTCCACGCAAAGCAAGCGAAATAAGCGGGTCGCGGATAACGGGCCGCGGAACCTAGATCCGCGAACGGCCGCAAGGCATTGGCGCGATTGACAAAGCGAAGGCCGTTGGCGGCATCCCGCCGGACGGCGACGCGCAATAATATTCTCTTCAACCGCGAATAGACGGATTGGTTTGGCTTCCAAATCGGCCGCTTCGGCGGCATTGCGGGCACCGCAAATTCGCACAGGTTCCAGGACTTGCCATGGCGTTCCGTCTCTTCGTTCCGATCCTTGCCGGCGCGACGCTGCGCGAGCGGCTCGCCGCCTGCATCGGCGCCACCATCGGCATCGCGCTGACCGGGGTGATCAGCGGGCTCGCGATGGGCAGCGGCCCGCATGTGGCGCTGCTGGTGGCGCCGATGGGCGCGTCGGCGGTGCTGCTCTTTGCCGTGCCGTCGAGCCCGCTGGCGCAGCCCTGGTCGATCATCGGCGGCAACACCATCTCGGCGCTGGTCGGCGTGACGGTGGCGCATTACGTGCACAGCCCGGTGATCGCCTCCGGGCTGGCGGTGGCACTCGCGATCGCCGCCATGTCGTTCACGCGCTCGCTGCATCCGCCGGGCGGTGCCGCCGCGCTCACCGGCGTGCTCGGCGGACCGGCCGTGGTCAGCGCCGGCTTCCTCTTTCCGTTCGTGCCGGTGGCGCTGAACTCGATCATACTGGTCACGCTCGGCTTCCTGTTCCACAAGCTGTCGCGCCGCAACTATCCGCACGTGCATGTGCCCGTGGCCAACAGCCACGGCACCGCCGACCGGCCGCCGGCGGAGCGGGTTGGCTTCCGGCCCGAGGATGTCGATGCCGCGCTTGCGGCGCTCGACGAGACCTTCGACATCGACCGCGACGACATCGAGAGACTGCTGCGCCAGGTCGAGCTGCAGGCGATGGTGCGCGCGCAGCGCACGCTGCTTTGCCAGGACATCATGTCCCGCGACGTGATCTCGGTGCCCGAGCACGCCACCGCCGAAGAGGCGAGCAAGCAGCTGCTCGACCACAACATCCGCACCTTGCCGGTGGTTGACGCCGAGGCGAAGCTGGTCGGCGCGGTCGGCCTGCGCGAGCTGACGGGAGCGACCGACACGGTGAAGGACGTGATGTCGAAGGCCGGCACGGCCTCGCCCGAGGCGCCGGCGATAAGCCTGCTGCCGGTGCTGACCGACGGCCGCAGCCACGCGGTGGTGATCATTGATGCCGAGCGGCACATCCTCGGCCTCATCACCCAGACCGATCTCCTCGCGGCGGCGGCGCGCGTTCAGACTGCAGACAGCCCGCAGTTGAAAGCTGTAGCATAGGGTTCGGCGGCCGAAGACCCCGGAACCTTTTGCCGGCGGGCGCATCCAATTGCCGGATGCAACTTGTCGGGAGATCGGGACGCGATGAGAAAGTCCGCACTGCAGGCCGCCGCGATTTCGGCGGCGGAGGCCAGCGACATGGCGCTGGTGCGCCGCGCGCTCGCTCGGGAAGCGGGCGCCTTCCGCGCAATCATCAAGACGCACAACCAGCGGCTCTACCGCATCGCGCGCGGCGTGGTGCGCAACGACGCCGAGGCCGAGGACGTCGTACAGGAGGCCTATATGCGCGCCTTCGCCAGCCTCGACGCCTTTCGCGGCGATGCTTCCTTGGCCACCTGGCTGTCGCGGATCGTCATCAACGAGGCGCTCGGCCGACTGCGCAAGAAAAAGCGCATGGCGGCGATGCCCGAAAACCCGGAGGCTGAGATCATCCGGTTTCCCCTGAACCCAAGCGACTTGAACCCTGGCGACGATCCGGAGCGGACGATGGCGCAGCGACAGATCCTGGCGCTTGTCGAACGGGCGACCGACAGCCTTCCCGATGTCTATCGCACCGTGTTCGTCGCCCGCGTCATCGAGGGCCTGAGCATCGAGGAGACCGCCGACCTACTCAACGTCAGGCCGCAAACCGTGAAGACCAGGCTGCACCGGGCACGCGCGCTGGTGCGCAAGGCGCTGGACGACGAGATCGGCCCGGTGCTGCTCGACGCCTTTCCTTTCGCCGGGCGCCGGTGTGAAAAGTTGACGCAAGCGGTGATGAAGAGGCTGGGGTTCGAGGGCTGATAGGTCGACGGGACCAGTGCCCGGCTCCCCAGCGCCACCCTTTCCCGGAAACCTTTCGCCCCTTTCCGCATCCAATGGCCGTCAACCCAGACAAGCCCGACGCCTTGCGCCGGGCGAAGGAGATGCCATGTTTATCCGACAGACCGCCGCCCTCGCCGCTTTCCTCCTTGTCAGCGCCACGCCGCTGGCCGGCGCCGCCGAAAAGCCCACCGATCCGCAGATCGCCCATATCGCCTACACGGCCGGCACGCTCGACATCGAGGCGGCCAAGCTGGCGATCAAGACGTCCAAGACCAAGGAGGTCGTCGACTTCGCCAAGGACATGGAGCGCGACCATGAGGCGGTGAACAGCCAGGCGCTCGCCCTGGTGAAGAAGCTGAACGTCAAGCCCGAAGACAATGCCACCAGCCAGGCGCTGGCGAAGGCCGCGAAGGAGGAGCGCGCCAAGCTGGCGAAGCTCAAGGGCGCCGCCTTCGACAAGGCCTATATCGAGAACGAGGTGGCTTATCACAAACAGGTCAACGGCGCGCTCGAGACGCTGCTCATCCCCTCGGCCAGCAATGCCGAGCTGAAGAGCCTGCTGGAGACAGGGCTGAAGATCTTCCAGGGCCATGAGCAGCATGCCGAACATGTCGCCGGCGCGCTGAAATGAGGGCGAGCGCGTTGTCGCTGCTCAGCTCGCTGGCGCTGGCGCTCGTCGCTTCGCCGGCGCTCGCCGCCACGATCGAGGTGACAATCGACAAGCTGGTCTTCTCGCCGGCGAGCGTCGAAGCAAAGGTCGGCGACACGATCGAGTGGACGAACAAGGATGCGTTCGTCCACACCGCGACGGTGAAGGGTGGCTGGGAGGTGATGATCCCGCCGAAATCGAAGGGCAGGATCACGCTCGGGCAAGCGCGAGCGGTCGACTATTTCTGCCGCTTCCACCCCAATATGAAGGGTCATGTGGAGGTCGCGCCCTGACTTTCGAAGCCGGCGGCGCACGCCACCGGCTTCTCCGCGCTAATGCCAGGTGCGGCGTTCGCTATCTTTTCCGATAGATGCTGATGTGGCGCCAACTGCGGGCATCGAACGGTTCGCGGTTCCAGCCACCATATCGCTGCTCGAGCACCAGGCCGGCGCATCGCGCCATCAGGTCAAACTCAGGCGGGTGCGCCAGCCTGAGCCTGAGCGGAACCATGCGGACCATGTCGTTGCCGATATCGATATGCGACAGGTCCAGCACCTGACTAATCGGATCATACCGGCACGCGGTGATGTGGACCGATGCGGTTCCAGGGTGAGAGACTTCGACGAACCCGTTGTCGGCCTGCTTCGGCGCGGTGGGAATCCGGCATTCGAGCAGGAAAACGCCACCTTCATCGAGGTGCCGGGCCGCATTCTCGAAGCATTTGACCTGGCCATCCTGGGTAATCACGTTGCCGATGGAATTGAACACCAGATAGACTAGCCCGTACCGGCGACCCATATCAGCCGCGGTCATGTCGCCATTGACGACGCCGACCTCCGATCCGCCCGGTTTGGCCCTCAGCACTTGGATCATGTCAGGCGAAAGTTCGATGCCATCGACGCGCAGGCCGGTCGCCGCCAGCGGCAATGCAATTCGTCCGGTGCCGATCGCAAGCTCCAGGCAATCCCGTCCGGCCGCGATCTGTTTCAGGAATTGAACCGTCTCCTCTTCATCGCCGCGCAACTCGTCGTCGTAGCGCCTTGCGACGTCGCCGCGAAAGCTGTCTTCAGGCCTGAACCCTTCCATATCGTGTCCTCCAATCCCACGTAATTAGGCTGCGCGACGCCCCAGGCAAGCGCCGTCAGGCATGCGGTCGATCGGGGCAAACTCAAGGCGTTGAGTTTTTCGGGGCGGTTGAGTGTCAGCATCGCGACGCGGTCGCGGATCTCGCACGGCACAAGCTCGGTCATCATCTATTCCTTTCCGGCGTGAACGGCCGCAAGGGATCAGCTTTCGGCTTGTTAGTATATCCACCAGTCGGTATACTTTCTGGGTGAGCGAAAAAACCAATCCCACCAGGAAGCGCCTCGTCGACGCGGCGGCGAAGCTGTTCTATGCCGAAGGCATCGGCCGCGTCAGCGTCGATGCCGTGGCGGAGAAGGCGGGGCTGACCAAGCGCACGCTCTACTACCACTTCAAGAGCAAGGACGAGCTAATCACGGCCTATCTCGACAGCCGCGACCAGCCCAACCTCAAGCAGATGGCCGACTGGTTCGAGGCTGCGGAAGGCGGCGCGGACAAGAAGGTCACGGCGATCTTCACCCATCTGGCGCGCGTGGCGCGGCACGTCAAATGGAAAGGCTGCGGCTTTCTGCGCACGGCCGCCGAACTCGCCGCGATGCCCGGCCACCCGGCGGTCAAGGCCGGCTCGCGCCACAAGAGCAATTTCGAGAAATGGCTGGCGGGCGAGCTTTCAAGCCATGGCGTGCGCGAGCCGAAGATGCTGGCTCGCGAGATCGTGCTTCTGATGGACGGCGCCTTTTCCAGCATGCTGATCCATCACGATCCCGACTACATCACCGCCGCCGGCCACGCCGCCGCGACGCTGGTGCGGGCGCGGATGGCAGCGCCGGCGTAGACTTCACCGGCGGAGCGCGGCAGCGTCCCTCGCGCGCCAGACGCTATGTTGGAGGCTTGGCCGGGCTCGTCGCTAACGGGCAGCTCTGACGCCCTGGACCAAAAAACCTGGAAAGGATTAGGGCCAGTCCGCCTGACTTGGATGGTGCAATGCAGGAAGCGGATGGTCATTATAGGGAGACCCTTTATAACGGTCGCCGAGATTTCCGACTTAGCCAAGGGGAGACGATGCGCTACATACGTCCGCAATCAATGGAAGATGCCGTGGGCCTGCTGGCCGGCGCGGCCGGCCCGGCAGCCATTCTTGCCGGAGGCAGCGATCTCCTGGTCAGGATGAAGGGCGGCTTTGTCGAGCCGGAGCTGATCGTCGACATCAAGGCGATCGAGGGTCTAGGCGAAATCACGGAAGCGGCCGACGGCTTCAGGATAGGCGCGGCAGTCCCCTGCGCCGTATTGGGCGAGAACGCGGCGCTGAAGAAGGCGTGGCCCGGCGTCGTCGAGGCGGCCAAGCTGATCGGCTCCAAGCAGGTGCAGGGACGCTGCACCATCGTCGGCAATCTCTGCAACGCCTCGCCCGCCGCCGACAGCGTGCCGGCGCTGGTGGCCGCCGGCGCCAAGGCGGTTGTCGCCGGGCCATCCGGCAAGCGCACCATTCCTGTCGAGAGCGTGCCGACCGGGCCTGGCCGGACCTCTTTGGCCAAGGGCGAGATCATCGAGGCGATCCTGCTCGACAAGCGCCCGCCGCATGCGGGCGATGCCTATCAGCGCTTCATCCCGCGCACCGAGATGGACATCGCCGTGGTGAGCGCCGGCGTGGACCTGACGCTCGATGACAAAGGCGTCGTCAAGGCGGCCCGCGTGACGCTGGGCGCCGCCGCGCCCACGGTGCTGCTGGTCGAGGAAGCTGCCCAAGTCCTCATTGGCTCGAAGCTCGATGAAGGCACGCTTGAGCGGCTGGCAAAAATCTGCGCTGGCGCCTGCCGTCCCATCGACGACAAACGGGGTACCATCGAATTCAGACGGAAAGTCGCGGGCGTGCTGGCCAGACGGGTCGCAGCAATCGCTTATGAACGTGCAGGAGGCAAGTGATGGCCGGTGTAGCGGTTTCAACGACAATCAACGGCGATCACGTCGAGTATCTCTGCCAGCCTGACGAGACGCTGCTCGACGTGCTGCGCGACCGGCTGGGGCTGACCGGCGCAAAGGAAGGCTGCGGAACCGGCGACTGCGGCGCCTGCAGCGTCATCGTCGACGACCGGCTGGTGTGCTCCTGCCTGGTGCTGGGCGCGGAGGCCGAAGGCCGCCAGATCGAGACCATCGAGGGCATGGCGCATGGCGATCAATTGCATCCGCTGCAGCAGAAGTTCCTGGAGCATGCCGCCCTGCAATGCGGCATCTGCACGCCGGGCTTCCTGATCGCGGCCAAGGACCTTCTGGCGAAGAACCCCTCGCCCACCGAGGAGGAAATCCGCTTCGGGCTGGCCGGCAACCTCTGCCGCTGCACCGGCTACGACAAGATCGTGCGCGCCGTCCAGGACGCGGCAAACGTGATGAAGGGAGCCTGAGATGAATTTCGATCCGCGCTATTCCGGACGCAATTTCTCTTCCGTCGGCACGCGCCCCATCCGCCCCGACGGCGTCGACAAGGTGACGGGCCGCGCGCGCTACGGCGCCGACTTCAACATGGCCGGACAGCTGGTCGGGCGCGTTCTCCGAAGCCCGCATGCGCACGCCGTCATCAGGAAGATCGACACCTCGAAGGCGGAAAAGCTCGCCGGCGTGAAGGCGGTGATCACCGCGGCCGACCTGCCGGACCTGACCGACGGCGATGCCGCGATGTTCGACATCCTCGACAACTGCATGGCGCGCACCAAGGCGCTCTATGACGGCCACGCGGTGGCCGCGGTCGCGGCGATCGACGCCCGCACCGCCAGGCAGGCGCTGAAGCTGATCGAGGTCGACTACGAGGTGCTGCCGCATGTGACCGATGTCGACGAGGCGATGAAACACTCGGCACCGCTGATCAACGACGCCATCTTCACCGAGGGCCTCGAGGAAAAGCCGGTCAAGCCCTCCAACGTCTGCAAGCGCACGCAATACGGCCATGGCGACGTCCATCAGGGTTTCGCCCAGGCCGACATGATCATCGAGCGCTCCTTCAAGACCGAGCAGACGCACCAGGGCTATATCGAGCCGCATGCCTGCGTGGCGAGCGTCAACCCCGACGGCACGGCGGACCTGTGGGTCTGCACGCAAGGGCATTTCGTCTACCGCCAGCACTGCGCGCAACTGCTTGGGCTGGAAGCCTCGAAGCTGCGCGTCACCTCCTCCGAGATCGGCGGCGGTTTCGGCGGCAAGACCCATGTCTGGGCCGAACCCGTCGCGCTCGCGCTGTCGCGCAAGGCTGGACGGCCGGTGAAGCTGGTAATGACCCGCGACGAGGTGTTCCGCGCCTCCGGCCCGACCAGCGCCACATCGATCGACGTCAAGATCGGCGCCAAAAAGGACGGCACCATCACCGCGGCGGAAGCGACGCTGCGCTATAGCTGCGGCCCCTATGCCGGCATGTGGGCCGAGATCGGCGCCATGACGGCCTTCGCCTGCTACAGACTGGAGAACGTCAAGACCGTCGGCTACGAGGTGCTGGTCAACCGGCCGAAGACCGCGGCCTATCGCGCGCCCTCCGCACCCATGGCGGCCTTCGCGGTGGAAAGTGCGGTCGACGAGCTCGCCAAGGAGATCGGCATCGACCCGGTCGACTTCCGCATCAAGAACGCCGCGCAGGAAGGCACGCGCGCCTCCTACGGCCCGGTCTACGGCCCGATCGGCATCGGCCCGACGCTGGAAGCGGTAAAGAACCATCCGCACATGAAGGCGCCGCTCGGCACGAACCAGGGGCGCGGCATGGCCTGCGGCTTCTGGTTCAATTTCGGCGGCCAGACCTGCACCGATCTCAACATCGGCATGGACGGCTCGGTCTCTTTGGCCGTCGGCACGGTGGATGTGGGCGGGTCCCGCGCGTCGCTGTCGCTGGTGGCGGCGGAGGAGCTCGGCATCGACTATGGCCATGTCAAGGCGATCGTCGCCGACACCTCTTCCCTCGGTTACAACGACATGACCGACGGCAGCCGCGGCACCTTCTCCTCCTCGATGGCCACCATCTCGGCCGCCCGCAACGCGATCAAGATCCTGCGCGAACGCGCCGCGCAGATATGGGACATCTCGGTCGATGACGTTGTGTGGGAAAAGGGCCATGCGGTCGCCAAGGGCGAGAAGCACGGCAATCTCGGCAAACTGTCGCTGAAGGAGATCGCGGCGCAGTCCGGCAAGACCGGCGGGCCGATCGCCGGCCACAGCGAGCTCGTCGCCGACGGCGCGGGTGTGTCCTTCGCCACCCATATCTGCGACATCGAGGTCGACCCCGAGACCGGCTCGACCAGGGTGATCCGCTACACGGTGGTGCAGGACGCCGGCAAGGCGGTGCATCCGACCTATGTCGAGGGCCAGTACCAGGGCGGTGCCGCGCAAGGCATCGGCTGGGCCCTCAACGAGGAGTATATCTATGGCAAGGACGGGCGGCTGCAGAACCCGGGCTTCCTCGACTACCGCATCCCGGTATGCTCCGACCTGCCGATGATCGACACGCAGATCCTCGAGATCCCCAACCCCAACCACCCCTACGGGGTGCGCGGCGTCGGCGAGACCTCGATCGTGCCGCCGCTGGCGGCGATCGCCAATGCGGTGTCGAACGCGGTGGGTGTGCGCATGAGCCACATCCCGATGTCGCCGCCGCGGATTCTCGCCGCGCTCGAGGCCGAACGGGAGAGGTTCTCGCGCTAATGGTCGAAGTGACGCTCTGGGGTTCGCTCGGCGCTGCCGCCGGAGGCCAGAGCAAGCTCGACATCGAAGCCAAGGACATCAGGGAGCTGTTCCGGAAACTTTCGGAACAGTATCCCGCCTTCGAGCCCCTGATCGATCGCGGCATCGCTGTCGCAATCGACGGGACGATCTATCGCGATACGTGGTCGAAGGAACTGCCGCCGGGGGCGGAGATTTTTCTGCTGCCGCGGCTGGCGGGGGGATAGGCAGAGCGGTGTTCGCAATCGCTCGCATGCACAGTTTTCGCGCGGGTTAGATCCGGTGCTGGACGTCGCCTCCACCGAGTTTTTCCCTATAGGCCCGCCAGAGCCTGAGCAGCAAGCAGCCGAGCTACCAAGCGGTACTGCTCTACGAGGAAATCGTCATTGGTGAACCATTCGGCATAGGGTGCCATGCGAACGCCCTTCGCTTCAGCATCCTTGATTTGGCTGGCGCCGGCGAACATTAGCCGTTTGCCGTCCGACGAACGAACCATCTCAGCGCTGACGGTCATTGCAATCCCTCGCCCATCGCCAACTGGTACGCTCAATGCGTGGTAGACGTTGATCTTCAGCCTGGCGGAGGCGGTCGATGCCGCATCTGTCAGGCGATATCCCTTGCTAATGAGGTCTTCCTTCGCCTGACTCTCGATGAGCTCGCGGAGGTTGGTGCGCGTATCCACGACCTGTTGAAGACGAGAACTGGCCTCTGACACCGTGGCGGGCACGTTCCCGGAACTTGCATTTGCCTCACTTGAATTTGGCGCAAAGACAGTGGCTTTCGACAGCTGCACAGGCTCCACGTAGACGGAGCCCATGGAGGCCTTGCTCTGCGGGTCGATGGAGGACGCGACGCAAGCGGTAAGAGCGATCGCGACAAGGGCAATAAGACTGCGGCGAAGCAATGGAATCTCCAAAATTTTCAAAGTCGATTCGCGATACTACTAAACAGGTTATTCGGGGATTACCGCACACGTTACAAACTGGTCGGGGTAGCGCGGACCGCGATCCGATCGATCGCGGCATCCCGTCGCGATCGACGGGACGATCTATCGCGATACGTGGCCGAAGGAGTGTAAGCGCTGTTCCGAGGCCGCCAAGCAGGGGTGTAAACCTTGTTGACGCGATTTAGGTGGCGGATGAGTATAGCAAGGGCGCAAAATAGCGACACCTCTGGTGGGACGACAAAAATGTATCCACTTGTCATCGACGCGAAGCCTCAACCTATTTCAGTTGATCCATCTCGCGCTGCAGTTCTCGTCGTGGATATGCAGAATGACTTCGGCTCCAAAGGTGGAATGTTCGACAGAGCCGGAATCGATATCTCCGGAATTCAACGGGCTGTCGGCCCTACTGCCCGCGTAATAGCTGCCGCTCGCGACTTGAGGATGCCGGTCGTCTATCTGAAGATGGGGTATTCTTCTGACCTTTCGGACCTTGGAACAATCGGATGCGCCCAACCGTACCCGACATCTCCAGATCTTTCGCGTCGATGAGAGCATGACAGCCCCGGATGGCAGCGAATGTCGGATTCTGATCCGCGACACCTGGGGAACAGATATCGTCAGCGACCTCAGGCCGGAGGCAGGAGATGTCGTCCTCTACAAAACACGGTTCAGCGGTTTCTACGAGACCGAACTCGATTCTGTTCTGAAGAACGCAGGCATAAAATTCCTCGTGGTGACAGGCTGCACGACCAGCGTATGTGTGGAATCGACAATTCGGGATGCTTTCTTCAGGGATTATCACTGCATGCTGCTGACGGATTGCACCAGCGAGCCCATCGCGTGGGACACGTCAAGGAGCAATCATGATGCCTCTATCGCGCTCGTGCAGATACTCTTTGGATGGACATCCACGTCCGACCATTTCCTGAAGGCGATCGAGGAGCGAGTTCAGGAGCGTGTTGAACTGGCACTAGCCAAATGAGCTGATGTGACCTCGGCGAGACCGCGCGCTGCTGGCCTGCCGGTGCGGGCCGACCGGCCCGTCGCGACTTCGTCAAATGCCGCACGCTCTAAGTCACCACCGAAAGGCTCGCCGGCTGCAACGCGCCCGGGAATGGTCCGATCCTGGCCGGGCGATGCCCGGACTGGAACAGGTTGCTGTGGAGGTTGGCGATCCACTGCTTGCCTTCCGTCGTCAGCTCCAGATAGCGCAGCGCGTCGCCGATATAGGGCTCGACCTCGAGCGTGAAGAAATTGGTGAAGATGGCGCCGAGATCGGCAGCGGTCCTGCAGCCGAGCTTTTCCACCATGCCGATCTCGGAGAACTCGGCAAACAGCGCCGTCAGCTTGCGGTGGTAGAAGGGATCGGCGAGCTGGCCGATCAGGTCCGCGGCCCTGACCAGCGCCGGTTCGGTGTTGGTGACGTGGTAGGCCGGATCGTTCGGGACCGGAAAGCGCGTCATCTCGATCGCCGCGACAATGCGCTCCTCGTCGATGAACTTCGAGGACTTGAAACGCTGGCGCACATACATCTTGGCGCGGTCGACATGATAGGGCCCAAGCACCGCGTCGGAGGCGCCGCGCGGCGGCGTGCAGCGGTCGCCCGCCTCGTTGATGACGAAGCTCTCGTCGGTGTCGCCCTCGCACACGCCGTGCACCATGCCGATGTCGTGGACAAGCAGCGCGCAGGTATAATGCAGCCAGTCATCAGGGGTCAGGGCTTCCGAAAGCAGCCGGCCGCGGATGATCTGCTGGCCGGCGAGCGTGACCATCAGCGTGTGCTCGATGTTGTGGTAGAGCGCGTTCGAACTGCCGATGCGCTCCAACACAAGGCGCGCCGCCCCGCCCAGGTAGCTCGCATATTCCGGATTGCGATGCGAGAAATACTGCAGATAGAGTTCCGACAGATAGTCGCCGAGCCGGTTGGCCATGATGGAGATCGGATTGAGCATGACAATCGTTCCTGACCGCTTTGAAGCATGACAAGTCGCGCCGCGCGGCGGCCATCCTAGCACGGTTCCGTCGCAGATTTGTGCCAGACCAAGGCCCTAAGCCGGCGGGGACTGGCGGCCGTTGCCGGCGGTCGCCATCGCCACTCGCGAGACCGTGGCCGCCGCCGGTGCCGACTGCGCCGTCGGCGACTGCCGCGGGCCATGTTCGCCCATGTTTCGAGGCTCTCTTGACCGGGCATCGGGACCTCTGGACCTGGCACTCTGGGCTTGGGAGCTGAAGTCATGACCGCGGCAGGTCGAAGCTAGTGGCGGTGAAAGCTGCCCGCCCTACGCCCCCAGCGTCGGCTCCGTATTCACCTCCAGCGCCTCTTCCGCCTCATCCTCGTCGCCAAGCACCTCGCCGTTCACGCCCAGCGGCCGGCCGATCCAGATCGGGTCGACCAGGTGGTCGCGCTTGGGGTTGGTGGTGTTGGGGTGGATGAGGATGCTCAGGCCGCCGTGGTTCAGCATCAGCCACGGCACGAGCGAGGCGAAAAGCTCGGTTGCGAACGAGACCTGGTACATCGCCTGCTGATGCGGGCCGACCGGCTCGTCGCGCCAGTTGCCCAGGCGCACGCGGAAACGTTCGCCGATGCGCAGGCGCAGCCATTCGGCATGGTGCCGCTCGGCCGGCCCGGCGTAGTAGATATGGGCGTGATAGCTGGCGATCTCGGCGATCGGCCTGACTTCGTTCATCGCGATGCTCCCTTTCGATGATTTTTGCACCCGGCGGAACTGTAGCCGAGGTGCAGGCGCCTTGTCTGCAACCGGTCCCCCGCGGTTCAGGAAGGCAATCGCGCCACGGCAGCGCCAGCCCCCGCTCCGTCTCGGCTTCGCCGAGCCACCTCGTCCCCCAACGTTGTGGGGGCGAGGAACCCAAGCTTTCCCGGGGCGCGGCCTCGGCGGTTGGCGTTTCCTCTCCCCCATGAAATGGGGGAGAGGTGGATCGGCGCGCAGCGCCGAGACGGAGCGGGAGAGTAGCATCTGCGATTGCCTGTCCGCGGCCGCGGAAACGCGGCCTATGCGGTGCCTTTTTTCGAGAAGACCAAATAGCCGAGATTGGGGCCGATGTCCCTTGCGCGCTAAATCACCGCGGTGACCGTCCCCGCCGCATTGAGGCGACAGTCGACACGCGCCTGCCTGACTTCAATGCCGCCTTGCCTTTCATAGTCTATGCGCACCGCGATCGGGGCGTTGAGTCCGCTTTGAGCTCGACGCGCGGGACCTGCGCTTGCCGCGTACACACGCACGGCGCCAAGGGGCTTCGCGGCGTTCATTATCGCCGCGTGACAGGCGCGCACCACGGCAGCCGGCGTGCCGGGTATCGCTTTCAGAGGTGACAGGACCGCAAACGGATGCCCCTCGGCGAGCCGCCGGAGGTTACCGTTGCCGGAAGGCCGCAGCGCGGGAGGCAGAGTGATGGATTGTGCCGCGGTCCTGGCAAAAGCGGGGGCTGTCGTGACTGCGGCCGGGCGCCGGGCAGAATGAGCCCGTCCTCTTTGGGCGGAAGGATGGTCGCCCACACGGGCGCCCGCAGACACGCCCGCGCCTTTGCCGCCCATTTTGCCGCCGGCACTGGCGCCGGGTGATCCGCCGCCGCTGGCCGATGCGCCAGCGTTTGCGCCACCGACACCGTCGGCGCTCGCGCCCACCCCCGCCGACACGCCTTGCGAACCGGCGCTCAATCCAGCGCTGGCCCCGACACCGCCAACCGTGCCGCCTACGCCGACGTCGACAGCCGAGGCAGGTCCGATCGTGATCCCGATCACCAAGGCAGCTGCGACGTATTTCTTCATGGCCATACCTCCCCGCGGTATCGTTGCGGGTCGCTGCTCTTCACGGGTCCTGCTTCAGTGGTCGCGTCGGCAGCAAGGCGGCGGGAAGAGCTATGGTCGCCAACAGATCGGGTTGCGGCGACTTTTGCAGCTTAACCCTCTGCCTGTCCGGCGCCCTATTCGCAGACGCGGAGCGCTCCGACATGCTTGCATGCCGCCTTGCGGGGACAGTCGCTTTGGGTATGCGCTTCATGCTCACCGGGCGATGCTCCGCCTTGACGATGCCAGTTGCCTGCCGCGCTGCATTGAGGCTGCGGGCCAGGCCGATAGATCTTTCGCGCTCTTGTTCCAACGCCGCGCTCAACGCTGCCGCGGCCTCTCTTGACGCGTCGCGTTCCTTGCGCACGCTGTCGAGATCCCGCGCGGCGGCATCCGCCCTTCGGCGTTCCAGCGCCAGCGCCTCGCCGGTCTGCTTCAATGCGGCCTCGGCCGCCTGGCGGTCCTTTATGGCGTCGGCCTGCTCGATCGCGGCCTGAGCTGCGCCTGTCTTCAGATCCTCGGCGGCCCGGCGGGACGCGGCGAGTTGCTGTTCAAGGAGCTCAGCCCTGTGCCGCTCCTCATCAAGCGCTCGCTGAACAGCAACCTGAGAGGCCTCTGCCGAGCGACCCGCTTTAAGCATGGCGGCCTTTTCATTGTCCCAGACAATGGCCCTGGCCTTGAAGCCTTCGATAACGCGCCGCGCCGCCTCCAGATCGAGCGCGAGCGCTTTGGCTTTCTGCCGCTGCTTTTGCAGGTCTTGTGCCTGTTTGGCCGCCTTGTCGGCCACTGCATGCGCCTCGGCGCTTGCGTCGCGCGCGTTGCGCTGCATGACGTCCAGCGCCGCTCGTGCCGCCGCCAATTCGCGGCGCAAAGCCTGCTCATGCTCGCCAGGCCACGTCTGCGCAGCTTGCTCGGGTGCTCCTGGCGCCGTGGGCGCCATATCTGCGGACGCTGCTTGCTCGCCTTGGGATCCCACGGAACCTGTCGTTTCCGCGGCCGGTTTAAGGATGCGCTGGACGATCGTCTCCGGCCGCTCGGACAGGCCACTCCTGGCTTGCAGGCGATCGGCAATCATCTTTGCCAATTCGTCCGTACGCAGGCCTGCAGCGGCAATGCTCCCGATATTTGGAAGATCAAGCCTGCCGGTCGAGTCGATGCCGAAGTCTCGGTTGAGCTGCAACCCCTCCACAACGCCGCCGCGCAGCGCGGTCCAGTGCCAAACGTGCAGTTCGATCCTGTCTCCTGGGCCTAGTATGTCGTCAACCGTCGACTGGCTCCTCGCCGGAAGTCCCAGCAGCAGAATGAGGCATAGCGAAATGAGACAAAGCGCGGAGGTGCAGCCCCTGCCGCGCATTCCAAGGAGTGAACTGGAAACCCGTCGCCCAATGAAGGTGGAGTCACGATGGATGCATGCTGACTGGGTGCCCTGTACATGGTTCATCACTGAACCCCACCGGCTGCGCGCCCCTCACCGCCATCTACGATCCGTAAACCCGTGCTCGGCGGCTGGATGCCGCACCAAAGACCCATGATAGAAAAGCACTATCTCGGCAACGCCAAGTACCGCAAAAGGCTTAGGGGACCGTCACCTTTTAACTTTGTGATTATCGATCCGACGTGGGCGGCCATGGCATGTGTTGAGCTCGCCCACCGCGCCGTTAAGGGGTAACTTGCAAATTGGTTTTGCCTAATGTGCGGTCGTGTCTGCGGCCGAGTAGATCGCGCCGTCCCCTCACCCTGGCCCTCGGCGCCGCCGCCCGCTCCCCCACAGAGCCCGCGCGACCAGGCCCCGCGTCCTCCTGCGCGGAATAAGCTCCACGTCGCTGACCAGCTTCGCCCCGCCCTCGCGCCGCTCGAGGGTGATCTTGCGGCTGTGAAACGCTTCCAGCTCGGCGCGGTGGGCGACGCTGATGATGGTCACCTTGGGCAAGGCGCGGATCACCGTCTGCATCATCCTGTCCTGGCTCTTCTCGTCGAGCGCCGAGGTCGCTTCGTCCAGCACGACGATGTCGGGGCAATGCAGAAGCAGGCGCGCGAAAGCGAGGCGCTGCTTTTCGCCGCCGGAGAGCGTCTGGTCCCAGGGCGCGTCTTCCTCCAGCCGGTCTTTCAGGTATGCGAGGCCGACCTTGTCGAGGGCTGCATTGATCTTCTTGACCGCCCAGTTGTCGGCGGAGGCGGGATAGGCGACCGCGCGGCGCAGCGTGCCGGTGGGGATGTAGGGGCGCTGCGGTAGCATGAACAGCCGCCTGTCGGCGTGGAAATTGACGCTGCCACCGCCCCAAGGCCACAGGCCCGCGATCGCCCGCACCAGCGTCGACTTGCCGGTACCGGATTCGCCGGCCACCAGCACGCGCTCGCCCGGCTCGATCTCGACCTCGGTCTCCTTGACCACGCCGGTGCCGTCGTTGAGCGTAACGGAGAGATCGTCGAGCGAGAGCATCGCACCGTTTTCCGTCTTGCCATGCCTGATGCGGCCGAAGGCCTCGCTCCGTTCGGCGCGCTCCAGCCCGTCGAGCGACATCATCAGCGAGGCGATGCGGCGCGCCGAGGCGTTCCAGTCGGCAAGGCGAGGATAGTTGTCGACCAGCCAGCCGAACGCGCCCTGCACGATGGCGAAGGCAGACGCGGCCTGCATGACCTCGCCAAGCGACATCGAGCCTTCGAGGAATTTCGGCGCGCACAAAAGCACCGGCACCACCGGCGCGAACAGGCTCGCCCCCTGCGACACCACCGCCGTGCGCATGTGCTGTCCCGTCAGCAGCGCCCATTGCCTCAGCACATGGCCGAAAGTCCTGTCGATGCCGCTGCGCTCCTCCTCCTCGCCGCCGAGGAGCGCGATGCTCTCGCCGTTCTCGCGCACACGCGTCAGCACGTAGCGGAATTCGGCTTCGGCCTGGTTCTTCACCTCGGAGAGCCGCACGAAATGGCGGCCGATGACCACCATCGAGGTTGAGGTGATGGCGGCATAGATGACCGCGGTGACGACGAGGAAGCCGGGAATGGTTACGCTCGCGCCGCCGAACGGCAAGGTCAGCGCACCGCCGATCGTCCACAGCACCACGATGAAGGTCGAGGCCGACAGGAAGGCGTTGAGCACGCCGGAAATGAAATCGACGGGCGCGTCGGTGGCGATCCGCAAATCTTCCGTCAGACGGGCTTCGGGATTGGTGTGGTCGCCAGCGACGAGGTTCAGCTGATAGTAGCGGCCGTGGGCCAGCCAGCGCGCGATGACGCCGGTGGTGAGCCAGGAGCGCCAGCGGCGCTGGATCGTCATACGCAGGTAAACCTGCGCGACGACCAGGCTGGCGCTTCCGGCCACCAGCGGCAGGAAAATAGCGCTCAGCATATAGACGGTGCGGACGTTGCGCTGCTCGATGGCGTCGAAGAAGGCGCGGTTCCAGACGTTGATGCCGTACTGGAAGCCGACATTGACGACGATCAGAACCAGCAGCAGAACCGTGAACGGCCAGGCGAGCCGGTCGCCGTGCTGGCCCCAATAGCCTCGCCCGCTGATCCAGAAACGCCGCAGAAGGTATTTCTTGCGCGCCTGCTCGGCCGCTTGCGGCGTCAGCTCGGGATCCGGCTCGACGGACTCGGGCGGGGGCGGCGCGGCCTGGCCGTTGACCTCGGGCACGGCTTCGGCGGGCGGCTCCCTCTCGCCACTTGTTTTCCCTGCGCTTGGCTTCTTTGGGCCCGATTTCCTTGGTGAGGTCGACTCTTCCGGGCGCCGCTTCGGTTCGCGTGCTTCGTCTTGGCGCGACGTCTCTTCGCGCGCCTTGCGGGCATCGCGCGGTTTGGCGGCGTCGGTCGGTTTCGGTTTGAATTCAGCCTCTGACATCAGCCGACAACGGCTTAAAATTCAGAAGGTTTCACCGCGCACGCGGATGCATCGCTCCGAGCCAGGTCATCCGACCGGTCGGACAGTCGCGAATGGCCGCGATTCCAGACCTCACCTCATCCGGCGAAGCCGCGGCGCGCGGCGGCCATGCCTTCCCACATCAGCTTCAGGCCGAGCGCGCCGACGACGGCGCCGGCGGCGCGGTCGATCCAGTGCTTGGTGCCGAGATAGGCCGCGCGCGGCCGGCTGGCGGAAAAGGCGAAGGCGACGATGGCGTACCAGGCGAATTCGTTGAGGAAGAGCAGCGGCGGCAGCACGAAGAGCATCCAGAGCGGCGGCGATGCCGGCAGCATGGCCGCGAACATCGAGGCGTAGAAGATAGCGGTCTTGGGATTGGCGAGCTGCACCAGAAGCGCGCGGCGCAGCGCCCGCCAGAACGAGCCGGCGCGCGCCGATGCATCGCTGGCGATCTCGATCGGCTCATTCGCGCCGCGCCAGATCTTGATGCCGATCCACAACAAATAGGCGCCGCCGGCGATGCGCAGGACAATGTCCAGCCAGGCGACCTGGACGAGCAGCGCCGTCAGGCCGGCCATGGCGATGGTGGCGAAGATGAAGCCGCCGATGCCCATGCCGATCGCCGCCGCCAGGCCGTCGGCGCGCTCGCCGGCCACCGCGATGCGCGAGACGACGACGAAGCTCGGCCCGGGGCTCATCGCTCCCAGCAGGAAAACGCCAAGGATGGACAGGATGGTTGCAAGCTCGGTCAAGGCTCTTCTCCCAGGTCGATGTCGGTCGCCGCGCAAACAATGCACGCGCCGTGCGCCTTGTCACTCCCTGGTGGCCTCATCCACCTGGCTGGAAGAGCCTGTTCCTTCCAGTTCCTGGCAATTGGGATTTCGCCGAGGGTCCGCGGCAGCCCCAAAAACAAAACAAGGCGCCATCCGCAGATTCATAGGCGTACGGCCGCATCGCCAATCCCGCCAAAGCCCAATCCCACACCTTCGAGGTCTTGACGAAAATTGGCCGGCCTGTTTGAGACGGGGGGCAAATGGGACATTTGCTCAATGCGGCGACGAGCAAGCGGGGGCAAGCTGTGACGGGCGTGTTTCGATTGCTTGCGGCGCTGGTCATGACGTTCGCCGTGGCCGGGTGCACCAGCATTTCCTATTACGCGCAGTCGCTGGAGGGCCATGTCGAGATCATGGCGGCGCGCAGGAATGTCGGGAAGCTGATCCGCGATCCTTCGACGCCAAAGCCATTGCGCGCCAAGTTGGCGTCGGCCGCCGCCATACGCCGCTTTGCCACCGATGAACTGGCGCTGCCCGACAACAGCAGCTACCGCAGCTATGTCGACATCGGCCGGGACAATGTGACCTATGCCGTTTTTGCCGCGCCGCAATTTTCGCTCGCGCCGGTGACATGGTGTTTTCCGGTTTTCGGCTGCGTTCCCTACCGGGGTTACTTTTCACGGAAATCCGCGACTGAAAGCGCTGCCGAACTGCAGCGACAAGGGCTGGACGTTTACGTCTCAGGCGTCACCGCATATTCCACGCTGGGCTGGTTCAGCGATCCGTTGCTCAGCACCATGCTCCGGCACGACGACACCTACATCGCCACCCTTGTCTTTCATGAACTGGCGCATCAGAAAATCTATGTGAATAACGACTCCGCCTTCAACGAGGCTTTCGCGGTTTCGGTCGAAACCAGCGGCGCCAGAAAATGGCTTCGCGCCACCGGCAACCGCGCCGGACTGCGCCGCTACGAAGCCAATCGCATACGCAGCGCCGATTTTCTCGAGCTGATAGCGAAAACCCGGGACGAGTTGAGGCAGGTCTATGGCAGTCCGCGTAGCCCGGAGCAGATGGCGGCCGCCAAAGACGCCGCAATCGACAGGCTGCGGATGCGCTACCGGCACCTGCGCGACAAGCGCTGGGCCGGATACCGCGGATACGACGCCTGGTTCGATAGCCCGATCAACAACGCAAAGCTCGCCGCGACTGCTGTCTACGGCGAGCAGGTTCCGGCGTTCCTTCACTTGTTCGACTTGTGCTCAGCCGACTATCCCAGATTCTATGCTTCCGTTCGACGGATCGCCGCCTTGCCCGCAGCTTCCCGAGCGGAGGCGTTGAAGACCGCGGCGACGTGCAATTGAGTTTGACCAGCGCAAGCCTGGCCTGTCTCGGCTTCGCCGCGCCACCTCTTCCCCAGCTTCGCCCAGGGCGACTTACCCAGGCTTTCCAAGGTTGAGATGTCAGTGGTTGGCGTTTCCTCGCTCCCATGAAATGGCGGAGAGGTGGCACGGCGCGCAGCGCCGAGACGGAGCGGGCAGCGCTGCCATATGCGATTGCCCCGTGGTTAGCCACGCGAGGCCGCGACGAAGCCGAAAAACAAAAAAAGGCCCCTTGCGGGGCCTTATCGCAACATCCTTTGCGCCCGGTCGGCGCACAGCTCCACTACTGCGTTTCACCGTTTCACGGAAACTGCGAAACGCCCTATCTCCTTATTTTTACGCAATTCCGGACGGAAAACCGCTCACACGTTCCTGGAATTGCTCTAGCTCGAAAACGCAACGGTCACGCCGCGCTGCCGAAAATAAGCCTGCATCAACTTGCGGCCCGCGCGGTTGTTGTGCGCCAACTTGGCTGGATCGAACACCGCCTGTTTCATTCCTTCGCGTGCCAGCGCCACCTTGAGCGTCGCGATATGCGCGTCGATGTCGGCATTGTCCGCCTTGAGCGAGGCATAGATGTTCTCGGTCGCCTGGGCCACGGTCGGTTCACTCACTTGTGTAGTTCCTTAATTTGGTGGAACGGCGGCTTAACACAGATTCGCGGCGCAGCGATACCGATGAGAGCACGGCGCCCGGGCCTGAAAACAAAAACAAGGCCCCGTACGGGGCCTTGTCGCAAAAGCTTCGATGGTAGACCCCTGCCCTATTTTCCGGCCAGTTGCTTGGCGTTCTCCGGCGTGATCGCGGTGGTGTCCACCGTTACGGTTGCATCCACGGAGGTCGCGCAGTCGAGCAGGATCTTCTTCGACATCTCGATCGCTTCCTTGGCGCCGGTCGGGTAAGTGAAGGTCGCCGCCCAGTCACCCTTGGCCACCGCCTCGATGCCGCCTGCCGGGCCCGGCAGGCCGTCGGTGCCGATGATCTTGACGTCCTTGCCGGCGCCCTTGGCGGCCAGCAGCGCGCCTGCCGCCATCATGTCGTTCGAGGCATAGAGCACCTTGATGTCGGGGTGCGCCTGCAGCATGGCGGAAAAGGCGGTCTGGGCTTTATCCGGAACCCAGTCGGCAGCCTGCTCGGCGACGATCTGGATCTTCGGGTTGGCCTTCACGCCTTCCTTGAAGCCGTTCAAGCGCTCCACCGCCGGGGTCGAGCTCGGCAGGCCTTCCAGCACCGCCGCCTCGCCGCCATCGGGCAAGAGTTTCGAGGCCGTGAACTTGCCGGCCTCCTCGGCGATCTTGAAATTGTCGCCGCCGATGAAGGCCGTGTAGTCCTTGCCGGGGTCGCCCACCGTCTTGCGGTCGAGCTCGATCACCGGAATGCCGGCATCCATGGCGCGCTTCACGGCGGGCGTCAGCGGTGCTGCCTCGAAGGGCGAGATCAAGAGGAGGTCGACCTTCTGGGTGATGAAATTGTCGACCTGCGAGGTCTGCGTGTTGACGTTGCCGGCGCCGTCGGCGATCTGCAGCGTGAAGCCCGGCACCTCCTTGGCGGCCGCCGTCAGCTCGTCATTGACGTGCTGGCGGTAGGGCTCGGCGTTGTTTGCCTGCGAAAAGCCGATGACGAACTGGCCGTCCTTGGCGCAGGCCTTCACCATCGGGTCGGCCGCCTGGGCCGTTCCGGCCACGCATAGGCCGGCGCCTGCCAGCAGCGCGGCCCGCAGGACGCGCGATCCTCTCAGTGTGGTTCTCATGCTCAGTCTCCTCCTCGTCTGGCCCGGGGGCCAGACCTTCGTTGCGGTTCCTGGGGTTGCTCTTTCCGAATGCTGCCGCCGGCCTCCTATCGTCCCAATCCCTCGCGGCGGCGAACAAGGGATTGAAGCACTGCCGCGAGCACGATGATCGCGGCGGTCGCGAGCAACTGCGTGGCGGGGGTGATGTTGTTGAGCTGAAGGATGTTGGCGAGCGCGCCGAGCATGATGGTGCCGGCAACGGTGCCGACCATTGAGCCCGCGCCGCCGAACAGGCTGGTGCCGCCGATGACGACGGCGGCAATGGCCGTCAATTCATAGCCCATGCCGTCATTGGCACTGCCGAAGTTGAACTGGCCGGCGTGCACGATGCCGGCAAGCGCGGAGGCAAAGCCGGTGATGGCGTAGACCGAGATCTTCACCATCGACACCGGCACGCCGGAAATGCGTGCGGCGCGCTCGTTGCCGCCGACGGCGTAGACGTAACGCCCGAAGCGCGTGGTGTTGAGCACCAGCGTGGCTAAAGCGGCAAAGATGATGAAGACGATGGTCGCCACCGGCACCGTGTTATCGAACAGGCGCTCGCCAAGCACCGCGAAGACCGGCGGCGCGAGGCCCGGTCCGTCGCCATAGGAGATGTTGATATATTGATTGCCGGAGACGATCAGCGCGAGACCCCGCGCCGCCTGCAAACCGGCAAGGGTAACGATGAAGGGCTCCAGCCGGAAGCGGGTGGAAATCGTGCCCTGGACAACGCCGAAGATGACGCCCATGGCAAGCACGGCGAGGATCGTGGAGATCAGCCCGAAGCCGCCGGAGATCATCATCGTGGCGGTCACCACCGCGGAAAGGCCAAGAACCGCGCCGACCGAGAGATCGATGCCGGCGGTGATGATGACGAAGGTCATGCCGATGGCGATGATGCCGGTCTCCGACACCGCGCGCACGATGTTGGCGATGTTGTCGGGGTTGAGGAACAGGATCTCGCCATGGCGCCGGGGAGAGAAGATGATGCCGCCGATCGCCACCAGCACCAGCCCGATCAGGCTCTGGAAACGCACGATGATGGCCAGCGGGTCGACGCGATGTTTGGGCGCCGCCGCGGGCGGGTTCGCCGCCACCGAAATCTTCTGGTCCGACATCAGGCCTCCCTGCCGTTTGCCGCAGCAAGCACGGTGTGCTCGTCGACGCCGCCGATAAATTCCGCCACATTGCGCCCCCGGCGCAGCACCACGATCCGGTCGCAGAGGCCGATCAGCTCCGGCATCTCGCTGGAGGCGACCAGAATGCCCAGTCCTTGCGCTGCAAGAGCCCGCAGGCGCGCATAGATTTCGCCTTTGGCGCCGACATCGACGCCGCGCGTCGGTTCGTCGAGCAGCAACAGCCGCGGATTGCCGAGGATTTCCTTCGCCAGCACCACCTTCTGCTGGTTGCCGCCCGACAGCGCACCGACAGCGATGTCCGGGTTCTTCGGGCGGATGTCGAACTGGCCGAAGGATTGCCCCACTGCCTCCGCCTGGCGGCGCGGCGACATCAGGCCGGCCGGCGAGATGCGCCGGATCACCGACATCACCAGGTTCAAGCCCACTGCCATCCGAAGCATCAGGCCGCTGCCGCGCCGGTCGTCGGTGACGAAGGCGATGCCGGCCTTGCGCGCCGCGCTGATGGAGGCAAGCTTCACCGGCCGGCCACCGACCGCAACCTCGCCCTGCCAGCGGCCGGCAAGTCCGGTGCCGTAGAGCGCGGAAAGCAGCTCGGTGCGCCCTGCCCCCATGATGCCGGCAAGCCCGACGATCTCGCCTTCCTTGACCTCCAGCGAAATGCCGCTCGGCGGCTGCCAGCCGGCGCTTTCGCGGGCGAGCCTGAAGCTCGCATCCTTGAGGCTGAGCAGCGTCTTGCCGGCGCTCTTGGCGCGCCCGGGATAAAGCTCGTCCAGCGGCCGGCCGACCAGCAGGCGCACCAGCTCGGCCTGCGGCGCGTGCGGCTCGGTGATGCCGGCAATTCTGCCGTCGCGCATCACCGTCACGCGGTCGGCGATATCAGGCACTTCCTCCAGCCGATGCGAGATGTAGACGATGCCGACGCCGGTCGCGGCAAGCTTCCTCATGATGTCGAACAAGCGCTCGACCTCGCCGACGGTAAGCGCGGCCGTCGGCTCGTCCATGATCAGCACGCGGGAGGCGTAGGACAGCGCCTTGACGATCGCCACCACCTGGCGCTGGCCGATCGAGAGGTCGGCGACGAGGCGCGCGGGGTCGATGGCGAGCTCGATCGCTTCCAGCCGCCGTTTCGCCTCGCGGCGCATCGCCGGCATGTCGAGCATGCCGCCCGGCCGCATCAGCTCGCGACCGAGGAAGAGGTTCGCCGCGACGTCGAGCGAGGGCACGAGATCGAGTTCCTGGAAGATGGTGGCGATGCCGGCGCCTTGAGCCTCGCGCGGATTGCTGAAGGTGACCGGCCTGCCGTCGATGCGGATCTCGCCCTCGTCCGGCGTGTAGACGCCCGACAGAAGGTTCATCAGCGTCGACTTGCCGGCGCCGTTCTCCCCGAGCAGCGCATGGATCTCGCCAGCCTTGAGGTCGAAGTCGACACCGCGCAGCGCCTGCACCCCGCCGAAGTGTTTCACCGCGCCCGTGACGGAAAGCAGCGGCGCGCTCATTCCGGCCTCGCGTGGGCCGACCTCGCCTGGGCGGACCTCGCCTGGGCCGACCTCGTGTCGGACGGCCTCGTTTGGGCCGGCCTCGCGCAGGATTGGCGTGCCTTGAGCGTCGCCTGCAGGCGCACGGCGTGGGGTGCCGCGTCACTCGAGGCGATGCGGGCGCTAAGCAGCGCCGCCGCCTGGCGGCCGATCTCGGTGCAGGGCTGCTCGACCAGCGTCAGGCGCGGCTCGAAGCAATCGGCCCATTCGAAATCGTCGAAGCCGACCAGCGAGAGGTCGCGCGGGATCGATAGACCTTTCTCGCGGATGGCGCGGACTGCCCCGATCGTCGTCATGTTGTTGCCGGTGACCAATGCGGTTGGCGGCGCGGGCAGCGAAAGGATCGCATGCGTCGATGCCGTGGCGCTCGCCGTGTCGACATTCTCGGGCGAGACATAGTGCGGCGGGCATTCAAGTCCATTGGCGGCCAGCGACGCGCGGAAGGCGTCGACGCGCTCGCGCGTGGTGGCCAGCCCTGGCTGACCGGCGATGTAACCGATGCGCCGGTGGCCGAAGGAGGCGACATGGTCGATCAGGGCGCGCATCGCCGTCTCGTTCTCGACGCCGATCTGGTCGAAGCGGTCGTCGGCGAAGCGGTCGATCAAAACGCAAGGCAGCTTCTTTTCGGCAAGATAGGCAATCGCTCGCTCAGGCGCGCCGGAGGGCGCCAGGATAACGCCGTCGACACGGCGCTGGTGGAAGGCGCGCACCACAGACAACTCGCGGTCGGGGTCTTCCTGCGTGTCGGAGAGAAACACCATCAGGCCGAGCCGCGCGCATTCGGCCTCGACCGCGCAGATGATGTCGGTGAAATAAGGATTGGAGATCGCCGAGATGGCGAGCCCGACGCTGTTGGTCGAGGCGACTTTGAGCGAGCGCGCCAATTCGTTGGGCTGGTAGCCCATGGCGGCGATGGCGTCGTTGATGAGCTGCGCCTTCTCGGGCGAGACGAAGCGGGTGCGGTTGACGACATGCGAGACGGTCGAAACCGAGACGCCGGCGCGGCGCGCGACCTCAGCCATTGTCGGCATGACGGCTCTTATGGAGTGCCCGCAAGCTCTCCTCCCTGAATTGCGTTTCCCGTCCGCTCTGCGGCGGATCTGATGAAACCATAGAGACATCGAAACGTTTGCGCAATCGATTCGATAGATGCTCATGACAGATTTTTGCCACGGGCGGAAAAGTCCTAAATCAGGAGGTGAAAGCGAGCCAGGCGGTGCCGGCAAGAAGCGTCAGCAATGTCAGCGGCAGTCCGACCTTGAAGAAGGCCGTGAAGGCCAATTCCTTGCCGGCCGCTTTTGCCTGTTCGGCGACGATGAGGTTGGCGACCGAGCCGAGCAGCGTGAAATTGCCGGCAAGCGTCGAGCTCATCGCGACCACCAGCCAGGCGCGCTCGGGGTTTTCCAGGCCGGGAATGAAGGGCCGCAGCGCCAGCACCGCCGGCACATTGCTCATGATGTTGGAAAGCACGGCGGTGAAGCCGGAGAGCCGCCAGACATCGTCGAGCCCGATGGTCTTTGCCCAGGCGATCATGTCGGGGGTGAGCAGCGTCTTTTCAGCGCCCGCCACAACCACAAACAGGCCTGCGAACATGAAGAGCAGCGGTCCGTCGATCTCGCGGTAGATGCGATGCGGCTTGATCGCCCGGGTGACGAGCAGGAAGGCGCCGGCGATCAGCGCCGCCTTGGCGACGGGGACAGCAGCGAAGAAGGCTATCGCCAGCGCGACGCAGACAATGGTCGCCTTCAGCACCTGGCCGGGCAGCATGCGGCCGCGATAGACCTCGAGGCTGAGTTCGGTGGGCCGCGAAAATTCAACGCGATAGACGAAGCGCACGATTACAATGACGGCAACAAGGCCGAACAGCGCGACGGGTGCAAGCGCCGCGGCGAAGGCGGGATAGGAAATGCCGGACAGCGCGCCGATGACCATGTTCTGCGGATTACCGGTGATGGTGGCGACGCTGCCGCAATTGGAGGCGGTGCAGGTGGCGATAAGATAGGGAACCGGGTTGCGTTTGATGACGCGGGTAACGTGGACGACGATCGGTGCCATCACCAGGCAGATCGCATCATTGACCAGGAAGGCCGAGAGCACCCCGGTCAGCACCGTCACCATGATGAGCAGCATGAAGGGCGCATGCGCATGTTCGATGGCAAAGCCGCCGAGCGCGCGGAAGGCGCCGGACACTTTCAGATGCGCCACCACGATCATCATGCCGAGAAGCAGCGTGATGGTGTCGAAGTTTATGGCGCCGTAGGCGTCCTCGATGCTGATCGCGCCGACGGCGATCATGGCCGCGCCGCCAAGCAGCGCGATGCCGGCGCGATCGAGCCTGAGGCCCGGAATGCGGCCTACGGCGACGCCGGCATAGGTAGCTACCAGGATGAAAAGCGCGCTCGCGCCGGTCCACGTCACTGCGAGATCCCCGTTCGCCACCCGGCAGAATCTGCCCGGGCCGCACTTTTGCCGGATCACCTTTAGCAAGAGCTGCGCAAAGGGAAAGCGCTGACCGCTGGAAACTTGCGCCAGCCGTCCCCCGCAGCTTTACATTTGAGATAGCTAATGTAACCTTTTCTGAAAAAATCGGACCGGCAATCCAGTCGTTGGGGACCAAACGGATGAACACGGTCGTTGACGGGGACCATCGCGTCTCGCCCAGGAGGAATCCGACGCCCTCAACGGAATGCCTGCGCTGCCACGGCGCCAGGAAAGTCTTCCTTTGCGCCCGCTGGATCGGTTCCAACGGCCATTGCTGCCCGGAAGGGACGCATCGCCTGAGTTGCCCAGGACATAGCGTCGTCTGTGTGGAATGCGCCGGACGCGACGGCCGCAACACCTGACGGGTCACGTTTCAGGGAGCTTGCCAGCAGGGCCGGCCCGCAAGCGGCCGCCGCCCTATGGCTTGATCACCTCTGCCCTGTTCTCGGTCGTCGCGTGAACGCGTCTTCCTCGGATCTGGAACCATTCCAGCATCCGCAACGTTGGAACCAGCCCACCTGGGCCAACTGGAGGCAGGCAAATGGGTGTGTCGATCCTCATCGGCATCCTGATCACCTTCCTTGTGGTGATCCTGGTGCTTTATCTCATCCAGCGCCTGCCGCTCGACGGCCGCACAAGGCAGATCGCCCAGGTCATCGTCATCATCATCGGCATTCTCTCGCTGCTCAGATACCTTGCGGTGTTCTAGCGGCGATCCATATCTGTCACCGCAAAGCCATGACTGGAAGCGGTGCCTCGATGAAAAGTCTGTGGATCGCCCTTGTTGCCGGCACGATGTTGTGGACCGCCGGTGCCGCCGATGCGCGGCCCGACACGCGCACCATGACCTGTACCGAGACGCAGGCGCTGTTTCAGGGCCGGCACGCCGCAGTGCTGACCACGGGACCCAACACCTATGATCGTTTCGTGAGCCAATTCGGCAATGAGTGTGACTGGCCGGATGTCCCGATGTCGGTCGCGGCGACCCGTGACGGTCCGTGCCGCGTCTACCGCTGCGAGGAACCGGTCTTCGACTTCCCTGGTTGAGCGACGCTTCCAACCGCGTTGCGGAACCGTTGCGGTGGCACGCGAATTGTAGCGACTGGTGATATCAATATCCCGGCTGCAGGAGGAACGGCCATGTCCAACGATATCATGCGCAGCGGCAGTTGCCTGTGCGGCGGCGTCCAGTTCCGGGTGACCGGCGAGCCGCTGAGGGTCGGCCTTTGCCATTGCAAGGACTGCCGCAAGACCAGCGGATCGGCCTATCAGGCCTTTGCTATATGGCCGCGACAGGCATTCGAAGGCGAGGGAATCACCAGCACCTATGGCGGACGAAGCTTCTGTCCGACCTGCGGCAGCCGCTTGCCGACGGTCCGCGAGGATGAGGTCGAGGTGATGATCGGCAGCCTGGATGTCGCGCCGACCGAAGGATTGGAACCCAGTTACGAACTGTGGATCAGTCGACGCGAGCAATGGTTGCATCCCCTGCCTGATGCGCGCCAGTTCGAGCATGACCGGACCGTCGCCGATTCGGCGGCCGATCGTGGCGAACCGGAGACGGGACAGGAGTCGTATCTTAGGTCAGCCTAAATTCCCAGAACGCAGCAAGGCTTAAGTCCAGACCAAGAGCCATCGGTCCCGGCAATATGCCCTGAAATGGCCGGACGCCGGCCGCGTGGACCTCATCTTCTTCTTGATGTCGCGCATTTTCAACCACCGGTCGGTTTGCCAGTATGGCAACGGCCGCTAGCATCTTCGGCGCGGCGAAACCTTTTGGAGGCCGCTTCGGCCGGCGCGGCTCAGGCAACACATCAGCATTGCCGCGCCGGCCTTGCAAGAACGATAGAATGCCCGGCCTCGGCGTTGCGTCCGAACGAGTACAACTTTTAAGGTTGTTTCAAATTCAAAGGTTTTTTCTTATCGCATGAAGCACCAAGCTTCAGTTGCGACAGAGAAGTTAAAATTGTTTCGGCAAAAGAAAATCTTTCATAATCCGCATTTCTGGTCATGTCAAATAGGCGGCCAGGGCCATGTAAGCAGCAGCAGGCCTTATGATTTCCGATCTCGTACAAAAGGCCAACTTTGTTTCTTTTGAGTTTTGCGACATAGTACTGGCGAATCTTGAAACCGAACGGGGCGGTTTTCATGACGCCGGCGCCTGAACGCAGCCGCAACATGCATATGCGGTATCCACCGATCGACGGGTTCTGGACCTGGGACATCAAGCGCGATCGCGTCTATGGCGACGCCAATCTGTCCGCCTATTTCGACCTGACACTCGACGAATTCTCGCACGGTGCGCCGCTGGAACGGTGGATGCAAAGCATAGAGCGGGAAGACCAGCCGAGGGTCCGCCTGGCGATCCGCAAGGCAATCGAGCGCAGGTCAGGCTTCCGCGAGGTCTACAAGGTCCGCTCGGAAAAGATGGGGCTGCGCAAGATCCTGGCCGTAGGCCAATGCTATGTCGACGGCATGGGCGAGGCAGCGCTCTATCCCGGCTGGTTCGTCGACCTGACGCAGGACGCCACGTGCGAGGAGCACTCGCTGCGCGAAATCCACAACCATGTCGAGCAGGCCAAGGAAATCGCGCAGTCGAGCGGGCACGACGTGCTGTCCTACCTCCTGGACAACATCCAGGAAGAGATCCAGCAGAGGCTTGGAGAGAAATCGAGGAGGTGCAAATCTTCCTGAGGCGATCTCTGACAGGTCTTGGGCTAGCTTCTAGGCGGAAGCCTGCCGCGCCGGCCGATCTCGGCCGTCACCAAGCGTGCGAAATGCGACTGGGGCGAGCGGCGCTCGATAAGCCTGGCTCGCTCGAGGGCGGCGTCGCCATAGAACTCGATCAGCACATTGGCGGCTTTGGCGGCGTCGGCCTGCAGCCTTCCCACATCGGCCTGTGCGCTCCCACTAGAGGGCTCGCTCCTGGCAATCACGTCAAGCATGGCTTGCAACGTGTCAGGAGTGCTGCCCTCGTCTTCGTGCATGGTCACTATCCGATTGGGGGCGTAAAATATCGACATTTCCGGGTGTTGTCCAACAGCTTCGTTGATCGAGCGTGGGTGCAACCGGGTACAGCCTAACCGTGAGTCGGACCCATAACCTTCGTACAAGTATAGTCAGCCAAACTTCCCATGCAGACATTGGGGGCACCGATGGACCAGCCAAGCAAAATGGAAAACCTGCAGTTTGCGCAGGGGATCTTGCGGGAGCTTCGCCAGAAGGCTGAGGCTGATGGCGAAAAGCTTCTGACCTATCTCATCGACATGGCCTATCTCGAAGCCAGCGACCGCATCCGCGCCCATTGGATCGGCAGCCATGAAAACGAGAACCGCCGGGCCAAAGGCTGAGGCCACTGTTCCGGCCGGGAGCGTGCCGCCAAGGTATCGGCCGGCGCCCGAAACGCAAAAAGCCCGCCATGCCTTTCGGCACGGCGGGCGCGATCATGCATGAGAACCTATTGCGTAGCCGCTATCTTATGATGCGGCGGCCTTTTCACGGACCGGAAGCTTCCAGCCCGGCCGGACGAAATGGCAGGTATAGCCGTTTGGGTAGCGCTCCAGATAATCCTGATGCTCGGGCTCGGCCTCCCAGAAGGGACCGGCCGGAGCGAGCTCGGTGACGACCACGCCCCGCCAGAGGCCCGAGGCGTCCACATCGGCGATCGTATCCTCGGCCACCCGCTTCTGCTCGTCGCTGGTGTAAAAGATCGCCGAGCGGTAGCTCATGCCGACATCGTTGCCCTGACGGTTCCTGGTCGTCGGGTCGTGGATCTGGAAAAAGAATTCGAGCAGCGTGCGGAAACTGGTCCTGGCCGGATCGAAGACGATCTCGATCACCTCGGCATGGGTGCCGTGATTGCGATAGGTTGCGTTCGGCACGTCGCCGCCGCTGTAGCCGACACGCGTGGAGATTACGCCCGGAAAGCGGCGGATCAGATCCTGCATGCCCCAGAAGCAGCCGCCGGCAAGGACCGCGCGTTCGGAAGAAGCCATATCAAACCTCCTTGGATTTCTCCATAAATGGGGATTGTGGCCTGCTTCTTCCAGCCGCTCAAGCGATTGGAAACCCAAACCCGCAACGAACCGGTGGTCGTGGAGGATCCTTCAAGGTAAAGGCCCGCCGGCAGAAAGCCCGCGGGCCTTCGGTATTCGGCGCCTCAGCGCTTGCGACCGTCGCGGCCGTGATCTTGATCGTGGCCGCCGCCCAGACAGCTGCTGTCACCGGTGCCGCAGCAGCGTCCAGCCCAGAGCTTGTTGGTGGAGGTGTTGTTGCATTCGTTGGTGACGGTCTGGTCAGCCATGGCCGAGCCGGCGAAAGCAGAAGCGGCAACGAAGGCAAGAAGCGTATTACGAAGAATTGCAGTCATCTGGAATCTCCACGAGTGAATGGTGTCTATTCGCAGCGATGTGTCGCCTGGGGACATGAAATGGTTCACGGAGGTTTCAAAAAAATGCCGGCCTGTGGGTTTCGATGTTTCAGCTTCTTTTGCTTACTGTAACGGCGGCGTCGCCAGTCACTCGTCTCTCATCGTCTTGAATCTCCGCGCCATCACCTCGAAGACGATGTCCGAAATCCACATGGCCGACACCCCGATGAGGAAGGCGGCGGCTAAAGTGGTGGTGTCGTCGGCGGCGTCGGGCATCGGCAGGCCGCTCGCCTGAACCCAGGCGACAACGGGCAGCGTCAGATAGGCGGCGGCCAAAGCGCCGCAGATCGGCGAGGCCACCATCTCGCGCAGTTTGTAGCGATGGCGCGACAGCGCCCTCAGCACCCCGCCGGCGAGACCGGCGGCCACCACCTGGCCCTTGACGCCGAGCAGATCGAAGATGTCGTGCATCAAGGCCTCCAGCCGCAGAGTTTCTCGCCCTTACGGTTGTGGGCAAGGAGCGCCCTCGCCTCCTGGTCCGACAGCGTATCGACAGCCCTGCCGGAAAGACGCAGCGGCGAGGAAACCTCGCAGAAGCCGCCCTTGGCCGTGGTGCAGCCGCAGAGCGCTGCGACGATGGCGGCGGCGATCAGTCCCTTGCCCATGACTTCAACTCCTTCTTGACCGCATCGGCGGGCAGCGCGCCGATATCGTTGTCGACCTGGTCGGCGATATCGCGGGCCGCCGCTTCGCTGGCCGCCTGCCGGTCGCGCTCGGCGCTGGCGCCGGCGCGCCTCTGGTGAAAGCCCCAGCCGAGAGCCGCAATGAGGGACGCGACCACGCCCAGGATGGCGGGATTGCCGGAGAGGAAGGACAGGAACGCCGTCATGCCAGCCACCACACGGCGAGCGCGCCTACAAGGAGCAGCGCGCCGATGACCCAGGGCAAAGCCTGGCGTAGCAGTTCGGTGAAGACCTCGACCATTTTGTAACCTCATTTCGACCAGTGGAATCTGTGGGCGAGCGCATACCAAGCCTCGGCGGCGAGGCTGAGCGCCAGGCCGACGGCGGTTTCGAGCGCCATCTGGATGTCGGGATCGGCTGAAAACGCCGCGGCGTCGCCGGCGCCGAGCAGGCCGCGCGCGACGAGGACGCCGGCGCCATAGCGCAGCGCGATGCGGATGATGACGGCGATCATTGGCAGAGGACTCCAAGGAGATTGCAGGGAAGATGCGCGGCCCAAGCGGCGGCCGAACCGAACGCCAGCGCGACCAGGGCGAGGACACCGACGGCCTTGCGGGGCGAAGGCCGGTCGTCGCCGCCAGAGGCGCTGACGGCCGGCTGCCCCGCGGCGGAGGTCGGCGTCTGCGGCGGCCGGGCGGGCGCCTCAAGCCGCGCCGAGATGAGCAGCGCCTCGCTTCGCACCGAGGCGACGCGCGCGCTCCAGCCCTTGCCGAACGTCGGCCAGGTCGACAGCCGCTGCAGGAAGGCGAGACGCGCATCGCAAAGCGTGTCGATGACGGCGCCGGCGGGTTTCGCCCTGGCCGCGGCGAGCGTGGCCGGCCCGACGCAGCCGTCCTGCGCAACGCCGAGCACGGCCTGCAGGGATCTTGCCGCTTGGCGCGGCCCGCTGTTCACGGCGAAATCGAAGACGGCGTAGTCGACGCCGTCGGGGAGTTCGGAGCCGCGCACGGCTTCCCAGTAGAAACGCCGATAGACCGTGGCGACCTGTTCATCGGTGATCTTCTTCAGGCCGGCCTTGCCGGCGTCGGCTTTCACGTAGCGGCGGAAGTTGGCGAGTGTGACGCCCTTCATGGTGGCGCCGCCGGGATCGGCTTTTTTGTCCGACCAGCCGCCTTCGGATTCGAGCACGAGCGCAAGCGAGCGCGCGAAATTGCGGTTCATGGGAGGCTCCTGGGATGCAGATTGGGGTGGAAAAAGTTTGCCGGCGAATTGCGTTCGCGTGGATTTAGCTTTTTAGAAAAGCCTTAATTGCCGCATGGTAATGTCTGAAAATGGCGGTTGGGCTCCGCCGGGTTGAATGGGCAGCGGCGTTGCAAGGCCTGGGGGTTGGGCAAAATGGGTTTGGCGTTTTTCGAAACAGGCGAGTGCCAAGACTGCGGCGGCACCGGCACGATATTCGAATGCCCGAGATGGCGAAGCTCGAACGGCCAGTGCTGCCCGGCGGGCACGCATCGGCTTAGATGCCCAGGCACCAGCGTGCGCTGCGTCGAGTGCGAGGGGACGGGCGGATCACGAATGGTCGAGGAATGTACGATCGAAAGCGTGACCCAAGGATAGGTCCTGCCGCGCCGGCAAAATTCAACATCGAATAGCTCTCAGGGGTAAACAGACGCGCCCGAGAGCATTTCCACACTTTGGGCTCCAACACACCTGGTCGAGCGGGGCGCAACCGCCTGAAACCGCCATGGGCAGCTCGAGTGCCGGCCATCCCCTCCCGGTTCAAGCACCGATAGACGGCCGCGATCTGCGCACCCCGTGATCTTCCCCGGATCGGCCTGGTGCATCGGCCTTGGCGGTTGAAGGCAACGCTTTTGCGGAGTCGCCCGACCAACCATCTTCGGATTCGAACAGTCGATGACGTGTCCTTCCCGCCCGGATCCACCGGCAGTTCTTGTCAAATGGGAATCGATCGACCACTAGCGCGGACCCAGATCGTCAGATTTGATAACCGTTCGGGGTTGCTTTAGCGCCAGGTTTTGGTTCTAAGCGGGGCTGCGGCTTGGCTCCAGGGTCGCCCTTACTCAGATGGGAGAGAATATGAAGCTGCCGACGCTTCAGGAAATTTTCGACGCTCACGATGGGTTGGGCTCAGACAAGTGGGCCACATATTTTGCCACTTACGACAGTCATTTTGCTCGCTATCGGCAGCAGCCGATCACGCTGTTGGAGATAGGCGTGCAGAACGGCGGCTCCCTGGAAATCTGGGGAAAGTACTTTAAAAGCGCCACGCGTATTTTGGGCTGCGACATCGACGACAGGTGCAGCGAACTCACATTTCAGGATGACCGGATAGCTGTCTTTATCGGTGACGCGAACTCTGTCGAGACCAGGGAGGCGATCCTTGCCGATACGGCGACCTTCGATATCATAGTGGACGACGGCTCACATATGGTGAGCGATGTCATCCAATCATTCGCCTTGTATTTTCCCAGCATCAAGCCTGGCGGCGCCTACGTGGTGGAAGACCTTCACACGTCCTATTGGGAAGACTTTGGTGGCAGCTCTGATCTCGAACTCAGCTCCATGGGTTTTTTCAAGCTCCTTGCCGATGTCGTGAACAAGGAGTTCTGGCGAAACAGCCGCACCGATTTCAACCTGCTGAAGAGCTATGCCGAGCGCTACAGTATCGCCTTGAGCGATGTCGATCTTGACATCGATGAGATCGCCTTCGCCAATTCGATCTGCATTGTTCGCAAAGGCGTCGGGCGCAAAGAGAACAGGCGCCACATCGCAGGCCATATTTTCAAAGTGAACGGCGGCGCGGCTGCTTTTCGCTCAGGAGGCCCTGAGTTGGTTGCGGACCTTCATATCGCTGACAGACTGACGGGCGCGACGGAAAAACAAGAGCAATTCGTGAACGTCACAGCCTCGGCGCTGGATAACATCGGCGAGATCGAACGACTGCGATCCGAGGTTTCTGACGGCCGGCGCGAGATGGAAAAACTTCATGCATCATTGAAGTCATCCAATGCCGAGCTAAGGTCCGCCGGCGAGGCGTTGAAGTTATCCAATTCCGAGTTGAAATCTGCCAGCGAGGCGCTGCAGAAGCTGCAAGGCGAGATCGCCGCCTTAAGAAACAGCACGTCCTGGAAGATAACCGCGCCGATCCGACGAGCACTGACGGCAATCCGTCGGCGGTCAACGTAACCCATTCCGATTTTTAGGGACGGAAATGCTTGGCAAGTTGAAACATGTTCTACGTCGCGCCACGAGGGCGGCGGTGCGGGTAACGTGGGCTGCGATGCCTGACGAATTAAAACGCGTCATCCGTCGTGCCATCGGGTCTCGATGGAAACCATCTGGTGTTCTGGCCGGCTTTTACCCGCGCTTCCGGGAGGCAGGATTGGTCGACAAAGATTGGTATCTGATAGCCTACCCGGACGTTGCCCGGTCGGGCATCGATCCTGTTGAGCATTACGGGACAAGCGGCATTCGGGATCATCGCCAGCCAAATGAATACTTCAGTCCGTCTTGGTATATGGACAAGTATCCCGATGTGCCACGCGCCGGAGTCAACCCGTTCATCCACTACGTCGAATACGGATCGCTCGAGAGGCGAAACCCATCGCCGGCTTTCGATACCGGTTGGTACGCTGATCAGATCGGAAAGGAAGAGCTTGGCGATGAGCTCCCGCTAGCCCATTATCTTCGGGTGGGTCGGTTTCAGGGCCTTCCCCCGGCCGACCCGGGTCGGCATTATCGACGCTCGCTGCTCCGTGAGGCCCAGCAACTGCCCTATGAGATCGAAGAGTTTCGACGGCATATAGACGTTATGGTCTACCGCCCGAAGTTCATTGTCTACATCGAAGGTGATGACAGCGACTCGCGCGAGATGACGATAAAATCCCTTCGCAACCAAGTTTACGACCGCTTCGCGGTCGCCAACGGCGTTGCCAATCTGCTTCCGGTCGAAACCGACCCGCCGGACCCGAAATTCCTAATTTGGCTGCGCGCTGGCGATGAGCTCCATAAAACGGCACTTTACCGGTTTGCCTCTGCTATCAATGCCCAACCCAAGGCGGATATGTTTTACGCTGACGAGGACCACCTTGAAGGCGGCCGCAGATTCAACCCATTCTTCAAGCCGGACTGGAGCCCTGATTATATTGAGTCCTTCAACTATATTGGCCGCGCTGCATGCTTCCGGCTACCGCTGGCGATAGAAATTTTCAAACGCTCGGCGGGAAACTACGACTTCGTGCTACGATTTACAGAAACTGCGAAGCACATCGAGCATTTGCGTCGGGTGCTGTTGCATACGCGATACAACGATGTAGATGAGAAAGAAGATGTCGCGGCGATCCAAGGGCGACTAAGGAGAACCGGTCGGCAGGGTGTAGTTCGCGCGATCAGCAATGGCATCGGGGCCTACAGGTCTGAGCTGACATGGGCCGAAAAGCCGCTCATTTCCATCGTAATCCCGACCGCGGGCAATGTGGTGACTGTCGAAGGCCGCTCCATTGACCTCATTGTGAACTGCGTCGAGCGGATAGCTCAGTCAGACTACAAGAACATCGAGTTCATCATAGTCGACAACGGCGATCTCTCCGGCGACCAGTTCCGGACGCTTGCGCAATTCAATTGCAAGATGGCCACCTTCACCGAACCGGAATTCAACGTTGCGGCCAAATTGAATCTCGGCGCTGACCAGGCCCAGGGCGAATACCTCCTTTTGATGAACGACGATATCGAGCCATTGGTGCCGGTTTGGATAGATCGGATGCTTGATCAATTTGCTAAGCCGCATGTTGGCGTAGTCGGCGCAAAGTTGCTCTATCCGGACGAAACCACGCAGCACGTTGGCGTAGTCATCAACTCTGGGCGTCCTGACCACGTGCGGCGAAAAATGGTGCGCGACGACCTCGGTTACTTCTTTAGCACCTGCGCAGTCAGAAACTATTCGGCCGTGACTGGCGCCTGCATGATGACACGCACCGATGTCTATAGAAAGGTCGGCGGCTACACCGAAGATCTGGCTATCAGTTACAATGACGTCGATTTTTGTTTGAAAGTCCGCAGTTTAGGGCTGACGGCTGTTTATACCCCATTCGCTGAACTAACACATTTCGAGTCCCAGTCGCGAGATGCAAAGCTTGAACCGTCAGAGGCTGATTATTTCGGCGATCGATGGGGTGCGATGGCGGCGTTCGACCCCTATTATAACGAAGAACCCTTCGACACATTACCGGCGAGTTACCGAATCGCCATGAACCCAAGGCAGCTATGATGTCGAACGGTAGACTTGCGTTCTTCTATGTCGCCCGAGGTCGGGATGTTGACTCGCTGTCAAAGTTCAGGCGCTTTGTGGCAGCGTACAAAAAGCATCACCCTGGCGCTGACCATGACCTGTTCATAATCTTCAAGGGATTCGATGACGACGCCGACCTTGGCGATGCCAAGGCAATTTTCAGCAACATCCGGCACGAAGCGATCTCGACCGATGACGACAATTTCGACCTTGGGGCCTACCGAGTCGCCGCAGAGGGTCTGACGCACGAATATGTAGGACTGCTCAACTCGAATTCAGAACCCAACTCGGATGCCTGGATGGCCAAGCTTTTCAATAATCTGGGGCCGAACATAGGTGCGGTTGGCGCAACTGGATCGTTCGAATCGCTAAATGGATTGGACTCCAGAATCCCGCCTTTCCCCAATGTGCACCTCAGGTCAACCGCGCTGATCATGCGGCGCTTGGATCTTTTACACCTGTTTCCCAACCGCATCCCGGATAAGCTAAGCGCCTTCCATGTCGAAAGCGGCCCTAATAGTTTCACTCGACAATTCTTCGAGCGCGGTATGTCCGTTCTCGTCGTCGGCGGCGATGGTCGCGGTTATCCGGTGCCGCGATGGCCGGACAGCAAAACATTCCGCCAAGGGCTGCAAGAGAACCTCTTGGTGCATGACAACGTCACGCGGATGTATAACGCAATGAGTTTCGAGCGTAAAAAAGAGATATCTGGCTCGACGTGGGGCGATTATATCAAGCCGGGGTTTGGGATTTTCCCCGATGATTGGATATAGGGGATGCGGACTTGTGGGTAATGGGAGCAAAACTGTTGGGCAAATGGACCTAGCCATTTGGTAGCCCTTGGGCTGCGGGGACGGGTGTGCTAGTGGCCGTTGCCAGAAGTGAGGCAGCCTGCATTTCAATGGATCAAGTACTTTGGGAAAGAACCTCTAAAGCCCAACAAGCGGCAAAACAAAAATATAATAACATCCAAGTCTTAAGGGCTGTCGCTGCAGGATTTGTCGCCCTCTATCACTCGCAACATTATTTGCAGGTTTTTGTTGGTCCGAGCATCGCTGCCGACGCGTTCGATGGCCAATGGGGTTTTTACGGCGTCGCCATCTTCTTCGCGATATCCGGGTTCCTCATGGGTGACTTAATCCATCGGAACGATGCTTGGACGTTCATCCTGCATCGAGCCGTGAGGATCTATCCGCCGTACTATATGGCCGCGACACTCTCGATAACCTTGCTCTGCTTCATGCCGTGGCGGCCAGAGATTGACATGTTGGGAATGACCCTGGTTCCCGGTTTTGCGCCCGGAACATTAGGCATCGAATGGACGCTGGTCTTCGAAACGGCATTCTATGTCGTCTTGTTCGCTCTGTCCTGGGCGGAACTCGCGAAATGGGTCGAGTGGTTCGCTGGCGCCTGGTTGGCGGCGGTGCTCGCAACGACTGTGTTCGCGCCAGCTTGGCAGGAATCGATCAATCCGCCGCTTACGACCGTGTTGTTGTCGTCCATGAACATAGCATTCGCCGCCGGCCTGTTTTTGCCACGGCTGATGAAAACAGTCGCCTTCTGGCCGCTTACGCTGCTTATCGGACTGCCGCTTGTGGTGGTCACGATCCACGATAATCAGGCAACGCTCAGGTGGGCGGGCGGGTTGGCTTGTGTCCTACTGGTAGGTGCCGTCGCTCAGTTGCCACAGATCGAAGGGAAAAATTGGCTTTCCCATCTAGCTATCAAATTCGGAGACTGGAGCTACGCCACCTATCTTCTCCACTGCACTGTGTTGTGGCTACTGTTTCAGACCTTCGCCGGCTATCAGCATCCGACGCGGATATGGCTGCTTTCCCTTGTGTCAGTCGCTCTCGTCACTTGGCTGTTCGGCTCGCTCGACGTTGCAGCTTATAGGCTCCTGCGCCGTCGAGTGAACTCTGCAAGCGATGCGACAAGGCGAGCATGGGGAACGGCCTACATCGCCGCATTCTTGCTAATCTGCCTAGCGGGGACACTGTTCTAGTCCACTGTGAGCGCGCATATTGATCGGCGACAAGTTTGATGACGGAAAATCCTTCAGTCGGCAGAATCATGCGTTCGCCGACCGGCCTTCCTCATACCAATTGGTGCCGTCCCAGGTCATAAGAAGCATGTCAGATGCGGAGGTGGTGAAGTTTCCGGCCATCTTCAGATTGCTGCCCGTGGTGACCGTGAGGATGCCGTCGAAGATCATGCGGATTGTCGTGCCGGCGATAATACCCGTGCCGTCAATCGTGGTGATATTGGTTGTACCCGACACGTGGAAGAGGTTGCCGGTCGGCACAATAATTGAGGCGCTGGCCACCGTGGTTCCCATGAAGCTATGGAATAGGCCTGCAGCGTTCCATCCGGATTTTAGGTCGGCCAAATTGAAATCGGAATTATCGTTGGTGGCCCTGAGATAGACGCCGAGTTGTCCCCGCCCGTTGGCCGCATTGCGGGTGAGCCCAAAGCCGGCTTTGGCGGAGCGCGTTTCGGAGCCGGAGTTTGTGACCTGAAAGCCCAGCGCCGCAGTTGGCGAGGCACCACTGTCGTTCTCCAACCTTTGCACGATCTGCAGGGAGTTGGCAGAGGCATACGCATGGATCGGGCTTTGGGCGGTCTTGACGTAGCTGCCGATGATGACGCTGCCCACAGGATAGCTGCGTCCGGTCTCAATCCACGCACTTCCCACCTTGCGGAACGTCAGTATAGCCCCGTTTGGTGGCGACGTATTCTGCGCGCCACGCAAGGCTAGGGATGCGCTATTCACGAAAGTGGTGTTCGCATCGCCGATGCGGACCTCAAGCTCAAGCCCTTCGTAGCCGTCATCAAAGTTGGTGATGCCGGTCGCAATGGCATTGGCTGTAACGAGAACGCCATTAATGGCTTGCCCAACGGAAGGCGTAGTGTCGTTGCTGGCTGCCGTAGTGAGGTTCGTCACTGGGTGGTTGTCACTAATGTAGCTCTGGCCAGCACTGCCGTCGCCACCAACGATCGCGTCAACGGTGCCGTCCCCAATGTTGCCATGAATGGTGTTTCGAGTGGTACTTGACGCTTGGTAGATGCAGAAGAACCCACCAGTCGTGTTGTTGAATGAATTGTCGGCGATGATGTTGTCTGCACCGCCGGTCAGGAAAATGCCGAAGTTGTTGACCCCCGAGGGAGCATCTGGCGTTGAGATCGTGTTGCCCGTCACGATGTTGAAGTGGGCGTTGGACATGTAGATGCCCGGCCAATCAGCCTGTGACGAAAAATTGGTCTTAAACACCGTGTTATCGGCGATCGGAGTATAGACGACATTGGTGAGGTCAATACCGCGAACATAGGCATTCACATGGTTGTTGCAGATCCCGAACCAAGCGTTAGCCACGCTGCTGTCTGCGAGAATCCCTTTGTCCACCCCCACGATACGGTTGTCGGAAACGACAAATCCATCTCCGTAGGAGGATAAGTCAGACGTGCAGTGGACGCCGACTTTGGCGTGGTAGATGTGGTTGCCAGTCACATGGCAATCATTGCACCGCAACAGCTTGATGGCGTCGTTCATTTCGAATGGCGACTGGTTATCCCCGGCAATGCCCTTGATGCTACATCGCTCAATCGTGCCGTTCCATCCATCCGTAACGACAATGCAGTTGTCCCAGTAGTCGGCGTCCACATCCAGCCCCTGGATGCTCAGGTCATGGTAGTCGAACATGATGGAGGTGGAAGAAGCGCTGATAGGGCTGATGGTGTGCGAGATCGCCGTGCCGCCGCTTGCCTGGCTGGTCTTGATGCTGAAATGGTGCAGCTCGACCTGGCGGGACCACTGGACCTTTCCGGCGGCGTGGGTGGAGGTGATGTCCAGACCGCCGTCGCTGCTGGTCCAAACGAGGATCGAAATGTCCTCGCCCTGCCCGCCAAGAGCCAGGCCAGCCGCGCCGATGTACTTGGTGATCCTGGACCCCAGCGTGATGGTGCCCGCAGGGAGTTCCCCGGCGATGCCGGTGTAGACGAGGAAATCCAGGAAGGCCGAGAACGCGGCGGCGCTGTCGGCGCCATTCAAGGTGACGCCGAACCACAGCGGCGATATGGCCCTTACCGCGCCTGAGCCGGAGACGAGATCGATGCGGCGCCATGCGCCTGAGGCCCCGCTGGCGTCGGAGGACGGCGCGACCAGCACACCCTGCCAGGGATCGTTTGTGACATTCACGGCCTGATTGGAGGCATCAAACACAAAGATACCGTTCCGCCCGCCCTCGTTCCAGATAAGGGCAACCTTGTCCCTGCCGGTGTCGAGCGCCGCGAGCGCGGCGCGGTCGGCCACATAGACCGGCGCGTCGATGTAGTCGCGCGCGACCGCCGGCGCCGTTCCGCCAAGGGGATATTCGACAATGCTGATCGGGTCATCGCCGATCACGGGATCCAGCGTGTTGAAGCGGAATGTCTTGTTTGCGTTGATGGCGCCTTCCTGCACTGCAACCGTCGTGCCCTTCTGCAGGGTGCGAGCCGTGCGGGCGTCGGCCGCCCGATACCACTGACCTGCCGAGACCGTGCGGATGCCGTTCTCTGAGCCGTCGGTCTGGTCTTTGACTAGGATGCGGTCGCCGACTTCGGTCGGCACACCGTCAATGACCAGCAAGCCGCCAGCGTCGACGTCGATGTTGGCAGTCGTCGCCAGGCGCACGGGTTCGCGTTCGCCGGTCAACAGACGAACGGCGGCAGTTGCAGGTCGCGACATAAGGCTTGCTCCATGAAAAAAGCCCCGCGAAAGCGAGGCTGAGAATTGGGCGGTCTAGTGGCTTGGCCGGAGCGCTGAACGCCCCACGGCGGTCATGCGACAGGGTAAATTTTCTCGCCGCAATGGCGGTGCTTGCATTGCCATGCGGCGCGGTCGTACGACCTGGATCGGCCGGAAACTCTCTCGAAAGCTGCCTTAAGGGCGTGCTTTAAGGAACTCGAGTTCGGGATTGTCGTGACCGTTGTGCTACAAGACTATCGCAAGGTAGCCTTCGCGGAGAACAACAATCGGTTACAGGCAGGCTCGCGGCGGAGACTTGGTCAGAGCGCGCGGAACGGCGGGGGGGCCGGGCAGCGGCAAGATTTTTGGTCGAGGAATTGAAGCGGCTAGCGAGCACATCTCAACGCTCCCGGAATCTATTGGGCCAGCCTGGATATCGATGTTCAGTGAAGCCGCCTTAACCCTCGTTATCTGCCGTCATAAGACTCGACCTCAGCTGATGGGATACAAGACCGGGACGCAGCTCGGGCGGCGCCTGCTTCAGGAAATTGCCGAACAGCGTGTCGAACCAGCCGGTTTTCACCACCTGGCCGGTGTGCGGATCGACCTGACCATACATCATGTCGTGAAAGCCGACGCCGTCGGCCGGCGCATTTGCGATCGCGGCGGCTTCGGCCTTGGCGATCTCGTCATTCAGCCTGCGGGCCGAGATCTCGATGTCAAAGGCCAGCTGCTGCGCCTTGCGCTGATCGTAGCGCTCGGCAACCGCCTGCCAGTGGTCGCCGAGCTGCTGGACCGCCTCGCCCACTGGCGAGGAGTCCGGGTACTGCACCGCATTGCCGGTATCGAGCCGGCGCTCGCCGACCAAAAGAGGAATGACATGAACCATTTCAGTAGAGACCCGTATAGCCGCCGATTATGGCCCTGCCGCCCGAGGCGAGAGTGACGACCCGCCGAAGGTCACGGACCTCGCCGGATCGTAGAGGCCTGACAGCCCATCGATCAGGCTGCCGCCGGCCTTGAAGATCGAGGCCGTCATCGCCTGCTTGCCCTGGAAGCGCGAGATGGCGGCCTGGGTGTTGAGATTGTTCTGGCGCAGCTTCGAGCTGTATCGGGTCGCATTGAGGTCGACTTGGCCCTGGCGGGCGTTGGCCGCCAGGACCTCGGTCGGCGATCCCGCGATGCCGACGCCGGAAGCGCCGGCCTGGGCGCGCGCCTGGGCCTCGAGCAGGTCCTGCCTGCGGCGTTCCTGTCTCTGCTCGAAGGCGGCGCTTTGCGCGTCGGCCTGCGCCTGCTGTTCGTAGGCCTTGGCCTGGTAGTTCGCCAATTGCTGCTGCTGGGCGCCCTGCACAAGGGCGCCGCCGACCGAGATGGCCGTGCCGAGAAGAGCTAATGTGCACATGGTTCAGCCTCGCTTGGGTTTCTTGGCCGAGCCGGCCACAGGCGCGCGCAGCGCCGGGCGGGGATCGAGCGCGCCGCCTGTATTGATCAGCGAAAGGAGCAGCCGGTCGGCCGCCAGGCCGGCGCGGCTGAGGCGCGCTGGCGCCGCCGCGCGCGGGCCGGTCATGGCGGCGCGGCGGGTGGCGGCAAGGCTCACCTTCAGGCGCGGCAGGCCGGCGGCGTCGAACAGGCCGTTGGCGGTGGCAATGGCGCGCGACAGCGTGTCGGCCTCGAACAGTTCCTCGCGCAGTTCCTCGACCAGCCTGCGGGCGGCGCGCCAGCGCGCGCCGAGCAGTGCCGCCTTGCCTTCGATCTCGTCGGCCAGCGCCTCGATGTCCGTGCGCGCTTCGGCCTCGGCGGCGGTGGCGTGGCGGCCGCTGGCGGCGGCGATGGCTTTTTCCAGCACGACAATGGTGTCGTTGCAGTCGTCGAGCGCGGCGCGCGCGGCGGCGAGGTCGCCGTCGCCGAAAATGGCGCGGTCCTCGGCCTGCTTCAGGGCCTGGCGGCTGGCTACGGCTTGTGAGAGGTCGGTGTCGAGCAAGGCGATGACGGCGGCGAAATCCGCAGCCGTCCGCGCCCTGCCGAGAGCTTCGGCATGGGGGGTCATGGATGGGTTCCTTGGGTGGGGTGGAGAGCGGGGGGCGGAGGGCCAATCTCCCTCGTGGCGGAGATGCCCCGGCAGGGCAGAGCGGGGCTCGAAGGAACGAGGCGCCCGAGATTGATTTCTTCGCCCCATGATCGTGGGGAGAGGCGGCTCGGCGGAGCCGAGACTGCGCCCTACGAAGTCTCGGAGAAGCTGGCGGGACCGCACCCCCTTGTCCTGCCGGACATCTCCCCCCACAAGGCATAGGCGCTAAGATAGGGATTGCGGCGCGGAATCGATTGTGATTCTACGCTGGGATGACACACGAATCGCTTGTTGATGACGGCTGGGCCGAGACGATTGAGCTTCTCGGCGGGGAAGAGTTGATCGCAGGAAGTGCTCGCGAGACGAAGGCGTTCCTGCGCCCGCGCGGCATCAGATCGGCGAGCGACCTGTTGCGCCTGACACTGG
>NZ_RZOZ02000199.1:0-312 GCF_003999155.2 Mesorhizobium sp. M1D.F.Ca.ET.231.01.1.1
CGGCTATCGGCGCGCGTTCCGAGGCATCGAGCTCGGAAAGGCCCCGATTACTTGATGCCACGGTCACCGGTCACCACCTCGCCATCTTCCTTGGTGAAGTGGGTCACCGGATGGTCAAGCAGGTCGAGCACAAGCTCGGACGGCCGGCACAGCCGCGTCCCCTTTGGCGTCTCGACGATCGGCCGGTTGATCAGGATCGGATGCCTCAGCATGGCATCGAGCAGCTGCTCGTCGCTCCATTTGGGATCAGCCAGGCCAAGCTCGGCATAGGGAGTGCCCTTTTCGCGCAGCAAGGCGCGCAGCGGAATTCCC
>NZ_RZOZ02000200.1:0-311 GCF_003999155.2 Mesorhizobium sp. M1D.F.Ca.ET.231.01.1.1
GCGAGGACCTCGGGCATCGTGCCTCCGTGCTGATCGAGGCTTTTGCCAGCAGGCCGGTTCCGGGCCTCATCCGCCTCGACTGCGATTTTGCCGCGCATGGGGACGAGAAGGCGGCCGTCTACGCGCTGCGCATCCTGCTGGCCACAATCGGCGGCACGGCGTTCCTGCCCGACGAAGCGCGCTGTGCCGTGCTGCTTGCTCGCCTGCGGGAGGCTTCGCTTCGCGCCACATTGTCGCGGACGGCGATCGACGCGCGCCGGGCGGGCATTTTCCTTCGCCGCGAGAACCGCAACCTGCCCGCCCCCGCTCTG
>NZ_RZOZ02000201.1:0-311 GCF_003999155.2 Mesorhizobium sp. M1D.F.Ca.ET.231.01.1.1
GGCCAACCCGCTGGACTTGACTGGCTACCGGTCCATCGCTCGGCACCCCTCCGCCGCGCTCGCAGTGATATCGGACCAGATCCAGCACCAGACCGCGCTGCGGAATGGCGTGCTGCCGCAACGGATCAGGATATTCGCAACACAGGCCGAAGCAGCCGAAGCCGTCGCGGCGGGTCACGCCGACGTCTATGCCAGCGTCGCCATGGCACATCGCGGCTATGCCAACGGGCGGCCAGGCGCGCTGCTCGATGTGATCGACGTCCCGGCCTCCGAACGGCAACCGGCCGCGGGCGCTTTCGCTCTCGCCAAGG
>NZ_RZOZ02000202.1:0-311 GCF_003999155.2 Mesorhizobium sp. M1D.F.Ca.ET.231.01.1.1
GCAAGAACATGCAGCGACACCGCCATCAGGACTTCATCCGCTTCCTCAACGCCATCGACGCGCAAGTGCCGGCCGGCAAGGCCGTCCACGTCATCCTCGACAACTACGCCGCTCACAAGCACCCCAAAGTGCGTGCCTGGCTCGATCGCCATCAGCGCTTCACCTTCCACTTCACGCCGACCTCGTGCTCGTGGCTCAACGCGGTCGAAGGCTTCTTCGCCAAATTGTCGAAGCGTCGTCTCAAGCGAGGCGTCTTCCACTCCGTCGTCGACCTTCAGGCGGCAATCAACCGCTTCCTCGTCGAGCACAAC
>NZ_RZOZ02000203.1:0-311 GCF_003999155.2 Mesorhizobium sp. M1D.F.Ca.ET.231.01.1.1
CTCCCGATGGCCTGGTTGGGATGATCTAAAGCGCCTCGCGCTTGTGGGCAACCATCAGCCCGCAGCCAGCACTTCCACCTCGACCTTGAATTCCAGACGGGCGAAGCCGGAGACGATCATGAGCGTCGAGGCCGGCGCCGGGTCGGAAAACAGCCGGTTGCGGACATCCATATAGGATTGCAGATGTTCGCGGCCGGTGACGAAGGCATTGATGCGCACGATGTCGTTCAAGGTCAGGCCGGCCTCGCTCAAGATTGCGGCGATGTTCTTGAAGCAGAGCTCGGCCTGAGCGCCGGCGTCCTCGGGAACAT
>NZ_RZOZ02000204.1:0-310 GCF_003999155.2 Mesorhizobium sp. M1D.F.Ca.ET.231.01.1.1
GACCTTTCGAGAGCATGCGACGCGAAATCGATCGGCTTTTCGACGACTTTCATCCCTTCGATTTCCATCTGCCCGCCACCCGTTCGCTCTTCGGCAGGGACTTCCCCGCGAAGTTGCGCGGTGAGTGGCCGGTGGCGCCGGCAATGGACCTGGTGGAAAAGGCCGATGCGTATGAGATCACGGCCGAACTGCCGGGCATTGACGAAAAGAACGTCGACATCAAGCTCGCCAACAACGTGCTGACCATCAAGGGCGAGAAGAAGGAGGAAAAAGAGGAAAAGGAGAAGGACTACTACCTCTCGGAGCGCCG
>NZ_RZOZ02000205.1:0-309 GCF_003999155.2 Mesorhizobium sp. M1D.F.Ca.ET.231.01.1.1
GACGGCTCGCCGGTGATGCACCAGTCGATGCGTTGGCCGCGTTCGGCGAACAGCCGCGCGACGTGGCGCACGCCATCAATGGCATCGCCCTCCTCGTCGCTGGTCAGCAGCACCGCCAGCGTGCCGGGGTGATCGGGGTGCGCGGCGACGAACTGCTCGGCGGCCACCACGAATGCCGCCACGCTGCCCTTCATGTCGGCGGTACCACGGCCATACAGCACGCCGTCACGGACCTGCGGCGTGAACGGGTCGCTGGTCCAGGCCTCGCGCGGGCCCGTCGGCACCACGTCGGTATGGCCCAGCAGCACC
>NZ_RZOZ02000206.1:0-309 GCF_003999155.2 Mesorhizobium sp. M1D.F.Ca.ET.231.01.1.1
CTGGCCCGCAGCTTCCTGGACAGATTGATCTCGCTTCAGGAGGCCCCTCGTTTGCTGCCCTCCTTGAACTGTGGCGGTGCGGCGCCTCAAGGCGGCCTTAGCCACAGCCTCCGCGGCGCGAAGGGCAGCTACGCTATCTGACCCCCGTGCCAGCCAGGTCAGCCTTCGCTCTCCGGCGCTGACAAAATCCTCGACTGCAGCAACGTGCGAATCCCCGTCGCGAACCGGCACGAGCTCGTTCTTGGCTGCATGCCGACGCATGAGCGTACCCGAAGCCTTGCCGTTCAGCGTACCGTGGGCGATCAGCGT
>NZ_RZOZ02000207.1:0-308 GCF_003999155.2 Mesorhizobium sp. M1D.F.Ca.ET.231.01.1.1
AGGCGCGGACCGTGCCGAAGTCTTCACCTTCGGCACGCGGCTGACCCGTATCACGTCGGCGTTGCGCATCCGCGACCGCAGCCAGGCGCTGGCGCGTGCTGCAGTGTCGGTGGACGATTGGGACGGCGGTACCCGCATGGGGCCGACCTTGCTCGCCTTCCTGTCGGTGCCGCGCTTTTCAGCCTTCGCGCGCGGTGCCTGCGTCGTCATCCTGTCGGACGCGCTGGAGCGCGGCGACCATGCCGACCTCGAAACCGCGATGCGTCGCCAGCGACAGCCGGAAGGCGCGGGCGCCGAGGCGACGCATC
>NZ_RZOZ02000208.1:0-307 GCF_003999155.2 Mesorhizobium sp. M1D.F.Ca.ET.231.01.1.1
GAAGGCGGCCGGCTCGGTCAGGCCGGCAATGTCGCCGAAGAACTTGAGGCTGCGCGCGTCGAAGGCGGCTCGTAGGGCTTCCAGGAAGCGGCGGCGAAACAGGCGCGACAGGACGCGCACCGGAAGGAAGAACCCTGGCCGACAGGAGACCCAGCGCGAGCCGTCCGGCGAGACGCCACCGCCCGGCACGATGCAATGGATGTGCGGATGGTAGTGCAGGTTCTGCCCCCAGCTGTGCAGCACCGCGATGAGGCCGATCTCGGCGCCGAGATGTTTGGAATCGGCGGCGATCGTGCGCAGCGTCTCG
>NZ_RZOZ02000020.1:0-64370 GCF_003999155.2 Mesorhizobium sp. M1D.F.Ca.ET.231.01.1.1
TGATCGATTACTCGATGACCAAGGGCGGCATTCACGCCTTCACGCGGGCACTCTCCGGCAACCTCATCGGCAGGGGCATCCGCGTCAACGCTGTGGCGCCGGGCCCGGTGTGGACGCCGCTCAACCCATCCGAGAAGGAGGCCGGGGACGTCGCGCGGTTCGGCGCCAAGACGCCGATGAAGCGGCCCGCCCAGCCGGAGGAGATCGCGCCGGCCTATGTGTTCCTGGCCTCGCCGCAATGCTCGAGCTACATCACCGGCGAGATCCTGCCGATCATCGGGGGTTACTGAACCCATGAGGAGGATCCAATGCAGAAATCGCTTCTTGGCTTCGCCCCACTTCCTGGCTTCGGCCCACATCTTGGCTTCGTCCCGCTTCTTGGCTTCCTCATTGTCCTGCAGTCGGAATGAGCGCAGCGGCGCAGGCCGGCAACCAGCCGGAGAATCCGCGGATCGAGGACTAGAAGGCCGGATTGGCATGACTTGAAACTTTTGGGAGCAGGCGAGTTACCGCTGTGTAGCCCGGACACGGAACTACCTCCCAAAATTGCCGTCGGGGCGGATTTTTGCTGCCTGGGACACGAGCCGACAAGCCTCCCGCTATGTCCGCGGCCCCGAAGCGCGGAACCATCGGGCCTGCGCCGAATTGACCTCAGCGGGCCGTTAGCCGGCCCTGGTGGCAAAGAGAACATGGTTTGGTTTCTCCGGCTTCACACCTGGCCAAACGCAGTCAGCTCTGTCCCACCCGGCCGCTCAGTTCGGGCGAGGCGCATGATCAAGAACGCAGACTCCAGCAAGGCCGGCCCTGAGCCGCGCAAGGGAATGCCGAGCCCACGTCTCGGGGAAAACGATTTCAAGCAACGTTATCTGAGGCAGTTCTACGATCCGGCCTTCCGGCCGGAGGCGCATGCCATCGACAGACTGGCCGAGATCGCATGGCAGGCGTACAGCGAAGAGCGCAAGGCTCCGGTGACCAGAAAGGCAGGGGCGGGTTTTCACGATCCCGGCTACGACCTCTCGCTCGAATGGATCGCGGCGCATGAGGCGGTCGTGGCGGCACAGGGCCGTTACGAGGACAAGGCCGCGCCGTCGCGCATCCTCATCGTCAACGGCTCGTCGCGCAGCGAGCACACCTGTCCGGGCGAGATGTCGAAAAGCTTCCGCCTGGTCGAGCTGGCGCGCGCGGCAATTGCGCCAAGGCCGGGCTTCTCGGTCGAGGTGCTGGACCTCGCACGGCTCGCCTCCGAGTACGGCCGCAGGGTCTTTCCCTGCAAAGCCTGCTTCTCGACGGCGGCCGCGCTCTGCCACTGGCCCTGTTCCTGCTACCCCAATCATTCGCTAGGCCAGGTGAACGACTGGATGAACGAGATCTATCCGCTCTGGGTCGAGGCGCATGGCGTGATGATCGTCACCCCGGTCAACTGGTACCAGACCTCATCGCCGGTGAAGCTGATGATGGACCGGCTTGTCTGCGCCGACGGCGGCAATCCCGATCCTTCGCTGACCCAGGGCAAGGACGCCGCGCTCGCCAAGCAGGTCGAGCTTGCCGGCTGGCACTATCCGCGCCATCTCGCCGGCCGCCTGTTCTCCGTCATCGTGCATGGCGATACGGAAGGTGCGGGCACAGTGCGCCACAGCCTCGCCGACTGGCTGCGCTCGATGAAGCTCGATCCGGTGGGCGAGACTGCCGAGCTCGAGCGTTACATCGGCTATTGGAAACCCTATGCGACGAGCCATGACGAGCTCGACGCCGATCGCGCCGTGCAGGCCGAAGTCCGCAATGCCGCGCTGGCGCTTGCGGAGGCGGTCGAAAAACGCCGGACCGGGTCGTTCCCGACGATCGGCACAGGGCTCGAGGATCCGCGCCCGAAATAGCTGAGGGTGGAACACATGCGGCGCTGGTTTAAGGAGGCGTGGATTCTGCTGAAGCAGAGCGCCACCGGCTACCTCGACGACAATGCGCTCAGCCATGGCGCGGCGATGGCGTTCTACGCAACGACCTCACTGGCGCCCATCCTTCTGATTGTCGTGGCGATCGCCGGCATCGTCATCGGCAACGACGCCGCCCAGCTCGCGCTCTCGGCCGAGTTCGCGGGCGTGATGGGGCCGCAGAGCGCCGACCTGCTCAAGGCGACGATCGAGACCGCCGCGCATCGCGGCTCCAGCACACTGGCCACCTTCATCGGACTGGCGGCGTTGCTCATCACCGCTTCGGGCGTCTTCGGCGAGATGCAGCAATCGCTGAACGAGATCTGGAAGGTCAAGCCGGACGGCATGTCGCTCTCGCGCCTGGTGCGGGCGAGGGCGGCGAGCCTCGGCCTGGTGGCCGCGCTCGGCTTTCTGCTTCTGGTGTCGCTCGCCGCAAGCACGGCGATCTCGGCGCTGAGCGAACTCATCAATCGGCACCTGCCGTTCGGCGAGCTGATCGTCAGCGCCGTCAATACCGTCGTCTCTTTCGTGCTGATCGCGCTGCTCTTCGCCGCGATCTACAAGGTCCTGCCGGATCGCACGCTGAAATGGCGCGACGTCGCCGTTGGTTCGGTGGTCACTGCGCTGCTGTTTACCATCGGCAAGTCGCTGATCGGCTGGTACATCGGCACAAGCGCGATCGCCACTTCCTACGGCGCCGCCGGTGCGCTGATGGTCGTGCTGGTCTATTACTCGACCCAGATCTTCCTCTTCGGCGCCGAAATCACCCGCGCCTATTCGGTGCGGAGCGGCAGCCGGCAGGACCTTGCGCCGGTGGTGGCGGCGGCCGCCAGTAATACGGAGAGATCAGCCGGTTCATTCAAGCCAGGCGTTTCGGATGGCGAGGTCGCCATATGGATCGTCGCCAGCAGTCTGATCACCATGCTTGTCTCGGAATTCTGGCAGCGCAGGCGCTGAGCAACCCTGTCCCAGCAGCTTAACTTGAGGCCATCGTACTTAACGTGGAACTAATACACTGCTTTGAAGTTTCGCTTTCCAGCGGCACCGCCTTTAGAGGCCGGGGCCGGCGATATCCGATCAGTTCGCGCTCCTGCCAGGCAGGGCGCGAAGCGTTGACATATGACAACAAATAAATCGGTCCACCTCATTCTTAATTTCAATCAATAAAACCTCTGGAACGAAAGCCAGTGCCGGGAATTGGTATTTCGTCTCAGAAATATAGGAGGCTGCAATGGGACGCGGTATATTGCTTTGGCTGCTCGGAGTTCCAATTCCGATCATCATCCTGCTCTTGTTGTTCGCACGGTAGGAGCCTCACATGAACTCCGCAGTTACAGAGGTGGAAGTTTCCGGCAAAAAGGAATCTTCGTTATCCGCCGTGAGCTGGGGCCCGATCATCGCGGGTGCTTTCGCGGCATCGACCCTGACAGTGGTCCTGATGTTGGTCGGCTCCGGACTTGGACTGACCATGGTTTCACCCTGGACCGGCGCAAGCGCATCGGCGGTTACTTTCGCCGTTTCGGCCGCGGTTTGGCTGGTCGTAGTGCAGTGGCTGTCGGCCGGATTGGGTGGCTATCTCACCGGCCGCCTGCGGGCAAAATGGGTCGGCATTCATGACGATGAAGTCACCTTCCGCGACACCGCGCACGGGTTCCTTGCCTGGGCACTGGCAACGCTGCTCGTCGCAGGTGTTTTTGGCTCCGCCTTGTCAGCGACGATCGGCGCCGGCGTGCAGGCCGCGTCCAACGTTGCGTCGGGTGCGGCGGCGGGTGCTACGTCTGCGGCCGCGAGTGCAGCGACCGGTCCAACCGACAACAGCAGCGTGGGTTATTTCGTCGACACGCTGTTCCGTCCGGCTGATGCCGCCGCCGCGGCGACGGCCGGGCAGAACGACGCCGCCGCCACCGCCCAGGCATCGCGCATCCTGGTGGCGAGCGCCGCCAGGGGCGGAGTCTCGGCCGACGATAAGGCCTATCTTGCGAAACTGGTCGCATCCCGCACCGGGCTTTCGGAGGCCGATGCCGCCAAGCGCGTAGATACCGTGCTCGCGGCCGTCGACGATGCCAAGAACAAGGCGAAGGCGGCCGTGGATACAGCCAGGAAGGCAAGTGCCACTTTCGCGCTGGTCGGCGCTCTGTCGATGATCGTGGGCGCTTTCATCGCCAGTGTCGCGGCAGCGCTTGGTGGCAAGCAACGCGACGAAGACGAGGCACTGTTTGTTCGCGGCTGACAGCCTCACTCGTAATCTTACCGCCCCTGAGCGGTTTGGTTTGATTGAAAAACCGAACCGCTCACCTTGTTCCAGCCAGCGCTCGAGCTGGCGGACGGCGTCTCCGCTCAACGCCTTTCCTTGGCTTTGACGCAGCGAGCGCGGAGTTCGTCGACCTCGGCTTCCGTGAGAATGCTCGATACCGATGAAGTCGTTCTTGGCATGGCCCGAACGGATCAACTCGTCGAGCTTGGCCTGGACGGCGCCGTCGCGGTTCTGCGTTTTCTGGATCGGGAACAGCATCAGGGAGGTGATGATCGTGGTGCCGGTGTTGATGACGAGTTGCCAGGTGTCTGAGTAGTGGAATGAGCGACGAGCCAGCAGACTTCAAGAAGGCTTCCGTGCTTGGGTCACGCGCAATGTCACTTTCCAGCGCGCTGGCAAAGTTGGTGCCGTTGGCGTGAAACCACAGGGCCGGCAAGGTCAACATCGACCGCGCGAGATCGACCGCAACTGCGGCTGCTGGTGAGCCGCGGACCCGACCGGTCATCAGTCAATCCAGGGCCCCTCGCATCTGCTTCGGGCTTCCAGAGAGATCACCGGAGGCCGAGGAAGCTCAGTATGGCTATTATGATGACTATTGCTCCTACGAGCCAGATAAGATTGTTCATGGTCGCTCTCCCTATGTTGAGCAACGCCCGCGCCACACCGGCGCGAGCGCATTTCGACCTCACTGCTTGACAATGATGCGCTGCTTGTCGCGGTTCTGAGCGTAGGTGCCCTTGTCGTAGGCCGTTTGTGCCTCCAACTGGTCCTTGGTGAAATTCGTGTAGAGATAGCGGTTGCCGTTTTTGTCGGTCATGAACTTGAGGTTCTCCATACCGACGGCGACCTTCTTTTCGCCAATGCCGAGAAAACCGCCGACGTCCACGATGATGGCATCGACCTTCTTGTCGCCGGTCAGGATGACGTCGCCGATTTCGCCGACCTTCGCATCGTCCGCGCCATAGACATTGGTGCCGATCAGATTTGCCGCGCTGATCTTGTCGGACGGCATCGCGGTTAACGTTGATTTGTCGATGGAGGCCGTCGCAGTTTGGTCCGTCTTGGCAGCAGCCGTTTGATTGGCTGTACTGGTGGCGGGTTGGGTGTTGGCGGTATCATAGGCCTTGGTGTCGAAGTTAGGCTGAGCCTGAAGCTCTTCCTTCGTGGTTTTGGCGACGAGCCAGCGCTCACCTTTCTTGTCGACCCATTCGATCTTGCTGAAATCATAGGCGACATTCTTCTCGCCGACACCGAGGAATCCCCCGACCCCGATGACGATCAATTTGGCTTTGCCGTCCTTGTCGAGGACAATGTCATTGACGTCCCCGATCTTCGCCGCGTCATCTGCCGTGCTGTCATAGACAGCCGCGCCCATAATCTTGGACACGAGGCTTCCATCGGTCACGGGCGCGACGACCGCGGCTTGGGAAGCGGGCTTGGTCTTGTCCTCGGCGTAAGCCTGGGCGGTGCAGAGCGCAGTCGACAACAGCGCAGTGGCCGCCGCGGTCACCAATATTTTCCGGATCATCGTAGATTTCCTTATGAGCTGCCTGGTTGATGGACTGCCGTTGTTTTGCCGGCGTCACTTTCGAGCAACGGCAACGATTGCCTTACGTTCCGCACCTGGGCCCACGGTCCCAGTCGGAATAGACCGAAGTCCCAGCGGGACGCTCAGGTGGCCCGTCGGAGCGGCCTTGAGCGCACTGCCTTTGCCTGGCAAGCGATCCTGCACGCCATGTCAAAATCAGCGCTTTTTCGTGGGTGGACATCGCCAACAGGGATGCTGGTTAAGGCTCTGCTTTAAGCCAAACGAGGTGCCGCGCCGAATCCGGAGATGGGTGCTTGTATCATTTTAATACAATCCACAATTTGTAGACTCCGGCGATGCATCGGCAGCTAGTGACTCCGTCCAGGCTAAAGGAGGGAGATGCCCGAGGACCGGGAGGAAAACGATGTCTGTCCAAGAAAAAGACTATCGAACGAACAGAGCCGACTATGCGATTGCCTCAATGAAAGACCGATCGGCAGCTGATGACGATCGAAATGCGACACTGGAAATGAGAGAGAAATCTCTGTGGCTAACAGATTGGCGAATCGCCAGATTGGCCGCAAATCCGTGTGAAAGTTTGCCGCGACCGAGGGTCAAACCCCGGTGGCGGCCTTGAGCCGCTAGTCCTGTTCTTGCCGACCTATGAAATGCAAACTTCGGGCCATCGCGGCCGGCCGCGGGGCACTCGCGCAGTATAGGATTTTTTGACCAGATCCCAGGGAAGGCAAGCATGGTCCGGCCCGAAACGCCGCACTAGCAGCGACGTGAAGCGCGGTGTACCGTTCGCAGGTAAGGCAGTCTGCCGCCAAGGCCTATGTCGGCCTGCTGCTTCTTGCCAAGCGTGTTTTCCGTGTGTGGAAACTTGATTGTTATGGCGGTCCTAAATGGGTCGCCACACCGGGAAGATCATTCCTGACCGCCATTGCCAAGAGAGAATTGGGCCGGTGAACTAGGCCCGTTGTCGTCATCGCCAAGATGGGACAACGGGCCTCGCTATTCGGTTCGCTTCTCAACTCGGTGACACAGGACCGCAAACCGAGCTACCCCATGGCGATACGCAGCAATCAAGTTAACGCGCCTTGAACTTAGCAAGCCCGTCGCCACTATGGGGCAAAGGGCGACGGGGCTTACCGTTGTTACGGAGTAGAGCGGCCACACCCAGAAAGAGAGAAAGAGGAGTGCGGTCGCGTGCTGCCACAACCCGCTGCTTATCCGATTGTTCCATTAGAGATGACAAATATTAGCATCGCTGGACGACGTCGCCGCTCGCGCCAGAATTTTAGCAATGGCAAGGGGCTCAAGATCGCCGAGAGGGAGCTATCACCGCGACCGTGCGGCGCCTGATGGACGTGTGAGGGGTTCCGATCCCGTCGTACGGCTGCAGGGGTGGAATCGCGGCGAGATATGCGGTCGCTGCGCCGGCCGATTGCCGCCGACAACATGACCAGAAGGAGAACGCCGAGGCCGATCTGGCGATTGCGCGGGCGATGATGCGCGCCGGGAGACACTTATAGCTCAGTTGCCCTCCCGCCGGCAAAACTCGCTAGTCAGGCGCCCTCGAAAAATGAGAGGCGAAATATGCTGCTCAGTTAGCGGTCTTAGGCTCGGGCTGTGGAGGCGGCGTGTTCGGGCCGGGGCAATCAGACAATTGCTCACACGGAGGGACCGATCGCCAACGTCGCCATAGTGTTCCACGAGTTTTGCGAATCCGCAGGCGATTGCGGAAAGAAGCGCCAGGAGCCCGCCAGCCCTGAATAATTAAAACGAATGCCAAATCGGCCATGCTCAGCCTTTTAAGGTCGTGACGGATTTCCCAGAGAGGACGTTAGGACATGTTCCCGTCCCGAATGGACCAGACTGAACCTGCTAACGGCGGCGCCGCATGTCCGGCGCTACCGCGCAGTTAGTGAACTGCAGGTTCCGGTCGTCGCGGCCGGCGGCGCGGCACTCATGGCAATAGATGATTTTGACCATGTCCCAATGCAGGCATGGCTGATCAGGGCCGAACCGCTTCACCAACTCGGCGACGTCAAGCGCAGCCTTCCGTTTGCAGGTGAGGCAATCGACCGAAAGGCCCGTGCCGGCCTCCAGCTTCTTGCCGAGCGTGTCTTCGGTGAATGGAAATTTCATCGTCATGGCGATCCTCGTGGGGTCGCCGCACCGGGAGGATTATATTCCTGATCGCCGATCGCTTGCCAAGGGGTCAATCGGATTCTTCGACGTCTCTGGGGCCAGTAATCGCAGCCTGAATCGCCTCATAGGCACTGCCGATTTCCTCTTCAATCTCATCTTTGGAAATACCTGCGGCCTTCGCATCGGCGAACAGCTTGGTCGTCAGCTCCGCTACAGAAATGATGTCCGCACCTACGCTGCCGCGCAGCACGTTATCGGTGATCCACTTTCCAAAGAACTCTGCCCCGCGTTCGCTCATAATCGATGCCGCTCTTTGAGGAAGTGGGCCTCCCGAAGCAGGGAGTTCCAGTCGGTTCCGACCAGTTGGACCAGCTCGCGGGCTTGCTCTTCGGAGATGCTGGCCTCCTTAGCCAATCTTGTCGCCAGCAAATCAAGAACAGCCTGATCGCTTTCCGCCAGATTACCTCCGCGGTGCTGCATCGCCTCGAAGATCACCTCAAAAACGCTGTCCACCTCCTCGTTGATCTCATCGGCAGGAATGCCTTCTTGATGGGCCGCCTTTATCATCTCGACTGCTAAATCGCTCACCGCCGCCGGGTCATCGGTCATTGCGTTCGGGATGTGTTCTGCCATCCATCGGTCAACGAAATTGATGCCGCGCGTGCTCATCTGCGGATAAGCACCTTCGCCCCCTTATGTTCCCGGCTTCTCAGCTCGACCAATGCCGCCAGCTACACCACATCCCGGAATCCTAATGCATGTCGCCCAGAAGTGTACGCGGTTTTGGGACAACGACATGCATCAAAACAAGGACTTAATGCGCCTTTCAGAGCGACGCGCTTTAGTACATCGCCTATCGGCTGGCCTCCGTACGGGGCGCAAAGAAACAGCGGATATGTCTTCGCTCTCTACGACGCGGTTCTTTGGGATGAAGTATCGGGGCCTGGACCCGGCGCGTACATTGAAACCGCCACTTGGCAGGGGCTCGATATAGTGACCAACGTGGAGCCAGATCCGTTCTGTTATGGCCTAGGGCCGCAATGCGACTGAAGTCGGAGATCTAACGCATTGGTCTTGCGGCGAAACAAATAGCCCCCTGTTTGATTGAGGGCGGAACCGACGGAAATCAGTCCCTTCTCGTCGGTTGGATGATGCCGGCCATTTCCTGCGAGGTGGCCGGCATCAATGAAAATACAAACGGTGAGGCAGGGCAGTGCCAATATCCAACGAATTGCTCGACGTCGCCATGAAGTTCGAGTGTCCAGCGTGCGGGCATCCGATTGTCAAGAACGGCCGCTGGTTCAAGACGATAAGCACCTTCAGTTGTGCCGCGTGCGAGACCAAGCTTCACCTAGGTACGCCGACAAGCTGGCTCTTTTTGAAAAGCACAAGCAACCGGAAGAAATATGCAGCTTGGCGAAATCATCGCGAACGTCATCGCCGCCCTTCTCTTAATGTGCTCTCTGGCAGTCGCGTTCTTCGTGGTCGGCAAACCGCTATGGCCGGAGCGCGAAGCAAAGATGGTGGTCCTCTTGCCGCCGGATGCAATGACTACGGGATCGATCAAGGTCTCACCCACATTTGCCGGACGTCGTCGATGCCGGACTGGTGCAGCCGAGGCCGGAGCCGGACTAGCCTCGAAGGCGCTTCAGATGTGCGGTATGCTCCAGTTGCGCCGCTTGAAGCTCTTGCAGAAAGATTTGGGTTTCGTCTTTCGGCCGGCCATTCTAACGATCAGCGCCCGCCGGCGAGTAATGCGCTCAGCGCCCTCTCGTACATCGCTCTGCCATTCCAGGGGTATTCGGGGCTCGACATTGCGGCGGATCATAGCCGGCGTCAGCCGTCCCGGCCCGTCAGCTTCTCCGTGGCTAGAGCTACCCGCTCAAGCTCCTCCGAGAGCTGGTCGGCGTCTTCAATGCCTCGCCTGAAAAGGCTCATCACCTTGATGGCAATCTGTTCGCGGTCGTATTCGTGTCGGCACTCGACGGGATGCCTCGTGCAGTAGTCGTTCAAAGCTTTCGTCAGAATGTCGAGTTGGGCGGAATCCGCTATTCCGTATGGCAACATTGCTTGCCTCCCTCTTCGGGCAAAAGGACACTGGTGGCAGCTCCAAGCGTCCGCGCCTCTACTGGATGCGGACGACTTGAGAAGCCTACGCCTGAAATGTGACCACTGGGAGTAGGACTGTAGTCCGAAGCGCTCGCGTCGGATCAGATCGGTGCGTTCCGTCGCACAAATACCCGGTCGCCATGTGGGTGTGCTGTTTAGCTCAGCGTCCTCGCGAGGTTTGTAAACTGCAGTTGTCGATCGTTCCGGCCAGCCTTGCGACATCCTCAGCAACACATGACGTTGACGAGGTCATATTGCATGCAGGACTGGTTGGGGCCGAGCCGCCGCACCAGTTCAGCTACGTCCAAGATCGCGGACTCCTTTCAATTGAGGCAATAGACAGAAAGGCCCGTGCCGGCGTCTGGTTTCTTGCCGCGTTATTCTCGGTAAAGTGAGGATGCAGGGTCAGGCCGTTCCAAGACGAGGTCGGACGCGCCGAGGTCGAAGGGCTGTCTGGGGTGGCAAGAGCCCGCTCGGAGGGATCGGAACGGGCTCCAGGCCTCCCAACATTGGCGCGAACTGGTCGCGCCGGGCATAGTCCAATATGGTAACCGCTCGAAAGTTCCATTAGCACACGCTTAACGAAAGCGCCGGCCGCATATCGATTGCCAGTGGTGACGGCAAAAATTACGAACGGTGAATACCGACACCCTACGGCTTGTGGGGCGGTATGTGGTGCCCCCGCGCAAGGCCGTCGGTGGGCAAGGCTGGCTGATAGCCGGAACATTTTAGGGACCTTGAATGTTCCAGGCCCTATGGACAGCCAAGACTTACTCTCCGCAGAACAAGTAAGAGCCGCACGAGTTCTGTTGAACTGGTCGCGAGTGCGACTCGCTGCCAAGTCCAATCTTAGCGAAGCGACGATCGTCGAATTTGAAAACGGGATTAGGATGGAGGGAGCGGGAATTATCTTCACCGCAGAAGGGAGCCCATCTCTTGGGCGCTCTGAGGGTCAGAATAGCGCGGTCGCCACCGACAACAGAGACTGGCGCCGCCGGCAGAGGCAAAACGCGCGCGGTGGCAACACTGCTTGACTAGGGTCTACTGCTCCCAAAAGTCCTTCAATGAGGCGTGGCGAAGCTTCTCTTCGCCCTTCAGGAACTTCACGCGGCCCAGCAGGCCGGGTGTGAGCCATTCGGCCTTCTCCTTCGCCAAGCCCTTCGGTGCCGGGGCGCCAGCCTTGCCCTGCGCGAGATCCCATAGAGCCTGCCGCTTGTCGGCTTTGAAGGTGACGAATGCGCCGCCCATATATCGACCCTTGTCCGCCATCAGCACCATGGCCGGCTTCCCGGTCTCACGTTTCACGCCGATGATTTCCATTTCCTTTTCGATGAAGCATTTGACCTTACGCCAGTTCATGGTCGCGCCGCTGCGGTAGACGCTGTTCACCCGCTTAGAGACGATGCCTTCCAAGCCCGCTTCGCAGGCTAAATGGTAGACGGCGTCGCCGGCGCCCGGCAGGGCCTCGCTGAATTGAACATGGCCGGCGGCAGGGATCAGGGCTTGGAGGACTTCGCGCCGATCCTTCAGCGCCATATCGCGCAGATCGTGGCCGTTGAGGTGAAGAAGATCGAACGCGACTAGATAGAGGTCTTGCGGCCGTCTGGTGATGGCCGACCGCAGCGCGTGGAAGGCGGACAGTCCGGCCTCATTGGTGACGATCACTTCACCCTCGATGATGAAGCTTTCCGCATCGAATGCACTGGCCTCCTCAGCAAGCGGCCGATATTTCATCGTCCAGTCTACGCCGGTCTTTGTGTAGAGCCGGATGCCGTCGGCATCCTTGACCATTTGGGTGCGGTAGCCGTCGAATTTGATCTCGTGGCTCCATTCGTCGCCCCTGGGCGGCTGTTCAACCAGCTCGGGCTCCATCGGACGAATGAAGGACAGCCGGGCGCCGCCAGCAGGCTTACGCATTGGGAACCCCACGCAACTCGAATTTGAATCAATATCGCAGATCCATAAGCGTTCCATTAGCTATTCCTAAAAAGCGAGAAGGGAACGTTCCGCCTCGTTCGCTGTTCCTTCTAACCAGGAGGAGCAACCATGACGGACGACGACAAGACCAAGCGAGATTTTCGCGACCGCGACCGCGTCGCAGGTGACGAGGAATACGAGGTAGGGTATCTCGCCAGTAAGTTCGGTCTCACAATTCCCGAGGTCCGGGAACTCATCAAGAAGCACGGCAAGGACCGGGAGACGCTGGAGCGCGAAGCCAAGGCGCTGGGCGCACGGTGACAAAGCATTTTGACCTGGGCCCATTGATCATTGACAAGCGCAATGGCGGCCCGTTCGAGAATGAAGCCGACTACTTTTACTCGTGTCCGATCTGCGGGCAGGCGGTCGATATGCGGGATCTCAGGCAAGTGATATGGCACGATAGGCCCGTGCACGATCGGTTAGAAATTGACACCCGCCGTCATTAGGTATCGCTTCGACGATACCGGAAACGGTTGCGGATGTGACTGTTGAAGTATCGGCCCTTGGCGAAGGCTGATCGCAACGCGGCAAAGGTCTCTGGCGGGACGTCCTCAAACTCATAGAGTCTGTCGGTGGCCACGAACCAGACCGAGAGTATCCGACTGTCCGGATCGTACTCTATCTTGCGTATCAGGGTCGACGGCATGACAATAAACCATGCAGGCAGCCGACGTGTTCCTATTCGCTAGATCAGTATGCCGCCCGACCTGCCAGCAGAGATCGATAGCAATTTGGTTTTCCATCGAGCGCGTGCGAAGTGCGTTGCGCGTCGATAATTCCTGCGGGCGTGTTTTGGTTTGACTGCGCAATCCGAAGCTGTCATTGCCGCCACATGTTTCACGCGATGCGTCGATCTTCGGGGGGATCGAGCGCCGAAATTGGTTTGCAAGCCGACAAAGCCGGCCGATTCACCCTCCGTGGATGTTCAGGAGGCATTGCTGGTGAGGTTGGATCAGGCTGCGCCCTTCTTGGAAAATTCATCCCTGGCCGCGTTGGTTTCATCACTGTTGGCTCTAACAGTTCCGACGCCGAGCTTCCGCAGATCGGAAGGACCATGGCTGATGGCCGGACTGCCATGAAGCCCCTTCTCGAAGCAGGGTAGGTTGTCAGCGAAGTCAAGCCAGGGGAGCATCTCGCCGACCATGATATGTGCCTGCGGCTTCACCAGCATCAGATCTTCCAGCGTGCAGGCAAAGATCGAGAACTCCCGGTCATTTTCGTAGGAGATCGGCGAGCCGCATCGCCCGCAATGCGTGCGCTCGACACCGCGCGATGACTTGTAGATCACCGGCGTTCCTCGGGCATAGCGGAAGTCATTCCTATCGATACTGAAAAATGTCGCAAAAGCACTCGAGCCGTGTCGCCGACAACTTTCGCAGTGGCAATGCACCACGTCGAACATCGGCCCGATGATTTCGTAGCGGATGTCCCCGCACATGCACCGGCCCCTAATCGTCGAAGTGTGCTCCATGCTTAGTGCTTCGGTTTTGGAATGTTCAGAACTCATGACTAGACCCTCTTGGCCACACGTGCTCGTCAACCCTTCGTAGGTGCGAACGAGGCGCTGCCGAGCGCCGTTTACGAAATCTATTTCCATCTCTGACCATGTCCGCTTTCCTTTCAGAAAATCAACTGGGCGGCCGCTGGACAATTAGACGGAAATACCCGGCTGGTGCGGACATTGAGGATGAATAGCTAATTGATTCCTTGATCGGAGCCTGCCGCCCGAACGCCCAGCTCTGTAGCCCGGCTGCCTAGCGCTTCCGCTTTTTCCGCAACCTGAACCCCGCCGCCGCCTCGCGCATTATCCGTAGCGCCTCTTCGGGGGTGAGGCCGCACTTGCGGGCAAAATAAATGGCCTCTCTAGCCTCGGCTCGAGAGGCCACGGCAATGGCGGACAAAGCCTGTCTCGATTTCTTCTTGGCCATCGATTCACAAAAATCCCTGGCTTTCGACGCAGCCCGGCTTGAGGGGCTGCGGCTCGCCTATCAGGGCGGACGCTACCAGCCTTGGCGGCTCGCCCATTCGTCGATGTCACGGCGGACGCGGTCCTTCTCGATGCCGTAGCGTTCCTGGATTATGCCTTCCAGCTGGTCGCGCTTGCCGGCGATCCGGTCGAGGTCGTCGTCGGTGAGCTTGCCCCACTGTTCCTTGACCTTGCCTTTGACCTGCTTCCAGTTTCCTTCGACGCGGTTCCAATCCATGGTGCCACCTCCTTCATTTGCTTGGAAGCTAACGGCGGCACTGCCCCGAGGTTCCTAACATGGCGAGGGAACATTTAGACGTCGCTAATGTTGTTGCTGCAGTATGGCGCGCGCAGTTCCCCCGCATTCCTCTGTGAAGGGCGCGCCGAAGGACGGGTGGCCAGAACCCGATCCAGCCCGCCTCGGATTTCTCCCCCGGGGCGGGCTTCCAAATTGAGAGATCGAGAGAGATCATCCTTTGTGAGACGGCGGAATGTTTGGCATCGGGCGCAATGGCCAGGACTTGGCGCGAGGCTGCAACAAAGTCTGCCGGCGGTCATTGAGCCTTGAATTTGTGGGTTAGCAATGCGGTGCTTCTCTTCTCCGATCTATGTGAGGACCGACCGGCCGGGCTTACGCCATGGGGTCAATCACGTAAAAGAAGCCGCCGAGCAACTCCGCAAATGGTCAAAACGTGGTCCTCGGTGGCACAAGGCAATGACCCTTTGCCAGTCTGCTTTGGAGGGCGATCCGATCGACTCGCAGATAGTACGAAAAGCTTTTGAGGCTGCGGCCAAGGAGGCCGACATGTTGTTCCCGTCCGACTAGGGCCCTGCCCAGCTCGAGGTCTTTGTCGGAAATAATCCAGGAACCAATTTTTCAGCGTCTTCAACCGCTGCCGATTAGGTATCCCTGATCAGCAAGCGTCTTGCACCGCATTGGGGTCCGCCTGCTGCGAAGCACTATCCCGGACTCCTAATCGGTTGTCCGCAACGTCCACAGCCGTATTACGCGTGGGCTGTTTTAGCCCTTTTTGTAGCCGGCGGTGACCTCGTCCTTGTGCGCGGCGAAGGCTTCCAGCACCTCGGTCTTTTCGGCCTTCGGAACCTTGAAGTGATCGAGCGTCCGCCCGAGCTCCGCCGCGACCTCGTCGAATTCCGCAGGTGAGATCTCCAGGTTCCGGTGGGCCTCCTCGAGGCCGAGCGGCGTCGCCCCCGGCCTCGTGGCCACGAACTTGAGGGGGCCACCGGAAACATCGCACACCCAGAGCGTGCGCATGAATTTGAGGCCAGGAAGCCGTTCAAGGCTCTTGGTGTGCCATCTGCGCAGTTGCGGATTCTTGGACTTCTTGCCGACGATGGGGTTCCTCACGACGGCGTCGCTGAAGTGATCCACCACCGCGGCGATGGCGAACACGCCGCCCAGCCGATCATAGAGGCTCTTCTCGGGCGTGGTTTGCCTGGTCTGCGCCAGCGCATTGCCGGCGGGCAATAGGGACGTTGAAGCGGCCGCCGCTAGCACTGCGACGACGCTTTGTCTTGAAAGAGAGGTTGAAACATCCGTTTTCATCTCTGGTTCCTCCGCCAGGCCAGAACGAGCCGCTCTGGCGGCTTCGCGTGATTTGGAGACATATTCACTTTGCCTTAAATGGCGTCGTATGAGGAACTAACGAGACCCCGCCCGAAATATTCCTACCGGCGCCAGGATATGTCAGCGGGCGAACGCCGAGAGCTGGCTCGCTCTCGGGACCCCCGCATAGCGCGTGTAGCAGGCCAAGGCTGTTAGGCGGCAGTGTCCGGCTCCGACGCCGGTTCCGACGTCTAATGGGTGAAGCCTGGGCATCACCGGCATGGTGAGATTCCTCCGCGGCGAGCACAAGTTGCGCCATGCGACCATGCAGGACTTTCACGACCGCGATTAGGCGACAAACCCAGTTCGTAAAATTGGAACCAATCCCGGCTGTCGCGCTTATTAGAGCATCGTCGTGTATCCGCTCTTTAGGTCCGGCGTGAAGGTACTAAGCCCGTCGTCATTTATCACTCCGGCGACGGGCTTTTCGTACGACTTCAGTCCGGCGCGAATTGACTCGGACCCAACATCTTTCAGGTGTATCATATTCCGGTCGTCCGTACCGGATAGAGGCAAGCGGACGCTTGAAAGAGTAGACCACGCTTTCGCCCTGACCCGAGGGAGGGAAAGCGTCATGCCTTTTACAAAATGTAGCAGCGGCGTGTTCTTGCCGGACGACCTGGAACTTCTCCAGAGGGTATTCGATCGGCTATGCCAGGAGCGTCGTCTTCGCCTTAAAGACGGGGAACAAAGGGAACACCTCGCCTGCGAGGTCATCGAAGGTTTCCAGAACGGCTTTGCCGGCGAAACAGAATTGTGGCAATCGCTTTCAATAGCACCGAATAGTGCGGCGTAAAGCTGAGACGGGCGTGATTGGCCCCGACAAGTTATCGGCGGAACTTGAAAGAGTAGGCTAGGAACAGGCAACTCTAGCCATACTGGGCGGCTCGACCGGCAAATCTGTGTCAACCTCGGATAACCTGGCCGGGCTGCTCGTGGTCCCTACAAAAAAACGCGAGAATCTGCTTACCATCTAAACTGCTATGCCAAGCAGTGAAACCCTCTTGGAAATGGCAGAGCGCGACGTCTGCGAAGGCGAAGAGCGCATCGAGCGGCAGCGAAAGCTTATCGACAAGCTGGCTGACGACGGTCACCCTACGGACGAGGCGCTAACCTCCTGCAGGAGCTTCAAAAGGCGCAACCAGAACACATCACCCAGCTAGAGCGGCTGCGGAAATCCGCGGGTGGCTGGAAAAGCCAAAGCATCAAGCGCCTCGGAGCCGCCTTGCTGCCAAATACATCAGCGCAGACGCTGCACGGATCCGGTTCCATCCGGCGGCTTGCGCTTGATCAAGCAGATCGTCAAGACGGGAAGCCAAAGCGTCTTGGCAATCGTTGTCATAGCGGCCGGCGTGGACCTCGCCGGAAGGTGCTCTAATCGCCGGTTCCTTTGCTATCAGTGGAGCTCGTGAAAATTTGGAATTGAGGCGGTCGGGTGAGGCGGCGTAGCCGCCGCCTCGTTTTGATGTCAAACATGTGTCGGTCGACCTTTTCCCACGGCGAGACGGATTGCTCCATCCTCGATCAGGATGTCCTTCTTGCGCGCGAATGCCACGAAAACACCTCTTGCCGTTTCGGGCTCGATGTCTCCGATCAACGCGGCTTTGCAAGCACGGATGGCGGCTCTTTGCTCGGGACTGTTGCCGCACCAATCGAGTGCAAACTGGTAGGCGTCGACAACAGTATTCAATTGGCTCGCGAAGCCCAATCCGACCCAAACGCGGATGGGCGTCTTAAAGGGCTTGGAAAGCATCGCGAATCTCCTTCTCCGCGATAACGTCAGGCGGCCAGCCCACCGCCATGACCGCTCTTCCCGGTCATCCAGGGCAATGGAGCGGTCACCTCCTCGAGGATTCTGGCTGATTTCGCAAACCCGCAAAAAGCGCTCCGCGCCGCCGTCAGCGGATAGCCGCTGTCGAATGCTCTTTGGCATGCACGAAGGGCAGTTTGATAAATTGGACCGCGTTTATGCTTCGGCCACTCGTAGAGAAATTCCAAGGCGTCTTCGAGGCAGGCGATTTCCTGGACCAGGCTGTTGCCACTCTTCACGAAAACAGGGCTGTCGAAGATCCGATCGTTCATTGTTTCCTCCAAGCGAACGAACAATTAAGTTTCGGGATAGGCAGAGACCGACAGCGGTCGGCGCCCGCGGTCGATATGGGTTTGTCGATTTTGACCGTCAAGAGGGCCTGCGGAACCGCTTGGCAGCAGCTGGAACGCAGTGCGCAATCCTTCATTTCAGCCGCTTGATGCGACCTGGAACCGAGCCCAGCAGGTGCACGTTTTTGTATACGGTCGCTACGTCGACCAAGGGAGGTATTCCGATGAACATCAAAATGCTCAGTATGGGCGCCATCGCGCTCGCAATGATGAGTGGTGCTGCGTTGGCGGGTTCCGCCACAGGCACGTCTGCACTCGACGATCCGGCCAAGATGTCGCCCTTCTTCACCGATGCCGGCATGAAAACATTGAAGTCGGAAGCAGATTTCAAAACCGCATGGAAGGCAATGAAACCCGATGAACAAACAGCGGTGTTGAAAGACTGCGGCGATACCACGCTTAACAAGGCGCACGCAGATTTCTGCGCCATGGCAAAGAAGATGGGCGGCTAACTCAGTCTCCAAGCCATGCAAGATGAAGGCGGACTTATGGTCCGCCTTTTTCTTGCCGGGAGCGCGGTTTTGACTTGCCGGTTCCGCGCCCGGTTGGGTGACCGCCAGGCCTTGCTGGCTCAAGCAGCAAGTCGGCTCCGTGGGGTTTCGGAATTACGTGTCTGTTCGTTGCTCACGGTTCGGCCTCGAAATACTCATGTTCAGGACTGTTGCGTCGTCCGGACACAGCCCAGCATAACGCAACGGCATGCGATCTTTGGGGGGTTGCTTTCGGCCCATTTTGTCGGCCGCGATCATCTTCAATTCCTGAAGGAATACGATGTCGGCTTACTCCCGCCCCGGAAAGTCGATTGTCTGCAGCGGAAGCACAGCGGGGCGTTCAAAACAGCCCCATCCGGGCCGAAATGTGATCCGTGGCAAGAGCAGTCCCAGCACTGCTCTGTCGAGTTCCAGGCGACTTCGCACCCCGCGTGCGTACAGCCGGCCGAATGCAGGTGGACGTTACCCGCCATGTCGCGGCAGGCGGCGATTTTGTGTATTCCATCTCTCAAAATACCGCCTTGACCGTCGGAGAGTTCATCGAGCGACTTCAACTCGCCGGGCAGCAGATATCCGGCAAGATTTGCCACCACCGGGGCGTTTTCTCGAACATAGTTGACAGCGCCGGAAGGTGTTTTGCGCGAAGGTTCATAGACCTCGCTCCAGGGATTAGGTTCGCCCAGTATCAGATCCTTCAAAAGAAGTCCGGCAAGCGCGCCATGCGTGATGCCTTGTCCGGAGTCGCCAGTGACGACATAGACCGATGTGCTGCCGGGGTTGAGACCGATGAAGGCGCAATAATCAATCGTGTCGAGAACTTGTCCGGACCATCGCGTTACCTCTTTACCCAAAGTTGGCACTAGCGAGCGTATCCATGCCTCGATCGCTTCGAACCGGATGTCGCCGTCATCAGCTTCGCCTGATTTGTGGTCAGCGCCACCTACAATGAGATAGTCCACCGAGCCGGGGCCTGGGTTTATCCGGACGTAGTGATAGGGATCGCCAGTGTCCCAGAAGAGCGCATCTGGAAGATCGCCATGAGGCAGAGTGAAGGCCATGGCGTACGTTCGGTATGGCGACATCTTTGTGTGCAAGCGAAAACGATTGTTGATCGGCGAATTGGTGGCAACGACGGCGTGTGATGCCGCGATCGATCCGCCGTTCTCAGTGGAGACGCGCACCCCGCCTTCCGCTAGTTCCTCAAGCGCCACCACGGTGCTGTTGGCAAAGATAAGACCGCCCCTCTCGCGTATAGCCGCGGCAAGTCCTCGAAGATACCGCAGCGGGTGGAAGGTTGCCTGGTTCGGATAACGAAGAACGGGCGCCTTTTCGAAGCCTTTGAGCGGCACACCGGTCACGAGTTTAGCAGCTGCCCCTATCTTTCGCGCGGCATCGAACTCCTCCTGGCGCTGATTGAGGGCGTTTTTCGGCCGAATACCCATCGCGGGAAACAGGAAGGCATCCAGCCGGCGGAAATTACAATCGATGCCCAGCTCGCCGACGATCTCCTCAAGACGGGCGACCGCCGCTTCCTGGCTCTGCTGGAAAAGTCGAGCCATCTCTTCACCGCGAATATTGATTAGTGCACCCAGCCCGTCGTCGCAAATCGGCGCGAGATGGCTGTCGTTCGCGACGTCATGCCGGCGGCAATGGGGCCGCGATCAATCACGACAACGGTCTCGCGCATGGCGGTCAGTTCGTAGGCCACGGACAGTCCTGCAATTCCGGATCCGATGACTATCGTGTCGCAACTCTGCGTCCCCGAGAAAATTGGAGCGGCGGGATCAACTTCCACCTTCGTCCAGAGAGACCGGGTATGTTCGCCGTGCGCGTTCATGCTCTAACTCTCGGTCCCCCGATACTCAGCGAGCAGCTTTCTGATTGACTTTCCGCTGGGCGATCGTGGTTAGCTTCTTGTCGGCCGCTTTTTCTTCAGTGAGGGTTGTAGCCAAAAGCTTCGCGACCGCGTCTTTGCCGGTCTCTTCAGCCCAGGCGATGAGCGTTCCATATCGGGCAATCTCATAGTGCTCGACGGCTTGTGCTGCGGTGATGAGCGCGGCATCGAGCACCTTCTTCTCAGCAACTTCTCCTGCGATCTCCTTCGCCTCCTTGATGATGCCGTCGATCGCTGGGCAAGCGGTCCCTTTCGGCGATTCCCCAATCAGCTCGAAAGCTTGTTCGAGGCGTTGAACCTGTCTCTCGGTCTCTTCGAGATGGCTCTTGAAAGCCGCAGTCAAGTCGCGGTTTGTCGCTTTCTCGACCATATTGGGCAGCGCTTTCAGGATCTGCTCCTCAGCATAGTAGATGTCCTGCAGCACATGTAGGAACAGATCATCCATCGTCTTGATGTCTTTCGTGAAAAGTCCCGTCGAGGCGCTCCTGACAAGCTCCAGAACAACGCGGGGCAATAGCGCCTGTTCCAAATGGGCTTGGGTCGCGATCGGCGCCTCGTCCTAAATCAGTGGGTAAGGTCCACCAATCGGGCGAATGACGCTGCGAATGTTTTCGCAACACATTGAGAGGGGGTCGCACTGACGACCCTGCGTTCTTTTTTTGCCGTTGGCGAACCGTTTCCGGGAACAATGCTGCTGTGTGTCAGTTTTTGCCTGGTCATTTGGTGCATGCGCCGATCTGGCCTCGGCGAAGTTGCATCCACGTGCTCAGAATAACAGGCGAGATAAATGGCGAAGAGGCGGAAAGGGACACGACCGAAGACTTCTGATCGGCGGCGACCTATGTCAACGGCCTGGTGGGTGGTATGCGCAACCGCAGGTTTCGCTGTTATTCTAGTCGCCGGCACCACGGGGGCTATCCGCAGCGATACTTCGCGAGAAACCGCCGTCTCGCAGCAAGTCGGCGGCGATGTCGAGCGTGCTGTTCCGGCAATGATCCGCCACGGGTGCGGCGGGTGCCATGAAATTCCCGGTGTGCCCGGTGCTCATGGGAGTGTCGGCCCGTCCTTGAGCGGTGTTGCAGAACGGGCCTACATTGCCGGACGCGGCGGCCGGACTTCTACCGATGCGATGATGCGCTGGATCAGCAAGGCACGGGACGTCGATCCGAAAACGGCCATGCCGAACACCAACCTGTCGCCCCAGGAGGCGCGCGACATCACTGCGTATCTCTATGCGCGGACATGAAATCGGAAAGACGGGCTGCAAGGCGAGAACATCTTGCCAGCAGAAGGAGCAAGCCGAGCGATAAACCGGCACTGGTCATCACCAGTGCCTGGCCGGCCAGGAGGCTGACCGTCTGTTCTGTTGTCGAACCTGCTCGCATCTGGCGCACGTCGGCTGCCGTCACGCTGAGTTCCGGATTTCCGAAACGAGCAGTCACATAGTTGGCAAGGCTCGCCACCTGGCCATCATCCAGCCAATCTGCGAATGCAGCCATCGATTTGCGACCTGCTACGTCGCCCGCCTTGACGCCGGTAAGGATTGTCATGACGACATTCTCTGGAGTGGCCGCGCCCAGGGTGCTGTTGTGGGTCAGCGTGGCATAGGAAGAGTCTGGCGACCCGCTACCATTCAATCCATGGCAACCCGAACACAGGGATCCGTAAAGATCGCCCGCCGTGTGGGTGCTACCTTGCGCCACATTGCCGGGTTCGGCAGCGCTGGCCGTAATCGTCCCGCTCCATGAGAAACGGGGCTGCTGCTCGTCTCCGGATCGGGGAGGGACGTCCCTGAGATAGGCGACGATGGCGCGGATGTCGTCATCCGAAAGATGTTGCAGGCTATTCATCACCGTTTCCGCCATTGGACCACTGGCAAAAGCCTTTCCAGCCACGGCGCCTGTCTTGAGAAAGCGAGATAGCTCGTCGTCGCTCCAGCCGCCGATGCCCGCCGTCTTGTCGCCGGTGATGTTAAAGGCCTGCCAGATGCCCGCGGCACCGCCGGCGAGCTTGTGATCGTCATCCTCGCCGAATGTCACATTCCTCGGCGTGTGGCAGGCACCGCAGTGGCCGAGCACATCTACCAGATAGGCCCCTCGGTTCCAGGCCTCGGTTCGACTTCGATCCAGCGTGAAGCTACCGGGATGGTAGTTCGCGAGTTTCCACAGCCTGAGCGCCCAGCGCTGGTTGAATGGGAACGGCAGGGTATTTCGCGGCCGTGGCTGAATGATCGGCGTTTGCGCAAGGAGATAGGTCCTAATCGCGAGCACGTCGTCGCGGCTCATTCTAGCGAAGCTGTCGTACGGCATGGCCGGATAAAGATCGGTCCCGTCGCGCCTTACGCCTTCCCGGACGGCTCGCACGAATTCGTCTTCGGAATAGCCCCCAATGCCTGTGTCATGCTCCGGCGTGATGTTAGTGGAATAGACATCGCCGAAGGGCGTCGGCACACGATAGCCGCCGGCAAACAGTCGACTTGGGTTGGAGGTGTGGCACCCGACGCAGTCGGCGGCTCGTGCAAGATATTCACCCTTCTGGATTTCATTTGCTGACAGTTCGCTGCAAAGGGCCAACAATGCCAAGCTGGCAGCGATGGGCCGGAGGACGGAGGCTGCGAAAGCCTGAAGCATGGCAGAACTGGAGCCGAGGAGCCCGCCGTACAGCATAGGGCGGGGCGGGCTCAGGCCGGTGCCCACGGTTTCCGGCCCTTGCGCGGGCCAGTGCGACTGCCGTTGGCAGCAGATCGGCGGCCGCAGGCATCCCGGCACAGTCACAGTTCGCACCCACTGAAGATCAGCCCGGCCGCCATTTGTGCGAGCATGGCGAGTGCAAACAGCGCTCCGATGCCGACCGAGGTTCCGGCGAGAAAGCGCCTCGCGCGCGCCTGCAGAGGCGGGCTTGTGCCGTAGCTGGCGTGGCGGAGCGCGCGCCAGGACAGCAGGGTACCTGCCAACGCGGCGGCGGCAGCCAACAGCGAGAACAGCGCCGTGGGACGAAAGCCGGCATGGCACTGCCAGTCGGCAATCGCATAGTCGAGCTGCAGCGACACTGCCCAAGCGGTTGGCCCGCTGGCAAAGCCGGCCCAGGAAATGCCATTGCGGATCGCCTGCATATCACATCCTCGGCGTCCAATAGATGACGAGATAGAGCACCACCCACGAGGCGACTACGAAGTCCCAGTAGAATACATTGTCCGACACGTCGCTGAGGCGGCGGCCGGCCTTGCCCTTTTGCGTGAACATCAGGACAGCGAGTACGATCGTGTCTCCGACGTCGGTGAGAAGATGTGATGTGTGCAGAGAGAGGAGGAACCAAACGATCGAACCGTAGGCGTTTTGGTCCCATGAGATGTGAAGCGCGGGAAATTCCCAGATACGCACGATCAGGGGAAGAATCCCGACGATCGTCATTACGACCATGCCGGCGCGGACCTTTTGAAGGTCGTGCTGTCTAGCCCAGCGGTCGACTATATGATTGGGGACAACGCTAGCGAGCAGAATGATCAATATTGCCGTGCCCGGCGCGAGATCGGGTGCGGGTGCCGCAATCGGCCAGTGCCGGGCCAGGACAGCCAGGTAGAAATAGGTGCCAATCGCCAGAGCGAAACCGGCTGCTTCAAGGGCAATGAAGGCGAGTGTACCCCACCACATCGGGCTTGCCGCGCCGAAGTCATATGTGGGGAGGTGGCTGACGTCGACGACAGGGCGTTTTTTCATTCCTCGTCCTCCGGATCGCCCTTCGGCCAGAACCAGCAGATGAAGCCGATTGAGACCGGAATCGCACCCCACACCACAGCCCATGGCGTGTAGACTGAGGCGAAGAATGTACCGCCTACAGCGATCGCTGAGAGCAGAGGCCAGATCGAATTGTCAGCCGATGGCACGCGCAATTGCGGCACAGCGTCCGCAACCGTGCCGCCCACCACTTCGCGCGCATCGACGCGCAAACCCACGATAACTGGGAGTGTGTCGGGCTCTGCCCAAAGTGGATCGCGATGAGTCACCACCGGCAAGTGCGGAAAATTATAGGACGGCGGCGGCGATGTCGCAGCCCATTCGAGCGTGCTCGCACCCCACGGATTGTCGCCGGCGAGGTGGCCGTTCCGAAGGCTGAGCAGCATGTTCAGGAAGAAGAGCCCGAAGCCGGCGAACAGAACCAGTGATGAAAGACTGATGAAGAGGTTCACGCTGCCCCAGCCGCTTTCCAGCGGATAGGTGTAGACACGGCGCGGCATGCCCTGCAGCCCGAGGATGTGCATCGGGAAGAAGGTGAGGTTGAAGCCGACGAATACAAACCAGAAATTCCAGTGGCCGAGCCGCTCCGAAAGCAAGCGGCCAGTGATCTTGGGAAACCAGTAGTAGACGGCACCGAGTAGGGGAAAGACAGCGCCGCCGACAAGCACATAATGGAAGTGCGCGACCACAAAATAGGTGTCGTGCACTTGCAGGTCGAGCGGCACCGAGGCGACCATGACTCCCGTCAGGCCGCCGATGACGAAGGTGAAGATGAAGCCGAGCACGAAAAGGAGCGGTGTGGCAAAGATGGGCTTGCTACCCCAGATCGTCGCAATCCAGCAGAATATCTGGATGCCGCTCGGGATGGCGATCATCATCGAGGAGGCGGTGAAGAAGCTTTCGCCAAGCTGCGGCAGACCCGTGGCGAACATGTGATGCACCCACAGTCCAAAAGAGAGGAAGCCGATTGCAATCAGCGACAACACGATCCCGAGATAGCCGAAGACGGGGCGGCGGACGAAGGTGGGCAGAATCGCCGAGACAAAGCCGGTCGCTGGAATAAATATGATATAAACCTCGGGGTGACCGAAGAACCAGAAAAGATGCTGCCAGAGCAGCACATCGCCTCCCGCGGCTGAATCGAAGAACTTGGTGGCGACAAGCCGGTCGAGGATCAACATTGTGCTCGAGACCATCACGGCCGGCATGGCGAACAGTATGACAAAGGCCGTGACCAGCACCGACCAGACATAGAGCGGGATGCGATCGAGCGTCATACCGGGGGCGCGCTGTTTGAATACCGTCGCAATGATCTCGACGGCAACCGCTAGAGCCGATACTTCCGTGTAGGTCACCATCTGCGCCCAAAAGTCCGGGCGCTTGCCAATGCCATAATCCGGTCCGGCGAGCGGAACGTAGGAAAACCAGCCGGCATCGGCGCCTGTATTGAAGGCGAATGCTATCCAAATCATCATCCCGCCTGAAACGTAGATCCAGTAGCTAAAGGCATTGAGGCGGGGGAAGGCCACGTTGCGCGTGCCAATCATCAGCGGTACCAGGTATACGGCGAACGCCTCCATTACCGGCACGGCGAACAGAAACATCATCGTCGTGCCATGCATGGTGAAGAGCTGATTGTAGAAGTCTGGGCTTATACGGCCAGCCTCGGGCGCGGCGAGCTGAAAGCGCATGGCGAGTGCCGACAGACCCGCAAAAATGAGAAACAAGAAAGCCGTCACGACATAGCGCCGGCCGATCAGCTTATGATCGACCGTGGCCAGCCAGCCATACAGCCCTTTTGGTGTCCGCCAGGCATGTGCGAGCAGAGCGCGCAGCCTCACCTCGTCGAGGCTGGTGTCGCGAATGCCTTTCGGCCCCCCTTCCTGTACTCGCTCTGCCCTCTTTTCCCGAATGCCACTCATTCAAGGCTTCCAAGATAGATAGCAACCGCGTTGAGATCGTCGGCGCTAAGGGCAATGCGCGGCATTTTCGCGCCAGGTTTTATCGATTGAGGATCGGCAACCCACGCAGCAAGGGCGCCCGGCGTCATGGCAAGCGTATTCGCGGCCAGTGAGCGGCGGCCAGCCACATGAGTCAGGTCAGGTCCGACCGTTCCACTGGCAGGTGTGCCCCTAATCGTATGGCAGAGCGCGCAGCCAGTCCCGAGAAAAGCCGCCTGGCCGCGGCGTTCTTCATCGGCGATGGGCGTGACGGCGTCGGTGTCTTGCCTGGATCGCCAGGCGTCAAACGCTTCGCGGCTTTCCGCGACAACAGTGATCGCCATATGGGCATGCTGGTAGCCGCAGAACTCGGCGCACTGACCGCGATAGATGCCGGGCTTGTCGGCGATGAGGGTCAGTTCGCTCGACCGACCCGGGATAAGGTCCCTTTTTCCTGCAAGGCTTGGGACCCAGAAGCTGTGAATGACATCCAGCGAATCGAGTTTGACCTTCACGGACTCGCCGACCGGAATATGGATCTCATTCGCCGTGACGATCGCCTCCGACGAATCGATTTTGGGATAGCGTATCTCCCACCACCATTGATGACCTGTGACACGGACGGTGACGGTCTCGCTTCCGCTCAGCGAAGCGATCGACTTGCCAGCAAAAAAACTTCCTATCGTCAACGCAATGAGAACCACCACTGTCAAAGCCGTGGCGCTTCCGACAGCGCGGATCAGCCGGCGTTCTTGATGAGAATCGATCTGCAGCGGTGATCGCTGCACCTCCGCCAAGTGGCGTCGGAAAAGCGCCATTGCCAGGACCAGCATGACAAGAAGCCACGTCGTTAGGGCAACCGCGCCGAAGGTCCAGATGAGATCAAATATCTTTCGGGCGTTCGCACCATGCGCATGAAGCGTCGATTGCCAGTCGCTGCATCCCGTCAGAAACAATGTCGACGCAGCAGTTGGTCCTCTCAGGCCCTGTCCCGCAGCCTTTCCCGGAAGGGTGGCGACAAAGTTACTGGATGAGATCTGAATTCGACGCGCCAAGGCGGGGAGGATTGAGGATCGTCTCCGCTTCCGACGGCAGATTAACGAACTCATGCACCTTGCCATGACGAATCTACCATCAAGCCGAGGGCATAACGCGGCCGGTTGTAAAAGGATGCTCAGCACCGTCGTTCTGGTTTCGAAATCGGTGCGAAGTCGTGCCGGCAACACCTGACGCTAAAGGCATGCTTGAAAACCCAGCTAAATGAGTCCTCTGGGGGGGCCGTGGATATGTGCCCTTTAAGTGCAGGGCAGGGGGAAACGACTCAATAGCGTATATCAGGGGAGATATTCGCTACAGCCCATTCTCAGTGACACTAATATTTCAGCCGCCTTTAGCAAGGCGCCTGGAGGAGATCTGAACGTGATCTATACTTCAAAGGAGACCGCTACGGCCCGGGGTCTTTCGGGGAACAACTCTGACTGGTACCGATTTCCCTGCCGGAACATGAGCTTTCTTTGCCCGATGCCAGAGTGGAACCAACGGATTGAGTTCCGGATAGTAGCCGGCACAGTTCCCCTCGGGAATCGAATAGGGCGTGACCCGTAAACCGCGCACGCGCCGCTCCACACCATCATCGGCATGGGTTTCGAGATCGATTTCCTGCCCCGCACTTAACCCGAAACGCTGGATGTCCGCCTCATTCATGAGCAGCACCATGCGGGTTCCGTAGATGCCGCGCAGCCTGTCGTCATAGCCGTAGACGGTGGTGTTGAACTGGTCATTGGAGCGAACTGTGATCAGCGTCAGCACATTGTCACCCGAGAGATCGATATCGGGATTTGCCTCGAGCATCGATGGCAACTTGAAATTGGCTTTCTTGTTCGGTGTCTCCCACACGCGTTTCGACGCTTTGATATCACGATGAAAGCCGCCGGGATCGAGAAACCGCGTGTTGAAATCGCGGAAGTGTTGAGGATAGCACCGTTCGATCTCCTTGCGGATACGCGAATAATCAGCAACCCATTGGTCCCATGGGATGGAACTTTTGTTTGGCACTGTGGCCTTGGCAAGTTCGGCGACGATCTTGGGCTCCGAAAGCAGGTTTGGCGACGCGGGAGGCCGCGATCCAAAGGAGCCGTGGATACATGCGGTCGAATCTTCTATCGAGACAGTCTGGTCGCCGCTTGCCTGGTGATCTCTTTCCAGCCGCGACAGGCAGGGGAGAAGATAGGTGACGGCTCCCGGGATGAGATGGCTGCGGTTGAGCTTGGTTGCGATCTCGACATGAATGCTCAATCCACACCAAGCCTTCTCGACCAGGCCGGTTTCCGGCACTGCGCGAACGAAATTGCCTCCTAGTCCGATGAAGCCATTCACCCATCCCCCGATAACGCCTTCGCAGGTCTCGACCGTGTCGAGGCCTTTCTCGCGCGGTGGCTCGAAGGCGTAGAACTCTGCGAATTTGTCCAAGGGAACGAGTTCGGGTTTTTCAGTTATGCCGACAGTGCGCTGGCCTTGAACATTTGAATGGCCGCGCAGTGGCGAAATGCCGGCGCCGGATTTGCCCATATTGCCGCGCATCAGCAGCAGGTTGCATAGCATCTGGACATTCTCGGTGCCATGCCGGTGCTGCGTCAGGCCCATGCCGTAATTTCCGATTACAGCACTGGAAAGGCTGTAGATTTCCGCGACATGCTCAAGGTCGGCCTGAGCGATACCGGAGCGTCTGACGATATCGTTCCAACTGGCGTCGCGTAGATACGATTCGAATTCGGCAAAGCCGTGGGTGTGCTCGGCGATGAAATCGACGTCCAGGACACGCTGACTTGCGCGCTCACGCGCAGCATCGTCGAGCGCAAGCACCGCCTTGGCGATACCCGTCATGGCTGCGATGTCGCCGCCGCAACGAACCTGGAAGAAGTCGCTGGACATCTTGGTTCCAGGCCCCGGCGATAACATGTCGACAGGGTTTTGCGGATTCTTGAACCGCTTTAGACCTCGCTCGGGCAAAGGATTGAAAGTGAACACTGGCACCTGTCTTTGGCGTGCCTCCTGCAATGGATGCAGCAGCCGCGGCGCCGTGACGCCGGTGTTATGGCCGAAGAAGAACATCATGTCCGTTTTCGCGAAGTCCTCGAGTTGAACGGTCCCAACCGGGGAGCCGATCGACTCGGGCAGGCCGACCGAGGTCGATTCGTGGCACATGTTCGACGAATCCGGCAAGTTGGATGAACCGTAGATGCGCGCGAAAAGCTGATACATGAAGGAGGCCTCCAGAGAGGCACGGCCCGAGGTGTAGAAGACAACGGATTTCGGATTGAGCCGCTGGAGCTCGACGGCGATCTCGCGGAATGCACTTTCCCAGGCAACCGGTTCATACTGGTCGGTGATCGGATTGTAGCGCATTGGATCCGTCAGCCTGCCCTGCTTTTCCAAATCCCTGTCCGGCCAATCGAGCAGCTCGGCGACCTTGTGCTGTGCGAAGAAATCCGGCCCGCAGCGCAGTTTCGTCTGATCCCACATAGTGGCCTTAGCGCCGTTTTCACAGAACTCGAAAGGCCTCGGATGAGCCGGTTTCGCCCATGAGCAGGACACGCACATATAGCCGTCTGCCTTATTCTGCTTGAGCAGAGTGCTCCATATTCCCGAGATCAACAGGCCTTCGCTGCGCGCATGACGCGCCAGGGAACGAAGCGACCCCCAGCCCCCGGTCGGGTGTTCGTATTTCTTTATTTCTATGCGATCGGTCACGGCAGGTTTCATGGCGGGCCACCTTGCAAGAGACAAAAAACAGAACCCCGCCCGCGACCGATTGTTCCCGTCGGGCCGGCCAAACCACGGAGCCCCCCTTTGAGCAAAGCGGACTGCCGACGGAATACTCCTTCGCCGCATACAGCGCCGCGGAACATTTTCCTCAGTCATCGATTGAAACACGAGCCGGAGAATTCGGCCCGGAGTGGATCGCGTATCCAGTCTGACTCGACAAAAACGCGGCGGTTCGGTTGCGAGATTCAATTATCGCACGGGTAAGCAGATGGGATTGTTCCCTGCCAGCAAGAGCAATCAGGGTGCCAGCAACTCGACAATTCGTAGTGTAAACACAACAAAATTCATCTGCTCTATACTTAATGTTCTGTGCTTTGTCCTGATATCGATTCTGTTATCGGCGTGCTCTTCGTCGGAAGACCGGATTGACAGCCAATTGAGAACCGCGGCTTCCGCAGCGGAAACGGCATCGATGGCCCTGGACGCCTGGCTCGCGGGGGCGGCTCCTCAAAATTATACGTCACGCACGCTGCAATCGATCGGCCAGAAGCTCTCCGATGCCGAAACCCAAATCCAATCAGCCGATTCACCTGAGGTTCCCGACCGAGCCGGACGGATAACGGCCATCAGCCGCCTGGCGGCCGCGGTAGCGAACGCGGAGGCGGGATTACAGGAGAACAACCCCGCGAAAGTGGAGCGGGCGCAGCGGGATGTGCGAAACGCAATTGCCGCCCTGGCCGCCACCCATACCAAATCCTTTAGCCCGCACCCATGAAGAAGGTCCTCGAAATATCGTTGGGTGTTGTCACCAGTGTTGGTGGTTTTCTCGAAGTCGGTTCACTGACGACAGCCGTTCAAGCCGGTGCGGCATTCCATTTCCAGCTGATCTGGGCGATCGTTCTGGGGACGATTTGCATCATCTTCCTCGTCGAGATGGCAGGCCGCTTCGCTGCCGTGAGCCATCATACCATCGCCGATGGAATTCGGGAACGATTTGGCTTCAACGCCTTCCTCTGGCCGCTGCTGGCGGTCCTTCTAGTCAATCTCCTGGTCATGTCGGCTGAGATCGGCGGCGTTGCCATTGCGCTCGAACTTGCCACCGGAATCGGCTTCCAATGGTGGGCGCTTCTGGTGGCATTGCTGGCCTGGGTGCTTCTCTGGAAAGGCACGTTCGGCTTTATCGAAAAAGGCGTTTCGATTCTCGGGCTGGTCACACTGTGTTTTGTGGTCGGCGCGGTAATGCTTAAGCCTGATTGGGGTCAGGTCGCGGCGGGGGCTATTCCCATTGTGCCAAACCATGACGCGGCCAATTACTGGTTCATGGCCGTCAGCATTCTTGGGGCGTCAATTTCGCCTTATCTGTTCATGTTTTACTCTTCGGGAGCGATCGAGGACCGGTGGGACGAAAGCTATCTCGGGGCCAATCGCGCCATTGCGGCGATGGGTATGAGCTTTGGCGGCACGATTTCCGTCAGCGTGCTGATCGTCGCCGCGCTTGTGCTTGCCCCACACGGCATAGACCAGGTGGACGACTACCATCAGTTGCCGCTGATCCTGATCCCGATATTCGGCTTCTGGGGCTTTGTCCTGTTCATTGCTTCGCTCGGTATAGCTTGCTTCGGTGCTGTGCTCGAAGTTGGACTGCAGCAGGCCTATCTCGTGGCCCAAGGTTTCGGCTGGACCTGGGGCGAGGACCAGAAACCGCGAGACAATCCTGGCTTCAGCACGGTTTATACGGTGGCGTTGTTTCTCAGCGCCCTACCGATTGCGGCCGGCCTTGACCCGCTGAAGCTCACGATCTTCTCAATGGCGCTGACGGCTGCCAGCCTGCCTCTCAGCGTCGTTCCCTTCCTCTTTCTGATGAACGACAAGCGCTATGTCGGCAAGCATCGCAATGGGATGGTCTCGAATGCCGCGGTCATCTTTGTTATCGCGCTAGGCTTCGTGCTGGCGATTGTGGCGATCCCCTTGCAAATATTCGGAGGCACGTAATGGATACGGTCCGCGACATTTTGGACAAGCAACTGATCGACCGCGAACAGGTCAAGATCGGCAAGGTCGATGGCCTGGTGGCGGAACTGAGGCCAGGCAAGCCGCCAAGGATCGTTGCGATCGAACTAGGATCGATTGCGCTGGCACGCCGACTAGGTGCACGGCCCGGACGCTGGATGGCGGCACTGTCGGCAAGGCTGGGCGGCAAACGCCACGGCGAGCCGCATCGGATCGCCTGGAACAAGGTGCGCGACATCGGCATCGATATCGAGTTCGACATCGACGTCCGCGAGACGGCGATCTTCGATTGGCAAAACTGGCTGCGCGATCACGTCGTCGGCCGCATCCCGGGAGCGGGCTGATGGCCACAACCATCAATCTTGAGCGGCTGGTTGGCCGATGCGTGTTATCGCCACGCGGGAAAAGCATCGGCTACATCGAGGAGATTCGCGCCGAAAAGGACGGACACGATCTTGTCATTACCGAATTCCATATCGGCATCTACGCCGCATTCGAGCGACTTTCCGCTTCCGCGATAGGCGCGGCGGTGCTCGATGCATTTCGGTTACGCCGTGATGGTGGCTTTTATCGAATTCCTTGGGACAAGATCGATATATCCAACCCCACGCAGCCGAGGCTTTTGTGTCCGATGGAGGACCTTGCCCGCATGAAAGGATACCCCGGACAGTCGCAAGATCAAAAGAAGTCCCGCAAAAGCCGGGCAAAACGCTAGCGCACGAGGCTCGCCGCAACGAAGACCGCCGCTGCAATGAAAACCAACGCGGCAATCACCAGCAATGGCCAGTTGTTGCCGGGCCGGGCTTCGACTTCATCCTCCATCGGTCGCATGGCATCGGCAAAGCTAGCTTCGTTCTTGAATCGCGGAGCGTTCTCTGGAGGCTTATGTCCAGCGAGGTTTGGCGCATCTGCCGCTTCTGCGTCGGTACTGAGAGGTGCGGCGGCAGGGTCAAATCCCGGAGTCTTGTCAGGCCCATGAGCATGGGCATTCTCTGCCGGCGTTTGACGTCGCGCTGTTGCCATGGACGGCTCCTTTGCAGCCAAACTTCGGTTCGGCCCCGCGGTTCCAATCTCCTGCGAATATTTGAACCCGACCCTATGGAATTGCCGGAACATGGCTTTGGTGGTGGCGTTGAATTGTCGACGAATTGGTCCTTGAGGCGAGGTGCCTCGCGTATTTGAAAGTGTAGCCGAATGTATCCCTTTGCTTCCTTCCATGATCTAGCCGCTGGCAGAGGCGACGGCCTTCGTCCCGAGCTTGTCCGAATGCTGAAGATACGCGCCGCTTTGGCAGCGTCAGATGTGCTGCAGCTTAACGCCAGGCGCGCGGACGGTTTCGAACAAGCAGGGCCAAATCCCGTTGGAGATGTCGAAAGCGCGCTTCCGGATGGGGTTTTGCGTTATCCCGCCGAAGTCAAGGCGAAACATCCGTCGAAACGCCAGCGCCGATCTCGATGACGCGAAGCGGTGTCTGCTCCCGTCCGGTTGTACGAATCCAGAGACCGGCCAGGAACAACGCTACTCCGCCATAAATCAGGCCAGCCGGGATCCACATCACGAGGCCCGCAAGCTGCTGGTCTTCGAGGGGTGCAAGGCCCCACAAGCTTGAGCCGACGGCATTTTCCGGATACCAAAGCCGCGGCGAGACCACAAGCAAGGCCCCGAGCAGGCCGGTATGCAACGAGGTCAAAAAAAGATGCATGACCGCGCTGCCGCAGGCATGTCTTCGGCCCGGGCGAGGCAGCAGTGCCCACCAGAATAAAAGACCGGTGCCGAAAAAGCTGGCATGCTGTGCATAGTGCCAGAGACCTTGTTGCAATGCAGCCTCGAAAAGCGCCGGGACATGCCACGCCCATATCGCGACGCCATGCAGGACGGTGGCGATTACGGGTCGGCTCATGAAGACCCAAGTCGCCCCAAGCATGCGTATATGCCCGGCTGCGCGGAGCGCCTGGCGTAATCGCATGGGTAGGGCCCATATCATTGGCGCCGCCGGACATGAAGCAATTACGAGGGGCGCCGCCACCGCCATCAGCAATTCGTGTTCAATCATGTGAGCGGTGAACAGCCGCTCGCCCAATGCATGAAGCGGGCTCACCAAGGCTGCCACCAATGCGACCCAGCCGGCGGCGAACAGTAGGGCTTGCCGAAAACGCAAAGGGCGCGCGCGCCCGCTCCGTTGCCAAAGCCGGATGGCACCTACGACATAGAGCGATGCGATTGCCGCCAATGGAAAGATAATGGGAAGCGTGAACGTCCAGCCGGCATCTGGGCCGCCTGCGCCATAACAGAGCGAAGTCGAGAAGAGAGAATCGAAGCTCATGGCCTGCAGCTGCCAATGCTACGGGGGTCAACGCTGAGCGCGGCGGCGGCCACGATATTTTTGCCGCAACCCGCAATGAGCTGGCGCGACTCTATGAACGTTGGGACGCCTGATTAGCGTTCATCATCCCTTGGCGCATTTGTCGAACATGCCTCAACGCGCGAAAGTCATAGAAGTGCCAAGCAGAAAACACCCTCGGGTGGTTTCAGTCAGATCCAAACATGCAGGCCCCGTAGGTAGACTGCTAGGCCTTGTCGGAAGGATCAAGCACGCAAACCGAGCGCCCTTGTCGACTTCGACGCCGGCAATGGCGACGTCGCCTCGACCATCCGCTTTAGCTATCGCAGAGCGCCACCAGGATCGATCTGGAACTAGCAGCACCATGTCGGGTTTTGATTGATGCGCGGTCACTGCATCGGGACTGAGTTCTTGGAGTAATGCGATGGGCGACATCGGCGCCGAAGTCCGCGCGAAACAGACAATTAGGCTGGCAAAAGGGCCATTTCAGCGATTTCTGCGCACAATTGGGCCCGGCGTTATTACAGGCGCTGCAGACGACGATCCTTCGGGTATCGGCACCTACAGCCAAGCGGGTGCTCAGCTTGGGTTCAATATTGGCTGGACAATGATATTCACCTTTCCGCTCATGGCCGCGATCCAGGAGATTGCGGCGCGGATTGGCCGGACGACAGGTCGAGGTATCTCCGGAAACCTCTCTCGACACTATCCTGAAGAACTAATGTATTTTGTGGTCGCCTTGTTGTTCGGCGCCAATGTCATCAATATTGGCGCGGACCTCAGCGCGATGGCTGACGCGCTCCGATTGCTGGTGGGTGGCCCCAGTTCGCTCTACGTGGTTGGGTTCGGTTTGGCATCTATTTCTGCAATCGTCTTTCTCGACTACAGCCGATATGTCACGGTTCTGAAATGGACGACGCTCAGCCTCTTCGCCTACGTTGTGGCTGCGTTCATGGCGCATATTCCCTGGGGAGAAGCGCTCAAAGGCATTTTCATCCCGCACGTAGAATGGAACGGGTCTTTTTTCACAACGGTTCTTGCTGTTCTGGGCACTACGATTTCCCCCTATCTGTTCTTCTGGCAGTCGTCGCAAGAGGTAGAAGAGGAGACGGTGGACCCGAAAGCCAAGCCGTTGAAATGGGCACCATGGCAAGCATCTGGCGCCTTCCAGCGCATTCGCGCAGACACCTTGGTCGGTATGGCATTTTCGAACCTGATAGCTGTTGCGATCATCGTTACAACGGCCGCCACGTTACACAAGGCGGGAGTGACTGAGATCTATTCCTCGACTGACGCTGCCAAAGCCCTGGAGCCGGTTGCAGGTAAGTTCGCGCTTATGGTCTTCGCGACCGGCATCATCGGCACCGGACTGCTTGCGGTGCCGATTCTCGCAGGTTCGGCTGCATTTGCCGTGGGTGAAGCGTGCCGTTGGCCGGTGGGGCTGGAGCGACAGCCCAAGGAGGCGATGGCGTTTTATACGACATTGGCTGCTGCGGCCATGCTCGGAATGGCTATCATCTTCATGTCGATCGATCCAATCAGGGCACTGTATTGGAGTGCTGTCACCAACGGCATATGCGCGGTTCCGGTGATGGTCGTCATGATGCAAATGACGGGGCGCTCCGAAGTCATGGGCGAGTTTCCTGTGCAGGGTTGGCTGAGGGCTCTCGGTTGGCTCGCTACCAGCACGATGGTCTTGTCTGTGGTTGGCCTCGTGCTCCAATGGATAGTTTGAAATGGCGCCAACCGAGTCTCGCTTGGCCCTATGAATGAAACGTGGGGCTTGCTCCGGGCTCACTGCATCCTTCGTAGGACCGCCACCACACGACGCTGTTCCAGAAAGCTTCCGTTCCGCTGCTGCGAGGTAGAGCGAGACGACGACATCCGAGACAAGCATTGGCGGTCTCCCGGACGATGCTTGTCTCGGATTCCGCACAGCAGGTTTGGTTCCTCCTCCCGTGACGGGGCAAACCGCTGTTGCCTGGCGCACAAGCAACTTCCCTCCGTTTTCCGCGTTGGAACATCCGAGGGCGCCTTTAAAGTTCGGAGAATCCCATGATCGTGTCCAGTGCCAGCGCGCTCGAAATCGAGTCAAGCCGGCCCACGCAACCGCATCAGTGCGGCACAGCAGCCTCCGATCTTTCCAAAGAGCTAGACAGAGGCCGTCGATACCAATCCTCGGAGTGACGCCCGGCCTGTCAACAGGAGTCAAACATGAGACATCAAACACTAAATCAGCTGCAAGCAATTGCCGACGTTAACTCGCTGGCGCCAACGTCAACTATGACCAGAACGCAACGGATTGAGCGCTGGGCAGGTCTTCTTGATGAGCGTCCCGTGCGAATCCTCGGAATGCTGACCGGCACCGAATATTTGCCTGCGGAGGCCCGCGAGCTGGCACGGGCAGATGGTTCCCCCATTACCGTTGCATTCGAAGATCCTTTGCTGCGTGCTGCAGGTCTCAAAAATGACACTTATGGAGAAGCCAAGCGCTTCTTCGAACTGAGCGACTGGCAACTGCATGACATAGTCTGTAGTTGCCATGCTGGTACCCTGACAGAAGGCAAATCTGCCGCCGCGACGGTCCGCCGGAGCCTCAACGGGCGCAGATTTTTTGTTTGGCTGAGATATGTGCTGATGCACTGAGGGTGTCCCTGGATACGACAGATCGGTTGTCGGGCGCGACGAGGATCAGGCCAAGATCGGTTGAACCCTCCTTTGAAACAGGCGGGGGCTCAAATCGAGGCGGCGTAAACTCACGATGCGAGGATCAGCGCGCGAACAGTGCCGCCACTCTCGAAGGCCTGCTGGCTAGCCACTATGGCTGCGAGAATGCGGTTCACCCGATAGCAAGCCTGTAGCGGACTCGCGTGATAGGACCGCTCACTGAGTTGCGCGGCCGGTCAATCTTTGCCGCCACGGAATTTGGCTCCTCTCGTCCCTTCGCAAGGGGTGGAACTGTTCTTCCCTCCGCCGGTTATTTGAATCTCACCCAGCGGAGATGCGAGCCATGGACCACACAAATCACGTAAGGCTAACAAACGCCGAACTCACCCCGGACATTCTCGAAGGCGCAACCATCTACGGACCCCAGGACGAGAAGATCGGTTCTGTCGATCATGTCCACGGTAGCCAGGTCGTCATTGATGTCGGCGGCTTCCTCGGCATCGGCGCCAAGCCTGTTGCCGTTGCCGTAAACCAGCTCGACTTCATGCGCGACGAAGATGGTGGCGTGCACGCCGCGACGTCGTGGACGAAGGATCAACTCAAGAGCATGCCGGAACACCGCGATTAGGAGGTAAAGATGACTACGCCGCGCCACGGTGCTCCAGGCACCACCGAACAGAAACCGCGCTGGGAGGGCCCACCGGAAAACCGGCCTCCGGGCTATCTGCCTGCCAAAGACGATCCGGACGAAGATCGCGATGCCGCGGGCGAAAACCTCAAGGACCCTGACAAACGCGATCTCGGAGATGCGCTGAAAACGAAACGGAACAAATAGGAGGCATACATGCCACGCGGAGACAAGTCGAAATACACCGACAAGCAGGAACGCAAGGCCGACCATATTGCCGAAGGCTACGAGAAGCGCGGCGTTTCGGAAAAGGAGGCCGAGCGGCGCGCTTGGGCGACCGTCAACAAGGACGATGGCGGCGGCAAGAAGGAAGGCGGCTCCGGCAGCGGCAAGCACACCGGAAATCCAGCCGCCCATAAGGGTGGAAGGAAGGGTGGTGCTGCCTCAGCCAATCGCTCGGCCGCCGAACGCTCGGCGTCTGCAAAGAAGGCGGCGAGAACAAGAGCGCATCAGTGACGATCATGCTTCTCACTGACGCCGCCGCAGACGCGGCGCTCATCAGCGACGGTGCAGGCATCGCCGAACGAAACAGGTGCGTCTTGATCCTCCAGCGGCGTGCGCGGTGGTTCGAACACCAAAAGCTGTTCCATCTCTCCCGAGCGCTGACTGCTGTAGCTGAAGAAATCGGCGGACGAGCCGTCGGCCCATGAGACGGTTTTCGGGGGCGAAGGCTGCCGACGCCTTTGTTTGCAAGCACGAGGAATAGCCATGGCAGCGCCACGAGCGGTTTGGAAGGGGTTCCTGAAGGTGGGATCGGTGTCATGCGGCGTGAAGCTGGTTGGTGCAACCAGCGAAGCCTCGAAGATCCACTTCAAGATTCTCAACCGGGAAGACGGGCTTCCAGTGAAGAGCGCCTATGTTGACGAAGAGACCGGCGATGTCGTCGATTCGGAAGATCAGATTAAAGGCTACGAGATTGAGAAGGGCGACTTCATCGAGATCGAGCCCGACGAAATCAAGAAGCTGAAGCTGACCTCGGCGCATACGCTGGAAGTCGAGGGATTCGTGGCGCTCGACGAAATCGACACCCGCTACCTTGAGAAACCCTACTACGTCATCCCCGCCGATGGCGCCGCGGTCGAAGCCTTTTCCGTCTTGCGTGAGGCAATGGCGAAAAAGCGGGTTGCAGCGAGATCCTGCGTGGTGCTCTACCAGCGCGGCCGCGAGGTCGTGATCCAGCCTTTCGGGAAAGGAATGCTGTTGACCGAACTGCGTACCCACAATGAAATGATCTCGGAAAGCAGCGTCTTCGACGATTTGAAAAGCCCCGGATACGACAAGGATCTACTCGAGATCGCGGAACTCCTTATCGACAAGAAGGTGACGAAATTCGACCCGTCGAAATTCGATGACACTTATGAAGACGCGTTGATTGCGATGATCGATGCCAAGCGCAAGGGCAAGAAGCCTCCGAAGCCGGCGCCCAAGCCGAAGGAGAACGTTGTCGATCTCGCATCGGTGCTTCGCAAGAGCCTTGCCAAAGAAGGCATCAAGCAGAATCCTAAAGCTCGCCGGAAATTGGCATAGTTCCGCTTTCGCTGGAACTTTAGCCGTTTCTAACGGTTCCATACGAGCGTATGGGGCCGCTGCTTGGCTCCTGCGTAGGCAACTGGCCCGCGCTACACTCTTCAAGGGTGGCGCGGGTTTTTCATGAGCCTATCGCTGCCATTGTGGGACGAAACGGTCGTCGAGATATTCGTTCAGACATGTCGAGTGCAGTGGCACAGCGAGTTCCGTTGCCTTCATATAGACCATTGCTTCAACGGATGAGCCGCCAGCTTCGGGGGACACATCTATAAGAACGCGAAAGTTGCCGGGCGTGCCCGTGGATTCGAGTCCATCCACAATGGCAAGCTGTTGAGTGTCGACTTCATAGAGTTCCCCCAAAACTCGCAGTCCCATGCCGGGGCGGTTGATCATCATCGGAGCATACCACGGACCTGCGATCACCATCGGGAAGGGCTGTACGGTTCGGAAGCCCCCCAAAAACGGGGCGGGCGCCAATCCCTTTTCGTGGAGCGCGAAGCCACGCTTGAGCGTTCCGAAAACAAATAGCTTCATCGCGTTTAAGTTTTGGCCCGCATCCACATTCTGCATTCGACGGCACATAAGGAAAGCCCGCCGCTTATTGTGAGGAACGTTGGCGACGGGCTTTTGCTGCTTGAGGCGGCCACATCCTGAACAAAATCGACCGCTTGGTGGATCAATTCACAGGAGCGTTCTCGGTTCCAATTCTAATGAGTCGACATTTCAAACTGGGACACGCCGCGTAGGATGCTGAGATCGGGCGTCAGGGACATCCCGAAAGCAGATAACGGTCGAGCCGCAACCGCAGCTTCGACTATTCCCTGGCGTGAGCGAAAAAGCGAATTGCCCGCCAACCGGCGATCGTCTCCCGCAGTTTGCTGAAAAGCTTTCCATCTTCGTTGGTGGCGGCCCGGACCTGCACGGCAACCCAGCCGGCTTTCATGGTGGCGCCGACATGACAATGGCAAACAATGGCATGCAATTGCCATTCCGATAGTTCGAAGAAACGCCTCGCCTCGCCATAGGTGTCGCTCTTCAGACCCTGCGCGCGCAAGATTGGATCAGCGAAAGCGATGCTAAGCGGAGATTCGGTACATTGTGCTTTGTCTCGTACATCCAGCCTCATGTACTCGGTGCCGGGTAGTGCTCCCAGGCACCGTTCGGGATCGCGCTCGAGAAGTGCGGCCCAGTGTTCCAATCGCTGGCTCCGCGTCATCGCCGGGCAGGCTGCATCGATCTCCGCGACTGCATTTAGTTCTTCGCGTGTTTGGTGTTTCATGCCCGTCTCCTGTTCGCCAGCCGCTCTGCCTGCTGCAAAGCGCACCACAGGTCGGAGTGGCCCAGTTCGTCCCTATGGCGCTCGAACCTCCATTTCACCGGAAAGTTCCACCACTACAAAAATTTGTTCCAGGGGAGCCGTTGTGGCCCGCCGAAAAGATCGCTTTGGGCGGCGGGCGCTGCAAGCATTGTCCTAAATCTCGTCGAACCGGTTCCCTTCCTTTGACGGGTCTCGTGACAGCGCGCACTCCTCTTCATCGCCGGGCAGGGCTTTGTCGCTATTCTGGTAGGCGTTGTCGTCGTCTTCTTCGGGAAGCGTTCCTTCTGTTTCCAAGTGTCCGGCGTCTCGTTTTCCGCGACTAGCTGTCTGGAAGAACCTTGTCGCCTTACAGGGCGTCCCAGTCCTGCTGTTCGATGGTCGGGGCCTCGATTTCGTCCTGCTGCAGGAGTCTTTGCTTGTCACCCGGTTCCACGAAGTTTCCAACGCTTGATGCTTCGTGCGCTAAAGCAGTCCACCCGGCCGGTTGTTCCGTGCTCTGGTCGGTCGGTGGAACGGCAAGGCTTCGACCGACTTATGGTAGGGAAGTCGGGGGTTTCATGCAGCGTAAACTCGACCTCAGAAGCGGAACTCCTGTCTGGTCTGCCTACCGATCGCCGTCCGTGCCCATAGGCCGACTAGCGCGCGACGTGAGGGCCGACGTGCTGATCGTCGGCATGGGGATCGGCGGCGCTACGATGGCCGAAGCGCTGGCGCGTGACGGCCTTTCCGTCATCTGCATCGACAGGCGTGGGCCTTTGCAAGGATCGACGGCCGCGACGACTGCATTGGTACAGTTCGAAATCGATCAGCCGCTGACGAAACTATCGAAGATGATCGGCGGCGCTGCTGCCGGGCAGGCATGGCGGCGTTCGCGGCTTGCTCTGTTCAACCTTCAAGGGCGGATAGCGGAACTCTGCATCCGCTGCAGCCAGATGAGTACCCAGTCACTTTACCTGGCTGGCACTACGCTCGGTCCAACGGACTTGCGCAAGGAAGCTGAGGCACGTCGGCGAGCGGGCATCGGCGCATCGTTCCTAGTCCGTGCAAAGTTGCGGGATGAATTCGGCATCGATCGTGGCGGCGCCATTCTCAGCCACGACAATCTGGCGCTTGATCCGCGAAAGCTTACTGCCGGCCTGCTGCTGGCCGCGCTCAACAGAAAGGCGCGCTTCTACGCTCCAGCCGAGGCGATGGCGATCGAGCACAATCGCCTTGGCGTAGCCGTGGTCACGCGCCTGGGGCCCACAATCACAGCCCGCCATCTCATTCTGACGACGGGCTATGAGCTGCTCGATGTCGTGCCGGCCGTCAGTCACAAAGTTATTTCGACATGGGCGATCGCGACCCGGCAACAACCAGCACAGATCTGGCCAGGCGCTGCTATGATCTGGGAAGCCTCCGACCCGTATCTCTATGTCCGCGCGACGGCCGATGGGCGTGTGATTTGCGGCGGCGAGGACGAGAATTTCACTGATGAAGAGCGCCGCAACGCACTGACGGACAAAAAGGCAGCGCAGCTCTCGAAGAAGCTCGAGCGGATTTTCCCTTTGCTCGACACCACGGCGGAGTTCGCCTGGAGCGGATCGTTCGGCGCGATAGGCACAGGGCTGCCGATCATCGGTGCATTACCTGACTATCCTCGCATACATGCGGTGATGGGCTATGGCGGCAATGGCATCCTCTTTTCACAGATCGCTTCTGAGATCGTCTCGGCGTCGATCAAGGGCGGAGAAGATACGGATGCGGACCTGTTCGCGTTCAAGGCGTGATTCCGGGATCACGGCCGACGCAATCACCGCCGCATGGCGAGGGCGCTTTGATCTCGGTCTCGTCGATTTGTTCGAATGTGCACTGGCGCGGCGCCTTGTCCGGTCGCCACCGTAAGAGCTTGGTTCCGTGCCGGAAGCGCTCGCCAGTGACGTGGTCGAAGCGCACCTCGACGACCAGTTCCGGCCGCACGGGCTCCCATTGCCCGCTGCGCTCGGTGCTCCAGCGGCTCGGACCGCCCGGCGCCTTGCCGGTGAAACCTGGCTCGTCGCGCAACGCCTCGAGCTTCTCCGTGGTCGCCGCACGCTCGTCATTGCCGATGGTCGCGGTGAAACCGACATGGTCAAGTAAACCGCGCTCATTATAGAGGCCAAGTAGCAGCGACCCGACCTGCCGCTTGCTGTTCAGGTAGCGAAACCCGCCCACCACGCAGTCGGCCGTGCGCAGCCGCTTGACCTTGACCATCGCGCGCTCACCCGGCTGATAGCGGTCGGCCAGCGCCTTGGCGACGACACCGTCGGTCGAGCCGTAACCAGCGCCTTGCAGCCATCGTTTTGCAGTCGCCAGCGTCGTAGTGGCGGGCGATAGTCGCAAAGAGTTCTTGTCTGCTTTCACCACGAAATCCTCGATTGCTGCTCTCCGCTCCACCAAGTCTTTCTCTATGAGGACCTTGCCGTCCGATGCGACGAGTATATCGAACAGGATCAACTGCGCTGGCGTTTCCAAGCTCAGCTTGCGGATTCGACTTTCCGCAGGATGCAGTCGCATCTGCAGCGCATCGAAGGAAGCATGCCCATCGACCTCAATCACGATCTCGCCATCGACAACGAAATTTTCCGCGTCGAGGTCACCCAACAGCGCTGTCAATTCCGGAAAATACCGTCCTAGCGGCTTCCCGGATTTTGCCCTGAGATCGACGACCTTGCCGCCCTTAAAGGCGAGGCAACGAAAGCCATCCCATTTCGGCTCATACTGCCAAGATCCATTCCCTTCCGGCAGCGCATCGGCTATCCGCGCCTCCATTGGAGGCGTGTCGAGAGGCAGAGGGAACCGGTTGCCGGATGCCTTTACCATCGTTCTTCGGTGTCGTGATGCGGCAGGTCGATGCCGAGGGCTGGGCTTGCCGTCGCCAGAAAGGCAGGCATCAATTGGGGAACTCTTCATCCAGGACTCGCAGACCCTCCTGGTATTTTGATGTCGCGGCTCCAATCTGGCGCGCCTGCCGAAGATTGTCGAGAAGGTCTGCGCGCTTGACCAGGAGTGCCAGCGGGTTGGCAGCTGCCCTGCGTATGAATGCGAGATCGTCTTCTCCGGATCTTCTGGTGAGCGCATCTACAGCCGATACAATCGATGGTCCGAGGCCGATCCTTTCGAGGCGATCGCGATTCCAGCCATCGCCCTTCTCCAAAACGTCATGCAGGTAGGCAACAGCCTTCTGATCAATCGTTTCGACGGCGTCGGCAACCCGGCGGCAATGTTCGATGAAGGGTTGTCCGGTCTTGTCTGTCTGACCGGCATGAGCCTGCTCGGCGATCTTTGCCGCACGATAAAGCACACTCATAGCTTCGATCCTGCATTTGCCTCTTGCATCTAACCGAGAATATGGCCGCTGGTTCCATACGCTGCGCGGCTCGCATCCTTCCAGGGCGAGCTGTCGTGTCCGTTGCAGGAACGAAGGCCAGTGCATCGCGTTTGTCGGCAGAGAGGGACCGGATGGGCAATGCTATGGTCAAACTTGAACGACGGCGGCTGGCCGCCGCGCTGATTGCGCGCGCGACGGGATCCTGATGTCTGCGCCGGGACTGGCCTATGGTCCGTTGGGTGACAGGTGCATGCATGTTTGCGTCGACATGCAGGCGCCTCTTTGCCGAACCATCGCCTTGGGCGACGCCTTGGATCACCCGTGTCTTGCCGCGGATCGAAAGTCTTGTCGAACGACGCGCCGCCCAGACCGTATTTACCCGTTTCCTGCCAGCTCGCAAATCAGGCCAAGGCATCGGCACCTGGAGGCGCTACTATCAACGTTGGGCGTCAATGACCCTCGGGGAGATTGGCGTCGAAATGGCCGATCTCCTGCCGTCGCTGGCGCGGCACTGTCCACCCGCAGCCATTATCGACAAGCACATCTACTCGCCGTGGTTCGAGGGCAAGCTCACGAGTCTTCTCACCGAGAGGAAGACTGACACGTTAGTGATCACCGGCGGCGAGACCGACGTATGTGTGCTCGCCACCGTATTGGGAGCCATCGACTTCGGCTTCCGTGTGGTGCTGGTCACCGACGCGCTGTGCAGCTCGTCCGACGCCACGCATGATGCGCTGCTGACGGTCTATCACCAGCGGTTTGCACAGCAGGTGGAAACGGTGGAAATGGAGACGATCCTATCAAGCTGGACTTGATGCAAGAGTCGACATTCCGCCTGCCAGGCTCATTGCGAAACGTCTGGACACGTCAGTGCTTCGTCGAGCCGCCGCGATATCGGCGAAAGACGTGTCGACAGTGCGCAAGGGCGCTTGGAGTGTCCAGATCGGCCCCTTGACTGTTGAAATCCAGTTGTCGGGTGCCGCTAAGCGCCTGCGCAGTGACCCGGTTGAGGACTACAGATCCGAAACACGTCACGTGAACGCGTCCAGACTCGGTTCGCCCAGTTCGCGCTACAGGCGACCGAGGAAAACCAGGATAATGATGATCAGCAACAGCAATCCCAGGCCACCGCCCCCATAGTAGCCGGTGCCGTAAAACGGACTACCACCGAGGCCGCTGAAACCGCCAAGCAATAGAAGAATCAGTATAACTATCAAAATTGCGCCGAGACTCATGGGACTTTCCTCTCTCTGTTTGCGCGCTCGTGCACCCTTAGGGCACTGCTCCACTGTTGATCAGAATATTAACTCGGAAAGGGCTCTCCTGTTCCGGCAAACCCGGCCGGACGCAGCGCTTATAGCTGGCCTCGTCGTCCGTTATCCGCCCAGATGGCACCAGCGGCCAACGTGAACGCGCACGCTCCAAAGGGAGCGACGACGAACATGGCGTTAGGCGATGACGTCAGTCAGTCTGAACGGAACAAGCAAAGGACCATGGTCGTCAGAACGAAATAAAACCGGGAGGACTTGATGAACGGCTAGCTCGGCCGCCAATGTATAAGAGTCAGCCAGTTTACCTCGGGACAGCAAGGGTGCGCTCAACGGGGGCGCCTCTCTGCCGTACGCCTTGTATCAAGCGCTGGTAATTCTTGTCGCCCCAGATTGCGACCCCGCCTCTAATTCCCTTCGGTCGCCGTTCCAACGCTGCTGGATCGTGCGCACAGCGCTACTCGCGCGCTTCGCTTTACGACCCGATCGTGGAGCGTCGTCAGCCTTACGGCGTGATAGACTGCGCTCCGTTGTTGGCCTTGCATGTCAAATGTCGGAAAGATCATGGCGCCGTATCCCCTCAATGCGCGCTTGTGGGGGCACCATTTTCAAAAGTCGCCGCCGAGCTGCTTTCGCACGCGCTTGCCCGGCCCGGATGCGGCTGCAAAGCGCCAGACTGACCGCAGCCCGTGGTTGTCGTAGAGCAGGCCTTTGCCTGCTTAAGGGAGTAGTTCGGCTCGCTTCGCGCGCAGCCTTGCGACTGCCATTTCCAGGTTCAAAAGTTCAACCATTCTTCGTGCATCCTCGATTGCTGTCCCTTCGGTTAGAAAACCTTACTTTCCGCTTAGGTTCCGCTTGCCGCGAGGGGGGCGGCACGGCATCCCTCATACCGTGCGCGGGATTGGATGGTTCCGAAAGTGACCACGACACCAAACGCGGATTTAGAAGGGCGCTGTTTGTCCAGTCGACAGCACTGATTCGTTTCAAGAACAGCACCGGCGCCAGCCTGACCGATCAGGCCCATGTCGAGCACACTAGGAACCGTTTCCCCGTTCTCCAGTTTGGAAACTGAAGGGATATTTCCCCAATAGGAGATCAGCATGAAACGGCTTCTTATCGCGTCAGCCATGATGGCGTTGTCAACCACCGGCCTCGCTTTCGCGCAGTCGAGCAACTCGACGAGCGGATCCTCATCCACTACGACAACAATGCCGACAGACCAGAATACGGATTCAACAACCACCAAGTCGACCAATCCGAATTCGGCGAAGGACTGCGCGCCCGGCCAGCAGACCGGGAGTGCGAAGCAAGCGGCTCCCGGCCAGCAGGACACCGATGCCAAGACGGCGGCGCCGGGCCAGATGAAAACGACGTCAGAAGGGTGCTAATTTGCAATCAGCGCGCTTTAGCGATTGCAAATCGGATGGCGGTTGGTTTCTTGCGCGGCTGCCTAGGAGCGCACTGCGTCGGGCGCCTTCGAGCACGGCCCAAGTTGCCGAACTGGTTCGGCGGCTCGGGCCGGACCAGCCATGCCTACATTGGGATCTGATTAGGGTGATCTTGTGGCCACGAATGCCGCGGCGCCGGCCGGGACGATCGGAACCTGCAGTTCACCAATCACGCGTTGGCGCCGGAGCAGCGGAAGGGCTGGACCCTTGTACCCTACTCTTTCATCTCAAATCCGGTTGCTAGCCCTGCCAAGACCATGGCCGACAATTCGCGGGACCGCTCTATGAGCCGGCGGTTCGTCTCGATGAGCTCCTGAGTTTCCTTAATGCGGCTGAGGCTTTGCCGCTCCCTTTCATCGAGGTGCTTAACTAGCTTTTCGGAGTCGTTGATCTGTCGCAGACGATGCCGCCTCAAATAAAGCAACGGGACGCCTAGAAACCCGCGAGGCGGGAAACTGTTCCCTCGCATGACGAACGATGATCGCGGCCAAGCGCCACGACACTGGTCATCGCACTGGCGGCCGACGTATACTGTTGGGAAATGGGTACTTGAAAACGTCGGCCGCCGGCACTCGGGCGGGTACGCCATATCGGTGGCGCATACTGAGGTTCAGGCGTGATCGGGTCGCCTTCAATCAGATTGGCGGCTTATGGTGAACAAGCGGTTACTTTCCACAGGTGCGGCCCCTAGTCCTAGTCAGGTGTAGCGGGACGGCGATTCCAGCTTCTGACGGCGTGCAATTCATCGATGCAGATCGGGCCGAATGCGCCGCAGTCATCGCGTCTCATCACAATGCGCGTTTCGGCAGTGTGCAAAACGGGCAGGGAACTGCGGTCACCGCGCCGAACGCTTTTTGCCGTTTCTGTTCACCGGGCTCGCAGCAGGTTTTCGGCCGAGCCCGCTCGACTTCGCCAGGATAGATCGTTGGGCTGCATAGTTCGGCGCCACCATCGGATAGTCGCGTGCCAGCGCCCATTTCTGTCGGTACTCATCTGGGGTCAACCCGTAGTGGACACCAAGATGGCGTTTCAACGATTTGAACTTCTTCCCGTCCTCGAGGCAGATGATGTAGTCGGGGAACACCGATCGCTTCGGATTGACCGCGGGCTCCTGGATCGGCTTCGCCGGCTCGCCGGGCTGCCCAATCTTCGCCAACGACGAATTCACGCTCGAGATCAGGTCGGGAAGAGACGCAACCGGCACTGGGTTGCTACTGACATAGGCCGAGACAATATCGGCTGTGAGCTCAATAAGCTGGCTCCGGTCGTTCTCAGTGTCTTCTGACATGCAATAATCCCTGTTTCGCTGCGATAGTTGACCCCGATATGCCATTCGGGACGGAGTCGCCAGCAACTCTTGGTAAGTGGAGCCGGGGCAGGGGAGGCCTAGAAGTAGCGCCGGTGCCGACGTATCGCGCTGGTGCTGAATCCTACTTGGGTCATGGAGGAGGCGGGACTGCGGTGATGAACTACGTTCCTTCACATTGGATCAAAGCTATTAGGCAGCTGGATCACAGCGGAGTCCTTGGCGCTAAAAGTAACGATATTTCCAGATAAAGACTGTGGCTTTTCCCATCCCCAAAATTTCTTGATGCAATCCCATTAGCTAAATGGCAGGGTGGATTGGGGAAATAGGGCGGGGGGCGCCTATGAATGCAAGCATGAGCCAAAAGCTGGCGAGCTACGGTCAATGGACGTACCGTGGCGCTTGGGCACTTGAGATCACAGCGTCAATCATCGGTCTAGCTACAGGCTTAATGCTGGGCGCACAGGCCTTCGAAGCAAGCCAATCCGCCACCGCAATGGATCTGGTTTTGGCGAGCGCTCCGTTCTTCATCGTCTCGATCGCCGAACTTACCAAGATCCCAATAACCACCCTGTTGTACAGCGCGACCTGGTTCTGGAAGCCTGTGCTCCTCGTATTCCTTCTTCTACTTGCCGGCATCACGTTCGAAACGGTTCTGCTTGGTCTTGAGCGCGCTGGCACCCTGCGAGAGCTGCAATACGAAGAGATAGCCGACCAAATCGATACGCTCACCCGCGAAAATGCAAAGCTGACCGCCTCGGACGACGCGGCAAGCCAGACAGATCAGGTCGCCAAAGCGAAAGCTGATCTCGAAGAGGTTGGGGCGCTTGCCGACAAGGCACGAAAGGAAATTCAGGTCCGTATCGGGGATGTCGACGCGGAACTTCAGGCCACAACTGCTCTGACACCCGAGGCAGCCAAGGCGAGAGAACAGCTCAAGGAGCAGGACCAAAGGCGTACCGATCTGGTTGCAGAAAGGGACAACCGGGTCAAACAAGCCGTTGAGGAATTCGAACGCCAAAGAGACAGCTACGTCGACCGAATCAAGGATGCGCGGGAAGGCGGCGATGCCGCGTCCGCAAAGCGTTGGGAAGACGAGATTGGAAAGCTTGCCAATCCACGTTCGAAAACTGAAGCAAAATACGACTCGCAACTCCAAGCGCTCGATCAGCAGATCGTAGCTGCGCGAGCTGAATTCGACCGCCTAAGGCTGCAAAGTCCAAAAATGACGGATCAGCAGAGGCAGGTGCTACAGAATCGACACGCTGATCTCGAGAAATCATTGGATGAAAATTCGGCCGATTGGGAGCGGCGCCTAGCTCAAGCGCGCGAAGACCTGTCTGCGGCTCAGGTAGCTGAAGCGGCCGAGGGAAAGGTGATTTCGGCAAACCAATCAAGGCGCGACGAGCAAAGCAACTCAGCGACCTGGAGAAAAAGCGAATACCTCTGGCACGGACGGATCAGATACGACGAATTGCAGCCCGTTGGTATGGTGAAAAGCCGGAACAGGTAAGTGAGCCGGAGGCCGGAAAAGTGGCGGCCATCTGGTTTGGGTCACTGGCGGTTATCGCCGGGCTTGCCGGACCGATCACGGCAATGGTGGCACTAGGATTGCAGCGCATTGCCACCCAGGCAGAATCACGCTCGGAAAATCGGTTGTCGCGATTGGTCAGACGCATGCTTTTGAGATGGCGCTGGCGTCGGGTGCGGACAATCAAGATGCCCGTCGAAGTGCCAGTGGATAGGGAGGTGGAAAAGCGAGTCGAGGTGCCGGTCGAAAAGGTAGTGAAGGAAATCCTCGATGTTCCGGTCCTTACCGACGATCCCGATGCACTACGGAGGGCGCTGAATGAGGATCTTCCGGCCGAAGTCGTCGATCTGGTTCAGGTAGCAGCTAAGGGCGGTCGCAAGCGTGCTGGTCCGGCATAACACAGCGCTTCTCGAAAAGGCGGTCGACCTCGTCGTCAAGCAAGCGGCTATTCCTACCCTGGAGGCTGAGGCCGCGGCCTATGACAGAATGGCCCGCGCAAATGCTTTTCGCAGGATAATGACGGGCTTGGCCGTGGCGGTCGCTGCAGTCGGCATCGGCTATGGAGCGGCCTTGTTCTTCGGCAGAGAAGCCAAGCTGCCACATGTCGTGGTGGACAAGCCGCTGGACAAGCGCGCAGACAGGATCGAACCGCCCGACACGACGACCCAACCGAAGTCGGACCGGCCCGCTTCGATTCCGGAAGCAAAGCCAACCAATCCTTCGCCCGGTCCGCTGGCTGATGGTAATGACAAGACGACGGTGGATTTCAATAAGTTCCTAACTAGGGAAATTGACTTCGAGGGCGCCCACTGGACACTCACGTCCGGGCATTATTTCAGCGAAGAGAACGACCCCACTTGGGATCGGGCGTGGTGCTATACCCGTCGGCTCATGAATGGTGTTGATGTGAACGCCGACCTTGTGACGAGACCCACACCGACCGCTGTGCCCCAGGCGCCCATTGCGTCGCCTGCGACTCTTGCGTCCATTGGGTTGAATGACAGTTCCGCGATGGAGCTCGCTGCGAAATGCGCCTGGCTTGATGGCAAAACCTTCAGCGCTGCTGAGTATGAGCCACCGGCTGGTCGGGCCGAGGCCGCCAAAAAGCTGATTGTGCAGGATGGCTGGGATGCGATGGGGTTTGATCTTCCTGGAATGCCGCTCATGAACGTCTCGTTCGACCAATGCCAGACGAGGTGCGAAGGTGATGACCAATGTCAGGCCATCACCTATGACAAGAAACATTCCGCCTGCTTTATGAAAAGCGATGCGTCGATCTTGGTGAGGGCTTCAGACGCCGCGGCAGGGGCAAAACCCTCGGTCGCTAGCAAAGTCCAGCTTTCAAGTCTCGTCTTTTACAAGAACACTGTTGTCGTTGGAGACTCATACTCGAACGAGCCAGGCAGCTACGCCAATTGCGTGTTGGCCTGTGCGGCTGATCAGAAATGCCTTGGCTTCAATTTCGACAGTCCGAACAATATGTGCGCTATGCTGGACCAGGTGACCTCGCTATCGGTCTTTAAGGGCGTGCAGTCCGGATCGAAGGCGACTGGAAACCAATGATCCATCGGTCTTGTGATCAATGCTCAAATCGGCGCATTCAGGACTAACGATTAACTCCAGGAGCTGACCGGCATAGCGGTCGGTGTTGGAGTAACAACAATACGGTGAGGGCATGGCTAGAATCAATGGAGAGCGTCTGACGCATCGGAACCCGTTGGTACGCATCTCATGACGTTCGACAGTGGCAAGCCCGATTTGCTTGGCGGCGGAATATTCACCCTTCCCGAGACCGCAGAGCTAGTAGAGGCGCCTCAAGGGTCTGTTCGGATTTGGGTGAACGGAAGGAAGGGGCGTCAACAACCCGTCATCGAAAATCAGCTGGGGCGAGTAGCTGGCAAGGTGGCGATCAACTTTACCAATTTGATGGAACTCCGATTCGTGGCGAGGTTTGTCAACAACGGCGTTCGCCTGAATGAAATTCGATCAATCATGCAAGAGGCGAAGGATACGTTGGCCCATCCGCACCCTTTCGCGACGCGCATCGTGTTCCAGACAGACGGTAAGAAAATCGTAGCAGCGATAACTCGGAAGCATGGTGTTGAACTTGTCTATGAGGATCTGAAGTCCAAGAATTTTGAGATGCCGGTTGTCGTCATGCCGTCACTCAAAGAGGACGTTGTGTTCGATCCGGCCGGCAACATGGTCGCTTGGTATCCTCGGAAGGAGATAGCCCCAAGTGTTATCGTCCATCCGCGCTTCTCGTTTGGCCGCCCCACTCTTCAGGAAAGCCACATCCCAACAGAAAGGCTAGCCCACGCCGTCAAGATAGAGGGCAGTGTGGGCGTGGTCGCAGACCAATTTGAAGTATCCGAAGATCAAGTCAGCGAGGCTGTGCGCTTCCAAGCTGACTTGCGGCAGGCGGCTTGAAAGTCGCGTTTGACGAAAACATGCCGGCCGCAATGGTGCGGGTCTTCAACCTATTCCATCAAGAACGAAGCTTGCGGCACATAGTCCAAGGCGTCGAGATCGAACGCGCTAAGGATTACACGCCCGACCCGAAAGACACCGACCACAAGCCTAAAACGGATGTTCCCTGGATAAGGCGGTACGCCGCGGCCGGTGGACGCATTATTGTTTCGGGCGACGTTAGAATGTCTTCCGTCCCGCATGAGCGCTTAGCACTTGTCGAAGAAGGCATGATTGTCGTTTTTTTCGCTCCCAAATGGGACAATTGGCAGTTTTGCCGAAAGGCGGCGCTATTGCTGCATTGGTGGCCGACAATCCTGGCTCATGTTCGAAAATCGGCACCCGGCTTCTTTGCCGTGCCATGCGCATGGCCCGACGAAGGCGAAGGCGAGCTGCGCGAGATTTCGACAGACGACAGGAAGCTTATCAAAATCCAGCGGCAGATTGCTGAGCGTGAGCAGAAGCGACAAGCCCGAAAGGCAAAGCGAGAGAAGGCCACTTCTGCTAGCCAAATGGGAATGTTTAACGAAACTCAGGATGACGGCAATTGAGGTCCACAGCCTTTGCAGTCTTAGAGGGGTAAAAAGGGTTGGCCTCGCTTCTCGGTCTAAGCTCTGCACGCTCGAGCTGGGTTAAACATTGGCCGAATCTTCGCCATGCCAATGAGAGAACAAAACGCGAAAACGTTACACAGATGTAGGCTCCAAGTGCCCCAGAAATGGGGTCGCGTTCCCCAAAAAACCCAATTAAAGCAGCCCCTATGGAGTTCCGATCGGGGCCTCCATATCCTCTACCGCTGATGTCTGAGAAATTGAACAGCGATCGCTAAACTGGTTGCTGCCGACGGCTTCCGGCCAGGGTCACAAGGCGGATCGCCAGTTCGAGTCACAGAAACAGCTGCGGTTGCGAGCTTGGGGACTGACGTTCTTCCACCTTCAGGCGTGTGACGTGGTTACCGACCTGCCGACGAGCGCCTGAGGGGCGCCGGAATCCTAGTGCTGAGAAAAAAGCTCCCGCGACGGCGTTTGTGCGCGATTGGTAGCGATCGGACATGGACAAAGGAGCTTCTATCTTAGACCGGATCACCGATTAGGGTGCGGGCACGGAAAGGAATTCCGCAATGATCGTAATGAGCTTTTCGCCAGGTGCGGGCGGCTAAGTGCTTATGCCATCAGGGGTTGGCACTATTCTCGACCGCACCAAATCTCCCCCGAGATATCGCTTTGGTCGACTGACGGACGAGCAGGGTTCGTCACTGCCTGCCCGGCAATGCGACGTCGTTCGCAGCGGACGTACCAGAGCGAAGGCGCGTCCAGCCGATTGGCTCACCGCTATGGGCAGAAACCCGCGCCTACCCCGTCCAGCCAAGGCCAGCGGAGATGCAATTGATCGACACAAGCAGGGCATCGGTCGCCCGTTTCTGATCCGCCGTGCCGGTATTTGCCCGAACTTCGCGCAGCAGATGGGCCTGCAGCCGGTGAATGTCATCCATCTGTCGCCGCAGGTTGTCGAAACGCCGCTTGAACATCGGAAAGCGCGCGGAAAGATCGCCGCCCGTGAGGTCGCCGATCAGGCGCCGCGTCAGCTCGTATTCGGCGGCGACACGGGCGTGGATTCGGCGGGCCGCATCGCTGTCGGATACCAGGCTCGCGTAGAGCTGCGCGATCTCCATGTCGGCCTGGTAGAGCGTCTTCTCGGCCTCATCGACGATCAGGCGGAAAAAGCGCGAGTGCTCGAACATGCGAGCCAGAAGCTCGCGCCCGGCCTCGCCGCGCACCGTGACGAAGGAGCTCAGCGCGCTGCCGATGCCATACCAGCCGGTCAGCAGATGGCGGTTCTGGCTCCAGGCGAACACCCATGGAATGGCGCGCAGGTCGGCAATGCCGCTGGCGCCGAAACGGCGATCCGGCCGTGAACCCATTTTCAGGAGCGCCAGTTCGGCGACGGGGCTCGCCTGGTTGAAATAATCGAGGAAGCCGGGCTCGGCCATCAGCCCTGCATAGGATGCCTGCGACATGCCGGCGAGCGCTTCCAGCGCTTCGTCGAACTCGGGTGTCGTCTCTCCGTCGGCGGGCGATCCGACACTGTGGGCCAGCACACCGGCGGCGAGGATCTCGAGCTGGTTTAGGCCCGTGCCGCGATTGGCGAATTTCGACGACACGACCTCGCCCTGCTCGGTCACCCGCATGGTTCCGGTGACAGTGCCTGCCGGTTGCGCCGCGATCGCCCGGCCGGTCGGCGCGCCGCCGCGGCTGACGGAGCCGCCGCGACCGTGAAAGAAGCTGATCCTGACCTTGTGCTTGCGCCCGACGGCAGCGAGGCGCTTTTGCGCTTTTGCCAGTTCCCAATTGGAAGCGAGGAAACCGCCGTCCTTGTTGGAATCGGAATAGCCGAGCATGATTTCCTGGCGGGCGCCGAAATCTTGCGTCGTCCGCCTCACCAGGGAAACGCCGAGCAATCCATTCAGGATCCCAGGGGCAGCCTGCAGATCGGCGATGGTCTCGAACAAAGGCACGATCCGCAGCCTGATTGTGCCGCCGCCATCGGGCGCGGTTGAAAGTCCGCAATATTGCGCCAGCAGATAGACGGCGAGCAGATCGTCGGCCGAGCGGGTCATGCTGAGAATGAAAGAGCCGACAGCGTCGGCATCCGAGCTTAGGATGTGATCGCGAATGACGGAGAATGTCGAAAGCAGTTCAGATGCGTCAGGCGAGAGCCGGCCTTCGTCGATCTCCAGCCGCTCGCCCTGGCTGAGGCCCGCGCGAATGCGCGCCGACCATTGCGGCGTGCCGGCCGCGACTGGATTGGCGGGATTTGTCAGCGCAAACAGCTCGGCCAGCACCCGGTTGACGACCGTGGAGTTCTGCCGGATGTCGAGCGAGACCGTGCGGAAGCCGAAGCTTCCGACCTGCCAAAGCAGGGGCCGGACGAAACGCTTGGCAACCGCGCGCCCTCCGATCGCTTCGAGAACTGAAGACAGCGCGCTGAGATCGGCACGAAACGTCTCTGCAGAGAGGTATGCCGCCGTACCGCCGTCCCGCGTGGCCGCCAGCCGGGCAAGCATGGCCGAAGCGAACTGACGAAGCGGTTCGTCAGGGTTGCGGGCGGCGATCGCCTGCGCCTGTCCGCTTCTATCAAGCGCCGTTTGCAGCACCGGCTTGAAGCCGGCGGGCAGGTCGATGACGTTCGAGCTGGCGCTGAGCACACTCACCAGCCGCTGCACCTGCGCCAGATACCAGGCTGCGGCGGTATTGCGGTATTCGGACAGGGCATGGGCGGTGGCTGCCGCCGTCACATTTGGATTGCCGTCGCGGTCGCCGCCGATCCACGAGGCATAGCGCATGAAGGAGGGAATCCTGATCGGCTCTCCCGGATAGTGACGTTCGAAAGCGCTTTCAAGCTTGTCATAGAGCTGCGGCGTTGCCTCGAAGATGACTTCGCGAAAGAAATGCAGGCCCCAGGCGATTTCGCCTTCGACCGTCGGACGCTCCAGTCGCAATTCGCCCGTCATCCACAGAAGCTCGATCTCGCTTTCCAGATCGGCGACCAGCAGGTCGCGTTCGCGCGGCGCCCAGCGCGGCTGGTCGAGCTCGGTCAGCTTGCGATAGATGCGGCGGTGGATCTCCAGCACCGTGACGCGCTTGGCCTCCGTCGGGTGCGCGGTCATGGTCGGCCCGACGGATAGCTCGTTCAGCGTCCCTTGGACTTGCTCCGCGGAATGGCCGTTCGCCGCCATCTGTGCGATCACGCTGGCGAAGGACCCGGGCACTTCGTCGGCACCCGCGCCCTGTTCGAGCTCGCGACGCCCCCGCATGGCGAGCAACTCGTCGACAATCGTCAGCAACTGGAACCATACGCCGCTCGCCTGGAGCGCCGGGATGCGCTGCGCCGCCGCAAGCGAGACGAGCGACCTGCGTCCGGTCAGGATGGCGGCGATTTCCGGCTCGCGCGCGCTCGCAACCCGAAGCAGCAGCCGCAGTAAAAGGCTGCGCTCGTCCTCACGAAACCTGATGCGTCTGCTCTGTTCCAAACCGCTTTTCCTGATCCGTCCGCATCGATTGCCGCCGCGTCCTGGATTGAGGCCGGGCCGGCTTTCAGGCGACCCGGTCGGGGACCGGACGACCCTCGAAGAAGGCGGTCAGGTTCTCCACCACCTTCATGCCCATCGCCACCCGCGTTTCCTCGGTCGCGCTGCCGAGATGCGGCAACAGAACGACGTTCTCCAGCAGTTTCAGCGCCTCCGGAACGGCCGGCTCGCCGTCAAAGACGTCGAGGCCCGCACCGGCGATCTCACGCCTTTCCAGTGCGCCGATCAGGGCATCCTGGTCGACGACATCGCCGCGCGCCGTGTTGATCAGAAAGGCGCTGCTTTTCATCGACCGCAGACGTCGGGCATCGATGAGATGGCGGTTTTCCGCGCCGCCCGGACAGTGCAGAGACACGAAATCGGATGCCGCGAGCACATCCTCCAGAGCTGGCATCTGCACCGCGCCCATAGCGCGCGTCTCGTCATCATCGACCGGTGACCGGTTGAAGAAGACGATCTTCATGCCGAAGCCGAAATGCGCCCGCCTGGCCGTCGCCTTGCCGATGCGGCCCATGCCGACAATACCCAGGGTCTTGCCCGACACCCTGGCGCCGGCCATGTGGGTCGGCGACCAGCCGCGCCACTCTCCGGCTCGCAGCTGCCGCTCGCCTTCACCGGTCCGGCGCGCGACCGCCAGCATCAGGCTCAGCGCAAGGTCGGCGGTGCAATCGGTCAGCACCCCAGGCGTGTTGGTCACCACGATGTCGCGGTCGCGGGCCGCCGCGACATCGATGTGGCTGAAGCCGACGCCGAAATTGGCGATGATACGCGTGCGGGCAGCGCTGTCGGGAAACACCGTGGAAGGCAAACGGTCGCTGACCGTTGCCAGGATCGCGTCGAAATCCGAGAACGCCGAGGTCATTGCGGCAGGACTAAGCGGCGCATCGCTGGTATTGAGCGTGGTGTCGAAGCGCTCGGTAAGGATCGCCTCGACGGCGGCCGGCCATCTGCGGGTGACAATCAAACGCGGTTTCATCGAATTCTCGCCGATCAAGGGGTCGCCGCCATGCTCGCGCCGACCCAGACGTCATATGTTGCGGGCTATGCGGGTCGTCACGCAGCCTTCTTCGTCCGCGCCAGCGTGTCGGCCACGACCTCGCCGAAGGAGGCCGGGGTGGGCACGATGACGACGCCGGCTTCCTTCAGGATCTCGACCTTCTCCTGCGCCGACTCGCCGAAGGCCGAGATGATGGCGCCGGCGTGGCCCATGCGGCGGCCCTTCGGGGCAGACAAGCCCGCGATGTAGGCGATCAGGGGCTTCCTCATATTGTCGCGCGCCCAGATCGCGGCTTCGGCTTCCTGCGGTCCGCCGATCTCGCCGATCATCACCACGGCGTCGGTCTCGTCATCCTGCTCGAACAGTTTCAGGATGTCCTTGAAGGACGAGCCGTTGATCGGATCGCCGCCGATGCCGACGCTGGTCGACACGCCGATGCCGAGCGCCTTCATCTGCGAGGCCGCCTCATAGCCCAGCGTGCCGGAGCGGCCGACGATGCCGACGCGTCCCGGCAGATAGATGCTGCCCGGCATGATGCCCATCAGCGCCTGACCGGGCGTGATGACGCCGGCGCAGTTCGGCCCGACGAGGCGCATGCGGTCCTCGAAGCGATAGCGGCGCATGTAGCGCTTAACCTGCATCATGTCCTGCGAGGGGATGCCGTCGGTGATGCAGACGCAGAGCTTGATGCCGGCATCCGCCGCCTCCATGATCGAATCGGCGGCGAAGGGCGGCGGCACGAAGACGATGCTGGCCTCCGCGCGGGTCTCGCGCACCGCGCCCTTGACGGTGTTGAAGACGGGCAGGCCGAGATGGGTCTGGCCGCCCTTGCCGGGGGTGACGCCGCCGACCAGCTTGGTGCCGTAGCGCTTCATGTCCTCGGCATGGAAGCTGCCGATCTTGCCGGTGAAGCCTTGCACGATGACGCGCGTTGAGCGGTTGAGCAGGATTGCCATTTCTTCGACCTCCCTCAGGCTGCTTTTTTCTTCTTGGCGGCCGCGCGCCAGGCGGCGACGGCCTTCTCGGCGGCTTCGGCCAGCGTGTCGGCAACGATCACCTTCTCGCCGGACTCGGCCAGGATCTTGCGCCCTTCCTCAACCTTGGTGCCGGAGAGGCGCACCACCAGCGGCACGTCGACGCCGACCTCGCGGATCGCCTTGATGACGCCTTCGGCGACCCAGTCGCAGCGGTTGATGCCGGCGAAGATGTTGACCAGGATGGTCTCGACATTCTTGTCGCCGAGCACGGCGCGGAAGGATTTCGCCACCCGCTCCGGCGAAGCGCCACCGCCGATGTCGAGGAAGTTGGCCGGCTCGCCGCCGGCGATCTTGATCATGTCCATTGTCGCCATGGCGAGCCCGGCGCCGTTGATGATGCAGCCGATGTTGCCGTCCAGCCCGACATAGGAGAGGCCGCGGTCGCTGGCGAAAGTCTCGCGCGGGTCTTCCTGGCTCTTGTCGCGCAGCTCGGAGATTTCCGGGCGGCGGAACAGCGCGTTCTCGTCGAACGACATTTTTGCGTCGAGCGCCACGAGGCTGCCGTCGCGGGTCACCACCAGCGGATTGATCTCCAGCATCGAGGCGTCGTAGTCGCGGAACACCTGGTAGCAGCCGAGGATGGTCTCGGTCGCCTTGCCGATCAGGTTGCTTTCGAGGCCGAGACCGAAGGCGATCTCGCGCGCCTGGAAGCCCTGCATGCCGACACCGGGATCGACGGTGGCGCGGATGATGGAATCCGGCTTCTTTTCGGAGATGTCCTCGATCTCCATGCCGCCGGCGGCCGACGCCACGATCATGACGCGCTCCTCCTTCCGGTCGAGCACGAAGCCGAGATAGAGCTCCTGCGCGATGTCGACCGCCTCCTCGAGATAGAGGCGCGAGATCAGCTTGCCGCGCGGGCCGGTCTGCTGGGTCACCAGCTTGCGCCCGAGCATGGCTTCCGCCGCGTTGGATATCTCTTCGTCGTTGGAGCAGAGCTTGATGCCGCCGGCCTTGCCGCGCGCGCCGGAATGAACCTGCGCCTTCAGCACCCATTTCGAGCCGCCGATCTCGCGTGCCCGGTAGGTCGCCTGCTCGGGGCTGTAGGCAAGCCCGCCGCGCGGCACATGCACGCCATGGCGGGCGAGCAGTTCCTTGGCCTGGTATTCGTGAATGTCCATCTTGTCCTCCCGGTCGTTCTTTAATGTGCCGCGCTATGCGCCTGGCCGGCGCGCTCGATCGCCTCGCTGACAACCAGCACGTTGCGCGCCATGCGTTCGGACGCCGCGTCGATCATCTTGCCGTCGAGCGCTGCCGCACCCTTGCCCTGCGCCTCCGCCTCCTTCAGCACCTCGAGGATGCGGCGGGCGCGCGTGACCTCCTTCTCCGGCGGCGAGAACACGTCGTTGGCCAAAGCGATCTGCGAAGGGTGGATCGCCCACTTGCCTTCGATGCCGAGTGCGGCGGCGCGCCTGGCGGCAGCCTTGTAGCCCTCGGGATCGGAGAAGTCGCCGAACGGCCCGTCGATCGCGCGCAGGCCGTAGGCGCGACAGGCGACCGTCATGCGCGACAAAGCGAAGTGCCATTGGTCGCCGGGATAGTCGGGATTCAGCCCGCCGATGTTGACGGTGCGCGCCTTGTTGCTGGCGGCATAGTCAGCGACGCCGAAATGCATCGCCTCCAGCCGGCCGGGCGTGGCGGCGATCGCCTCGACATTGGCCATGCCGAGCGCGGTCTCGATCAGCGCTTCGAGGCCGACGCGGGTCTTGAAGCCCTTGGCCATCTCGATCTGGTTGACCAGCGCTTCGACCATATAGAGGTCGGCCGGCACGCCGACCTTCGGCACCAGGATCGTGTCCAGCCGGTCGCCGGCCTGTTCCATGACCTCGACGACGTCGCGGTACATATAGTGGGTGTCGAGGCCGTTGATGCGCACCGAGACGGTCTTGCCCCTGGCGCGCCAGTCGATGTCGTTCAGCGCCTGGATGATGTTCTTGCGGGAGCGTTCCTTGTCGGGCGGCGCCACCGCATCCTCGATGTCGAGGAAGACGAAGTCGGCGGCGCTGTTCGCCGCTTTGTCGATCATCTCGGGGCTGGAGCCCGGAACCGCCAGCTCGCTCCGCTGCAGCCTGAGCTTCTTGAGGTGGTTGATGGTGTGGCTCATCGTCGGCTCCTCACGCTGCCTCGGCGACCGGCATTGCCGCGGTGCGCCGGAAATGGTCGATCGCGGCCGCCACGCCGGAGCCCGGCGCCAGGCGCACGCCGCAATCGAGCAGCGCCATTTCGGCGGCCGACAGCGAGGCGCAGACCATCACCTCGTTCAGCCAGCCGAGATGGCCGATGCGGAAGACCTTGCCGGCCACCTTGTTGAGACCGCCGCCGAGCGACGTCTGGTAGGTGCGGTAGGCGCGCTTGACGACGTCGGCGCTGTCGATGCCTTCCGGCACCAGGATCGCGCTGACCGTGTCGGAGTGCCATTGCGGCGCCTTGGCGCACAGCTTCAGCCCCCAGGCGTCGACCGCCTTGCGCACGCCTTCGGCGAGGCGGTGGTGACGGGCGAAGATGTTCTCCAGCCCTTCCTCGGCGATGAGGTCGAGCGAGGCGCGCAGGCCGCGCAGCAGCTGCGTGGCGGGCGTGTAGGGAAAATAGCCGGTATCGTTGGCGCGGATCATGTCCTCGAAGGAGAAGTAGCACCGCCGGTGGGTCGAAACCCGCGACGCGGCAAGCGCCTTCTTGCTGACCGACAGGAAGCCGAGGCCGGCGGGCAGCATGAAACCTTTCTGCGAGCCGCTGACGGCGCAGTCGACGCCCCACTCCTCCTGGCGGAAATCGATCGAGCCGATCGACGACACGCCGTCGACGAAGAGCAGGGCAGGATGGTTCGCGGCATCGAGCGCGGCGCGGCAGCCGGCGACGTCGCTGGTGACCCCGGTCGCGGTCTCGTTCTGGGTGCAGAAGACCGCCTTGATGCGGTGCGCCTTGTCGGCCCGCAGCCTTTCCGCGTAGAGGTCGAGCGGCACGCCCGTTCCCCATTCGCAGTCGATGACGTCGACGTCGAACCCGAGGCGCTCGGCCATGTCGACCCACAGATGCGAGAATTGGCCGAAGCGCGACATCAGCACCCGGTCGCCGGGGCTGAGCACGTTGGTCATGGCCGCTTCCCAGGCGCCTGTGCCTGACGAGGGGTAGATGAAGACGCGGCCGGTCTCGTTCTTGAACACGCGTTTGATGTCCTCGAACAGCGGCAGCGTCAGATTGGGGAAGGAGGCGGCGCGCATGTCCTCCATCGGCAGGTTCATCGCCTGCCGGACCTCTTCGGGAATGTTGGTGGGTCCCGGGATGAAAAGATGATTGAACCCAGCCATGCGCGAACTCCTCCGATCGTTTGGTATGGTGGAGGAAGTTTCGTTTCGATCGCGCCTCGCAACAACACCTTGCCGGGTAAGTTGTCGCCACGCGCGGGTAGGGGCGGACCTACCCGGCCCGCCTACCCGAAAGGCGATTTGGAACTGCGGCGCTTCTCATTCGCATAGAGCGCTACGGCCATGGCGCGGTTGCGCACGTCGAGCTTGTCGTAGAGATTCTTGAGGTGGTACTTCACCGTGTTCTCCGAGATCCCGGTCCGGGTCGCGATCTGGAGATTGGTCCAGCCGTCGGAAAGCACCGCAAGCAGCTCGCGCTCGCGCACGGTGAGCTGCGACAGCGGCGTGTCATTGACCTTGTTGATGTCGATGTAGGGGATGCAGATGCGCCCGTGCGCGACCGCGAGGATCGTCTCGAAAATGATCGGCGGATCGTCGAACTGGAAGCAGTAACCCTGGGCGCCGAGCCGCACGCACTGCTTCAGGATGCCGACGTCGTGGTCGTTGGAAAAGACCGTGATGCGCAGGTCGAGCTTGCGGCTCTGGACTTCGGCCAGGATGTCGGCGCCGTCCATGTCGGCGAGCTTCCAGCCGATGACGGCGACGTCGAACCCGGTGCTCTCCGCCAGTTCAAGGAATTGCTTGCCGCTCTGCACGGAACTCAGGAGCTCGAAACGCCCGTCGCATTCCAGCATCTCGCGGAGCGCCGATACAACGAGCGGATTGCGCTCGGCAACGACAACGCGCACGCGCCTCGAGCCAACTGTTTCGTTCGTTTTCCCCGACTCGAGGTTCAAGGCCTGCCGCTTGTCCTTTCGATCTCGCGCTTGCCGGCCGCTGCAGGCCTGCATCATGACAATTCTGCCCCAACCGTGAGGTGGCGCTCTTTCCGCAGCGACATGCTCTGTCGCGCCGGCTGAACCCGCAAAATGCCGCGCGACCCGCTTCAATTGCAGGCGTCACGAGCAGATTTCGCCGCAGATTCCGTACGCTAGGGCAATGTTTTGCCGAGACGAATCGCGTCGCGGCGCTATCTGCCGCACAGGCATCGGATTTTCCCGAAATGCGGTTTCCACTTTTCGGGATCATGCTCTAGACCTGATTCACACCCTTTCCGGATTCCTGTTGGCGGGAGGCGCTGGTGGAAAGCCAGGACAGACAGATGACCGGCGCCAAGACCGCTGAGGAAGGCGGCGCCGACATTTATGGCGAGGACGGCGCGGTCCGTGCTTCCTTCCTTGCGCAGATCGGCGCTGCCATCGCCGATCGCGACACGCTCTCCTTGAAACGCGAGGTCGACGACCTCCATCAGTCGGAACTCGGCGACCTGTTGGAAGCGCTCCACCCTGAGCAGCGCCGCGCGCTGGTCGACTTGCTCGGCTCCGATTTCGATTTCTCCGCGCTGACCGAGGTCGACGAGGCGATCCGTCTCGACATCGTCGACAATTTGCCCAACGAGCAGATCGCGCAGGCCGTGCAGGAGCTCGATTCCGACGATGCGGTCTACATCCTGGAAGACCTCGACCAGGAAGACCAGGACGAGATCCTCTCACAGCTGCCCTTCACCGAGCGCATCAGGCTGAGGCGCGCGCTCGACTATCCGGAAGAAACGGCCGGCCGGCGCATGCAGACCGAGTTCGTCGCCGTGCCGCCGTTCTGGACGATCGGGCAGACCATCGACTACATGCGCGAGGACAAGAACCTTCCCGACCGCTTCAGCCAGATCTTCGTCATCGACCCGAGCTTCAAGCTGGTCGGCGCCATCGATCTCGACCAGATCCTGCGCACCAAGCGCGCGGTGAAGGTCGAGGAGGTGATGCATGAGACGAAGCATGCCATTCCGGCCACCATGGACCAGGAAGAGGCCGCGCGGGAGTTCGAGCAGTACGATCTGCTGTCAGCCGCCGTGGTCGACGAGAACGACCGTCTTGTCGGCGTGCTTACCATCGACGACGTCGTCGACGTCATCCAGCAGGAGGCGGAGGAAGACCTTCTGCGCATGGGCGGCGTCGGCGACGAAGAGCTATCCGACACGGTACTGGCGACGTCGCGTTCGCGTGTGCCATGGCTGCTCGTGAATCTGGTCACGGCGTTCCTGGCGGCCTCGGTGATCGGCCTGTTCGACCGGACGATCGAGCATATCGTGGCGCTGGCGGTGCTGATGCCGATCGTCGCCGGCATGGGCGGCAATGCCGGCTCGCAGACCATGACCGTCACCGTGCGGGCGCTGGCGACGAAGGACCTCGATATCTACAACGCCGCCCGTATCATCCGCCGCGAGGTCGGCGTCGGCTTCATCAACGGCATCGTGTTCGCAGTGCTGATCGGCATGGTCGCCGGGATCTGGTTCCATGACCGCAATCTGGGCGGCATCATCGCCGCGGCGATGATCATCAACATGTTCGCGGCGGCGCTCGCCGGGATTCTCATTCCACTGCTGCTTGACCGCTTCAAGATCGATCCGGCGGTGGCTTCCGCCGTCTTCGTCACCACCGTCACCGACTGCGTCGGCTTCTTTGCTTTTCTCGGGCTGGCCACCTGGTGGTTCGGCATTCCCTAAAACAGTGCTACAATTGACTTTTACGTAAGTGCCGTGCGACGTTGCCTTGGGGTCACATGCCGACCGGCACATGACGGGGTTTGATCGGAGGAAGGGCGACGCTTCTGCGTGGCGATGCCTGGATGTTTGGGCGTGGGAGCAAGAATGCGGGAATATTACACGATCACCGAGCTGACGCGCGAATTCGACGTGTCGACGCGGACGTTGCGGTTCTACGAGGACGAAGGGCTGGTGCAACCGATCAGGCGCGGCCGCACGCGGCTGTTTCGCCCGTCCGACCGGCATCTCATCCGTCAGATCATGCGCGGCAAGCGCCTTGGCTTCTCGATCGCCGAAATCCGCGAAATCATCCAGATGTACAAGGAGCCGCCCGGCGAGGTCGGCCAGCTCAAGCTGATGATCAGGCGCATCGAGGAAAAGCGCGAGGATCTGCGCCAGAAGCGGCGCGACCTGGAGGAAACGCTGGCCGAGCTCGACCAGGCCGAGGAGTCCTGCGTGGAGCGGCTGGCGGAACTCGGCGTGAATACATAGCTCCGCTGACGGCCAAAGAATTCCACCAGGCCAACTGTCGCAAACGTTCGAGATTGGCCGAAGCTTTCGAACTTCGTCATCCTAGGGCGGAGCAGCCGCGAAGCGGCGTCGCGGAGATCCTGGGATCCATGCCGTTACCTCGATCGTAGAGTGAAGCGGAGCAGAATTCTGTAACCGCCACAACGCCTTAGCGTAACGGAATGGCAACTGTGTTCAGGCGAAGGCTGTTTTGTCGCGGATGATGGCGTTGAGGACGACCAGGAGCTTTCTTGCGACGGCGATGATGGCCAGTTTCTTGGAGCCTGAGCGGGCTGCGAGGTCGGTGTAGAAGGCTCTGAAGCGGTCACAGGTTCGGATGGCACTAAGTGCCGCCATGTAGAGGGCACGGCGCACACGCGATCGGC
>NZ_RZOZ02000209.1:0-307 GCF_003999155.2 Mesorhizobium sp. M1D.F.Ca.ET.231.01.1.1
CGCGGATCAACTCGATGCGCTCGGCACAATCTTCGATGTAACGCTCGTTTGCAGCAAGCTGAGCAAGGTGCTTACGTTTTTGGAACGTTCTCTCACCTGCAACTCTTGAGAGAAATCCGATCATCGCATAAACATCTCCGATGGCAACTTAATGCTACTCATAGATGTAGAGTCGTCGAAATACAATTGCGATTGCGGGGCGTCCCGACACCATGAGGCGGCTATATGTGTGTGGGCCGCGGTGGGCATTTGAACGTTAGAGAGTTGCCTTTGCTAATCAGACAGGCGCTAAGCACGTTTTTCAAAT
>NZ_RZOZ02000210.1:0-306 GCF_003999155.2 Mesorhizobium sp. M1D.F.Ca.ET.231.01.1.1
GGAGCCTCGACCGGCTCCATGGAGCAAGAGGAGAAATCCCATGAAGCAATTTCACTGCGGGTCGCTCGTTCCCGGCTGCGAATGGCACACACGGGCCGACGAGGAGGCCGAGGTGATGCGCCGCGCCGTCGAGCATATGCGCGAGACGCATGGCGAGACGACCATCCGCGAGACGATGATCGAGGCGATCCGCTCGCGCATCGAGAAGGTCCGCGACGCCGCGTAGGTGCGGCGGGGGGGTTTCAGGTAATAACAAAAGAACCGCGGTGCGCTTGGGTAACGCGTGCCGCGTTGATTTATTTGCGA
>NZ_RZOZ02000211.1:0-306 GCF_003999155.2 Mesorhizobium sp. M1D.F.Ca.ET.231.01.1.1
CAGCGATGCCATCTCCGCCAGCGCCGGGCAGGCCTTCTTCAAATTCGCGTCGGCCGAGACGTCGTAATGCGTGGTCGCCGCGCCTATGGTGACCGTCTTGCCGGACACCTTGACGCCCTGAAGCTCCTTCAGCCGCGACACGTCGACGAGGTCCGACGGCGCCGCCAGCCGCGTCTTCATGGCGGGGATCAAAGTCATGCCGCCGGAGAGCAGCTTGGCATCGCCGTTCTTCAACAGCCTGGCGGCATCAGCGACCGAGGCGGCACGATGATAATTGACCGAATACATGATCGCTCCTCCTCAGTG
>NZ_RZOZ02000212.1:0-306 GCF_003999155.2 Mesorhizobium sp. M1D.F.Ca.ET.231.01.1.1
TAATTTCTCACGGAAAACCGGTTCACATTTTTCCTGAAATTGCTCCAGACCGGAGACAGGCAAACGCGAACCCGGTTCCCGGCGAAGAATTCGATTTCGCGCCGGTCCCGCTTTCAGCCGCTCTTCTCGGCCGGAAGGCCGAAGCCGCCGACCGGATGGGTCTCGACCTGGAACTCGAAGCCAGCGATGAAGGGGCGCGCCCTGGCGATGGCGGCCTGGACTTCCGGCAATTGCAGGGAGGCCTTGTGGCTAGCCTGATCGGTCCACACTTCAGTGACCCAGATCGCATCGGCGTCTACGGGGTCG
>NZ_RZOZ02000213.1:0-306 GCF_003999155.2 Mesorhizobium sp. M1D.F.Ca.ET.231.01.1.1
GCGCTGATCTGGTGCGACCATTCCGATCCGGCGCTGCTCGAGCCTTTCGAGAAGGCCAACGACGTCAAGGTCAACGTCAAGGAGTTCGAGGGCACCGGCGCGGGGCTGGCCATCGTCGACCAGTCGCAGCCCGGCGACTGGGACGTGATGGTGATCGATAGCATCGACGTTCCGCGCGGCGTCGAAAAAGGCCTGTTCGAGCCGCTGCCCGAGGACAAGCTGCCCTTCGCCGATCTCTTCTCGGAGGTGAAGATGGACAAGTCGACCGTCGTCGACGGCAAGCGCTACGGGATCACCGAAAAATTC
>NZ_RZOZ02000214.1:0-305 GCF_003999155.2 Mesorhizobium sp. M1D.F.Ca.ET.231.01.1.1
CGGCAACCACGAAAAGGAAGAAACCCGGCTGCAGAAGGCGCTGGAGGCAACACAGGCCAGGCTTGCTGAAACAACCGAGGCGGCGCGCATCGCCGAAAGCGACAGCGCGGCCGAATTGGCGCGCGCCCAGGCGGAAATGCGCGGTTTGCGCTCCGAAATCCAGGAATTGCAGGCGCGCATGGATCAGGCTGCGACAACCAATGGCGAAGCCTCAGCCGAGATCGTCAGGCTGAAGGCCGAGCTGAGCGATGCCGTGACCGAACGCCAGATCGCGCAGGAAAGGCTGGCCGTCCTCAAGGACGAGA
>NZ_RZOZ02000215.1:0-304 GCF_003999155.2 Mesorhizobium sp. M1D.F.Ca.ET.231.01.1.1
TGCGAAGCTGCGCCCGCGCCTGCTCGACCCCGAACGGATCGGTCTGGTCCCGCGGCCGCAGCCTGTCGCCGACGATTTTCTGCATCGGCTCCTGCACGTAGAAGTCGTAGAAGCGGTCGGCCTGGCGGACTTGGATGGCAAGATCGGTGTCGGCGGGGATGAGCTCGATCGGCCCGGGGTAATAGGCGGCGAGATACTCGATGACGATGGTCGATTCCAGCACTGTGCGGTTCCGCGCGTCGTCGCGAAGGGCCGGCATCTTGCCAGTCGGCGAAACCTCCAGGAAAGCCGCACGCGACTGCTC
>NZ_RZOZ02000216.1:0-304 GCF_003999155.2 Mesorhizobium sp. M1D.F.Ca.ET.231.01.1.1
CGCCAAGCAACGCTAAAGCCGCGAAGGCGGCAGCGTGATTGAGCTTGTCGTGGCTGAACGTGAAACCCATGCCCAGCATCTCGAGGATGCCCCCGGGCAGCAGAGCTAATGAAACAATTCCTACCAAGGCGAATGGAAACGCCGTTCTCGCCACCAGAGAGTAGCTGCCCGTTGCCAGCAAACGCACTAGTCCTTCAATCAAGCCCGCTGAAGCTTCCGCAAGCCGAGGCAATCACCAATTCTCCCGCTTAGCGCCATGCCGGCGCATCGGCTAAATGGATGAGGCCTGCGAGGGAAATCTCGT
>NZ_RZOZ02000217.1:0-304 GCF_003999155.2 Mesorhizobium sp. M1D.F.Ca.ET.231.01.1.1
TTGCCCTGCAGGTCGGCGACGACAAGCCAGGTTTCATTGGCCAACGGGTCTACGGCATCGACCATGGCGCCCGAACCGTTGGCGAGCACGAAGCGGCCGCGCTCGCCGCGCGCCCTCGCGACGCGATCCGGCCAGGCCGGGATCAGGCGGCAGCCGGCGCCCTTACCCTCCCCCTTGAGGGGAGGGTCGAGCCGCGCAGCGGATCGGGGTGGGGTCGGTTCGGGCACGCCATCGACGACCCCACCCCGTCGATCACTCTGAGCCTCGCTCAACGCGCCCGCCGACCCTCCCCCCGAGGGGGAGG
>NZ_RZOZ02000218.1:0-303 GCF_003999155.2 Mesorhizobium sp. M1D.F.Ca.ET.231.01.1.1
TGGCCATCGCCGCCATCTACTTCTTCGGCGCGATGCTGATGATGATCCTGCCGATCCGCGCCGCCGGCATCGTGCTCACCCACGCCGCCGACGCGGTGTTCTGGGCGACGATCATGCTGTTCGCGACGATTGTCGGTTCGCTCGTCGCCAGATGGGCGTTCGGCCAGCATGAGGTGCTTTGGGCGCTTTTCAACTGGCGTTTCCTGTTCGTGGCAGTGATCGTGGCGGCGCATCTCACCATGAACGAGCTGCGCCGCAACATCCTGCTCAGAAGCCTGTTCTTCGTCATCTTCGGCGCGGTCA
>NZ_RZOZ02000021.1:0-45291 GCF_003999155.2 Mesorhizobium sp. M1D.F.Ca.ET.231.01.1.1
CCAGTGTCAGGCGCAACAGGTCGCTCGCCGATCTGATGCCGCGCGGGCGCAGGAACGCCTTCGTCTCGCGAGCACTTCCTGCGATCAACTCTTCCCCGCCGAGAAGCTCAATCGTCTCGGCCCAGCCGTCATCAACAAGCGATTCGTGTGTCATCCCAGCGTAGAATCACAATCGATTCCGCGCCGCAATCCCTATCTTAGCGCCTATGCCCACAAGGGGGGAGATCGGCAGTTCCTCCACGGCGCCATTCCTGCAACGTCGATGAGTGGCGAAGGCCGGCGTGACGGCCAATCTCCCCCCAAGTGGGTGAGATGTCCGGCAGGACAGAGGGGGCGCTGTCCCGCCGGCCCCTCAAAGTTCCTGCATCGCCGCAACGCCCTGTGCACTCACCACTAGAACCGGCGGCTTTCCGCCGGTGGTCTTACGGATTTCCCTCGTCAAACCGGCGGCTTGCGGCTAGGGAGCCGGCATGATTCAGACCATCGCCCGCAATTTCACGATCAGGAACGTCCTGCTCGCCGGCATCCTCTTGATGCTGGCCGGCGACTTCATGTTCGCGCTGAACGACGCCATGGGCAAATGGCTGGTCGCCTCCTTCTCGGTCGGCCAGGTGGTGCTGATCCGCTCCATCGGCGCCTTCTTCGTGCTCGGGCCGATGATCGCCAACCAGGGCACGGGCAAGCTGTTCCAGATGGAAAGGCCGCTGCTGCAGCTCCTGCGCGTCGTGGCGACGACGCTCGACACCGGGCTCTTCTACGCCGCGGTTGTCTATCTGCCGCTCGCCGATGTGATGAGCTTCTACATGGCGGGGCCGATCTATGTCGCCGCGCTCTCGCACCTGCTGCTCGGCGAAAAGGTCGGCTGGCGGCGCTGGCTGGCGATCCTGGTCGGCTTCTGCGGCGTGCTGATCATCCTGAAGCCCTCGTCGGCGGCGTTCTCGCTGTCGTCGACCTATGCCCTGATCGGCAGCATCGCTTTCGGCTTCGCCATCATCCTCGGCCGTCGTTTGCGTGGAACGAGCGACACGACGCTTGTCACCTGGCAGACCATCGGCACGCTGATCGTCGGCGGCGCGCTCACCATCGGCGCCTGGCGTACGCCGTCCGCGCTCGATTTCGGCGCCATGCTTTTGCTCGGCGTCGTCTCCTGCGCCGCCCACCTGATGATCACCCGGGCGTTGAAGCTGGCCCCGGCCTCGACGCTGGCGCCGTTGCATTACAGCCTGCTTCTGTGGGCCATCGTCTTCGGCCTGGTTTTCTTCGGCGATATGCCGAGCCCGCGCATCCTCGCCGGTTCGGCGATCGTCGTGCTCGCCGGCATCTTCATCTTCCACCGCCAGAAGGTGGTCGAGACCGTCGTGCCGCCGGAGAACGTCCCGAAGGGCGTGAACTGACACTCAGGATTCCCTGGCGCTCAGCCGGCCCGCACGGCTGCAAGGTGGCGTGAAAACTCGGCGGTCTCCATCAGCGCCCTGCAGCGGGCGAAGCGTCCGTCGGCATAGGCGCGGAAATCGTCGACCGGGTTGTCGTTGGCGAGCTGGATCAGCCCCCAGAGCGTCCAGAGCAGGTCGCACATGGCCTTGTAGATGATGACGCGGCCGCGTTCGGCCGGCCTTGCCTCGCCGCCGAAATAGGCGCGCATCAGCGCCTCGTCCTGGGCGGCGTCGAACCTGCCTTCGACGGAGAGGTCGCCAAGGTCCCACAGCGGATCGTTCATGCCGGAATATTCCCAGTCGACGATCCACATCCGCTCGCCGGTATCGAGAAAATTCTCGCAGAGCGGATCGCAATGGCAGGCGGCAAGCTGGATCGGATGGGCGGCAAGTGCTTCGCGCACCACTGCGGCCTCGCGCACCACGTCGTGATAGCCGGGAGGCAGCGCGACGTCTTTCGTCGACAGGACCTTCAGATAGTCGTCGATCATCGCGAACAGCTCGAAACGGAACGGAAAGACAGCGCCGGACGAATGCAGCTTGCGGAAGGCCTCGCCGGCGCGTGCCGGGCTGCCCTCGCGCGTTTTGAACTTCTCCGGCGACATCGTCTCGGCGCCAACGACGAAGCGCGTCGCCATGACACCGGTTGCGGCATCGACATGCAGCAACTCGGGGCTGACGCCGGCCTTGGCCGCCTCGCGCGCCGCAATCGCCTCGTTGGCGCGGTTGATGTATTCCTCCGTGCCCTTGCCAGGAATGCGCAGGCAGACCTCGCCGGCCCTGTAGACGCGGTTGGTGAGGCCGCCAAGCCGCTCCAGCGGACCCTCGTAGCCGGCAAGCGCCGGAATGGCGGCCAGCGCCGCGCGCGCCTCGTTCATCGTCATCCCCCTTTACCATCACGCCATGTTTAATGGCCGAACGGTTCCACAGTTTTTGCCGCTTGGCTACCATGGGCGAACGCGAATCGGCGGCGGGAGCGGCAATGAAGGACGGCAAGCACAACAGCGCGCTCGGTGCGGCGTACGCGGCGACGCGGCCTGACGAAGTGGCCGCCATCTATGACGACTGGGCGGAGACCTATGACGCCGACATGTCCGCGGCTGGCTATCGCCACCCGACGATCTGCCTGGCGCTGCTCGCCCGCCATCTGCCGCGCGGTGCCGAACCTGTGCTCGATGCCGGCGCCGGGACCGGGCTGATCGGCGAATGGCTGGCCATCACCGGTTACCCCCAAGTCGAGGCGCTCGACATCTCGCAAGGCATGCTGGACAAGGCGGCGGCAAAGGGCGTCTACACCGCCCTGCATCGCCTGGCGCTCGGCGGTGATTTGCCCTTCGCCGACGGCGCCTATGCCGGCATCGTCTCGGCCGGCGTCTTCACCTCGGGCCATGTCGGGATCGAAGGCCTGGACGAGTTGATCCGCATCTGCCGCCCTGGCGGCATCATCGTGCTGACAGTCAAGAACACGCTCTGGCAGGCCGGCTTTGCCGAGCGGATCGCCGACCTGGAGAAACGGGGCGTCGTAGCCCGCGTCGAGGAGACTCGTCCGTACGCCTCGATGCCCGGCGAGGCCGATACCGTGCCGAGCAGGGGGCTGGTGCTGCGCGTCGGCTGACGCTCCCGTGGCTTAGGCCCTGATCTTCGCCCCGGCCGGATCATACATTGGCTCGAGATGGATCTTGGCCGGCGTGCGCTCCATCGCCACCACCAGCTCATAGTCTCCTGAAGCCAGGAAATCGTCGCTGACGCCGTCGGCGTTGCGGACGTAGCCGTAGCCGATGTTCTTGCCGATGGTGTAGCCATAGCCGCCGCTGGTGAGGTAGCCAACCGGCTGGCCATTGCGCAGGATCGTCTCGCGCCCAAGCAGGACGACCTCCGGATCATCGACGGTGAAGCCGGCAAAGCGTTTGGTCGGCGGCAGGCCGGCCACTTTCTCCAGCGCCCGCCGCCCGACGAAATCGGTGTTCTTCCTGAGCTTCACAGCCCAGCCGAGACCCGCTTCCGGCGGCGTGTCGTTCGGCGTAATGTCGGAACCCCAGGCGCGGTAGCCCTTTTCCAGCCGCAGCGATTCCAGCGCCCGGTAGCCGACGGGACGGATGTCGTACTGTTTTCCCGCTGCCATCAGCGCGTCGAAGATCTCGCCCGTGGCGGCGATCGGCACGTGAAGTTCCCAGCCAAGCTCGCCGACATAGGTCACCCGCAGCGCCCGCACTATGTGGCCGGCAATCGCGATCTCGCGCGCATGGCCGAAGGGGAAGGCGGTATTGGAAACATCGGCGTCCGTCACCGCCGCCAGCACGTCGCGGGCGCGCGGTCCCATCAGCGACAGCGTGCCGAAATCGTCGGTGACGTCTTTCAGCCTGGCGTCGAGACCCTGGCCGATATGGTCGCCGATCCACGACAGATCATGCGTGCGGAAGCCGGTGCCGGTGACGATGTAGAACCGCTCCTCGCCGAGTCGCGCCACCGTGAGGTCCGCCTTGATGCCGCCGCGCGTGTTGAGAAGCTGCGTGTAGGTCAGCCGCCCGACCGGCTTGTCGATGTCGTTGGCGCAGATCCAGTCGAGCGCCTTCAGCGCGTCGGCCCCGGTCATCTCGAATTTGGCGAAGGAGGACTGGTCGAAGATGCCGACCCTCTCGCGCACATGGCGGTGCTCGTTGCCGACGGGTCCGAACCAGTTCTGCCGGTCCATCGAATAGATGTCTTGGGGCTCGACGCTATCGGGCGCGAACCAGTTCGGCCGCTCCCAGCCAAGCTTGGAGCCGAACACGGCGCGGTGCGCCTTCAGCCGCTGATAGAGCGGCGAGACGATGCACGGCCGGCCAGACAGATACTCCTCATGCGGGAAGCCGATCGTGTAGTGCTTGCCATAGGCCTCCAGCGTGCGGTCGTGCACCCAGTCGCGGTCGCGGTGCAGGCCGGAAAAGCGGCGGATGTCGACCACCCAGAGGTCGAGCGGCGCCTCGCCGTCGACCGCCCATTGCGCCAGCACCCAGCCGGCGCCGCCGCCGGACGCGATACCGAAGGCGTTGAAGCCGGCGCCGACGAACATGTTGGCGCATTCGGGCGCTGCGCCGAGGATGAAATTGCCGTCCGGCGTGAAGCTCTCCGGCCCGTTGATCATCTGCTTGACGCCGGCGTTGGCCAGCGCCGGAACGCGCTCGATCGCCTGGGCCATATGCTGCTCGAAGTGATCGTAATCGTCGTCGAACAGGCGGAACTCCCATTCGTCGGGAACGTCGCCGCCCGGGAGATCGGTCGCCCAGGCCTGCGGGTTCGGCTCGTAGCCGCCCATCACCAGCCCGCCGACCTCCTCCTTGAAATAGGTGCGGCGGTCGGGATCGCGGATCGTCGGCGCGTCGTTGGCGAGCCCATCGATCTTCTCGGTGACGATATATTGGTGCTTGACCGGCTGCAGCGGCACGTTGATGCCGGCCATTGCGCCGACCTGCCTTGCCCATTGCCCGGCGCAGTTCACCACCTTGTCGCAGGCGATGTCGCCCTTCTCGGTCTTCACCGCGGTGATGCGGCCGTCCTTCATCTCGAAACCTGTGACGCGCACGCCCTCGTAGAGCCTCGCGCCGTGCATGCGCGCGCCCTTGGCGAGCGACTGCGTGATGTCGGAGGGGCTCGCCTGGCCATCGGTCGGCAGCCAGGAGGCACCGACGAGGTCGCCGGTTTCCATCAGCGGCCACATGCGCTTCACGTCGGCCGGCGACAGAAGCTGCATGTCCATGCCGAAGCTCTTGGCGGTGGTCGCCAGCCGCTTGAACTCGGTCCAGCGGTCGGTGTTCGTCGCCAGCCGCAAACAGCCGGTCATCTTCCAGCCGGTCGCAAGCCCGGTTTCGGCTTCGAGCCCCTTGTAGAGCTCGACCGAATATTTGAGCACCCGGGTAATCGAGGCCGACGAGCGCAACTGCCCGACCAGGCCGGCCGCGTGCCAGGTCGAGCCCGAGGTCAGCTTGCCCTGTTCGAGCAGCACCACGTCGGCCTTGTGGTCGCGCGCCAGATGATAGGCTGTCGAACAGCCGATGATGCCGCCGCCGATGACGACGATGCCGGCATGGCTGGGCAAGGTCATGGCTTTGCCCCGTATTTCGTCCGGTAGTTTTCCAACGCCGCGTCGAGCCGCACGAGGTTCTCCTCGGTATAGGCAACGTAGTCGATGCCGGGCGCGTCGAGATAGAGTTCGGAGACCATGCTCCACATCGCCTCGCGCAGCAGCGAGGCGCATTGCATGGCGGCATGCGACCGCCTGATCTCGCCATCCGGCTCCTTCATGAAATAAGCGGTAAGGAAAGCGAAGGACTCCTCGTCGCTCATGCCGGCATTGGAGGCGGCGCCGGCGAGGTCGAACATGGCTGTGTTGAAGCCTGCGTATTCGAAATCGATAAGCCACAGCCTTTTGCCGTCGTCGAGGATATTAGCCGGCAAAAGATCGTTGTGGCCGAACACGATCGGTAAAAGCTTCTGCGCCCGTTCGAGCTCGTCCGCCAGCGCAAGATAGCGCGGCAGTTCGTCCTTCTTGCGGCTGCCGCCTTCGTCCAGTGTGCGGGCATAGTCGCGGATGACGTGGAACACCCAGAACATGAAGCCCGCGCCGGAGACATGGTTCGGCATCTCGCGATGGAAGCCGCGCAGCAGCGCCGCCACGCGTCCGAGATCGGCGCGCACATCCGCGGCGAGGAACGTCCTGGCGACGAGGAATTCCGTCACCAGAATTCCGGGCTCGGCATAATGCACGGCAGGCGCGAAGCCGGCCGCATGTGCCGCCCGCGCCGTCATCACCTCGCGCTCGCGAAAGACATGATGGAACGGAAAGTCCTGGCCGAAGCGCACGACATGCTGTCCGGCGGCGTCCGTGACGACATAATTGGCGTTGCTCAAGCCCCCCGGCAGCGGTTCGATCTCGATGCTGCTGGCCCAGCACGGCAGGGCGCGGATGCGGTCTTCGGCGATTGCGGGGGCGCTCACGGGTTCGTTCCTGCTTCAGCCGGCTTTCGACAAAGCGCCGGTTTCCGACAAAGCGGTAAGAGAGAACAAAAGAGCCTCGTCGGTGCGAGACGCTGGGATCGATATCCCGCACTGCACCGACGAGCCCCTTGGCCAGGTTTAGGATCCCGGCATCCGCCCCCGCGGATTTGAAAAAAGCGCGCGCCAGGCACGTTCCAGAAGGTCTGGTCGGTCGATTGCGGCTCTGCCATCACCCTCCCGTGGCAGTTCCGAGCCTGTCACTGGATCAGTCTCACGCCAGCGTGATCTTGCTGTCAATAAAAAGCTGTGACCTTTTTTGGGTGTTTTGCCCGAAAACATAAGCAATTCCTTTAAAAGCGTTAGGAATGCCTTAGAATCGGTCAAAATCGCGGACATCCACATGATCCACTCGAAACGGCATGGCGAGATCCTGCGACTCCTCAACGAGGAGGGCACCGTCACCATTGCCAGCCTGGCCGAGCGCCTGGGAGTGTCGCTGGAAACGGTACGGCGCGACGTCCGACCGCTCACCGACGAGGGATCGATCCTGAAGATGCACGGCGCCGTCAGCCTGCCCTCGATGGCGGGAGAAGCGCCGTTCGAACGCCGCATGCGCGAGAATGCCGAGACAAAGCGCCTGATTGCCCGAATGGTCGCGGCCACCATCCGCGACGGCGAGTCGATCATGCTCGACACCGGCACCACCACTTCCTTCCTGGCGCGCGAGCTGCTCGGCCATCGCCGGCTGACGGTGGTCACCAATTCGTCCGACATCGCCCGCACGCTGGCGACCGTCAACGGCAACAAGGTCTACATGGCCGGCGGCGAGTTGCGCAGCGATTCAGGCGCCGCCTTCGGCGCCACCGCGATCGAGTTCGTCAGCCGCTTCTCGGTCAGCCACGCCGTGATCTCCATCGGCGCGGTCGACGCCGTCGCCGGCCTGACCGACTACGAGCTGGAGGAGGCCGAATTCGCCCGCATGGTGCTGTCGCGCGGCCAGCGCTCGCTGGTCATCACCGACCACACTAAATTCGGCCGGCAGGGCCTGGTTCAGGTCTGCGGCTTCGACGGGTTTTCCGAGCTGGCCACCGACCAGCCGCCGCCGCGCGACATCGCCGCCGCGCTCAGCCAGGCCGGAGCGCGGCTCAGCATCGCCGCGGCCTGAGCGAGATCTGAAGGCGGCCGGCCGGCACTTCCCTCCGCCATCATCCCGGTGTTTAGTCCGGCCATGGCCTTCACCATCCGCCAACTCCAGTTCTTCGTCGCCGTCGCCGAGCAGGGCACCGTCTCCGGCGCCGCGCAAAACCTTTCGATCTCGCAATCCTCGGTCACCGAGGCGATCAAGGAGCTCGAGAGCGATCTCGGCGTCGAACTGTTCGAGCGTCATCCGCGCGGCCTCAACATCACCCACAAGGGCCACCAGTTCCTTCGCCACGCGACGAAGATCCTGGCCGATGTCTCCGACGCGCGCCGCGCCTTCCTCGGCGACCAGCTGACGGCGGGCGGGCGGCTGCAGCTCGGCGTCACCTCGCTGGTTGCCGGCTATGTGCTCTCCGACCTGCTGGCGCGCTACCGCCGCGCCTATCCAAGCGTCGAGGTCTCGGCCATCGAGGACAATGGCGACTATCTCGAGCACCTCCTGGTCGGCGGCAAGCTCGATATCGCCGTCATGGTCACTTCGAATTTGCGCGATCGCACCGCGCTACAGTCCGAAATCCTCGAAGTCTCGGCCTATCGGCTCTGGCTGCCGCTCAGCCACAAGCTCGCCAGCGCCGACATCATCTCGATCGGCGATATCGCGTCCGAGCCGCTGATCATGCTCACTGTCGACGAGATCGAGGAGAACACCGGCAAGCTCTTGTCGGCGATCGGCGCGAGACCGCATGTCGCCTTCCGCACCCGGTCGGTCGAGGCTGTGCGCAGCCTCGTCGCCACGGGGGCCGGCGTCGCGCTGCTGCCCGATCTCGTCTACCGCCCCTGGTCGCTGGAAGGCGACCGCATCGAATCCCGCGATATCTCCGGCTCGCTTCCGGTGGTCCAAGTCGGCATGGTCTGGCGGCGCGGTTCCGGCCTGCCGCAGGCCGCGCGCGACTTCATCGGCCTCGCGCAGTCGCAGCGCATGGTACGCCAGCGGCTCTGATCAGAGCAATTACAGGAAAAGTGTGAAACGGTTAGGTTCGGCGACTTCGACGTAGCCTTCCGCCCGGAATGGCGCTAAAGTATCGGAAAAACCGATATCGGCTTTCTGATAAATGAATTTGCGAAACCGGATTTTTCACAGCACCTTTCGCCAAGGGAACAAAGCCGCTCGGGAGCGCGGCTGTCAGGGCGCTGAGAGCTCTGGCGTTCAGGTTCGCGCATGATTCTTCCCGAAAACCGGACTGGTTTCGGGGTCACGCGCCAAAATGGGAGATCGATGATGAATGCATTCCTGAAGTCATGCACGGCGTTGACGGTTGCGCTGACCTTCTCGGGTCAGGCGATCGCGCAGGTCAAGGAGCTCGGCAAGGGCGAGGGCGAGCTCAACATCGTTGCTTGGCCGGGCTATATCGAACGCGGCGAGACCGACAAGAACTATGACTGGGTGAGCGCCTTCGAGAAGGAGACCGGCTGCAAGGTCAACGTCAAGACCGCCAACACCTCGGACGAGATGGTCTCGCTGATGAACGAAGGCGGGTTCGACCTGGTGACGGCTTCGGGTGATGCATCGCTGCGCCTCGTCGCCGGCAAGCGCGTGCAGCCGATCAACACCGACCTCATCAAGAGTTGGAAGACGGTCGACGACCGCCTGAAGGACGCGCCCTGGTTCACCGTCGACAAGGTGCATTACGGCGTGCCCTACCAATGGGGCCCGAACATCCTGATGTACAACACCGATGTCTTCAAGGAAGCGCCGAAGAGCTGGAACGTCGTCTTCGAGGAGATGAAGCTGCCCGACGGCAAGTCGAACAAGGGCCGCGTCCAGGCCTATGACGGGCCGATCCATATCGCGGATGCCGCCAACTACCTGATGTTCCACAAGCCGGAGCTCGGCATCAAGGACCCCTACGAGCTCAACGAAGACCAGTACAAGGCGGCGCTCGAACTGCTGCGCACCCAGCGCACGCTGGTCGGCCGTTACTGGCATGACGCCGCCATCCAGGTCGACGACTTCCAGAACGAAGGCGTTGTCGCTTCCGGCTCGTGGCCCTATCAGGTGAACACGCTGGTCGCGGCCAAGAAGCCGGTCGCCTCGACTGTTCCGGAAGAAGGCGTCACCGGCTGGGCCGACACCACCATGATGGAGGCCGACGCCGCCCATCCCAACTGCGCCTATATGTGGCTGGAACACTCGCTCTCGCCCAAGGTCCAGGGCGACGTCTCGTCCTGGTTCGGCTCGCTGCCGGTCGTGCCGGCCGCCTGCAAGAGTAATGAATTGCTCGGCGACGAGGGCTGCAAGACCAACGGCTACGACAATTTCGAGAAGATCAAGTTCTGGAAGACGCCGGTGTCGAAATGCGCCAGCCAGAACGACCAGTGCGTGCCTTACTATCGCTGGGTGTCGGACTACATCGGCGTGATCGGCGGGCGGTGAGTTTCTAACCCTCCCTCATGCGGGAGGGTCGCACACGGCGTCGGGTGGGGGGTAACCCCACCCGCGGCTTCCCCGCAAGGGGAGGCAGGACGTTGTGCGAACCCGCCTTCGCTGACCCGGCAACTGACTGACAGGGCTCATGACCTCCGCCGTTTCCTTCAAACAAGTCTCGCGCCATTTCGGCAGCGTGCGCGCCGTCGACGCGGTCGATCTCGAGATCGCGCCGGGCGAGTTCTTCGCCATGCTCGGCCCGTCCGGCTCCGGCAAGACGACCTGCCTCAGGCTGATCGCCGGCTTCGAGCAGCCGACGGCGGGCTCGATCTCGATCTTCGGCGAACGCGCCGAAGGCGTCCCGCCCTATCGCCGCAACGTCAACACCGTGTTCCAGGACTACGCGCTGTTCCCGCATTTGAACGTGCTCGACAACGTTGCCTACGGCCTGATGGTCAAGGGCGTCGGCAAGGCCGGGCGGCTGAAGGCGGCGGAAGAGGCGCTGTCGCTGGTGCGGCTGCCGGGCTACGGCGCCCGCCGCCCCGGTCAGCTTTCCGGCGGCCAGCGCCAACGCGTCGCGCTGGCCCGCGCGCTGGTCAACCAGCCCAAGGTGCTGCTGCTCGACGAGCCGCTCGGCGCGCTCGACCTCAAGCTGCGCGAGAACATGCAGGAAGAATTGAAGTCGCTGCAGAAGGTGCTCGGCATCACTTTCGTCTTCGTCACCCACGACCAGGGCGAGGCGCTGTCGATGGCCGACCGCGTCGCCGTTTTCAACGACGGCAGGATCATGCAGGTCGGCACGCCGGAGGATATCTACCAGCGGCCGAAGACGCGTTTCGTCGCCGACTTCGTCGGCTCCTCCAACGTGCTGCCGCCGGATTTCGTCCAGCGCTACTCCGGCCAGCGCCGCTGGGGCAGCCTGCGCCCTGAATCCATCCGCGTCTCCAGCGCGACGAGTGGCGACGGCGTCGCCGCCCGCCTCGTCGGGACCAACTATCTCGGCGCCACGACCAGGCTGGCGCTCGATGCGGACGGGCTGAGGCTCCACGCCATGGTGCCGGCGGGAACGGTGCTGCCCGCCGAGGGCGAGGCCGTCATGCTCACCTTCAACCGCGAGCACCTGCATCTGATGGACGAGACGGCATGAACCTGGATGCCGCCATGCCGCGCGCCACGGCCCCCGCCATCCTGCCGGGCAGCGGCGGCATGCGCGGCGCGCTCTCCGACCTCTTCTGGCGCCGACCGAAACTCCTGCTTGTTCTGATGCTGCTGCCGCCGGTGCTGTGGCTCGGCATCGTCTATATCGGCTCGCTCTTCGCGCTGCTTTTGCAGAGCTTCTTTTCGATCGACGAGTTTTCCGGCCTCATCAACCGCGAGTTCACGCTGAAGACCTACGGCGACCTGCTGCAGGCCGCCAATCTCGACATCATCCTGCGCACGGTGACGATGGCGGCGCTCGTCACGCTCGCCTCCGCGGTCATCGCCTTCCCCATCGCGTATTATGCGGCGCGCTATGCGCGCGGCCGCTGGAAGGCGCTGTTCTATCTCGGCGTGATGCTGCCGCTGTGGTCGAGCTACCTGGTCAAGGTCTATGCCTGGAAGCTGATCCTCGCCAAGGAAGGCATCCTCACCTGGCTGTTTGGCAAGCTCAATCTGCTTTGGCTTCTCGACGGCTGGCTGTCGCTGCCGATCGTCGGCGGCAACTCGCTGTCGGTGTCCTTCACCGGCACCTTCATCGTCTTCGTCTATGTCTGGCTGCCTTTCATGATCCTGCCTGTGCAGGCGGCGCTCGAGCGCGTGCCCGGCAATCTGGTCGAGGCCTCGTCCGATCTCGGCGCCTCGCCCGGCCAGACTTTTCGCAACGTGCTGTTCCCATTGGCGCTGCCCGGCATCGTCGCCGGCTCGATCTTCACCTTCTCGCTGACGCTGGGCGACTACATCATTCCGCAGATCATCGGCACCTCGCGCCTGTTCATCGGCCAGGCCGTCTATTCCCAGCAGGGCACTGCCGGCAACATCCCTCTAGCCGCCGCCTTCACCGTGGTGCCCATCGTCATCATGGGTTTCTATCTCTGGGGCGCCAAGCGCATGGGGGCTTTCGATGCGCTCTGACCGCGGCCAGTCCGCTCCGCTCGGCCTGAAGATCGCCGCGGCCTGCGGCCTGCTCTTCCTGCACCTGCCGATCCTTTTGATCTTCGTCTACGCCTTCACGACGGAAGAGAAGAGCTTCGTATGGCCGCCGCCGGGGCTGACCACGCAATGGTTCGCCGTCACCTGGAACCGGCCGGATGTGTGGGAGGCGCTGTCGCTGTCGATCCGCGTCGCGGCCATCTCGACGGCGAGCGCGCTGGTGCTGGGCACGCTTTGCGCCGCCGCCGTCTCGCGGACGCGCTTCTTCGGCCGCGAGACCATCTCGCTGCTGGTCATCCTGCCGATCGCGCTGCCAGGCATCATCACCGGTATCGCGCTGCGTTCCGCCTTCGCGCTCGCCGACATCCCGTTCTCGTTCTGGACGATCGTGCTCGGCCACGCCACCTTCTGCGTGGTCGTCGTCTACAACAACGCCGTCGCCCGCTTCCGCCGCACCTCGGGCTCGATGATCGAGGCCTCGATGGACCTCGGCGCCGACGGTTTTCAGACGTTTAGGCATGTCGTGCTGCCCAACATCGCAACCGCGCTGCTTGCGGGCGGCATGCTGGCCTTCGCGCTGTCCTTCGACGAGGTCATCGTCACCACCTTCACCGCCGGCCAGCAGCAGACCGTGCCGATCTGGATGCTGGAAGAACTGATCCGCCCGCGCCAGCGCCCGGTCACCAATGTCGTGGCGATGGTGGTCGTGCTGGTGACGCTGCTGCCGATCCTTTTTGCCTATTACCTGACCCGCGACGGCGACCAGATCGCGGGGAGTGGGAAATGAAAACAGCGAATAGGGAGTAGCGAATAGCGAATAGGGGACATCGACGGTCAAACCCTACTCGCTACTCGCTATTCGCTACTCGCTCCTGATCAAGGAGAAACCCACATGGACACCCAGATGCTGATTGGCTCGACCTTCCAGAAGGGCACCGAAACCGAGGAGCCGATCCTCAATCCGAAGACCGGGGCGACCATCCTCAACTTGGCCGAAGCGAGTCCGGCGCAGATCGATGCCGCGGTCGCGGCGGCCGAGAAGGCTTTCGCCAGCTGGTCGCGCACGACGCCTGCGCAGCGCTCAGGCTATCTCCTGAAGATCGCCGATCGCATCGAGGCCGAAGCCAAGGAATTCGCGGCGCTCGAGGCGCTGAACTGCGGCAAGCCGATCAACGCCGTGCTTAATGACGAGATCCCGGCGATCGTCGACTGCTATCGCTTTTTTGCCGGCGCGGTGCGATCGATGCCCGGCCAGGTGGCGGGTGAATATTTGCCCGGCCACACCTCGATGGTCCGGCGCGATCCGATCGGCATCGTCGCTTCCATCGCGCCCTGGAACTATCCGCTGATGATGATGGCCTGGAAGCTCGCGCCGGCGATCGGTGGCGGCAACACGGTCGTCTTCAAGCCGTCCGAGCAGACGCCGCTGACGACACTGAAGCTGGCGAAGATTCTCGCCGAAATCCTGCCCGAGGGCGTCGTCAATGTCGTGCTCGGTCGCGGCGACAGCGTCGGCAACACGCTGATCAACCACCCCAAGGTCAACATGATCTCGATCACCGGCGACGTTGCCACCGGCAAGAAGGTGCTGCAGGCGGCCGCGAAGTCGGTCAAGCGCACGCATCTCGAGCTCGGCGGCAAGGCGCCGGTCGTCGTCTTCGACGACGCCGACCTCGGCGCCGTGGTGGGCGGCCTACGCGCTTTCGGCTATTACAATGCCGGCCAGGACTGCACCGCCGCCTGCCGCATCTATGCCGGCAGGAAGATCTACGACAAGCTCGTCGCCGATCTTTCCTCGGCGGTCTCGACCATCAAGTACAATTTGCCCGACGACACCCAGAACGAGATCGGGCCGCTGATCTCGCGCCGCCAGCGCGACCGCGTCTCGAGCTTCGTCGAGCGCGCTTCGGAATTGAAGCACATCGAGATCACCACCGGCGGCAAGCCGGGCGAGGGCTCCGGCTTCTACTACCAGCCGACGGTCGTCGCCGGCGCGCTGCAGGAGGACGAGATCGTGCGCCGCGAGGTCTTCGGCCCGGTCGTCTCTATCACCCGCTTCTCGGAGGTCGACGAAGCGGTGAACTGGGCGAACGACAGCGACTATGGCCTCGCCTCGTCGGTGTGGACCAAGGATATCTCGCGCGCCATGGCGACGGCCGCCCGCCTGCAATATGGCTGCACCTGGATCAACACCCACTTCATGCTGACCAACGAGATGCCGCATGGCGGGCTGAAACAGTCCGGCTACGGCAAGGATATGTCGCTCTACGCGCTGGAAGACTACACCGCCGTCCGCCACGTGATGGTGGCGCACGGCTAGAGCAATTCCAGGAAAAGTGCCCAGCGGTTTTCCGTCCGGAATTGCGAAAACAGACCAACGCAGGAAGGAAAGGCAAGCATTCAACCGAGGGAGGAAGACAATGCAACGCCGCCAGTTTCTGACATTCGCAACCATCGCCGCCACGCTTTTCGCCGTGGCGCCGTCCTTCGCCGGCGACACCGCACAGTCGGTGGTCGAGGCCTACGTAGCGGCCTGGAACGCACATGACTCGGCCAAGGCCGCCGGTTACTTCGCCGACGACGTCAGCTATTACGACGCTTCCGTCGGCAAGCCGGTGGCGGGCAGGGATGCCGCCAAGACCGGCGTCATCGACAACTTCCTCAAGGCCGTTCCCGACGCGGTCTGGACGATGAAGGGCAAACCGTTGGTCGACGGCGACCGGATTTCGTTCGAATGGGAGTTTTCCGGCACCAACACCGGCGCCTGGGGAGACGGCACCGCGCCGACCGGCAAGAAATTCTCCATCAACGGCGCCTCGATGTTTTCCATCAAGGACGGCAAGATCGCGACCCAGAGCGACTATTACGACGCGCTCGGCTTCTACAAGCAGCTTGGCCTGATGTAGGGGCGAGTCTTTCCTTCTCCCCGTTTCGCGGGGAGAAGGTGGCCCGAAGGGCCGGATGAGGGGCAGCGCTGAGTTTGCTGAGGCTGGCTCTGCCCCTCATCTGCCTGCCGGCATCTTCTCCCCGTGGACGGGGCGAAGAAAGCAGGCCACTACTCAACAATCCGGAAGATCTGCCAGGCGCTGGTGCCCGACACGACATAGGGCTCCAGCTCCTTGCCCCATTTGGCATGCGCGTCGATCTTGGCGATCTTGGCGAAGAATTCCTCCAGCTGGGCCAGGCTTTCGACCTGATGGTGGGCCTCGATCGTCGCTTCGCGCGCGCCGACAGAACCGGTCATGAGTTGGAACTTCAGGTCGGCGAGCCCGACCTGCGAGCCGATCTCGCGCTCCCATTTCCGCATCAGCTCGATCGCGGTCTGCTTGTGACCGAACCTGGCGTCGATCTGCCATCTTGCGCTGAACATCTTGGTTCTCCTCCCTGTTTTGCAGACAAAGTCCGTTCTTGATCTACTCGTCCCAGGCCTGCACGACTGTCTGCCGTGAGATGCGGCCGTTCTTCAGCTCCAGCATCGCCGCGCAGAAAACCTTCGTGCCGTCCGGATAGGCGCAGGCCTGCGTGAAGGCGAGGCTGTCGCCCTCGGCGATGGTGGTGTCGACCTTGTGGGTCATCGCCCGGCTGCAGATGTCGTCCCAGAAGGTGCTGATAGCCGCGCGGCCGCGGATTTCGCGCGGCTTGCTCGGCGGATTGTTGCGGTCGATCACCCGCACAAGCGCATCGTCATTGTAGAAGCTCGACAGCAGCCTGCCGTCGCGGCCCTCGATCGCCTTCTTGATCGCGGCGCCGTCTACGACTTGTGTCTTGGTCAGCATTTCGATCTCCATATGCCCGTTCGACCGGGCGTTCGATTGAGGAGCTGCCCGGCGCAATGCCGGGCAGCTCGCGCTTCACTGCGACTTCGCCTTGACGGCGGCGAACAGGTCGTCGGTCTGCTTCTTGAAGGTGGCGAGGTCGACCTGGCTGCCGTTGAGCATCGTCGACCAGTGGCGCACGATCGCCGCCATCGCCACGGCCTCCTTGATCTCTTCGTCGCTGGCGCCGTTGGCCTTGGCCGCCAGCGTGTGGAAATAGATGCAGTACTGGCAGGGGATCTGCGAGGCGACCGCAAGGCCCATCAGCTCCTTGGTCTTGCCGTCGAGGGCGGTCTTGGGATTGAGCTGGACGCCCTTGATCTCGGCCCAGGCGCCGGCAACGGCGACGTCCGGCAGCGTCTTGAACATGTCGGGCACCGAGCCGAGCGTCGCCTGGATGTCCTTGTAGGCGGCGGTGGCCGAAGCGTCTTCGGCCCGTGCCGACGTGATGGCCAGCAATGCGCCTGCGGCAAATGCCAGCAATCCGATCCTGCCTTTCAGTTTCAGCATTTTATCCTCCATTCGCAGTGCCGTCTCGGCGACATCGCCCGGCCTGCATGGGAAGAATTCGTACCGCTTCCAGCGCTCGAGCCGCTTCGCTCGAAAGCGCCATGGCTCTCATGGCCCGTCCGGGCCAGCCTGCCTGGCCGAAAAGGCCGCCGCCGCCGCCCGCGACGGCAGGTCGAGCTTGAGCAATATGTTGGCGACGTGCCGCTTGACTGTGTGCTCGCTGAGCTTCAGCTCGGCGGCGATCGCCGCATTGCTCATGCCGTCCGCGATCAGGCTCACCACCTCGCTTTCCCGCGCCGTCAAGGCCGCCGGCTCCATTGCCCTGGGTTTGGGGCGGCAGGCCGGTTCCAGATGCTGTTCCGACGTCGCCTGGACCACCGGCAGCGGCTCGCCCAATTCATCGAGGCTGATGCGGCCGGCATCGATGAAATGCAGGCCGGAACCTGTCGCAAGCTCGGCGACCAGCCGCGAAGCGAGGATGTCGCCCCGTCCGGCATGGGTGGCGAGCTGCATCGTCACCCGCGCTGTCAGGCCGACCGGCTGGCCGCGCATTTCGATCTCGCCGACATGCACGCCTTGCGCGCTCGCGACGCCGATCTGCTGCGCCGCATCGCGCAGCGCCGCCGCGCAGCGTATGGCCCGCGCTGGCCCGTCGAAGCGCGAGACCATCAGCTCGCCATGCATGCCGGCGACACGCCCGCCATGGCGGCCGACCAGCAGCCGCCATGTTTCCTGGAAACGCTGGCTGCGCTCGCTCCACATGCGGTCGCCGAGCTTGGCGGTATCGTAGATGCGCGTCACCAGCAGCGCCGCGAGCACCCGCTCCGTGTCGGCCACCGCCGGCTGGCCGGTGAGGAACTCCTCGATCAGGTCGGCCACCCGGTCGACGTCCCCGGTCCAGATCGGATGGTCGCGTCCAGGCATCTCGACCAGCCGCGCGCCATGGATCTTCCTGGCAAGGAAGCGGCTGGCCTCCGGGTCGACGCGCGCGTCGTTGCGGCGATGAATGAGCAGCGTCGGTGCGGCGATTGTGGAGAGAATGCCGCGTACGTCGATCCCGGCATTCATGCGTGCAAGCGAAGCCGCGGCGGTCGGGCTGGCCGACAGCCGCTCGAACCGTCCCCACCACTGCGAAAAATGCGTGTCGTCCACCCGGCCCGGCGCGAAATTGGGCAAGGTCGCTCCGGTTCCCCACGAGGTTTCCACCGTTTCGATGAAGGCTTCCAGACGCTCCGGTGGCATCACCCATTTGTGGAAATGCGCATAGCCGCCATAGAGCACGAGTGACCGCGTCCGCACCGGATAGGTGGCGGCGAACAGCATCGCCATGGGCGCGCCTTCCGAAGCGCCGAGGATCGCCGCGCGGCCGCTGCCGGCGGCGTCCATCACCGCGCGCACGTCGTCCATGCGGGTCTCAAGGCTCGGCAGGTGACGGGGGTCGACGCGGTCGGAAAGCCCGGTGCCGCGCTTGTCGAACAGGATCAGCCGCGAGAAGGCCGAGAGCCGTTTCAAGAGGCGGCTGTAGCCTTCGTCTTCCCATTGCAGGTCGAGGTTGGAAATGAAGCCCGGCACGAAGACGAGATCGAACGAACCCTGACCGACCACCTGGTAGGCGATCCGCACATCCCCGCTACGGGCGTATCTGGTCTCGATCGGCCTCACGCAAGCTACCCCGCCCGGCCAGACGACTTCCTGCCGTCGACCATAGCAGAACGGTGCCGCTCACGGCAGCCAAACTTTGGAGAGCTGAAGTGTAAGACCTTCGGCGCCGATGGCGTTTCCCGCGCTATTTGTGCGGAACGGCGCCCTCGGCCTCAGCCGGCCTTGCGTAGCCGAGGCTCTTGTCGGCCTGTTCGGCCGTCAGCGGCCGCCTTATCCTGACCGAAGCAGCAATGACCAGGTCGTCGAAATCCTCCGGGTCGCCGTCCAGCATTTCGAACAACTGCCGCCGCATCCTGGGCTCCCAGAACTTGTTGATGTGCTCGGCGACGCCGTTGATGCCTTCCTCGCGCGGCTTCGAATGGAAGAAGGTGGCGATCTGGTTGGCCATGCGCACCAGCTTTTCCCTGGTGCTGGTGATGTGGTCTTCGTCATGCGACATGCTTGGCAACTCCGCAAGCCACCCGTTCGGGGTGGGTGAAAATATCGAAATCGTCGCCGCGCACCAGCGCCACCAGCGTCATGCCGGCGGCCTCCGCCGTTCGGATCGCCAGCGCTGTCGGCGCCGAGACCGCCATGATGATCGCGGCACCTATGGCGGCGGTCTTCTGCACCATCTCTACCGACACGCGCGAGGTCACCACGACCGCGCCGCTCGCGCCGTCGATGCCGCCTTTCGCCAGCGCGCCGGCCAGCTTGTCGAGCGCATTGTGGCGGCCGACATCCTCGCGCGCCATGACGATGCCTTTGCCGGGCACGTAGAAGCCGGCCGCATGCACTGCGCCTGTCTCCGTATGCAGCGGCTGCAGCTTCGACAGCAGCTTGACCGAGCGGGTGACGTCCTCGGCGTCGAGCGTAAGCTTCGACGAACCCACCGCGTCGACCGAGCGCATCGCTTCCTCGATGGATTCGATGCCGCACAAGCCGCAGCCGACCGGTCCGGCCAGCCTCCGCCGCCGCGCCTGGAAGCGCGTGTTGGCCTTGTCCTTCAGCCTTATCTGGATGTCGATGCCGGCGCCGAGATCCTCGACCTCGATCGCCTCGATCTCTGCCGGATCGGCAACGATGCCTTCGGTCAGCGAGAAGCCGAGCGCGAAATCCTCGAAATCGGCGGGGCTCGCCATCATCACCGCATGCGTCGTGCCGGCATAGGAGAACGCCACCGGCGTCTCCTCCGGCACCATGCGGTTCGCGGCCGCGGTGCCGCCAACGCGGCGCGCCAGCCGCGAGATCTGCGTCGTGGCTTTGCGGCGCGCGCCCAAGTCCTACTCCGCCGCCTGCAGCGGAGCGATGCGGCGGCTCTGCTTGGCCTGCTCGTTATAGTCTTTCTGCCAGTCGGTCGGGCCGTTGGACGGCGCCACCTGCACGGCGGTGACCTTGTATTCCGGACAGTTGGTCGCCCAGTCCGAGAAGTCGGTGGTGATCACGTTGGCCTGCGTGTCCGGGTGGTGGAAGGTCGTGTAGACGACGCCCGGCGAGACGCGATCGGTGATCAGCGCGCGCAGCGTGGTTTCGCCGGAGCGGCTTGCCAGCCGCACCCAGTCGCCGTCGCGGATGCCGCGGTTCTCGGCGTCATGCGGGTGGATCTCCAGCCGGTCCTCGGCATGCCACGTGACGTTCTCGGTGCGCCTGGTCTGCGCGCCGACATTGTACTGCGACAGAATCCGCCCGGTGGTGAGCAGCAGCGGGTAGCGCGGTCCGGTCCGTTCGTCCGTCGCCACATATTCGGTGCGGATGAACTTGCCCTTGCCGCGCACGAAGCCATCGACATGCATGATCGGCGTGCCGAGCGGCGCCTTCTCGTTGCACGGCCACTGCACCGAGCCGACGCGGTCGAGCAGATCGAAGGAAACGCCGGCGAAGCTCGGCGTCGTCTTGGCGATCTCGTCCATGATCTCCGACGGATGCGTGTAGTTCCAGTCGAGGCCGATGGCGCGGGCAAGCTCCTGCGTCGCCTCCCAGTCGGCGTAGCGCGCCTTCGGCTCCAGCACCTTGCGCACCATGTTGATGCGGCGCTCGGCATTGGTGAAGGTGCCGTCCTTCTCGAGGAAGGTCGAGCCGGGCAGGAAGACATGCGCGTAGTTCGCCGTCTCGTTGAGGAAGAGGTCGTGCACCACGACGCATTCCATCGCGGCAAGCCCGGCGGCGACATGTTTGGTGTCGGGGTCGGACTGCAATATGTCCTCGCCCTGGATGTAGATGCCCTTGAACGAGCCGTCGACGGCGGCGTCGAGCATGTTGGGAATGCGCAGGCCCGGTTCTTCGTCCAGCTTCACGCCCCACAGGCTCTCATAGATGTCGCGCACGGCCTCGCCCGAGATGTGGCGATAGCCGGGCAGCTCATGCGGGAAGGAACCCATGTCGCACGAGCCCTGCACGTTGTTCTGGCCGCGCAGCGGGTTCACGCCGACGCCCGGACGGCCGATATTGCCGGTGGCCATGGCGAGGTTGGCGATCGCCATCACCGTGGTCGAGCCCTGGCTGTGCTCGGTGACGCCGAGGCCGTAATAGATCGCGCCGTTGCCGCCCTTGGCGTAGAGCCGCGCGGCGCCCCGGATGAGCTCGGGATCGACGCCGGACAGCTTGCCGACCGTCTCCGGGCTGTTCTCCGGCAGGGCGACGAACGATGCCCAGTCCTGGAATTCGGCCCAGTCGCAGCGCTCGCGGATGAAGGCTTCGTCGAACAGGCCCTCGGTGACGATGACATGCGCCAGCGCCGTCAGCACCGCGACGTTGGTGCCGGGCTTAAGCGGCAGGTGATAGTCCGCTTCGACATGCGCCGATTTCACCATCTCGGTGCGGCGCGGATCGAGCACGATCAGCTTGGCGCCCTCGCGCAGCCGCTTCTTGAGCCGCGAGGCGAACACCGGATGGGCGGAAGCCGGATTGGCGCCGATGATGACGGCGACGTCGGTGAACTCGACCGAATCGAAATCCTGCGTGCCGGCCGAGGTGCCGTATGTCTGGCCGAGGCCGTAGCCGGTCGGCGAATGGCAGACGCGCGCGCAGGTGTCGACATTGTTGTTGCGGAAGCCCTGCCGCACCAGCTTCTGGACGAGATAGGTCTCCTCGTTCGTGCAGCGCGAGGAGGTGATGCCGCCGATCGAGCCGCGTCCATACTGATACTGGATGCGGCGGAATTCCTTGGCGGTATGGGCGATCGCCTCTTCCCAGCTCACTTCGCGCCACGGATCGGAGATCTTCTCGCGGATCATCGGCGACAGGATGCGGTCCTTGTGGGTGGCGTAGCCGTAGGCGAAACGGCCCTTGACGCAGCTGTGGCCGTGGTTCGCCTTGCCGTCCTTGTACGGCATCATGCGGATCACCTCGTCGCCCTTCACCTCCGCCTTGAACGAGCAGCCGACGCCGCAATAGGCGCAGGTGGTGACGGCCGAGCGCTCCGGCATGCCCTTCTCGAGCACCGTCTTCTCGCGCAACGCGTCGGTCGGGCAGGCCTGCACGCAGGCGCCGCAGGAGACGCATTCCGAAGCGATGAAATCCTCATGCATGCCGGCGACCATACGCGATTCGAAGCCGCGGCCCTCGATGGTCAGCGCGAAGGTGCCCTGCACCTCTTCGCAGGCGCGCACGCAGCGCGAGCAGACGATGCACTGCGCCGGGTCGTAGGTAAAATAGGGGTTGGAGTCGTCGCGGGCGATGTAGTCGACCGCCAGCGAGCCATGGCCGGGCGCGACGCCGTTCTCTTCCTTGACGTGGTTGCGGCCTTCGACGCCGTAGCGGTTTTCGGTCAGCCCGACCGACTTCGCCACCGCGTCGAACTCGCTGGCGCCGGTTCCGGCCTTTTCGTTCCACCCGGTCGGATGGTCGGAAACGTAGAGTTCCATGACGCCGCGGCGGATGGCGTCGAGCCGGTCGGACTGCGTGCGAACCACCATGCCTTCGCCGACCGGCGTCGTGCAGGACGCCGGCGTGCCGCCGCGGCCTTCGATCTCGACCAGGCAGACGCGGCACGAGCCGAACGAATCCAGCATGTCGGTGGCGCAGAGTTTCGGGATCTCGACGCCGCCTTCCATCGCCGCGCGCATGATCGAGGTGCCTTCCGGCACGGTGATGCTTTGCCCGTCGACGGTCAGCGTGACCTGCTTCGTCGCTTTCGACTCCGGCGTGCCGTAGTCGATCTCCTCGATGAGCGTCGGGAAGTCGGCTTTGATGTTCATCTGCCAGCTCCTATTCGGCAGCCACGCGCGTCGGCGCCGGCTTGAAATCCTCGGGGAAATGCGTGATCGAACTCATCACCGGGTAGGGCGTGAAGCCGCCCAGCGCGCAGAGCGATCCGAACTTCATCGTATTGCAGAGGTCGGTGACCAGAGCGAGGTTCTTCTCCGCCTCGACCCCTGCGGCAACCTTGTCGAGAACCTCCATGCCGCGCGTCGAGCCGATGCGGCAGGGCGTGCACTTGCCGCAGCTCTCGATGGCGCAGAACTCCATGGCGAAGCGCGCCTGCTTCAGCATGTCGGCGGTGTCGTCGAAGACGGTGAGGCCGGCATGGCCGATCAGCCCGTCCTTGGCGGCGAAGGCCTCGTAGTCGAACGGCGTGTCGAACAGCGCGCGCGGGAAATAGGCGCCGAGCGGCCCGCCGACCTGCACCGCTTTCACCGGACGCCCCGAAGCCGTGCCGCCGCCGATCTCGTCGACGATCTCGCCGAGCGTCAGGCCGAAGGCCGTCTCGAACAGGCCGCCATGCTTGACGTTGCCGGCAATCTGGATCGGGATCGTGCCGCGCGAGCGGCCCATGCCGAAATCCTTGTAGAAGGCCGCACCCTTGTCCATGATGATCGGCACAGAGGCCAGGCTGATGACGTTGTTGATCACCGTCGGCTTGCCGAACAGGCCCTGGATTGCCGGCAGCGGCGGCTTGGCGCGCACCACGCCGCGCTTGCCTTCCAGGCTGTTCAACAGCGAGGTTTCCTCGCCGCAGACATAGGCGCCGGCGCCGACGCGGATTTCCATGTCGAAGGCGTTGGGCGAGCCCAGCACATTGACGCCGAGCACACCGTGCTTGCGGGCGATAGCCACGGCCTTGTTCATCGTCGCCACCGCATGCGGATATTCGGAGCGGATATAGACGAAACCCTTGGTCGCCCCGGTAGCGATGCCGGCGATCGCCATGCCTTCGATCAGCACGAAGGGATCGCCTTCCATGATCATGCGATCGGCGAAGGTGGCGCTGTCACCCTCGTCGGCGTTGCAGACGATGTATTTGCGCTCGGAGGTGGTATCGAGCACCGTCTTCCACTTGATGCCGGTCGGGAAGCCGGCGCCGCCGCGGCCGCGCAAGCCGGATTCGGTCACTTGTTTCACGATGTCGGCCGGCGCCATGGCGACCGCATTCTCAAGGCCCTTCAGACCGCCATGCGACTTGTAGCTGTCGAGCGACAGCGGATCGATGACGCCGCAGCGGGCGAAGGTCAGCCGCGTCTGCTTGGCAAGGAAGGGAATCTTGTCGGGCGCGCCCAGCCAGCGCTTGTGATGCCCGCCCTTGAGGAAGCCGCTGTCGAACAGGCTCTTGACGTCCGACGGCTTCATCGGCCCGTAGGCGACACGGCCTTCGGCGGTCGCCACCTCGACCATCGGCTCTAGGAAATAGGCGCCGCGCGAGCCGTTGCGCACGATCTTGGCCTCGACGCCGCGCTCCTTGAGCTCCTTCTCGATCGCCTTGGCGACCTTTTCGGCGCCGAGCGCCAGCGCGCCTGAATCCGCGGGAATGTAGATGCGCGGGATCATGAACGCACCTCCGCGACGATCTCTTCGATCTTCTCGTCGTCGAGCCGGCCGATCACCTCGCCGTCGAGCATCGCCGACGGCGAGCAGGCGCAGAGCCCGAGGCAGTAGACCGGTTCCAGTGTAACCGATCCGTCACGCGTGGTCTCGTGGAAATCGATGCCGAGCAGCTGCTTGACCTTGGCGGCGACCGCTTCCGAGCCCATCGACTGGCAGGCCTCCGCCTGGCAGAGCTTCAGCACGTGCCGGCCGGCGGGCTGGGCACGGAAATCGTGATAGAAGCTGACGACGCCGTGCACTTCGGCCCTGGAGAGGTTCAGCCCGTCGGCAATGACGGGGAGCGCTGCCTGCGGCACATGACCGAACTCCTCCTGGATGCCGTGGAGGATCGGCAACAGCGGACCTTCGAGGTCCTTCAACTCCTCGATGATCGCCGCCGTGCGCGACGCGATCTCGGTACTTGCAGGCTGCATCGGCATGCAGCGCCCTCCCTGGTCGTTGGCGACCCAATGTATGTCACCCCAAATATAGAGCGGTTTTGGGGCGACGACATGCACAGGGTGCGATATCGCTAAGTCCTTACGAAATCAGAGGAAACCTCTGAGATCAATAAAGTCGTTTCGTTGCTCGATAGAAATTTTCTATCGACTTCGCTCAGCCTGCATTCTCTAACCTAGCGATGGGCGCGGAAATCGTCTGCCAGCGCCATTGCCTCGTCCAGCAGCGCCCGCACCAGCGGCGTGTGCGGCTCACGCGGTGCCGCCACCAGCCCGACAGTGTGGCTGGCATCCGGCTCGACGATCGGAATGGCCCGGATCGGCTCGGAAAAGCCGAATGTTTCCGCAAGGTTGAGCGGCATGATCGATGACCACTTGCCGGTCCGGATATGCGAGAACAGAACGATCATCGAGTTGGATTCCAGCGTCGGACGCACTTCCACGCCGGCTTCCGCCAGATGCTGGTCGATGATGCGGCGGTTCTGCATGTCGGGTGTGAGCAGGCAGAGCGGCAGCTGGCTGATCTCGGCCCACGTCACTTTGTCGCGGTCCGAATAGGGATTTCCGACCGCCGTGATCAGCTGGTAGCGCTCGTCATAGAGCGGCACGCTGGTCACCCGTCCGAGCGGCTCGTTGTCGAGATAGGTGATGCCGGCATCGACGTCGAAATTGCCGAGCAGCGACAGCACCTCGATCGAGGTCCGCGACAGGATGGAGAAGGTAACGCCGGGATGCTTTTCGCGGAACGGCGTCGTCAGCCGCGCCACCATGGCGAGCGCCGTCGGGACGGCGGCGATGCGGATGCGGCCGGAAAGGCCGCGGCGCGCCGCCCGCATCTCCTCGCGCATGGCCCGCGAGTCGCCGACGATGCGGCGCGCCCACACCAGCACCTGCTTGCCTTCCGGCGTCAGGCCCTGGAAGCGCGAGCCGCGCAGCACCAGCATGACGCCGAGCTGCTCTTCGAGCTGCTTGATGCCGGCCGACAGCGTCGGCTGGGTGACGCCGCACACTTCGGCCGCGCGGCCGAAATGCTCTTCCTTGGCCAAAGCGATGAAGAATTCCAGCTTGTCGATCATCGGCGCAAGCTATCCAGCCCGCAAAGACTGCGCCAGATGGGGCCGGCGCCGCAATTGCATGATCTCGCCGGTCGTTCGCAATCGCCGCCTGGCTACTCGCCCGCAAGGCACAATATGTTGCCGTCCGGGTCCTTGAACCATGCGACCTTCACGCCCTGGCCGACATGGATATCGCCCTCGAGTGTCAGGCCGGGCATCTCATAGTGCTCGAAGGCGATGCCCTTCGACTTCAGCGCCGGGACAATGGCGCCGATCTGATCGCCGACCGTCCAGGTCACCGCCGTCGCCTTGTTGGTCCCTGCGAACTCCGAATGATAGACGTTGATGACCGTGTCGCCGCTTTTATAGACGATCAGTTCTCCGGCCATGTCGTCCACCTGCTTGAGGCCCAGCGTGCCTTCATAAAAGCCCTTTGCTCTCGCCAGGTCTTTCACTGCCAGATTGGCCGCTGCATTGCTGTTTGCGAGCATGACAGTCTCCTTTCCGGTTGCCGTCGCTCATGGCAACCGAGATAGGGCCCGTGGATCGATTGGCCATGATCGAGCGGCAGAATTGCCGTCCGATTGGAACCGCCATCCGATAAAATCCGACGCCATCGGTCGCTTTCGGGAGCATGCCGGGCGCGCCTTTGCTGCACGGCTTGGTTCTGCCGGGAAACTGCACTATCTGGAACACCAAAGCCCGAGGAAAGATCATGACCGTAACCAAGGAATCCGTCATCGAACGCCTGAAGACGGTCAATGGGCCGGATTTCACCGGCAACATCGTCGACCTCGGCCTGGTCTCGGAGATTTTCATCGCCGACTCCAAGGTGTTCTTCTCGATCACCGTTCCCGCGGCCCGCGCGCAGGAGATGGAGCCGCTGCGCGCCGCCGCCGAGCGCGTGGTCAAGGCCATCCCCGGCGTCGTCAACGCCGTCGTCGCGCTGACGGCGGAGAAGAAGGGCGGCGGCATGGAAGCGCCGGTTCGGCCGCGCCCGGCTCCGCAGGCAGCGCCGCCGCGGCCAGCGCTGCAGCGCGCCACCCCGCAAGCGCCTGCCTCGCACAGCCACGGCAAGCGCGGCGTGCCCGGCATCCACGCGATCATCGCCGTCGCTTCCGGCAAGGGCGGCGTCGGCAAGTCGACGACCGCCGTCAACCTGGCGCTCGGGCTTGCCGCCAATGGATTGAACGTCGGCGTGCTCGATGCCGATATCTACGGGCCGTCGATGCCGAGGCTGCTCAACATCCATGGCCGGCCGCAGACGATCGACGGCAAAATCCTGAAGCCGATGCAGAACTACGGCCTGAAGGTGATGTCGATGGGCTTCCTCGTCGATGAGGAGACGCCGATGATCTGGCGCGGCCCGATGGTGATGTCGGCGTTGACCCAGATGCTGCGCGAGGTCGAGTGGGGACCGCTCGACGTCCTGGTGGTCGACATGCCGCCCGGCACCGGCGACGCCCAGCTCACCATGGCCCAGCAGGTGCCGCTGGCCGGCGCCGTCATCGTCTCGACGCCGCAGGATCTTGCGCTGATCGACGCGCGCAAGGGCCTTAACATGTTCAAGAAGGTCGACGTGCCGCTGCTCGGCATCGTCGAGAACATGAGCTACTTCCTCGCTCCCGACACCGGCAAACGCTACGACATCTTCGGCCATGGCGGCGCGCGCCGCGAGGCGGAACGGCTGGGCGTCACCTTCCTTGGCGAAGTGCCGCTCGAAATGGGCATCCGCGAAAGCTCGGACGCCGGCGCGCCGGTCGTCGCCTCGAAGCCGGACGGCGCCGAGGCGAAAATCTATCGCGATATCGCCGCGAAAGTCTGGGAGAGGGTCCAGGAGGAGCGCGGCGCGGCGGAAGCCGCGGTGCCCTCGATCGTGTTCGAGTAGGTCTGCCTGGCCGGCCGACGAGGGGCGGCGCCGGCGCTCGACAACCGAGTGTTCTTCAGGCGAGGCGCAAGCTAAAGCGTTTCAGCGATTCATAGAATTCGCCGAACCGCTCTAAGTATTTGTTTTTTGCGCAATTCCGGACGGAAAACCGCTACACGCTTTTCCTGGAATTGGTCTAAACGGCGCCGACTTTCTCGCCGAGCGTCGAGAAGAACTGCCCGGCCAGCTTCTTCGAGGTCGATTCAATTAACCGGCTGCCGAGCTGCGCGATCTTGCCGCCGACATCGGCCTTGGCGGCATATTTCAGCACCGTCGTGTCGGCGCCGTCGGCGGTCAGCGTCACATCGGCGCCGCCCTTGGCGAAGCCGGCGATGCCGCCCTTGCCTTCGCCCTGGATCGTATAGGAGTGCGGCGGCTTGAGGTTCTTCAGCATCACCTCGCCGTTGAAGGTCGCCTTGATCGGTCCGATCTTCAGCACCACGGTGGCGGCCATCTCGGTATCCGATTTCTTTTCCAGGCTCTTGCAGCCGGGAATCGCTTGCTTGAGGATGTCCGGGTCGTTGAGGGCTTTCCACACTTTCTCGACGGGTGCGGCGATGCGCTCCTCGCCTTCGATCACCAAAGCCATCAAGACCTCCCGGATTGCTGATGCCGATTGGTCGTAGCGCGCGGCCCGAAACAAGTCTATCGCACCAAAGTGCGGGGTCGCGGCGCTTGTACCTCTTGCCTGCATGAGCGCATTGGCATATCGATTTGTCATACAAATACGGAGACCACGATGGCAGGCGCCCCCACCAAGAAGAAGAAATTTCGCTCGCAGGAGTGGTTCGACAATCCCGACAATCCGGGCATGACGGCGCTCTATCTCGAGCGCTACCTCAATTACGGACTGACGCGCGCCGAGCTGATGTCGGGCAAGCCGCTGATCGGCATCGCGCAGACGGGCTCGGATCTGTCGCCCTGCAACCGGCATCACCTCGAGCTCGCCAAGCGCGTGCGCGAAGGCATTGTGTCGATGGGCGGCATTCCCTTCGAGTTCCCGTGCCATCCGATCCAGGAGACCGGCAAGCGCCCGACCGCCGCGCTCGACCGCAACCTCGCCTATCTCAGCCTGGTCGAGGTGCTCTACGGCTATCCGCTCGACGGCGTGGTGCTCACCATCGGCTGCGACAAGACCACGCCGGCGCTGCTGATGGCGGCGGCGACCGTCAACATCCCGGCGATCGCGCTTTCGGTCGGCCCCATGCTGAACGGCTGGCACAAGGGCAAGCGCACCGGTTCCGGCACCATCGTCTGGGAATCGCGCCAGCGCCTGTCGGCCGGCGAGATCGACTATGACGAGTTCATGGACATCGTCGCCTCCTCGGCGCCGTCGACCGGCTACTGCAACACCATGGGCACGGCCACCACGATGAACTCGCTGGCGGAGGCGCTCGGCATGCAGCTGCCGGGCTCGGCCGCCATTCCCGCCCCCTACCGCGAGCGCGGCCAGATCGCTTACGAGACGGGCAAGCGCATCGTCGACATGGTGCATGAGGACCTGAAGCCGTCCGACATCATGACGCGCCAGGCTTTCGAGAACGCCATCGTCGTCAACTCGGCCATCGGCGGCTCGACCAACGCGCCGATCCACCTCAACGCCATTGCCCGCCATCTCGGCGTGCCGCTCGACAATGACGACTGGCAGAAGATCGGCCTCAACGTGCCGCTGCTGGTCAACCTGCAGCCGACGGGCGAATATCTCGGCGAGGACTATCACCATGCCGGCGGCGTGCCGGCGGTGGTGGCCGAGCTGATGAAGGGCGGCCTGTTGCCGCATCCCGATGCGATCACCGTCAACGGCAAGACCATGGGCGACAATTGCAGGGATGCCGTCAACGAGAATCCGGATGTGATCAGCAGCGCCGCCAAACCGCTCAAGGCCAATGCCGGCTTCATCAACCTCAAGGGCAATCTGTTCGATTCCGCGATCATGAAGACCAGCGGCATCTCGCCGGAATTCCGCGAGCGCTATCTCTCCAACCCGAACGACCCGGAGGCCTTCGAGGGCAACGCCATGGTCTTCGACGGCCCGGAGGATTACCACGCCCGCATCGACGATCCGGCGCAGGGCATAGACGAGCATACCATCCTGTTCATGCGCGGCGCCGGTCCGGTCGGTTATCCGGGCGGCGCCGAGGTGGTCAACATGCAGCCGCCGGCCTACCTCATCAAAAAGGGCATCCATTCGCTGGCCTGCATCGGCGACGGCCGCCAGTCCGGCACGTCAGGCTCGCCGTCGATCCTCAACGCTTCGCCTGAGGCTGCCGTCGGCGGCGGCCTGGCGCTGCTCAAGACCGGCGACCGCGTCCGCATCGACCTGAGGAAGGGCACGGCCAACATCCTCGTCAGCGACGAGGAGATCGCCAGACGGCGCGCCGCGCTGCAGGGCAATGGCGGCTACCATTATCCCAAGCACCAGACGCCGTGGCAGGAGATCCAGCGCGGCATGGTCGACCAGTTCTCGGCCGGCATGGTGCTGAAGCCGGCGGTGAAGTATCAGGACGTCGCGCACACCAGCGGCGTGCCGCGCGACAATCACTGAGTCGCTTGCTTCGGGAATCGAGGGGCGGCTTGCGAAGCGCGGGCCGCCCTCTTCCTATGCCCTTGTTTCGGCGTCACGGCGCATCCAGATAGGTGTCACACCGGCTGGCTGAGAACATGGGACCTTCATGACCAAGCGGCGTTCTTCCCTCGGCTTCCTCGGCAGGTTCGGCCGCTCCGGCGACCTGCGCCAGCTCGACGACGCGCTGCGCCAGGCGGAACTGCATCCGGCGCTGGTGCCGGAGGGCGTGAAACTTACCATCGTCAATTTGATGAATGACCGCTGGCCGGACGAACCGCCGCCACAGGCCTATGTGTCGGTGGCGCAACTCTGCGGCTATTGCATCGCCGGGCCTGAGACCTTCGAGCAGGCCAATGGCAGGGAGCCGACGCTGGAAGCCGAACGCCGCATCGAGGCCGCGCTCGAAGCCGGCGACAGCTTCGATGCGCAGATCGTGCTGATGACGCTGCATGCGAAGCTGATCAACGCCGACGTCGTCGAGCGCTACGGGCTGAGTGTGGAGTGACCCGTTTGCAGACCGGCTCACCTGAATATTAGCCGCCCATCTTGTTGCGTGGCAACTTGATCATCTCACCGAAGCGGGCGCGCAGCTTGTCGTCGACGAGCCGCGACACATGCCGCGGGAAGCGCTCGGCCAGAACGCGCTTCTTCTCGGCGATCGCCCGCTGCAATATGTCGGGCCGGCCCTTCTCGTTCCATTCCTTCGGCGAGAAACGGTCGCCGACCGACGGATAGAAATATTCGGTCTGCATCAGCTTCAGCGTCTGCTCGTTGCCGAGATAATGGCCCGGACCCTTGAGGCAGACATCGGCGATGGTGTCGATCGACAGCGCCTCGTCGGTCACCTCGATGCCGCGCACGCAGCGCAGGCAGTGGCCGAGCATGTCGTTGTCGATGATCAGGCTTTCCAGGCAGAAGCCGAGCAGCGAGGCATGCATGCCGGCCGATTCATAGACCAGGTTCAGGCCGGAGAGACCCGCCATCACATTGGTGATGCCCTTTTCGTAGCCGGACTGGATGTCGGGCAGTTTCGAATCCGTCATGCCGGCCGCCGAGCCGCCCGGCAGGTCGTAATATTGCGCCATCTGCGCGCAGGCGGCGGTCAGCACGGCCTGCTCGGCCGAGCCGCCGGACATGGCGCCGGTCCTGAGGTCGGAGACGAACGGCCAGGTGCCGAAGATCGCCGGATGGCCGGGTTTTATCGCGTTGACGTAGACCAGCCCCATCAGCACTTCGGCCACCGCCTGCACGACCGCGCCTGCAATCGCGGCGGGAGCCGTGGCGCCGGCCTGGCCGGCCGACAGAAGCAGGATCGGAATGCCGCCCTCGACGCAGGCTTCAAGCACGCCGCAGGCGTCCTCGGCGAACTTCATCGGCGGTACGACGAAGCAGTTCGAATTGGACACGAAAGGCCGCGCCCGGAAATTCTCCTCGCCGCCGGCGATCGCATAGAGCATCTCCAGCGCCGGTTTGACGTTCTCGCGCACCGTGAACGAGGTGCCGACATGCTTGGACGTCCCCATCACGCAGGCATAGAGCGTGTTGAAGTCCATCTCGAGCGGGTCGGGAATGTCGCGCGGCACCATGGTGCGCTGGAAGAAATGGATGTTGTCGAGTCCGTCGACCAGGCGGGCGGCGTCGTAGATGTCCTGCAGCAGCGATTCCCGGTATTCGCGCTTCTCGACATCGACCAGGTGCACGGCCGCTCCAGCCGTGCCGTAATGCACGCGTTTGCCCTGGATCACCATGTCGTGCTTGGGATCCTGTCCGTGGAGCGTGAAGTGGCGCGCCGCTTTTTTGATCGTGTCCAGCACGAGCGCGCGCGGCAGGCGGACGCGCCCGTCATCGCCATAGGCAGCACCCACCCGGGTCAGCGCCTCGATGCAGGAGGGGATGGCGTTGGCGAAGCCGACGGTCTCCAAAAGCATCAGCACCGCCTCGTGGATGCGCTCGCGGTCGTTCTGGCTCAATGGCCCGTAGCTGCCCCCTTCGAGGCCTGGCCGCACCGGACGGATGTCGTCGGCTAAAGGCGCAGCCCGCATCGCGCGGCGCGCTTCGCGCCCGCCGGAGCGCCGCGAACGCTGGTCCGACGACGCTTCCTGCTTCTCAAGAGCCACTGACATGGAAAGCACTCCACCTCTAGTTTTTAGGGCAGGGTGCGTGGCGGTTGGTCCACCATCGGCCTGCCTCGTCCCCTTTGTCGCTCGACTATGCCGCCGGCATTGGTACAGCCTATGAGCCAGCCAATCCCGTCGAATATGCCAGAACGCTAAAGCGATGAGGCGTGCCAAAACAAAAAGAGCCGGCGAAAACGCCGGCTCTTTTTGGAAGTCGATGGCGATCAGGCCGCAGCGGGTCGGCGGCCTGCTGCCGTGGCGAGCTCGCGGATGCCGGGCTCGATGTGCTGCAGCGAGATCGAGGAGATGCCCAAGCGCATGAAACGAGAGGGCTTTTCGCTGCGGTCGAAGAACCGGTCGCCGGGTTCAATGATGACGCTTCGCGACGCCGCCGCCTCGGCCAGCCCGCGGGAATCGGTGCCGCGCGGCCCTTCCAGCCAGAGCGACGTTCCGCCGGCCGAATCGGTCGAACGCCACTCTGGCAGGAAAGCGGAAATCGCATGGACCAGACGCTTGCGCCGCTCGTCGAAGGCGGCGGAGAGCCTGCGCACCAGCGCCTCGTGATGGCCGAGCGACAAAAACAGCGCCACCGCGCGCTGGTTGTTGGCCGGCGGGTGGCGGAGCATGAAGCGGCGCAGCGCGCGAAGCTCGGCGATCAACCCGGCCGAGGCGACGATGTAGCCAAGCCTAAGACCCGGAGCCAGCGTCTTCGACATCGAGCCGACATAGATGACGCGGCCGGAGCGATCGAGGCTCTTCAGCGCCTGCTGCGGCGCCTCGTCGAGAAGCTGGCTGTCATAGCCGTCCTCGATGATGATCTGGTTGTTGCGGTTGGCCCGCGCCAGAAGGTCCTGCCGCCGCTCCGCCGACAGCGGCACCATGGTCGGGCAATGGTGGCTGGGGGTGACGAAAACGAAGCCGGAATCGCTGGGGATCGCCGAAGTCACGATGCCCGACTGGTCGACCGGGACCGGCTGGATATCGGCGCCCGCCAGCCGGAAGATCGAGCGGGCATCCGGGTAGCCGGGGTCTTCCATCGCCACCTTCGAGCCCTTGGTCATCAGCAGCGAGGCGAGCATGTAGAGCGCGTTCTGCGCGCCCAGCGTCACGATGATCTCGTCCGGATTGGCGAAGATGCCGCGGCGCGGCAAAAGCCGGGCCTGGATCTGCTCGATGAGCAGCGGATCGTCGCGGTCCACCATGTCGGACGCCCAGTTGCGGATCTCGAGCACCGCCAGCGCCATGCGGTTGCACTCGCGCCATTCGGCGGTCGGGAACAGCGCCGGATCGAACTGGCCGTAGACGAACGGATAGGAGGACTTGATCCAGTTGTCGTGCTTGGCCGGCGGCGGCATGTCGCTGGCGGCGATCTGCCGGCGCGCCTTCCAGTCGATCTCGTTCTGCTGGTCGGGCGCCTTCTGGTGCGGCTTGGCGGGTGTGGCCAGCACGTCAGGGTTGACGAAATGGCCGCGCCGCTCGCGCGCCACCAGGAAGCCCTGGTCGACCAACTGCTGGAAGGCAAGCACCACCGTGCCGCGGGCAACGCCAAGTTTTTCCGCCAGAATCCGGCAGGACGGCAGCGGCATCGAAGCGGCGATTTGTCGGTCGAGGATGGCTGCGACGATCGCCTGGCGGATCTGAGCCTGGAGGGTTTGTCCGGATTCGGCCGAAATCCGGAACAGGCCGGACCATATGGCCGTGTCATTGCGCTGTGGCATGGGGGATCTTCCTCGGATGGCCAGCTGTTTTCACTTGGCTGGACCAGTCGAGTGTAGGGGTGGCACAAGGGGTTGCGCCAATCAATTTTTCTGATCCCTGGGATTTATGCCAGTGATCCATCATGCGCGACGCGAAGCGTCGTCGCGACGCGTTTAAGCGCGATGCGAAGCATCGTCGCGGCACAATCCCAAGCGCGACGCAAAGCGTCGTCGCCACGCGTTCACGCGCGGTGCGGAGCATCATCTAAGCGCGATGCAGAGCATCGTCGCGGCGGATTCTCGCAATCTCACCGCCCAATACCGCGCATCATCAAAGCGTGATGCGCTGCGGCATCGCCGCGCTTGAATAAATCGAAATCGGCTCAATAGAATGACGCGCCGACACGCGCCGGAAACATCCGGCCTGTTAAAATGGTCTAAAAACCCGCCAGGAGCCCGCCAGTGGATCAGTCAGCCTTCGACAAGCAACTTGCCGCGTTGCGTGATCAGCGCGCCGCAGCCAAGGGCACCATGCGCGAGGCCTTCGCCGCCGATCCCAAGCGCTTCGAGAAATTCTCCGCCACCGATGGCGACCTTCTGCTCGACTGGTCAAAATGCGCGGTCGACGCCGACACCATGGCAATGCTGGAAAAGCTTGCCGGCGCGGCCGATCTCGCGGGACGTCGCGCCGCGATGTTCGAAGGCAGGAAGATCAACATCACCGAAGGCCGCGCCGTGCTGCACACGGCGCTGCGCAACCTGACCGGCAAAAGCGTCGTGCTCGATGGCCAGGACACCAAGGCGGATGTGATTGCCGTGCTCGACGCCATGGGCGCCTTCGCCGATGCCATCCGCTCGGGGAAGGCCGCCGGCGCCACCGGCAAGAAGGTCACCGACATCGTGAACATCGGCATCGGCGGTTCGGATCTCGGACCGGCGATGGTGACGCTGGCGCTGGCGCCCTATCATGACGGCCCGCGCGCGCATTATGTCTCCAATGTCGACGGCGCCCACATCCACGACACGCTGAAGGGTCTTTCGCCAGAGACGACGCTGTTCATCATCGCCTCCAAGACCTTCACCACCGTCGAGACGATGACCAATGCCGAAACGACACGCAAATGGGTGGAGAAGGCGCTGGGCAAGGAGGCGATCGGCAAGCATTTCGCCGCCGTCTCGACCGCGCTCGACCTGGTGTCGAAGTTCGGCATCGCCTCCGACCGCGTCTTCGGCTTCTGGGACTGGGTCGGCGGCCGCTACTCGGTCTGGAGCGCCATCGGCCTGCCGGTGATGATCGCCATCGGCCCGCGCAACTTCCGCGCCTTCCTCGACGGCGCGCATGAGATGGACGAGCATTTCCGCTCGGCGCCCCTGCAGAAGAGCCTGCCGGTGCTGCTGGGGCTGATCGGCTGGTGGCACCGGGCGGTCTGCAAATATCCGGCCCGTGCCGTCATTCCCTACGACCAGCGCCTGTCGCGCCTGCCGGCCTATCTGCAGCAGCTCGATATGGAATCGAACGGCAAGAGCGTCACGCTCGACGGCGGCGCGGTCACTACGCCGACCGGTCCGCTGGTCTGGGGCGAGCCCGGCACCAACGGCCAGCATGCTTTCTTCCAGCTTCTGCACCAGGGCACCGACGTCATCCCGGTCGAGTTCCTGGCGGCTGCCGTCAGCCATGAGCCGGAACTGAAGACCCATCACGACCTGCTGCTCGCCAACTGCCTTGCGCAGTCGGAGGCCTTCATGAAGGGCCGCACGCTGGAGGAGGCGCGCGCGCAGATGCTGGCCAAGGGCATGGAGCCGGCCGATGTCGACCGCATCGCGCCGCACCGAGTCTTTTCGGGCAACCGTCCCTCGTTGACGATACTCTACCGAAAGCTCGATCCGCGCACGCTCGGTCGCCTGATCGCGCTCTACGAGCACCGCGTCTTCGTCGAGGGGACGCTGTTCAACATCAACTCGTTCGACCAATGGGGTGTCGAACTGGGCAAGGAATTGGCGACAGGCCTGCTGCCTGTCGTGGAAGGCAAGGAGACTGCCGCAAAACGCGACGCCTCGACTGCCGGACTGGTGGCTCATATCCACCAACTGCGCGGCACGGAGTAAAAGGCTTGGCGGATATCAAGGGCATTCTCTTCGACAAGGACGGCACGCTGGTCGACTTCAACGCAACATGGCTCGGCATTGCCGATTTCATGGCGATGGACGCCGCCGAAGGCGATCGCTGGAAGGCGGACCGGTTGCTCGCCGCTGCGGGTTTCGATTTCGCCAGCAAGCGCTTCAAGCCCGATTCGATCTTTGCTTCCGGCTCGAACATGGATGTCGTCGAGCTCTGGTTCCCGCGCCTGTCGGACGAGGACCAGATGCTGGCCGTCTCCCGCTTCAACGAGATCACCTCGGTGCAGGGCTCGTCGATGGCGGTTGCGCTTCCGGGCATCGTCGAATCGCTGCGGGCGCTCCACAAGCGATCCTTCCGGCTGGGCGTCGCCACCAACGATTCCACCAGCGGCGCCGAAAAGACGCTCGCCACGCTCGGTGTCGCGCAGCTCTTCGACGCCGCCTTCGGCTATGATGCAGTGGCCAATCCCAAGCCGGCGCCCGATACCGTCGTCGCGTTCTGCGATCTGACCGGGTTGAAGCCCAGCGAGATCGCCATGGTCGGCGACAATCGCCACGATCTCGAAATGGCGCGCGCCGGCGGCTGCGGACTGGCGATCGGCGTGCTTTCCGGCACCGGCACGCGCGACTCGCTGTCGCCGATGGCCGACGTCATCCTGGATTCGGTCGCCGACCTGCCGGATTTTCTTGCCGCGCGGGTGAGCGTGGCGGCGAGCTAGCCAGCCCCGGCTGGGACGAACGCAAACACGCCGCTCGGCCTCGCCTCGCCGCCGCCATTCCCGCCGACATCGGGCACCTGATACTCAGCCAACAGGCGGAGCCTGGGCTTGGGCAGCCAGGCGCGGCCCGGATCGCCGACCAGCACCTCGATGCCGGCGGCGAGGCACCGGTCGAGGAAGGGGACGACCCGCCGTGCCACCGCCTGCCCATAGAAGACGTCGCCGGCGAGCACCAGGTCGACCGCGGGCGGCGGACCGGCGGTGATGTCCTCGCCAATTATGGTGATGGCGACGCCGTTGGCCGCAGCGTTGAGGCCGAGCGCGACGATGCCGTTGCGGTCGATTTCCGCCGCGATCACCGCGCTCGCTCCTGCCTTCGCCGCGGCGATCGCGACAAGGCCGGAGCCGGCGCCGAGATCGAGCACGCGGCGTCGGGCAACGGTCGAGGGCCGGTCGAGAATGTAGCGCGCCAGCACCGCCCCGCCGGCCCAGGCATAAGCCCAGTAGGGCGGCTGCGGCTCGGCCGTGCCGTCGTCGGCGTCATCATCCGGTTCGAGGAGCCGCCTCAGCCCGCTGCCGGGATGGGCCGTGTGAAGACGGATTTCGGGCAGCGACGGCACCGGCGACAAGCGCATGTTCGCCTTGATGAATTCCACCGGATCGGGGCCGCCGCGACGCTCTGGCGTCAGGCCGGCAACATTTTCGCTCAAGTCTACTCCCGCAGCGCCCGCCGCAGGATCTTGCCGACCGGCGTCTTCGGCAACTCGGTGCGGAATTCTATGTATCTCGGTCGCTTGTAGCCGGTCAGATTCTCGCGGCAATAAGCGGTCAGCGTCTCGACGGTGAGCGCCGGGTCCTTCCTGACCACGAACAGCTTCGGCACCTCGCCGGAATGCTCGTCCGGCACGCCGATCGCCGCCACTTCGAGCACGCCGGGATGCTGCGCCACGACCTCTTCCAGCTCGTTCGGATAGACGTTGAAGCCGGAGACCAGGATCATGTCCTTCTTTCGGTCGACGATCTTGGTGTAGCCGCGTTCGTCCATGAAGCCCATGTCGCCCGACTTGAAGAAGCCGTCCTTGGTCATCACCTTGGCCGTCTCGTCCGGCCGGTTCCAGTAGCCGGCCATCACCTGCGGCCCGCGGATGCAGATCTCGCCCACTTCGCCGAGCGGCACGTTGTTGCCGTCGTCGTCGCGGATGGCGATCTCGGTCGAAGGCAGCGGCAGGCCGATCGTGCCGGTGAATTCGCTGGAGCTGAATTTGTTGGCGGTCGCCACCGGCGAGGTCTCGGAGAGCCCGTAGCCTTCGCTCACCGGGCAGCCGGTCAGCGCCTTCCAGCGCTCGGCCACGCCTCTTTGCACCGCCATGCCGCCGGCAAGCGTCAGGATCAACGGCTTGAAGTCGAGCTTGCGGAAATCCTCGTTGTTGAGCAGCGCGTTGAACAGCGTGTTGAGGCCGGGGAAGATGTGGGCCGGGTATTTCTGCAGTTCCTTGACGAAGCCCGGAATGTCGCGCGGGTTCGGGATGAGCACGTTCTGCGCGCCCTGCTGCATGCCCATCAGCGCGTTCACCGTCAGCGCGAAGATGTGGTAGAGCGGCAGCGCGCAAATGAAGTTGAGATACGCGGGCTTCGGCTTGACCGTGTAGGCATCCTCCACCCAGAGCGAATTCTGCGCCACGTTGGAAAGCACATTCCGGTGCAGCAGCGTCGCGCCCTTCGAGACGCCGGTCGTGCCGCCGGTATATTGCAGGAAGGCGATATCGTCGCCCGAGACCGTTGCGGGCTTGAAGGCGAGGCCCGCGCCGGCCCTCAGCGCGGCGTTGAACTTGACATGGCCAGGCAGCGACCAGGCGGGAACCATCTTCTTCACCCGCCGCACGACGAGGTTGACGATCGCGCCTTTCAGTCCGCCCAGCATGTCGCCCATCGCCGCCACCACCACATGCTTGACCGGCGTCCGGGCGATCGCCGCCTGCAGCGTGTTGGCGAAGTTTTCCAGAATGACGATCGCCTGCGCGCCGGAGTCCTTGAGCTGGTGCTCGAGCTCGCGCGGCGTGTAGAGCGGGTTGACGTTCACCACCGTGAAGCCCGCGCGCAGCACGGCCATCATCGCCACCGGATATTGCAGCACGTTCGGCATCATCAGCGCCACGCGCGCGCCTTTCTCCAGGCCTTTCGACTGCAGATAGGCGCCGAAGGCCGCCGAGAGCCGCTCCAGCTCGGCGTAGGAGATCGACTTGCCCATGCACACATATGCGGGCTGGCCGGAGAACTGCTTGCAGGCGCCGACGAGGAAGTCGCCGATCGAATTGTAGGGGAGAGGGCCGATCTCGGCCGGCATGTTCTTCGGATAGTTTTTCAGCCACGGCTTTTCCGGCAATCCGGCCGTGAGCTCGGTGATTGCCTTAGGCAGCCCTTTGGCCTGCGGCGGTGCCGGCTTCGCGGCCGCGGGCTTGCCGGTCTTTGCGGTTGCAGCCTTGGCGGCGGGTTTGGAGCTCGTCTTTCTCGGAGCGGCGGCGGCCTTCGGCTTGGCAGTGGCCTTTGCAGGTGAGGACGTCCTGGCGGGTGAAGCGGTCTTGGCCGATGAAGCGGTCTTGGAAGATGAAGCCTTGGGCGCGCCGGCATTGCCGGTCGCGGCCTTGGCTTTTGCCTTCGCCGGGGGCGTTGTCTTTGCTGCTTTTGCCACCAAATCCCTCCCTGGTGTCTTTTGCTTAGGTCTTGCTGCCTCACACGCCGGCGCTTGCTCCCGATGTCGGAAACCTCCTCCGCCGCGGCAGATCGCGGATTCCCAAGAAATCCGGCATGACGTCTATGTATTGCCTCTATCAGCGGCGGTGCAAGTCTTGCCCCAGCGGCAGCGGCGGAAAGATTTGCCGCCGAAATCTCTTCGCCGACCGCTCCCTGAGGCGCGTGCCGGCGAGGACCGGGATCGCGAGCACGGCGCCCCTCGTTCTGATTTCGGGAAGCGCCCAATCAATAAAAAAATGCGGTCGTTAACAATGTCGTGAGCGAAAAATTCTGCTCATTTTTTCCGGTATTTGAGGAAAATGCGGATTCTTTTCCTGCTTACCATGGGGTACGCAAACGGGGTGTTCCAAAGCCCCAAAAACGGTGCTTATATGCGCGCTTCGCGAGCCTGATAGAGGGGCTTGGAAGAACATCAGGGAGTGCTCAATGAAAAAGACAATGACTTTTGCAGCCGCGTTGCTGGCTGCAAGCGTCCTGGGCGGCATGGCCAATGCAAAGACGCTTGTCTATTGCTCGGAAGCGTCGCCGGCCAATTTCGATCCGGGTACGACGACGGGCGGCAACGACTTCGACGCCTCGTCGCGCACGGTCTATTCGCGCCTGGTCGAGTTCAAGCACGGCGGCACCGAGATCGAGCCCGGCCTCGCCGACAAATGGGAAATCTCCGACGACGGCCTGGTCTATACTTTCCACCTGCATCCGGGCGTGAAGTTCCAGACCACCGACTATTTCAAGCCGACCCGCGACCTCAATGCCGATGACGTCGTCTTCTCCTTCGACCGTCAGTTCAACAAGCAGAATCCGTGGAACGGCGAGAAATATCTGCCGAACCTGACGTGGGACTACTACACCGGCATGGACATGCCGAAATACGTCGCCAAGTGGGAAAAGGTCGACGACCTCACCGTCAAGCTGACGCTGACCGAGCCGAACGCGCCGATGCTGGCCAATCTCGGCATGGACTTCGCCTCGATCGTCTCGAAGGAATATGCCGACCAGCTCGAGAAGGACGGCAAGATGGCCGACTTCTCGACCAAGCCGATCGGCACCGGTCCGTTCCAGTTCGTCGACTACCAGCTGGATTCGGTCATCCGCTATGCGGCCAACCCCGACTACTTCAAGGGCAAGGAAAAGATCGACGATCTGGTCTTCGCCATCACGCCTGACGCGACCGCCCGCATCCAGAAGGTGCTGGCCGGCGAATGCGACGTCGCGCCCTATCCGAACCCGGCCGACATCGCCACCATCAAGGCCAACAAGGACGTGACCTTGATGGACCAGGCCGGCCTGAACATCGGCTATATGAGCTACAACACGACGATCCCGCCGCTCGACAAGCCCGAGGTTCGTCATGCGCTCAACCAGGCGATCGACCGGGAAGCGCTGATCAAGTCGCTGTTCCAGGATGCCGGCGCCACGCCTGCCCAGAACCTGATCCCGCCGACCATGTGGTCGTGGAACAAGGCCGTGAAGTTCGATTCCTATGATCCGGAAGCGGCCAAGAAGGTGCTGGCCAATGCCGGGCTGAAGGAAATCCAGCTCTGGGCTTCCGACCGCGTTCGCCCCTACAACCCGAACTTCCAGCGCGCGGCCGAGCTGATCCAGGCCGACTGGGCCAAGGTCGGCGTCAAGGCCGAGATCGTCAACTACGAGTGGACGAAGTATCGCGAGGAAGGCAAGAAGAAGGAGCGCCCCGGCGCCTTCCAGATCGGCTGGACCGGCGACAATGGCGATCCGGATAACTTCTTCGCCACCCTCTTCGCTTGCTCGGCCATCGGCGTCTCGAACTACTCCAGCTGGTGCGACAAGGACTTCGAGGACCTGATCCAGAAGGCCAAGAAGACCAGCGACCAGGGCGAGCGCACCAAGCTCTATGAGCAGGCGCAGGAGATCTTCGCCAAGCAGGCGCCGGCCTTCCTCCTGGCCCACAGCCAGGTGTACTCGGTCGTTCGCAACAACATCTCCGGCTACAAGATGGACCCGCTCGGCATTCACCGCTTCGACGGCGTTGACAAGGCCGAGTAATATTGCGAACGGGGCGGCGCAAATTCCAGCGCCGCCCCGATCCATTCGACGATGCTCCGATATCTTCTCAACAAAATCGCCCTCCTGATCCCGACTCTCGTCGGCATCACTATTTGCGCCTTCGCTTTCGTGCGGCTGCTGCCCGGCGATCCGATCCTGGCCATGGCCGGCGAGCATGGCGTCACGCCCGCGCGCTACGAAGAGCTCAAGGAACAGTTCGGCTACAACCTGCCGGTCTGGCAGCAGTACGCGCGCTATGTCGGCGAGGTCGCGACCGGCGACTTCGGCGTCTCGATTTCATCCAAGCGCCCGGTTCTCGAGGAGTTCAAGACGCTCTTCCCGGCGACGCTGGAACTCTCCTTCTTCGCTATGATCTTCGCCATGGTGGTCGGCATCCCGGCCGGCATCTTCGCGGCCGTCAAGCGCGGCTCATGGTTCGACCAGTCGCTGATGGGCACCGCGCTCGTCGGCTATTCCATGCCGATCTTCTGGTGGGGCCTGCTGCTCATCATCTTCTTCTCGGGCTATCTCGGCTGGACGCCGGTTTCCGGCCGCATGGGCCTGCAGTTCTTCCTGAAGCCGATCACCGGCTTCATGACCATCGACAGCGTCCTATACGGCAAATGGGACGCGTTGCGCTCGGCGCTCAGCCATCTCGTCCTGCCCGCGATCGTGCTCGGCACCATCCCGCTGGCGGTGATCGCGCGCCAGACGCGCTCGGCCATGCTCGAGGTGCTCGGCGAGGATTATGTCCGCACCGCCCGCGCCAAGGGGCTTTCGGCCGCCCGCGTCATCGGCGTGCATGCGCTTCGCAACGCGCTGATTCCGGTCGTCACCACCATTGGCCTGCAGGTCGGCACGTTGCTTGCCGGTGCCATTCTCACCGAAACCATCTTCGCCTGGCCGGGCATCGGCAAGTGGATGGTCGACTCCATCTTCAAGCGCGACTATGTCGTCGTGCAGTCAGGTCTGCTTTTGATCGCGCTCATCGTCATGGCCGTGAACCTCATCGTCGACGTGCTCTACGCCGTCATCAATCCGCGCATCAGGGCCGCGTGATGAGCCAGTCGACCGAAATCGCCCCCATGGCCGCCGGCAGCCCCGACCGGCTGACCGGCTTCAAGACCTTCTGGCATTATTTCTCGGTGAACCGCGGCGCCGTCATCGGCCTGGTCGTCTTCGTCCTGCTGGTGCTGGCGGCGCTCTTCGCACCGCTGCTCGCGCCCTACGCGCCCGACGTCCAGGACAAGACCGCGTTCCTGAGGCCGCCGGCATGGCAGACGGGTGGCAGCACCCAATATCTGCTCGGAACCGATCCAGTCGGCCGCGATATCCTCTCGCGCCTGCTCTATGGCGCGCGCTTCTCGCTGCTCATCGGCGCCGTCGTGGTCACGCTGGCGCTCACCGGCGGCATCACGCTCGGCCTGCTGGCCGGCTATTTCCGCGGCTGGGTCGACGTCGCGATCATGCGCGTCATGGACCTGATCCTGGCTTTCCCGTCGCTGTTGCTTGCGCTGGTGCTGGTGACCATCCTCGGGCCCGGCCTGTTCAATGCCATGCTGGCGATCTCGCTCGTCCTGCAGCCGCATTTCGCTCGCCTGGTGCGCGCGGCCGTCATGGCCGAGAAAAGCCGCGAATATGTCGTGGCGGCCAAGGTCGCTGGCGCCGGACATCTGAGGCTGATGCTCAGGACCATCCTGCCCAACTGCCTGGCGCCGCTGATCGTCCAGGGCACGCTGTCCTTCTCGAACGCCATCCTCGAGGCCGCTGCGCTTGGCTTCCTCGGCCTCGGCGCGCAGCCGCCGACGCCGGAATGGGGCACCATGCTCGCCTCGGCGCGCGAATTCATCCTGCGCGCCTGGTGGGTGGTGACCTTCCCGGGTCTTGCTATCCTGATCACCGTGCTCGCCATCAACCTGATCGGCGATGGCCTGCGCGACGCGCTCGATCCGAAGCTCAGGAGGTCGTGATGGCATTGCTCGACATCCAGAACCTCGTCGTCGAGTTCCAGACCGCGTCCGGCCCGTTCCGCGCCGTCGACGGCGTCTCGCTCCGTGTCGACGAGCGCGAGGTGCTCGCCATTGTCGGCGAATCCGGCTCCGGCAAGTCGGTGTCGATGCTGGCGGTGATGGGCCTTTTGCCGTGGACGGCGACCGTCACCGCCGACCGCATGACGTTCGGCGGCCGCGACCTGCTCAAGATCAGTCCGGCCGAGCGCCGCAAGATCATCGGCAAGGACATTGCCATGATCTTCCAGGAACCGATCGCCAGCCTCAATCCGTGCTTCACCGTCGGCTTCCAGATCGAGGAAGTGCTGCGCTTCCATCTCGGCATGGACCGTGCGCAGCGCCGGGCCCGCGCCATCGAACTGTTGAAGCAGGTCGGCATTCCCGAACCGGCCGAGCGGCTCAACTCCTTCCCGCATCAGATGTCGGGCGGCCAGTGCCAGCGCGTCATGATCGCGATGGCGATTGCCTGCAATCCGAAGCTTCTGATCGCCGACGAGCCGACCACCGCGCTCGACGTCACCATCCAGAAGCAGATCCTCGATCTCCTGGTCTCGCTGCAGGCCAAATACGGCATGGGCCTGATCATGATCACGCACAATATGGGCGTGGTGGCCGAGACCGCCGACCGCGTCATCGTCCAGTACAGGGGCCGCAAGATGGAAGAGGCCGACGTCTTGTCGCTGTTCGAGAGCCCGAAGAGCAACTACACGCGCGCGCTGCTGTCGGCGCTGCCGGAGAACGCCGTCGGCGATCGCCTGCCGACCGTCTCAGACATGCTGTTCGAGCCGGCGCCCCCAGAAGCTAGCGCATGACCGGAGCCGGCGCATGACCAAGGTTGTCGAAGGCAAGAACATCAAGCGCGACTACCATGTCGGCGGCGGGCTGTTCCGCGGCGCGCGCACCGTGCATGCGGTGAAGGGCGTTTCCTTCAGCGTCGAGAAGGGCAAGACGCTGGCGATCGTCGGTGAGAGCGGTTGCGGCAAGTCCACGCTCGCCCGCATCATCACGCTGATCGATCCGGCGACGGCCGGCGAGCTGTTCATCGACGGCAACACGGTCGACATCGCCAGGGACGGGCTGACCAAGGAGATGCGCCGCAAGGTGCAGATCGTCTTCCAGAACCCGTACGGATCGCTCAACCCGCGCCAGAAGATCGGCGACGTGCTCGGCGAGCCGCTGCTCATCAACACCGACAAGCCGGCCGAGGAACGCCGCGATCTTGCGATGAAGATGCTGAAGAAGGTCGGCCTCGGACCCGAGCACTACAACCGCTATCCGCACATGTTCTCCGGCGGCCAGCGCCAGCGCATCGCCATTGCCCGCTCGCTGATGCTGAACCCGAGCCTGCTGGTGCTGGACGAGCCGGTCTCGGCGCTCGACCTCTCGGTGCAGGCGCAGGTGCTGAACCTGCTTGCCGACCTGCAGGACGAGTTCCAGCTGACCTACGTCTTCATCAGCCACGACCTCTCGGTGGTGCGCTACATCGCCGACGACGTGATGGTGATGTATTTCGGCGAGGCGGTCGAATACGGCCCGCGCGACAAGGTTTTTTCAGACCCCAAGCACGCCTACACCAAGACGCTGTTCGCCGCGACGCCGCGCGCGGATGTGGCGAGCATCAAGGCGAGGCTGGCGAAGAAGGCGGCGTAAACGTCCCTTCGTTATCCTAGGGCGGAGCGACGCGAAGCGGCGCGCAGACCCTAGGATCCATGCCGTTACCTACACTACAAGAGCGGCGGTGCAGAATTCTGTGCCGTTGCAACGCTCGAAAGTCACGGCATGGCAACTGTGTTCAGGCGAAGGCTGTTTTGTCGCGGATGATGGCGTTGAGGACGACCAGGAGTTTCTTGCGACTGCGATGATGGCCAGTTTCTTGGAGCCTGAGCGGGCTGCGAGGTCGGTGTAGAAGGCTCTGAAGCGGTCACAGGTTCGGATGGCACTAAGTGCCGCCATGTAGAGGGCACGGCGCACACGCGATCGGC
>NZ_RZOZ02000219.1:0-303 GCF_003999155.2 Mesorhizobium sp. M1D.F.Ca.ET.231.01.1.1
ATCCCCAATTGGTGGACTCCCACGGCACATCGGTAGTTAGTTTCTGCATCAAAGCCAAAAAAGAGGGCTGAGGGCCTCGACCGGGAGGAGCCACGATGTCTGCGCAAAAAGAGGACTATCGAACCAACAGAGCCGACTATGTGATTGCCGCCATGCAAGGCCGGTCGGCCACTGATAGCGGTGGCAACGAGAAACTGAAAACATTTTGGCTGAGAGACAGACGATCCGCCAGATTGGTCGCAAATCCGTGTGAAAGCTTGCCAGGACCGAGGAGGCCAACCCGCACCGTCAGGTAATTTCGCG
>NZ_RZOZ02000220.1:0-302 GCF_003999155.2 Mesorhizobium sp. M1D.F.Ca.ET.231.01.1.1
CCCAATTACCCGCTACAAAATTAGGAGATGGTAAATTATGTCAGACAAATACCAGGCCCGCAAGGCGGAATCCTCTTGGCCTGCTGCCAATTCGTCCGTCCCTTGTTCGCCTCTTGGACCAGCAACAAATGCGCCGATTGGCGTCGCTCTTGTTACGGCTTGTGGCTTTGGTGAACCGGAGCCGTACGAATGACGGCCCTGCAGCGCAAAGCAGACGTATTCAGACCGTTGATTTTATGGAGTCTTTCGCGAGCTAAAGTCAGATGTCTTTCGTATCGTCCGAATAGGCCCGCGAATCGTGG
>NZ_RZOZ02000221.1:0-302 GCF_003999155.2 Mesorhizobium sp. M1D.F.Ca.ET.231.01.1.1
TGGTGTCATAAGCAGATCATCGCAATGGAGTTTGTCCAGGAGAACCACGGTCGCTATACGCATTTCATCTATCTGGAGAATGACATCCGCCTCAGCTTCCTCAATTTTTGCTATTTCGTCGAATTCCGGGAGGCGCTGCGCGGACTCGGGCTACTGCCTTCGTTCATTCGAGTAGAGTATAATGCGGCCTTTGGCGGCTTTACGTCCAGCGATGTTTTTTGGCCGGTTTACGTGCCAGTTCAGTCCCATGTGTTGCTAGGTGACACTGTACTGGTGAACATGCCTAACCCCTACAATCCCCT
>NZ_RZOZ02000222.1:0-302 GCF_003999155.2 Mesorhizobium sp. M1D.F.Ca.ET.231.01.1.1
ATCAACCCCAACACCACAGCCTCGATGACCGCCAAGATCGGCGAGGCGGCGGCAAGTGTCGCCTCCGGCGCGACGGAGATCATCGCGGTCAATCCGGTCGACGGACCGCCCAGCATCGAAGGTTATTTCGACGAGGTCTTCGCCATTCCAGGCATCATCGCCGAGATGGGCAAGGCACAGGCCGATGCCTATGTCATCGCCTGCTTCGACGATACTGGGCTTGACGCCGGGCGTTGTGCCACCGAGGCCCCCGTCATCGGCATCGGCGAGGCGGCCTTTCATATGGCCAGCCTCGTCGCCGG
>NZ_RZOZ02000223.1:0-301 GCF_003999155.2 Mesorhizobium sp. M1D.F.Ca.ET.231.01.1.1
GCGGCGTCCAGCGTGCGATGTGGTGAAATGACATATACGATTAGAGGTGGGCGTTGTGCGCTGAGTTCTTCAGCAGCCGCTGTTCCCGGCGTTTTGCGAAAGATTTCCCGGGCAAACGACAACGGCAAAACCAGCGACACATGAGCGACGGGACTATGACTCTGTCCGATTTTATCGAAACTAACCTTGATGGATTAATTCACGACTGGACGGAATATGCCCGCACGGTCAGCCCGTCCGGCAGCCGCCTCAGCGAAGAGCAACTGCGCAATTCGGCACGCGAACTCCTGATGGGCATTGC
>NZ_RZOZ02000224.1:0-301 GCF_003999155.2 Mesorhizobium sp. M1D.F.Ca.ET.231.01.1.1
CTCTTGCGCCTTCTCCGGCTTCACGACCCAGACAAGGCTCGAGCGCCTGCCGGGCAGCGGCACATGGGTGAATGGGCCTGTTTCGGTATGGAATTCGGTCGAAACGAAGCCGTGGTCGCTGCGGTGGCCGAAATTGAGGACAAGCGCCGATTGCGGATAAGGCCGCGCGAAAGCGCGAATGCCGGCGGCTTCCCGCGCGGGAGACAGGCGCCCGTCGGCGGCGACCGCCAGGGATGCCGACAGCCCGGTGCCGTCGGCCAGCCTCGCATGGGCATGGTCGGCGTCGAGGCTCCAGGATTCG
>NZ_RZOZ02000225.1:0-300 GCF_003999155.2 Mesorhizobium sp. M1D.F.Ca.ET.231.01.1.1
AGCGCGCGATGAACGTCCGCATCGTGCAACGCGGCGCCGCGCTCACAGCCGCCCAACGCGGCTGACGCAGTGCTCTGCCCTGACGGGCGCGCGCGGTTTCGCTTTGCAGGTATCTGCTTCGCATTGTGTGCCGGAAGGTAATTGGCGGCGGCTAGAGTGAGTGTCGAAGGCGTGCCGCTGCACGCCCCATCATCTTCCAACGGGCTTTTCATGACGAAGCTGCTGCGTATCCTGACTGGCGTGCATGCCGGCGCGGAACTGCGTCTCAGCGCCGGCATTCACCGGGTCGGCGCGGACGCC
>NZ_RZOZ02000226.1:0-299 GCF_003999155.2 Mesorhizobium sp. M1D.F.Ca.ET.231.01.1.1
GGCGGATGGCCGCGCTTATCGTGGGGCACGACCAGGTAATAGGCGCTGCGGCTTTGCATCGGCTGGCCGGGCGCCGGCACCAGCTGGCCGCGCTGCAATTCGCCGGCAATCAGGATTTCGGGCAGCAGCGCCACGCCGAGGCCCGCCATGCAGGCCTGGGCGACCGTGCCGAACTGCTCGAACTGCATGCCGGGCCCGGTCGGCGCCTCGAGCCCCTGCTCTTCGAACCACTCGCTCCAGGCGCCGGGGCGGGTCGCCATATGCAGCAGCGGCAGGCGGCTGATGTCCGCCGGCGTAGC
>NZ_RZOZ02000227.1:0-299 GCF_003999155.2 Mesorhizobium sp. M1D.F.Ca.ET.231.01.1.1
CCAAGACGTCGGGCGGCGCGCGTTGGAACTATCTCGCGTCCTGGGCCTATGCCAACGCCAATGATTGCGGCGACGAAGCCAAGACCAAGGAATTCGTCGGCAAGCTCTATGCCAATGCTCCCGTGCTCGACACCGGTGCGCGCGGCTCGACCGTCACTTTCGCGCAAAAGGGACTGGGCGACGTGCTGATCGCCTGGGAGAACGACGCCTATTTGGCGCTCGACGAATTCGGCGCTGACAATTTCGACATCGTCTACCCGCCGACCTCGATCCTGGCCGAACCGCCTGTTGCCGTCGTC
>NZ_RZOZ02000228.1:0-299 GCF_003999155.2 Mesorhizobium sp. M1D.F.Ca.ET.231.01.1.1
CAAACATTGAACCGACGTAGGTCGGGCTCCGGGGGACGGAAAGACCATGTTCACACTGCTCGTCGATTTCGCGGATCGGATTTCGTTCTTCAACGTCTTCCGCTACATCACCTTCCGCACCGGCGGCGCGCTGATCACCTCGGCGCTGATCGTCTTCATTTTCGGGCCCTCCGCGACAAGGCGGACAATTGCATCATCATCTGCTCGATCGAGAACCTCGATCCGATGGGCGTGCACACCGGCGATTCCATCACCGTCGCGCCGGCGCTGACGCTCACCGACAAGGAATACCAGATGAT
>NZ_RZOZ02000022.1:0-33528 GCF_003999155.2 Mesorhizobium sp. M1D.F.Ca.ET.231.01.1.1
TCTGGCGGACCACCTCTACGCCGGCATACATAACGACTGTCAACGCGATCAGCAGACTTGAAACGGCAGCGATTGTAGGCGTGATCTCTTCCCGAATTCCCGACCACATCTTTATCGGTAAGGTGGTAGTGTCCGGCCCGCTCACGAAGAGTGACAGCACCAACTCATCGAAGGAATGCAGGAAGGCAAAGAATCCGGCGACGATTAACGCAGGACGCATGAGCGGGAGTACGATTTTCCAAATCGTGACGATCCGCGAGGCCCCCAAACTCGCGGCGGCGTGCTCTAGGCGGACGTTCAGGGCCTGTAGGCTTGCGGCGACAATCAGCACGACTAAGGGAACGGCGCCGATCGTATGTGCGATCACCAGAGCGAGATTCGTGTTGACGAGCTGCAACCGTGCAAAGAGGAAGTAGAGGGCAACCGCACTGACGATTACCGGCACGATCATCGGTGCAAGCAAGAGCTGGTATCCGACACGGCGCATCCGCGGACTGCCGCGCACGAGCGCCATCGCAGCCGCTGACCCGATGGCAAGGCTTGCAAATGCGGTAGCTGTTGCAATGCCCAAACTTTGCAGCGTGGCGGAGACCCACGCGCGGCTTGTAAAATATGCCTCATACCATTGCAGCGACAGGCCGGGGGGCGGGAAATCGAGGAAGCGCGAGGAACTGAATGAGATCGGAACAATGATCAGGATGGGACTGACCAGAAACACAGCAACGAGCAGACTGAAGCCGCGTAGCAGCTTGCCACCAAGAGCCGCACGCTCACAACCTATGGCGAATCCGGCCGGAACCCGAAGGCTGTGAGCGACCGCCCGCACCAGGGCCGTAGCGAGGTCAACAAGTTGGACGTAAGCGGTGGTTGAACGACGAACGGGTGTGCCAGCCGATTGGGCAGCCCCGTGCTGAGATCCGAGCAAGCTATCGATACCGACGAAATGATTGGAAATTGTATAGACCACCAGCGTGATCGAGAGCAGCACGGTAGCGGCAGCGGCTGCGAGTGGCCAATTCAGCGTCACGTTTGCATAAATGTCGATTTGCATCGGCAATAGGATTGTGTTCGGGCCGCCGAGCAGCGCGGGAGTGATGTAGAACCCCAGAGCGAACACAAAGACCAGCAGCCCGGCCGCGATCACGCCCGGTAAGCTCAAAGGAAAGAACACGCGCCAAAAATTCTGGGGCGCAGAGGCTCCGAGGGAGGCGGCAGCGCGAGTCAGACTGGATGGAATCCCTCTCATTACGCTGATGAGCACCAAAACCGTAAACGGCATGAGGATATAGACCATCGCTATGAGCACACTGAACTTATTGTAGATCAGGTCGATAGGTCGTTCGGTGATGCCGAAGTCCATTAGAAGTTGGTTAATAACGCCAAAGCGCCCAAGGATCACCATCCATGCATAGGTACGCACGAGGTAGCTCGTAAAGAACGGCAACACTACTGCAAGCAATAGCGCTCTGGCGACCCAGGTGCGGGCCGCAACGATCCAGAAGGCGAGTGGATACCCCATTAGAAGGCAAAGCAGCGTAACTGTTATTGCCAGCTCGAAGGTGTGACTGAGGATGATCCAGTTCGTTCGATCACCCAAGAACTCTTGGAAGTGTGCGAGCGTCGGTCCAGGATCGAACAGACTGAGAGAGAGGAGACCAGCGAGCGGGACGAAAAAGAAGATCCCGAGCAGAAGTGCCATTGGAGCAAGCAAGAGCGTGGCTTCGCGATTGTGTAGGGGCCACGCGATGGCCGCTCTGACGGTCTGGTATAAAGTGGCCATTAGCTGGCCACCCATTGGGTCCAGCGCTCCACGAGCACTTCGGTATTAGTTTTGCCCGAGGAGGATTGGGCTTCCCAGTAGGCCGGATCGTAGAAGAATTGCTTGTCAATGTTCTCGGGCGCGGTCGGCAGTTTGGCGGCCACACTGGGCTCAATGTAATTAAAGGCAGCCCGATTGAGCGGACCATAAAAGATGAGATTGTTGAGACGAGCTTGCGCCTGCGCGGAAGCCTGGTAGGCGACAAACCGCATGGCCGCAGCCCGGTTTTTCGTGCCCTTCGGAACGACCCAATGCAGCGGGCTAAGCATCCCTTCGTTCCACAGGTAATCAACGCCAGCGCCCTGCTCCTTAAGGATTTGCATTCGGCCATTCCATGCCGAGGACATCGCAACCTGACGATCCGATAGGAGCTGACCTGGTTCGGCGCCCACGCTCCAGAATTTCGTTATGTGCGGTTTGATGCGATCGAGAGACGCGAATGCCTGGTCGAAGTCGATTGGGTACAGCTTGTCCTTCGGAACTCCGGCTGCCAGCAACGCAAATTCGACCGTCCGTTCTCTGAGGGAGCGAGGCCCCGGAAACGCGCTGACGTCCCAGAACTCAGTCCATGAGCGGGGGCGCGGCTTGTCGGCCGGGTAATCGGCCGTGGAGAATGCCATCACGGTGCTGAACACGTACGAGCCCACGGCATATTTTGTCTTTGCCTCAGGAACAAGGTTATCCAACGTTTCCTTATCGAATGCCCCATAATCGATTTCTTCGACATACTTGTCTGCATCTGATCTAAACGCAGGGCCGGATATCTCCACCACATCCCATTGCACATTGCTGCTATCGACTTGCGCCTTAAGCTTCGCCGCGTCAGCCGGAGACACATAAGTCACCTTGATGCCTGTCTCACTCTGGAAGGGATCAACTACGGCTTTGCGGAACGCCTCCTCATACGATCCGCCACCGGAAACGACCACCAGGGTCGACTCTTGCGCTCGCAAAATGCTTGGGGCGCCAAGCACCAGCGCCGCTCCGCTGAGTCCTATTAGGGCCTGACGTCGCGTCGGCCGACTGGAGTTAATGTAGCGCCTCATGAGCTCTCTCCCTTATGAAGACCATATCGGAATGCGATCTGCGGCCGAGGTCACGTGCAACGAAGCCGCCTCAGCTTCGAGATGGTCGGGTACACCTTGTCTCGGGCCGTTCGCCTTCACAGAAAGAAGGCGTCCATCCCGCGCGTCCCAGCCAATTCGCACTTTCTCACCGACTTTGAACCGTGGAGAGGAGGCGCGATAAGCTACGGCTACAGTGAGAACTACGGAAAGGGCCGCACGTAGGCGTACTTGGCACTTGACGATGTTTCCGCGGTAAATAGACTCTTGGATCACACCCTCGAATTCGTTGTCAGCGCACGCGCCTGCTGCGAGAGGGACGATCTTCTCGGGTCGGACCATGAGGCTCACGGGTCCCATCACCTGGTCCTCGGCTCCCTGCCATGTCGCTCGAACCTGCAGGCCAGCGACATCGAGGAGGGGACCGTGATCTGTCTTTCCAACAAGACGAGCGTCGAGGAAGTTCGATTCGCCAATGAAGTTCGCAACAAAGCGGGTTTCCGGCGTCTCATATATCTCTTCCGGCGTACCAATCTGTTCGACCTTGCCCTCATTCATCACCACGATTCGGTCGGACATGGTGAGCGCTTCACTCTGGTCGTGGGTGACGAACACCATTGTTGTTCCAAGAGATTTTTGTAGGCGCTTCAGTTCGAGCTGCATGTGCTCTCGAAGTTGCTTATCAAGCGCACCAAGCGGTTCATCCATTAGAATTACACCTGGGCGGAACACAAGCGCACGCGCCAGTGCAACCCGCTGCTGTTGACCGCCGGACAGCTCGTGAGGCATGCGGCCCCCATATTCACCGAGCTGAACAAGATCGAGTGCCGCGGCGACACCGGCTCGAATGTCGTAGCCGGATATTCCGCGCATCTTCAACGCAAACGCCACGTTCTCGAAAACGGAGAGATGAGGAAATAGCGCGTAGTTCTGGAATACAACTCCGATGTTGCGCCTGTGGACTGGTAGCCTCGTTATTGGTCGAGCACCGACAAAAATTTGGCCGGCGCTTGGCGTTTCAAAACCCGCAACCATCATCAACGTTGTCGTTTTCCCGGATCCGCTTGGGCCAAGAAACGAGACAAACTCGCCAGCCTCGATCTGGACCGAAATATCACTAACGGCTCGGACGGTGCCGTATTGCTTACAAAGTCGCTCTAGCCGCAGCGGTTCACCTCGGGACATCTAAACCTCGTCCGTGTTGCAAATAATGCAATGGTGTTGCAATTACGTTTAGAAGCTGACAGGGGTGTGAACACTTGTCAAGTGGAGCGGAGGAGTCATCCATGAAGTCTGTCAAATATCCCCCGAGCGGCCGTGACCGAGCCCGTGGGTTAACAAAGTGCAACGCGCCTTAAATCTGCTGATGGTCGTTGGCGCGAGTGAAAGGCCGTCGGAGTGAATGAGATCGCGCGGCGGCTAGGACAGCATGCAAGCGATGTCAGGCAACTGTCAGGGTCTCTCCTGCTTGTTGGGTCCGCCTCCTTGCATACCGTCGGCACCGAATCTGTGCCGCAGGTGGGGAGTCACGACGTAACCTTCTACTCCTGGCGCAAGAAGGGATGGACACCGTGCAGGTCCGCGCGCGGCCGCCTTACGGCAGGAAGCCTGCAGTCATCTCGGTGCTAGATGGCGACAATATGGAAACTGCATTTGACGCAAGCTGCTACATGATTGATCCTTGATTGAATGAAGTTGCTAGCCTGCAGCAAGCTGCGTACCTGCGGCGTTTCGAACTCTGGTCCGGCAAGTACACTTAACTGCATGAAACCGTCTGCACTTGCGCGAGGATGCATGCTTCGACCTCCGCGCAAGCGAGCCTGTGCGAACCATTAGACGGAGGCGAACGCTGCCGAATGAACGGGGCGGAGGGCGCAGACGAGGACCCAGGTTCGCGAACGGCTTTTGCGCCGCTCAGGAATCCGACCTTTCGTTCGATCTGGCTCGCCACGCAGGTTTCCAGCCTGGGCTGGTTGATGCAGACTGTTGCCATCAGCTGGCTGATGGCGACGATCTCGACTTCCGATCTTATGGTCGCGCTGGTACCGGCGTCATCGACGCTGCCCGCCTTCATTCTTTCTGTCTTCGTCGGGGCCATCGCCGACAATTTCAACCGCCGCAAGGTCATGTTCGCCGGCCGGTGCATTATGGTCATAGCATCTGCGATGCTGGCCACCTCTGTAGCGCTGGGCTTTGTAGACCCTTGGATGATCCTCGGCTTCAGCTTCTTGATCGCATGTGGCGGTGCCATCAACGATCCCGCATGGCAAGCCTCGGTTGGCGATATGGTAGACCGACGCGATGTTCCCGCTGCCGTCACCCTCCTCTCCGTCGGCTTCAACACTGTCCGGACCGTGGGCCCGGCGCTCGGCGGCATCCTGGTTGCCTCGTTCGGGCTTGTGACGGCTCTCGCCGTGACCACACTCACATATCTGGTACCTCTGGGGACCATATGGCGCTGCAAATGGAAGGTTCGTTCTTCGCCTCTGCCGCGTGAGCCGATGAGCACGGCGATCTATGACGGGCTGCGCTTCACGGCGATGTCTTCGGAAATCAAGACGGCGATCGCTCGCGGAACCCTCTTTGGCTTGGCGGGCATCGGCATACTCGCGCTGCTGCCCCTGGTCGTCCGGGATCAGCTGGGAGGAGGACCGCTGGCCTATGGCGCCCTCATGGCCGGCTTCGGGACAGGCGCTGTCTTCGCCGGCGTCTCCAACGGCGTATTCAGAAGGCGTTTGTCTCAAGAACGGCTGATGACGCTCGCCTGCATCGCCTGCGCGGCGTGCTCCCTCTCCCTTGCATTGACCTCCTCGATTGCAGTGGCGGCAATCGCGCTCGCTTTGGGCGGCGCGGGTTGGGTCACGGCCTGGTCCGGGGTTGGCGTGAGCGTGCAGCTGGCAAGCCCGCGCTGGGTCGTGGGGCGCACCATCTCGATCTATTATGCGTTGATAGACGGCGGCATCGCGGCTGGCAGTTGGGTGTGGGGCACGGTGGCCCAGAACCATTCCCTGGCCTGGGCGCTGGAGGGTTCTGCTGGTGCTCTGTTGCTCGTCGCTGCGGCCGGCGTCCTGTTTCCTCTTCGCGAGCGCCACGACTCCGAGCCCGATCCTCTAGAGCAATTCGACACCCCGGCAGTCGCCCTCAATCTCAAGCCAAGAAGCGGTCCCATCGTCGTCAAAGTCGAATATCTGATACCCGCCGAAAACGTCGATGCTTTCCTGGACCTCATGCGCGAGCGGCGGCATGTACACAGCCGCGTCGGTGCTCGACACTGGACTCTCCAGCGCAACCTTCAGAAGCCTATGCAGTGGACAGAGACATTCCGCACGCCGACCTGGACCGACTACCTTCGCCTCAACCATCGCCTCACGACAGAGGATAGGCACCTAGACGAAAGGGTCCTCCTCCTGCACGAGGGAGAGCTTCCACCTCAATTGACGCTTTTGATCGAGCGACCGACGGGCCCCGCTCGCAAAGCCGAGCACTCGACGTCTTATGTTCCCCATCATTGACCCCTTTAGAACAGTGCGGGTCCGCGACCCCTCGCCGTGTTAGCGCTGGCAGGAGGAGCATAACTGGACTACGCTGGCCCACAGCAACGACTTCTTCCCTCACCAGCCCAGTGGCAACGAGCCAAGAGTTTTCGAGGATGGAACGGCGAGAGCCGAGAAGCAGCGATCCACTTCAGTTCGGCTGCGCGGGAGCGAATACAGCCGCGCCCAGCACCACATCGCAACAACGGGGATCGACCAGTCGGGCAACCGGGGTCGTGTAGGCGGTAAGGCAGACGATCGGCGTCCCACCCTTTCGCGCACGAATATCCGGCGGCGTTACCGCCCTTGTATCAGCAACCACACTCAAAGAGGGCTCCTTCCCTTGCGTCAACAATCGTGCGGTGTCGCGTGTGGCATATTTTTGTGCAGGTGCGAAGAACTAATTTGCCACGCACGTGAGTTGACGCGCTGACGGTTATTGGTGAGAACAAAATTCAATCGGTTCAGCTACTTCTTGGCTTACCCAAGCACATCAGAGATCATGAGCGATCGCGCAAAAGGGACTACAAAAGGCGGGCGCAGAGCCAAGGCCGACACGGCTAAGGTCGACCTGACCGCGGTCGTCGTCGCGGTGAACGAGAATGAACCGTGTGTCCTCACCATCGGACAGACTGACACTTTGCCCTCCGGCCCGCTTGCGCTCGAGCACCGATCGCTGCAGTCCGGTTTGAGAACGTGGGTCGAGGAACAGACCGGCCACCCACTGGGATATATCGAGCAGCTCTACACCTTTGCCGATCGGGACCGAGCCGGCACCGAGCTTGAGCGGCGAGTCATCTCCATCAGCTATCTCGCACTCACCCGTAAGGAACATGCGACCGCTCCGTCCAGGTCCGGCTGGCGAAGCTGGTACGACTATTTTCCATGGGAGGATCACCGTGCCGGAACTCCACCGATGGTGTCGGACGTCCTGCGGCCTCGCCTGAGCGAGTGGGCGGAGAGCGCGGACGACAACGCGACGCGCCTCGAGCGCGGAAGGCGCGGCAATCGCCTTCGGCTTCGACGAACGCCCGTGGAACGAGGATCTCGCACTCAAGCGCTACGAGCTGCTTTATGAAGCAGCCCTTGTGGAAGAGGCGGTGCGCGGTTCGGTCCTCCCCCTGCCGGTTCGCGGCAAGCCCATGGTTTCCGATCATCGTCGCATCCTCGCAACGGGCATTGCGCGGCTGCGCTCCAAGATCAAGTACCGGCCGGTCGTCTTCGAACTGATGCCGCCGGCTTTTACGCTTCATCAGCTGCAGCGCACCGTGGAGGCGCTTGCCGGCAGGCTCGTCCACAAGCCGAACTTTCGTCGCCTCATCGAGCAGCACGAACTGGTCGAAGAAACTGGCGAAACTAGCGCGGAGACAGGGGGCCGGCCGGCGAAGCTTTATCGCTTCCGCCACGCCGTGCTCGAAGAGGGGGAGCTCGCCGGGGCAAAATTGCCGCTCGCGCGGGGTTGACCGCTTATACTCACTACGAATATATGCGCCTTATATTCAGGTAGGTATAACCGGAGAGCTCGATGAGCGCGATGCTACCTTCGGGCGCGTCCCTGTACGACCGCGTTCGGCGCGTAATCCCCCCGATCGAATGGCCGGCGTTCAGCGACGACATAGACGCCATCCTCGCGCTGAAGCGCGAGCGCAATGCGGTCGTCCTGGCGCACAATTATCAGACACCGGAGATCTTCCACTGTGTCGCCGACATCGTCGGCGACAGCCTGGCGCTCGCCCGCAAGGCAATGACGGTTGAAGCGGATGTCATTGTGCTGGCCGGCGTGCATTTCATGGCCGAGACGGCAAAGCTGCTCAATCCGCAAAAGACGGTGCTGATTCCCGATCTTGCGGCCGGCTGCTCGCTGGCGGACTCGATTGCCGCCGAGGACATCCGGCTGCTGCGGCAACGCTATCCCGGCGTGCCGGTCGTTACCTACGTCAACACGTCGGCCGCAGTGAAGGCCGAGTCCGATATCTGCTGTACCTCGGGCAATGCGAAGGCCGTTGTGGAGTCGCTGGGCGTTCCCCGGGTGATCATGCTGCCGGACGAGTATCTGGCCCAGAACATCGCCGCCCAGACCGACGTGCAGATCATCGCCTGGAAAGGGCATTGCGAAGTGCATGAGCGCTTCACGCCTGCCGACATCCGCGAGTTGCGTGAAACTCATCCGGGCGTAACGGTGCTCGCGCATCCCGAATGCCCGCCTGACGTGGTGGCCGTAGCCGATTTTTCCGGGTCGACCGCTGCCATGTCCGACTATGTCGAAAGGCAAAAGCCGCCGCGCGTCGTGCTGCTGACGGAATGCTCGATGAGCGACAATGTCGCGCTCCAGCATCCGGAACTCGAGTTCATCCGGCCCTGCAATTTGTGCCCCCATATGAAGCGGATAACGCTCGCCAATATCCGCGCCGCGCTCGAGCAGAACCGCCATGTCGTGACCATCTCACCCGAGATCGCCGGCCGCGCGCGGCTGGCCGTCGAGCGGATGCTCGCCGTATGAGCGCGGATGTCCGCAGCTTCTTTGGCCGGCCCATCATAATTGGCGGCGGCATTGCCGGATTATTGACCGCGCTTCATCTGGCGCCAGAACCCGTGCTTGTTTTGTCCAGGACGCCGCTCGGATCAGAAGCATCGAGTGCGTGGGCACAGGGCGGCCTGGCTGCCAGCCTCGGCGATGACGACAACCCAATGCTGCATCTGGCCGATACGCTCGCCGCTGGCGCCGGGCTCTGCGACGCAGAAATCGCAACCCGCATCCTTCATGCGGCCCCTAGCGCGATTGAGAACCTGTCGACCCTTGGGGTCCGCTTCGATCGGACGCCTGAAGGAGCACTGCGCCTTGGATTGGAGGCCGCGCACGGTCGCCGGCGCATCGTTCATGCTGACGGCGACGGCAGTGGACAGGAGATCATGCGCGCGCTGGTCGAAGCCGTGCGTTCTGCTCCGTCGATTGTGATGGTCGAGGGTGTGGAGGCGCGGCGGCTGGCGGTGGAGGACAACAAGGTCACGGGCGTTTGGGCAAGCTGTTCGACTAGTCCTGTGTTCCTGGGTACGGGACGGGTCGTCCTCGCGACCGGCGGGATTGGCGGGCTGTTTCACGACTCGACAAACCCGCTAGGCAGCTCCGGACAGGGGCTGGCACTTGCGGCGCGCGCCGGTGCTGTCCTTGCCGACCTCGAGTTCATCCAGTTCCACCCGACCGCGCTTGATGGGCCGGCTCGCCCGATGCCGCTGATCAGCGAAGCGGTTCGCGGTGAAGGCGCAACGATTGTCGACGAAACCGGCCAGCGCTTCCTCGAATATTTGCAGGACGCGGAACTCGCGCCGCGCGACGTCGTGGCGCGCGCCATCTGGACGCATCTTTCGAACGGCCACCGCGTCTTTCTGGATGGACGAGAAAAGCCCGGCCCGACATTCGCGCGGCAGTTTCCGACGATCGCCTCGGCCTGCCGGGGCGCAGGCATCGACCCGGCGCAAGACCTCATTCCGATACGGCCGGCCCAGCACTATCACATGGGCGGCGTCGCGGTGGACCGGGACGGACGTACCTCCGTTGCCGGACTGTGGGCTTGCGGCGAAGTCGCCTCGACCGGACTGCACGGCGCCAACAGGCTTGCCAGCAACTCGCTGACCGAGGCGATTGTATGCGCGCACTGGGTCGCTGAAAGCGTGGCGGGATCTCCCCTCGGCGTCAGAACAAGATTGACGGCACGGGAAATCCGGCGCCCGATCCACTCTCCTTGCGCCCTCTCCTCTCACGCAGCCTTGGCGTGAAGCGCAATGGCGAGATGTTGCGCGAGGCCGTGAGCACATTGCTTCCGCTGGCCAAACGCCACGATGCGGCGTCCGATCCCGCGGTAGTGGGACTGCTGATCGCGGTTGCGGCCTTCCTGCGCGAAGAAAGCCGCGGCGCTCACCACCGCACGGACTTTCCTTATCGTGCTGACATCGCGCGCCGCTCCAGGCTCACGCTGGAAGAAGCCTTGACGAAAGCCGAGGAATTCCCATGTTCTCCAACGCTTGAAGACGTCGAGCAATGAACCTCTCGCCGCTTCCCGCAATCATGCTTGAGCCCCTGGTGCGGGCAGCACTTCTGGAAGATCTCGGCCGGGCGGGTGATCTGACGACCGACGCCATCGTGCCGAAGAACCATCACGCGACGACCGTGCTTTCGGTGCGCCAGGCCGGAACTGTCGCTGGGCTCGATCTGGCGATGCTCGCCTTCCGGCTCATCGACCAGAACGTCGAATTGACCGTTAAGCGAGCAGACGGCAGCGAAGTCTCGCAAGGAGAGATCATTGCAACGGTGAGCGGTCCCGCCCGGACCATTCTCACCGCGGAACGGACGGCACTCAATTTTCTGTGCCATCTGAGCGGCATCGCCACGGCGACAGCATCGATCGTAGATGCGGTCCGCGGGCACGATGCGAAGATCGTCTGCACGCGCAAGACGACGCCCGGATTGCGGGCGCTGGAAAAATACGCCGTGCGCGCAGGTGGGGGGTCCAATCACCGCTTCGGCCTCGACGACGCCATCCTGATCAAGGACAACCACATCGCCATCGCCGGCGGAATACGCCCGGCGCTCGAGCGGGCACGAAACAGCGCCGGCCATCTGGTCAAGATCGAAGTCGAGGTCGATACCCTAGCCCAGTTGGAGGAGGTCCTAGGGTTCGCTCCCGACGCCGTCCTGCTCGACAACATGTCGGTCGACGAATTGCGCCAGGCGGTGGGTATGGTTGCGGGCCGGGCGATCACTGAAGCGTCGGGCAGCATCACCGCCGTGACCGCGCCCGCCATCGCCGCGACCGGTGTCGATCTGATCTCAATTGGCTGGCTGACCCACAGCGCGCCGATCCTGGATATTGGCCTCGACTATCGGAGCTCATGATCGCACGACGAACGGACGGCAGCGGGCTGATAGAGTTTCCGATCCCTGTCAATCGGCCAGGAAAGAAGCCGTAAAGGCCGGAACCCCCAAGGAACAGGAAGAGATGCACGCATCGAACTCGACGAAGACAATGCCACAGGCGCAATCCAATGATTGTGGGATGTGGACCCTAGAAAAGGCGCAGGCGCTGCACGACGCACCTTCAACAATCTTCTGTTCCTGGCGCAAACCGTTCACCGCCAGAATTTCGATCCCAACAAGGTCCAGCTGAGCCGGCTTCTTAGCATCAAAACAGGTGGATGCCCGGAGGATTGCGGCTATTGCAGCCAGTCGGCGCATCACGAAAGCGGGTTGAAGGCGTCGAAGCTGATGGAGGTCCGGCGCGTCATCGCCGAGGCGACCAAGGCGCGCGATGCCGGCGCCACGCGCTATTGCATGGGCGCCGCCTGGCGAAACCCCAAGGCGCGCGACATGGATGCGGTGGTGGCGATGGTCGAGGGCGTCAAGGCGCTGGGCATGGAGACCTGCATGACGCTCGGCATGCTCGATCTTGAGCAGACCGCTCGTCTGAAGCAGGCGGGCCTCGACTACTACAACCACAACATCGATACGTCGGACCGCTACTACAGCGAGATCATCAGCACGCGCACCTTTGCCGACCGGCTGGATACGCTCGCCAATGTCCGCGGCAGCGGCATCAAGGTCTGCTGCGGCGGCATTGTCGGCATGGGCGAAGAGCCGGTGGACCGGATTGACATGCTGGTCACGCTGGCCAATCTGCCGGAACATCCGGAAAGCGTCCCGATCAACATGCTTATCCCGATCGCCGGCACCCCGCTGGCGGAAGCCAAGCCCATCGAGCCGATCGAATTTGTGCGCGTGATCGCCCTGGCGCGCATCATGATGCCGAAATCGCATGTTCGTCTTTCCGCCGGTCGCACCGCCATGACCGACGAGATGCAGGCGCTGTGCTTCTTTGCCGGCGCTAACTCGATCTTCGTCGGCGACACGCTGCTGACGGCGGACAATCCCGGCGAGGACAAGGATACTCTGCTATTCCAGCGTCTCGGCATCGAACCGATGGAAATCGGCACGCAATGAACGAGGCACTTCTTGCCCGGTATGACGCATCCTTGCGTGGACTGGCGCGCAAGGATCGCCTGCGGACGCTTGCGCCGCGCGCCGGGCTCGACTTCTCGTCGAACGACTATCTCGGACTTGCCGCCTCCAAAAGACTTGGCGATGCGGTTGCGGCTGCGATTGCGCGGGGCACGCCGGTTGGCGCCACCGGGTCGCGGCTGTTGCGCGGCAATGCACCGGAACACGAGGCACTGGAGGCGGACGCCGCGGCATTCTTCGGCGCCGAACGCGCACTGTTCTTTGGCAGCGGCTACATCGCCAACTTCGCTCTCCTGACCGCGCTGCCGCAGAAGGGCGACCTGCTGGTTCTCGACGAACTCGCCCATGCCAGCATGCATGAGGGCGCACAGGCCGGACGCGCCCAGTTTGTAGTGGCTAAGCACAACGACGTCGATGCCGTCGATGAGGCAATCACGCGCTGGCGCGCCGAGGGCGGCATGGGACGCGTCTGGATCGGGGTCGAAAGCCTCTACAGCATGGATGGCGACCGCGCGCCGATGGAGAGCCTCGTCGCGCTTGCCGATCGGCACGAGGCATTCCTCGTCGTCGACGAAGCGCATGCCACCGGCGTCTGGGGACCGGACGGCCGGGGACTGGCCGCCGCCTTCGAGGGCCGCGACAACATCATTGCGCTCCATACTTGCGGCAAGGCGCTCGGCGCATCCGGCGCACTCGTCGCCGGGCCGAGGACGCTGTGCGATTATCTCGTCAACCGTTGCCGGCCACTCATCTACGCCACCGCGCCATCGCCGCTGATGGCAGTCGCGGCGTGCGAAGCGCTCGCCATGCTGTCCGACGAGCCGCTGCGCCGCGTTCAGCTGCGTGAACGCGTCGCCTTCGCGGGCCGCCAACTGGCCGAGCGCTGCGGCGTGATGCCGAGCGGCTCGCAGATCCAGCCCTTTGTCATCGGCGACGTCAGGCGCACCATGGCGGTGGCGGCGGCACTGCAGGCACGCGGCTACGACATACGCGGCATTCGTCCGCCGACCGTGCCGGAGGGCACGTCGCGCCTGCGCATTTCGCTGACGCTCAACGTAGCCGAAGCTGACATTTCCGCCATGGTCGAGGCGCTCGTTGAGGTGTTGGCCCAAACATGACCGGAGGCGACATGACCCAACGCATCGTCATCACCGGAACAGACACCGGAATCGGCAAGACCGTGTTTTCGGCTGGGCTCGCCGGCCTGCTCGACGGCTTCTACTGGAAACCGGTGCAATCAGGTCTCGACAACGAGACTGACAGCGAGGTGGTTGCGCGGCTTGCCGGCCTGCCGCCAGGGCGCGTGCTGCCGGAGGTCTACCGCTTGAGCAAGCCCCTGTCGCCGCATCGTTCAGCTGAGATCGACGGCGTCTCGATCGAGGCTGCCGATCTTTCATTTCCGGTCCTGCCGGCGCCGCTCGTGATCGAGGGTGCGGGCGGCCTGATGGTGCCGCTCAACCGGCGCACAAGGTTCATCGACATCTTCGCTGAGTGGCGGCTGCCGGTCATTTTGTGTGCCCGCACCACGCTCGGCACAATCAACCACACGCTGCTGTCGATCGAGGCCCTTCGGGCGCGCTCCATCCCGCTGGCCGGCATCGCTTTCATCGGCGATGAGATGGCCGACACGCAACGGACAATCGTGGAAATGGGCGGTGTACCGCAGCTCGGCAGGCTGCCGTATCTCGACCCGCTGACGGACAAAACGCTGCGAGACGCAATGATTGCCGGCTTCGCCTTCGCCTCGTGCACGGGAGATCACTGATGTCGCAGTCCCGTGTGTGGCATCCCTTCACCCAGCACGCGCTAGAGCCGGTGATCCCTGAAATCGTCCTGACGGAGGGCGCCTATCTCCACAAGGCTGGCGGCACGCGCATCCTGGACGCGATTTCCTCCTGGTGGGTCGTCACGCATGGTCACCGCCATCCCCGCATCATGAAGGCCATCGAGGCGACCGCGGCGAGCCTCGACCAGATCATCTTCGCCGGCTTCACGCACAAGCCGGCCGAGCGCCTGGCCGAGGCGCTGGTCGGTCTCGCTCCTTCCGGCCTCGACCGGGTGTTCTATTCCGACAGCGGCTCGACCTCCGTCGAAGTCGCGTTGAAGATAGCGCTCGGCTATTTCGGCAACATAGGCGGGCCGCGCTCGCGGATCGTCGCCATGGAGCACAGCTATCATGGCGACACGATCGGCACGATGAGCGTCGGCGCCCGCGGCGTGTTCAACGCTGCCTACGAGCCGCTGCTGTTCGAGGTCGATACCATTCCCTTTCCGGCCGCGGGCCGCGAGCAGGAGACGCTGGATCGGTTCGAGGCCGTCAGCCGCGACCGACGCGCCGCCGCCCTGATCGTCGAGCCGCTCGTTCTTGGCGCCGGCGGCATGCTGATGTATGCGGCCTGGGTTCTGACCGAATTGAAGAAGATTGCCGAAGCCTCCGGCACGCTCGTGATCGCCGACGAAGTCATGACCGGCTGGGGGCGAACCGGAACCATGTTCGCCTGCGAGCAGGCATCCGTCTCGCCGGACATCCTGTGCACGTCGAAGGGCCTGACCGGCGGCGTGATCCCGCTGGCGGCTACGCTCGCCACCGATGCCATCTTCCAGGCCCACTATTCCGAAGACCGGAAGAAGACCTTCTTTCATTCGAGTTCCTACACTGCCAATCCGATTGCTTGCGCGGCAGCACTCGCCAATGTCGAGATCTGGCGTGACGAGCCCGTGGCCGAGCGGGTCGCGGCCTTGAGCGCGATGCAGGCCGCCGGACTTCGGCGCTTTCGCGACAATCCGTTCTTCACCGACAGCCGGACGACCGGCACGATCGCGGCGCTCGATTTGCGCGCCGGCTCTGCGGGCTATCTGGCCGAGATCGGGCCGAAGCTGCGCGCCTTTTTCCTCGAGCGCGGCCTGCTTGTTCGTCCGCTCGGCAATGTCCTCTACCTTCTCCCGCCCTATTGCATCACCGGCGACGAGTTGGACGGACTCTATGACGCGATCGAAGAAGCCGGCGAACGCTTCGGTTCGAGGCCATGAGCCGATCGTCGCGCCTTCTCGGGTTTGGTCATCATGTGCCGGCGCGCAGGGTCGAGAACCCGGAAATCGAAAACCGTCTCGGGCTCGAACTTGGCTGGATCGAGCGGCGCACCGGAATTCGCTCGCGATTCTGGGCAACGGACGAAGACACGTTGTCTGGCCTGGCCGCCCGTGCCGGCGACATGGCGCTGGCGAATGCCGGCATTGACCGCAGCGACATTGGTCTGCTGTTGCTCGCCACCTCGACGCCCGACCATCTCCTACCGCCCAGTGCGCCGCTGGTCGCACACCGGCTCGGGCTCGGCCAAGCCGGCGCGGTCGATCTGACCGGCGCCTGCGCCGGCTTCATCTATGCGCTGATGTTCGCGGATGGCTTCACCCGCCTGCACGGCAAAGCGGCCCTGGTCATCGCCGCCAACATCCTCAGCCGCCGCATCAATCCGGCCGAGCGCGCCAGCGCCGTACTGTTTGCCGATGCCGCCGGCGCCCTGGTGATTGGTCCGTGCGAGGGTCCGGATCGGGGCATTCTCGGTGCGTCGGTGGATTCGGACGGCTCGCGCTACCGGCTGATCCAGATCCCGGCGGGCGGAAGCAACATCCCATTCCAAAGTGGCCTGGATCTCGGGCAAACCCGAATGACGATGACCGACGGCCGGGAAGTCTTCGCCAAGGCTGTCGAGATGATGACCGATTGCTCGACAAGCGCGCTCGCCGCTGCCGGAGTACGCCCACAGGATGTCGACAGGTTCGTACCGCATCAGGCCAATGCCCGCATTTTCGATGCGGTCGGGAGGAACCTTGGCATTGCCGATCAAGCAATCGTCAAGACGATTGCCGAATACGGCAATTCTTCCGCCGCGACGATCCCGCTCTCCCTGTCACTGGCCCATCGGACTGAGCCGTTTCGACCGGGCGAGAAAATCCTTCTGGCGGCAGCGGGTGCTGGTCTCAGCGGCGGCGCACTCGTCGTCGTAGTTTAGCCGCATAACTGGCTGCTCCGAGAGCGGCAGGACCACCAGTCATTCATGATGGATAGGACAACAGACCAATGCGAAAAATAGTAGCCGGCAAGCTGCACGGCATCTACGTCACCGAAGCGAACCTCAACTGCCACGGGTCGATAACGCTCGACCCTGACCACTGCGAAGAAGCAGGCATCCTGCCCATGGAATTCGTGGACATATGGAACAAGAATTCCGGTGCGCGGATTTCGACCTATGTCATCCTCGGCGAACGCGGCTCACGCTGCTGCATCCTCAACGGCGCGGCGGCCCGCACCTGCCAGCCCGACGACCAGATCATTGTCTGCAACTCGATCTACCTGGACGAAGCGCATATCGCCTCGCTGAAGCCGCGGATCGTTACGTTCGACCAGGATAACCATATACTCGACCGCCTGAGCTACTCCGTCGACCTTGACGCAGATGGCCGCTACACCTTCTCGATTCTTGACGAGGCGAACGAGGTTCTGTCCATTCCTGCCCTGGTCTCCGGGGCGTGACACCCGCCGAGACTCTCCGCCCCTCGTAACTCGTACAGCGCTGAAGAGTGGACCTAAGCTTCAGGATCAATGAAGCTTCGAGGAGAGGCCCGCCGCGTCTTTAGCCACAGCGGGCTTTCGTGAGATCGCACGCAATGTCGGCATCTCCACGGTTGAGCCAACAGCCACGCGGCTCGACTCCCTGTCTGAAGTCACTTGCGGTGGCGGCTTGCAAATTCATGCTGTTTTTCGAGCGCCGCGGCCAGGTCCTTGACGACCTGGGTTTTCGTGATCTTGGCCGCCGTGTCATTAGCCGCAAGCAGCATTGTAAGTGGCCTTTCGCCGATGTGTTTTTCCGCCAGCGCAAAAGGCGCGCCAGCCATCCAACGTCTCCCCCAGACATCAGTGTTCGTCAATTGGTGGCCTGCTAGCAAGGCCGAGCCTGGCGCGTTAGCCATCGGCGAAATTCTCGGCGGGACACTGTATCTTGAACCGATGAACTGTCAGTTTGCCGTCCTCCACAATATGAACGACCCATCCCCACCGCAACGCTTGACGCGCACGTCGTTTGGTTCGCCAGCCACCATCGCTGCCCCTCATTTTCGTCGCCCTGGACCGAGACTGGAAGTCGCTCCATGCACGGCGAAAAACACGGGACCTTACGTTACGTCAAGCAGAGATTTTCTGATGGCTGATGGTTTGTCGATTTGACCACGGCGACAATTTAGGCCCCGAACGTCCGGGCGCGCGGTATCTTGCGCTCGGATCGATTTAGATGCCCAAATTTTGCATTTTAATACAGCCTTAATTATCCGCATCTAATGTGAGTGGGAACGCGTATTCAGTTCGAGTAACTCTGCAAAAAAGCCCGCCGCTCTCGCCCGCAAGAGTGGCGGGTTTTTCGGTTGGGAACACTGGTGCGGTCGGTGCGGATGCTGCCTCAGCACAAGCGCCGTGGGCGTCTTTCTTCCCTCCCCCTTTCCACCAATGTCACGATGCTACTTTTCGCGGCGAAGCGCTGGTCGAGGAGGAAGCTGAACGCGCCAACCGAAGTCCCCGGCTCTCTGATGCTGGGCACCGGGCCGTCCCCCTAAGCACGCGCTTTGGCGCCGCGGGGGTGCTCGGGCAATCGTTTCGGTCTCGACGAGATCGTTGCAGAAGAACAGGAGAACGCCTGCCCCACCTGCCAGTTCGATTCTGCTGCTTTACATGCGGCTAGTCTGTTCGCAGCCATCGGTGAGCGTGCCGGACCGGACTTCTCCGAATGATCGATTCCAATCTTCGGGATAGAAGAGATCAAGGACAGGCTTGGCTGCGTTTCAGGTCAGGATCGCTCGCTCATGCTACATCGAGCATGGATGTGCCCAACTGCGGTCGGATCAGAACGCGCAAGACGGGATGAGTCCCTATTGACCACAGTGCAGGACGAGCATCGCAATAGTCTTGACGGGGCTTTATTGCTTTCAGCGGTAACCGCCACTATGTAGCGACACTTCGCCGACTGTCTTTCAAGCCACCCGGAGAGTTTCATGACAGAAGAAGCCGACAACACCGTCGCCGTCCTCATCGAGCTCACCGCCGATGTCGTCTCAGCCTATGTCTCCAGCAATCCGGTCCCGGTGGGTGAACTCCCTGCCCTGATCGGCCAGGTGCACGCGGCACTCAAAGGCACGGCCGGCGCCAGTATTTCCGCAGAAGAACCGGAGGTTCTCAAGCCTGCCATATCGATCAGGAAGTCGGTGACGCCGGACCACATCATCTGCCTTGAGGACGGCAAGAAGTTCAAATCGCTCAAGCGCCATCTGTCGACCCATTATGGGCTGACGCCGGACGCATATCGCGCCAAATGGGGTCTGCCGGCTGATTATCCCATGGTCGCGCCGAATTACGCCGCCACGCGCTCGGCATTGGCCAAGACGATGGGTCTCGGACGCAAACCAGTAGAGCCGGAACAGCCGGCACCGGCGAAGCGGACCCGCAAGAAGGTCGCAGCTTGATTTCAGCAATCGAGCTTTGTTCTGGGGTACGCAGTTGCCATTGGCTCTGTCCGGAATATGAAAAGGCGGGGTCTATCCCGCCTTCCCTTTCAAGCCGCTTGGCTTCCCCGGGACTCCGCGCAGCCTTGCAGCAGCCTGCATTTCGCGCGACCGTCAGTACATCCGGGCGGACCGCGTCCATCCGCTGTTGACAGGAGCCAGGGGAAAAAATTTCAGCCAGCTTTGCTGAGGCTGCCAGCTGAGGACTTTCCGGTGCGGCGGTCCTGTTCGATTTCATAGTTGATCTTCTGGCCATCAGCGAGGGTCGAGAGGCCTGCTCGTTCAACGGCGGAAATGTGGACAAAAACATCCTGACCGCCATTGTCGGGCTGGATAAACCCAAATCCCTTTGTGCTGTTTAACCACTTCACCGTTCCAGTCGCCATATGCGTTTTCCTTTGTAACAAATGCAACGTCGGCAGGCCGTCAGGCCAGTCCCGATTCATAACCGAAACTTCTGCGTCAGGGCAGTAAAAACGAGAAAGTTGCAAGGCCGGTTTTGACCGGCGGCTGCAACCTCTCATGTATCGTCCAGCACCCCCCGTTGGGGCTCACGTCACGACACGCCTTGCGGCCCCGATGCGATACCTGAGAGGGACGGCGCTGCAAGCGCTACGAGCCGGGGCGACGAGAAGTTGATCGCTTGGGGCAAATGGGGGCCCAGGACGAAGCCGGTATAGAACGGTTCGGCCTCGCCGGTTCAGACGGAAGCGGGCCGTCGGCCTTTCCCGCGGCAGGTCCACCCGGCCCAAGGATGCACGATTTTCGTGAGAGGTGGTCCTATGCAAAAGCCACACGTGGGCAGTAGATGTCCCCCCGGCCGGACAGGCCAAGAGCTTTAAGGAATCGACATTGCCGCTGCTCCCGCCTTTGATCCGCCACCTCAAATCTCCTGACCTGTTTGGCAGCCTTGACCGCCTGCCGGCGCTTGGCAAACCAGTCAGTGAGCGCACATTTGTGGTCCTCACCCATCGACAGGCGAAGTGCTGGCAGAGCTTCCCGACATGGGCGTCGAGGAGACACGCACTGCGATCGATAGAGCATATAGAGCGCAGCCTGGATGGGCGGCATTGACGGCCCGTGAACGCAGCGACGTTCTGTGGCGCTGGCATCAGCTGATTATCGACCACGCCGATGACCTTGCCGCGAGTATTGACCGCGGAAATGGGCAAGCCCCTTGCCGAGGCTAACTCGGAAGTGTCGCATGCGGCGGCGTACCTGCAATGGTACGCCGAAGAGGCCAACCGCATCTATGGCGAGACGATCTCCGCGCCATCGACGGACCGTCGCCTGCTGGTGATCAAGCAGCCGATCGGCGTCGTCGGCACGATTACGCCGTGGAATTTCCCGGCCTCCATGGTGGCGCGCAAGATCTCGCCGGCCTTGGCCGCGGGCTGCACGATCGTGCTGAAACCCGCTGAACAGACGCCGCTCGTGGCGGGTGCAATGTTTGCCCTTGCGCATGAGGCTGGCTTTCCCGAAGGCGTGGTCAACCTGATCTATGCGTCTGAAGGCGATGCCGTCGGCCGTGAACTCTGCACAAACCCCAAGGTCCGCAAGATCAGCTTCACCGGCTCGACCGAGGTCGGCCGACTGCTCATGCGCCAATGCTCGGACCAGATCAAGAAGGTCAGTCTCGAGCTCGGCGGCAATGCGCCTTTCATCGTCTTTGACGATGCAGTCGTCGATGCGGCAGTCGACGGTGCTATCCAGGCCAAGTTCCGCAACGCGGGTCAAACCTGCGTTTCCGCAAACCGCCTTTACGTCCAATCGGGCGTTCACGATGAATTTGTCGACAAATTCGTGGAGCGGGTTCGCCAGCTCCAGGTTGGTGACGGTTTCGATCCAGGTGTCGCCATTGGCCCGCTGATCGACAGGCATGCGCTCACCAAGATCGAATCGCACATCGCCGATGCCGTCGCAAAAGGCGGTACAATTCGCCGCGGGGGCGAACGCATTGGCAAGGATGGCACGTTTTTCCAACCGACGGTCCTCACTGAAGTCTCCAGCGAGATGACCATTGCGCAAGAGGAGACATTCGGGCCGCTGGCCCCAACCATTCGCTTCGACGATGCGGATCAGGTTGTGCACGAGGCCAATGACACGATCTACGGCCTCGCCGCTTACTTCTATGCCTCGAACCTGCTGCGTGTCTGGCGTGTGGCCGAGGCATTGGAGTATGGCATGGTGGGCATCAACACGGGACGCATGTCATCGGAAGCCGCACCCTTCGGCGGGATGAAGCAGTCCGCCATCGGACGGGAGGGTTCGCGCCACGGGCTCGAGGATTACCTCGAAATGAAATACCTCTGCATGGGCGGCATCTGAAGCATCCGCATGTCAGCCGTCAGATCTTTGCTCTCAAGCTTCCGCTCGCCACCCGAGAACCGAATTCGAACTGAAGAGCCATCATGGTTGCAACCCAAACAGCTGTCCCTGATGGTCAGTCAGCAGTTCCTGAGCATCCCGGCTTTCTAATCGCCGCGAAGTATCTTTGCTTCAAGCGCGGCTGCCACGAAAGCTCTTCGAGCCGCTGCTGGATAAGTCTCCCCACGCAACACCTGCAGACAGGCGTCCATCGCGGCCTTCCGTTTCACGGTCTGACGTTGAAGATCCCGTAGCAAGATAGCGGCCGCGTCATTGACCTCGAACACGATCCGCTCTGAGCTGTGGTGGCTAACCTGAACAACGACTGGCCTCTCAAATCTGCTCAAGCCGGTCATTTCTCCGCTCCTGTGAGGCGAATAGGCCTCGGTCGCACTTCTTTGCCGAGCCGAATCGGCTCGCTGCATCTTCGTCGCTGAACTTAGCCACTCGCGACCGATGTGCGGTTGTCTGATTCACGGCGAGATTGCGTGAGACTGCCGTTTTGCCGTTAATGTCGAGACCTGTTCCTGCTTTCGGCTATCCCTGAAATCCCGACACAATGCCCCCCTCAGCGTGCCCCGTGCCAGACTCCTATACCTGCACTTTTCCACGGCCGGACTTGCAGGCAGAGAGCCATTGCATGGCGGAAATTGCATCTTCCAATATGGCGGCCCGTTTCGCAAAGCCGAAAAAGGCATTGCGCGCTGCGCTTACAGGTTTTCGCCCATCGTATGCGTCATAGCAGGTCCTGAGGGCGGCTTCGTGGATCAGGTCTCTGCGATCTTCTGGCCATTCATTGAGGAAGTCGACGGCGTCCGCAAGGCTGGCAATCTCCTGCACGATGTAGGTTGCACGCTTCACAAAAACTGGGCTGCTGAAAGCCTCTGGGTTCATTCGTTCCTCCCGACCTGCTGAACAGCTGGTTTGCGTGAACAGGTGCCTCATCGACAACTCGCCGACCATTGCAGAATGTGTTGTCAGAGCAATGACGGTTTAAGAGGAAAGCAGCGGCGTACGAAACGCTTGATACATCCTCCGGCGTTGACCCGCCACCAGGATCCGGCACCGCCTCTCGGGAAAAGGTGGCTCATATGAATGCCGAGAGATCGCGCGATCTCCAAAACTGGCCTCAGCCTCAAACGTCGCTGCGACCAGCCGCTCCTTCTCCTCCCGAAACCAGCGCCGGCGCCGCTCGACCGACGTGATCACCTCGATCTGATGCTTCGTCACAGGGCTACTTCCAGTGCTCGCATGGACTTGCGGCCTTCAGCCTACCTGAGCAAGGCGGTCGTCACCGTCGAGATACGAGACAACCAGACCATCGCCGCCAAAGTGTCGGTCCTGCTATTTAAGTATCTAGCTCCTGACCAACCGGCTCCGCGGCAATGCCAGGAATTTCGCTTATCCGGACAGGTTTCCCGATTAAATAGCCTTGAGCTTCATCACATCTGACGCATCGCAGATAGTCGAGCTGTTCGGGAGTTTCTACGCCTTCGGCTGTTACCTCAATTCGAAGCTCATGTGCCAACTCAACCAATGATCTTACAATCGCGGCACAGTCCGCATCGGTGAGCATATCCTGGACAAAAGATCGGTCGATCTTGAGCCGCGAAAGCGGCAATTTACGAAGATAGGTCAGTGATGAATAGCCGGTGCCAAAATCGTCAAGAGCAACTGTGACGGATAGGGAAATTAACGATTGTAATAATGAAATCGTTTCTTCAAAATTCGAAATCAGCACAGTTTCTGTGATCTCGACCTCGAGTCTTCGGGGGTCCAAACCGGCTTCAGCCAAGGCCACTACAATTCCATCCAGCAAGGCTTTATTCCTAAGCTGCACTACCGACAAGTTGACGGAGACCCGCAAGTCGCGCGGCCAGCGCGCCGCTGCCAAACAAGCCGTTTTGACGACCCAGTGTCCGATGGAGTGAATCAAATCCGTTTCTTCAGCGATGGGTATGAACTCTGTCGGAGGGATCTGGCCAAGGGTCGGATGCTGCCATCGCAGAAGCGCTTCAAAACCTCGGATGCGATCGCTCCCGAGGTCGAGAAAGGGTTGAAATGCGAGCCAAAGCTGGTCGTTGGCAAGCGCAGATGCCAGATCGCGTTCAAGGGCATGGCGCCTGGCAGCAGCTTCATCGTCGCTTGGGCTGAAAAACTGGATGGACCCCGCCCCCAGCGTCTTAGCCCTGTGTAGCGCGGTATCGACGCACCGCAGGAGTTGGTTGGCATCCAAACCGTCAGTGGGCGCCAAAGCGATACCTATAGAGGCCCTGCAATATATTTCGCGCCCTTCGATCAAGAACGGGGCGCGCATGGCCTCTATGATCTGTTTGGCCAAGGACCTGATTTGATCTGGCCTGATATCGCGCGTAGCGATTATTGCAAATTCGCCGCCCTCCAATCTCGCAATGCCATCGCTCTCCCGCGTCGATCTCCGAAGTCTCGCAGCCACTTCAACCAAAAGGGCATCCGCCATGGCTCGGCCAAAGCGATCATTCACCTCGGCAAAATTGTTAAGATCGAACAAAAGCAACGCAAAGTGCTGGTCAAACTGCTTTGCGTCCACCAACGCGTTCTCCAGCCGCTCGTTGAAGCTGAACCGGTTTGGCAAACTCGTTAGAACATCCCTGCGAATGGCATTTTCGCTTTCCGCTTGCAGAATGAAGCGTCGGGTAAATTCGACCGCGTGAGCGAGCACTGCGCGAAACAGCGTGATGGCGTAGCTCACTATCAGGATTGCGACGAGCAGATTGATGGCGCCTTCCACCCACGCAATCGCAAGCATCGAACCGACGAAGATCGGCAGCGTATACGCGACGGCCGCAATGGGAATCGTGTAAAAAGAAGCGGCACCGCCCGCGATCATCCCGGCGCTCAGGCAGGTAATGACAACCTGGGCGGCACTTGTTGCCCCGCTGAAGAACAGAACGGGAAGTGCTCCCCACCAAGTGCCGAACAGGAAGGCGTTCCGCACCAGGTTTTGTGTTGCTCGGCGAGACACCGACCGGGTTTGACTGACTGAAACGATGATCTCGCTCTTAGGCCTACGAACCCAGCGGCGGCGATGATGACACTCGCCCAGAGGATGGCTTTCGTTTGGTCGGGCGAGCCCCAAAGCGCCATAACAAGAGTGGCCGCATTGAGTATGTTCGCAACCATGCCAAGAGGCGTGTTGCGAAGCACGATACTGACCTGCTCCGCCCTGATTCGGCCGGCAAGTGGTTCGATCGTCGAGGGCCCGCCAAAAGCCCGCAAATCTCCCGCCAGAAGGTCACCGAACCTTGCGGCAGACCGACGCTGCATCACTCTTTCACTCCCCCGCGCTAGAGTAGGTGCTTCGTGTGGGTCCCTAGCACAGAGCAATTCGGAAAAAGTAAATTTCAACCGCGAAATTTGGATACCCAAGTTGCGAAGCCAAGAGCTCCCAAAATTCAAAGATAGCGAAAATCGCGATGCTCCCTTAGGACATAGCCGACCTAACCTGATCCATGTTTTCGTAATTGTGGCGGTTGGCGAATCGGGCTTTCTGTTTCGACGCATGCCAGGCTAAGCTGGCTCAATGAGCCGGCTTATACTCGAAGGGATCGAAATTCGTCGATGGTTTCGATCTCGCCGTCTTCGAGTTCGTCGATCGGGAGAAAACCGCTATCCCGACCGCGTACGTCTCGATGCAGAATGGGCGCGCCGGGCGCGCCGTAAATGGGAACGCCTGATTGTAGGCTTTGCAGTATGTTTGCCTCAGGCTACGGGCGTGAGGCGGACCCAGCGGAGGCCGTCTATGTCGAGCTACGCTTGCGGTCGACGATGTCGCCGGCGGAGCTCGAGGTCCAGCGCAGGGGCTACGCTGCCGCTCTACACTGACGACCGGTGATCCAGGCAATCGAGCAGGGTGCCCACGCACCACCCCGCGCGTCTGGATCAACGACAATGAGGGCTGTGGAACAAGCCTGGTCAGCGCCACCTCTTGCGACTTCTCAACCCGGTGAAGGGAAGCCGAGGCGATGTGCCCCAAGTGCGGCTTTGGGATTGCCGAGCGGTTGTCGAGCGGCAATCTGTGCCCGGCCACTCGTGCCACCCGGCATGCTTCCATCAACAGCATGAATCGATCGCTCGTGATCGATTCCGAAAATGCGTTGGACGCGTCTGATGCACTCGGGAACATGGAGGTATGGATAGGAGCGGCCACCATCTTCATTGCATTCTGAATCTTTTGCGGCTTCGCGATGGGCCCAGCAAAGGCGACTGCGTGGGCGATATGATCGTCATGACGATCATGCTGACAGGACAAGAGATCGGGAGCGTAGGCCCAGGCGTCGGAGGTGAGCAGCTCTCGTCATGGCTTGGACGGCGGCAACGTCTCCGAAAACCTTTGGAGAATGCGTGGCTGCGGGTGGACGAAGGCGTGCGCTCCGCCTAGAGGACACTCGCAACTCCCCTAAATCCACGAGATCACCATGAGGCAGCCGCAGCGCCCCTTTGTCGTCGAGATCAAACAGAAGCGTGAGCTCGTGAAGCGGCCACAGTCGATCTGGGGCGGCATCGACCTGGCTGCCATCGCGAACGAACTCTCCGAAGCGAAGAAGGAAGGTGCGATCGCTGAAGCGACGCCGCAGCCGATTTTTGCCGAGGATGGTCGTCCACAGCCCATGCCTACCACCGGCGAAGCTGCATCCGATGCCAAGGACGAGATCGTACCCGACGGATCGCTTCCCAAGCCGCCGACGGTTGAGGAAGCGCCGATGGCGGAAGCATCGCACGAACAGACTGGGCGCAGACGAACCCGCAAGTTAAAGCGGTGGCAGAAAGATGTTTCTTTGCCGCGAGGTCAACGATGGAAGCGGCGCCTGCCATGGGTCCTCCGCCAGAGCCGGGCTCAGCGGTAGGTCGACTGCGCCAGGATTGAAGCCCTTGTCAAACTGTTCACGACAGACGCAGCAGTGCGTCCAAGTAACGAAGACGTCCGTACTGGCCATCCATCAGCTCCTCTCGGAGTTCGGTGCGAGAATGAAATCGAAAACGGGCTCAGGCAGCTGGCCAGGCATCGGCTCTCGCAAAGCAGTCGGGAACGTTGTGGCCGCTTCGGCCTCTGCCGCGAGCGCGGCAGGTGTGATTCCGAGTGCGGCCTCAAAGGGCCGGCTCGGCAGAAGCGCCACCCGACGAAAAAGCCCTGCAGCTCTTGCCGCATGCCGCAAGGCAGCGGCCCGCTTTCCCTCGCGGATCTTCACCCCGGCCGCCGCCAACAGGATCAATGCCTTGAAGAACAGGCGATGCTGGGCGCTTTGTTTCGCAGCATGCCAAAGAGGCTCCCAAGCCTCATGAGCTTCCCAGTAATACCCGTGGTTGAAAAGGTCGATTCCCCATCGGAACACGTTTGAACTGAGTGATTCCTCGACTGTAACAAGGGTGACCGGGTCGCTTTGATAACTGTGACCCAACGGGTCGCGAACCGGATGTGGATGTTTGCCAGGCAGGTATGCGTAGCCCGGAAAATTCTTTTCAGGCAGCAGGCGAGGACGTGACATGGACCCAGCAATCATGAAAGCGCGTTGGTGGCAATTCCAGATAAAGCAATCGCTTGCGCCAGAGTGCCAGCGGTAAAGAAATATCTTGCGCTGCCCCGACAAAATGCGCTCATGGTGCCATTCCTCCATGGGCACGTGGGCCGGGAGGGCACCTCTAACACGACCGATAGACCAAGGGAGGGCTCAACCCAATGAGCAGGGTGGCGCGCGAAGATGCGAGTCCGGCTTCGTCGGCGACATTTGCGCCGCTCGAGAATGCGACCTTTCGTTCGATCTGGCTTGCCACACAGGTCGCCAGCCTTGGCTGGCTCATTCAAACCGTCGCCATCAGTTGGCTGATGGCGACCATTTCGACGTCGGACGTCATGGTCGCCTTGGTGCAGGCTTCGACCACACTGCCCGTATTCGTCCTGTCGATTATCGCCGGGGTCCTGGCTGACAACTACAGCCGCCGCAATCTCATGTTCGCCGGCTGGTTGCGCGATAGCATTGTCCTCGGCGATGCTGACTGTTCTTGCGGCCGTGGGGATTTTCAATCCATGGATGGTTCTCGCATTCAGCTGTTTGGCCGGAGCGGGAGCCGCGTTCACCGATCCTGCCTGGCACGCGTCGGTGGGCGATATCTTGCGAAAACGCGAAGTCCCAGCCGCGGTCACGCTGATCTCGGTTGGATACAACGCCGTTCGAAGCGTCGGCCCGGCGCTCGGTGGCATCGTCGTTGCCTCCTTTGGACCTCTGACAGCTTTCGCTGTGGCGACGCTGACCTATGTAGCGCTGCTGTGGACCATAGGGCGCCGCAAATGGGATGTTCGCGCCTCACCTCTCCCGCGCGAGCCATTGACCACTGCTATTCATGACGGAGCGCGCTTCACGGCCCTGTCGGCGGAGATCAAGGCGGCAATCGCGCGTGGTGCGCTTTTTGGCCTGACCAGCATCTCCATACTCGCGCTCCTGCCTCTCGTTGCCCGCAATCAACTAGGGGGAGGACCAATCGTTTATGGTGTCCTGATGGCCGGCTTCGGAACAGGCGCCTTGTGCGTCGGCATTTGCAACAATGTCTTGAGGCGGTCTCTGTCCCAGGAGCGGCTGACAACACTGGCATGCATTGCCTGTGCGGCGTGTTGTCTGTCTCTTGCTCTCACTTCCTCAGTGGTGGTGGCGGCTATTGCGCTGGCGCTCGGCGGCGCGGGCTGGGTCGTCACCTGGACGGGGCTCGACGTGAGTGTCCAATTGGCAAGCCCAAGGTGGGTCGTCGGTCGCACGCTCTCGATCCACTATGCCCTTTCGTCTGGCGGTATCGCGGCCGGCAGTTGGCTGTGGGGCACGGTGGCCGAGAACTATTCGCTTACCTTAGCCCTCGAGGTTTCCGCTGTCGCGCTCGTAATGGTCGCGGCCACCGGGTTGCTGATGCCTATCCGTCAATGGCAGGACTCTGATCAGGATCCTTTTGGCTTCGAAACGCCGCAGCTCGCTCTCGACCTGAAGCCGAGAAGCGGGCCGATCGTCGTTAAGATCGAGTACTCAATACCGGAGGCAAACGTCGAAGCTTTCCTGGACCGGATGCAGGAACGACGGCGCGTGCAAAGCCGCGTCGGTGCGCGGCACTGGAATCTCCAGCGCGATCTTCAGGATCCTTCGCTTTGGACAGAAACCTTTCGCGCGCCGACCTGGATGGACTATCTGCGCCTGAACCATCGCCTGACGACCGCGGACAAGGAGTTGGATCAACATCTGTTCGAATTGAACATGGGAATTGCGCCTCGTACCAAGCTTTCAATTGAGCGACCGACCGGGGCAACCCGCAAGCGGGATCAATCGACGCGATTTTTCTTCCGGCTGTGATCGCAGGCTCTGGGTTGGTACGGCTTGGAGGGCGAGGCGAAATGACCGGCTTAACAAAATTTGAGAGGCCAGTCGTGATTCAGATTGGTCGCCATCGCAAAGAACGTTTCGTGTTCGATGTCAATGATGCGGCCACCATCCTCCTGCGGGATTTTGGTCTCCAGACGGAGAAGCGCAGGACAGCTATGGATGCCTGTCTGAAGGTACTACGAGGTGAGGCCTATCCACCCACCGCCCGCAGGGCCTTCGTCACGGCCGCGCGCGAAGCAAATATCCTACGCGGCGATTGACGGGTCAAAAATCATATCGTTCATGAGTTCCTCTATCAGCTGAACGAGCGTTTAAGACGTCGCGCCCGCGTCGTCCGACGCTGACCGAAGCGGCGTGAAAATATGTAAAGAGCCGCTTTGGCAGTCAAGAATGCACCGGTCTGCGTCTTCGGCAACGCCCGCAAGTAGCGGAAAGTCTTCGCCCGAAATCAGTCCGATCTCCTGGGTGAACGCGCCGATCTTTTGAATCGCGCCCTTAAGCTTCGGTCCGACACAGCCGCGGTCGGCGAAGACGTGTCGCAGCCACGGCCCGCGTTCGAGAAAGTTCTTGAGGTATTCGTGCAGCACGAGGTGCAGCCCACTCGCGCAAATTCATGTCAGCTTCATAAATCCGTTGCTGCGATTTCGTGAAATGGCCAAGACCACCAGCAACGAGATGCTCCTGAAGACGATTGCGGCTCTGCAAGCCAATGCCGAAGCCGGCTTCACGCACCTCGAAGCTTTGGTTGCCGTGAAGTCGCCGTCCGAGTTCTTCGAACTGCAAAGCGCATTCCTGCGCAAACAGATCGAGAAGTCCGCTGAGCAGGCCAAGGCCATCCAGGCATTGATGTTGAGAGCTAGCGAGGAACGTATCCAAGCCGATCAAGGATGCCTTTGAGAAGGCTTTGAAGGAACGCAAGGCCGCCTGATTCTTTAAGGCAACCCGAGACCGAAAGTCAGTACCTCGTCCACTGAGACACCTCGCGCCGGTCTTCTTCCATCTGGTCGGACGGCTTTGTCTGCCCGACCGCATCGCAGTGACGTCGTCCTCACGATTTTCGGCGCCTCTTGGCCTCTAGTTCCGGTGGGCATTAGTCGCGGTTCTCCTCGCTGTAGCGGACAAGCCGCGCGATTTGTTCATGCAATGAGATGGTGCGCGACCAGTCGGGGAATGCACCGCTTGTCGCCGTCTCGACAATCGCGCTGCGCACCGGTTTGGGGGGCTCCTACCAATGCACGAAGGTCGCGGCGACCCCAGCCGCTTGGCGGTCGACGATGCGCGACAAGTCGCGTGCAAGTCGTGTTGGGGACGCTGACACCAAGGTACGTGCGCCTCAATCGCGTCCACCCATTCACAAAACCGGCTCCGTGGAGTACGGGGAACGCAGAGAAATCTCCGGTCGCAGCCTTACCCGGTCAAAACAAGGACTCAAACCATGAATGCCCTCGTCATCTGCTCCGGCGGATTGGATTCCGTTTCGCTCGCTCACAAGGTGGCGACCGAGCAGAAACTCATTGGCCTGCTTTCGTTCGATTACGGCCAGAGGCACAAAAAGGAACTCGGCTTTGCCTCTATCTGCGCCAAACGGCTGGGTGTTCCGCACCAAATCGTCGATATCCGCGATGTCGGCCGGAACCTGAGCGGCTCGGCGCTGACTGATAGTGTGGATGTGCCCGACGGGCACTATGCCGAAGACCCTATGAGGATCACGGTGGTGCCGAACAGGAACGCCATCATGCTGGCTATCGCCTTCGGGGTTGCCGCCGCGCAGCAAGCCGATGCGGTGGCCACTGCCGTGCACGGCGGAGATCATTTCATCTATCTCGATTGCCGGCCCGCTTTTATCGACGCCTTTCAGACGATGCAGAACCACGCGCTCGCAGGTTACGCCGATATCCGCCTTTACGCCCCCTATGTGAATATGTCGAAGGCCGACATCGTTAGCGAGGGGGCAAAGTACGCCACACCGTTCGAGGCGACGTGGTCCTGCTACAAGGGCGGCGCACGTCATTGCGGTCGCTGCGGGACATGCATCGAACGGCGCGAAGCATTCGATCTAGCCGGCATTGCCGATCCGACAGACTATGAGGACGCGGACTTCTGGCTCCACGCTGTCCAGACAAGGAGCGCGTGATGTTTCGCATTACCAAAGAGTTCCACTTCTCGGCCTCGCATCAGCTCACCTCCTTGCCATCCGATCATCAGTGCGCGCGTCTACACGGCCACAACTACATCGTCGTAGTGGAACTTTCAGGTGGAGAACTGGACGAACATGGCTTTGTGCGCGACTACCAAGACCTGGCGGCGCTCAAGCACTACATCGATGGGACGTTCGACCATCGGCATCTTAACGACGTCCTGGGGCATGACCGTGTCACAGCGGAATGTCTGGCCAGGCACTTCTACGACTGGTGCAAGGTGCGGTTACCACAAACCTCCGCCGTGCGGGTGAGCGAGACGCCGAAAACCTGGGCGGAATACCGGCCATGACCTGCGCGTTGCAGCCCGGAATCCGCGTGAGCGAGATTTTTGGGCCGACCATTCAGGGCGAAGGAATGCTGATCGGCCTGCCGACGGTGTTCGTAAGAACGGGCGGGTGCGATTATCGCTGTTCCTGGTGCGACAGCCTGCATGCGGTGGACAGTCGCTTCCGCTATGATTGGGAGATGATGTCAACCGATGATGGTCTGGCAAAAGGTCATTTCGTTTTCCGGCGGTCAGCCCGTGATGGTGTCGCTGTCGGGCGGCAATCCGGCCATCCAGCCGCTTGGCCGGTTGATCGAGCGCGGGCATGGTGAGGGCTACCGCTTTGCGTTGGAAACCCAAGGCTCGGTGCCTAAGCAATGGTTCGCGGATCTCGACGTGCTGGTGCTCAGCCCCAAGCCGCCCTCAAGCGAAATGACGACAGATTGGGCCGTGTTCGACACCTGCGTCGAGGCTGCGCAGGATAAGCCGCGGATGGCGCTCAAGCTCGTCGTCTTCGACGATGATGACTATGCCTATGCCAAAGACGCGGCGGCGCGCTACCCGCAATTACCCGTCTATCTGCAGCCCGGCAACCACACGCCGCCGCTTCCCGGTAACGAAGACGCGTTCATCGACATGGCCGGCGTGATGAAGCGAATGGAATGGCTGGTCGAAAAGGTGATCCGTGACAGGTGGTTCGAGGCGCGTGTACTGCCGCAGCTTCATGTTCTGCTCTGGGGGAACAAACGGGGCGTCTAGCCACGCGGAAGGATTGCCGATGACGAGCAAGACAGACATCTAAAGCAATCTCACCCAATTGGGCGATAGCAACGTCGGTTCGGCAAGCCCGAAATGCCGTGCTGGAAAAGGTTTCGAATCCGCATGATGGTTCGCCTATCGTGGGCGCTTCGCCGCTCCTCTAGGGGTGACTTGTCCCCGACGCATGCGCGAGCTTTTCTGCCCGGTCTGATTGGCCGCCGATCAGCGCCGCGGGCCAAATGCGCTTGACAAAATAGCGCCGGCCCGTTCAATTCGGCGCATTCACCAGGGGAGTCCCGGCAAGGGGCTGAGATACTGCTGGCTTTCGCGGCGCAGTGACCCGTTGAACCTGATCCAGTTCATACTGGCGTAGGGACGGTGCAAGCGCTTTTGCGGGAGTTTACGCCCGATATCCTGTTTCGGCAGGTCGACAGAAGCGTCTTTTCATCCTTCCGGCACAGAACTGGGTCTCCAATGCATGAGCAAAGGAGCCTCACGATGAATGCCCTCACCCCCGCCGTATCGACGGGACCGCTGCCCGCCTCACGGAAAATCCACAAGTCCGGCGTCCTTTATCCGCACATCAAAGTGCCGATGCGAGAAATCTCCGTCCATCCGACGGCGGGTGAACCGCCCGTCACCGTCTATGATCCGTCCGGCCCCTATACGGACCCGACTGTCGAAACCAGCATCGAAAAAGGCCTTGCCCGGCTTCGCCATGAATGGATTACGGCACGCGGCGATGTCGAAGCCTATGACGGCCGTCATGTCCGGCCGGAAGACAACGGATTCGCGGCGGGCGAGCGCCTGACACCGGAATTTCCCGTTCGCAACCGGCCGCTCAGGGCCAAGGCCGGCAAGGCGGTGACCCAGCTTGCCTATGCGCGCGCCGGCATCATCACGCCAGAAATGGAGTTCGTAGCCATCCGCGAGAATCTCGGCCGCGAGGTGATGCGCGGCAAGCTGCAACGCGACGGCGAAGCCTTCGGCGCGGCGATCCCAGATTTCGTCACACCCGAATTCGTGCGCGACGAAGTGGCGCGCGGACGCGCAATCATTCCCGCCAACATCAACCATCCAGAGAGCGAACCGATGATCATCGGGCGAAATTTCCTGGTGAAGATCAACGCCAACATCGGTAACTCGGCTGTCACATCATCGATGGCCGAAGAGGTCGAAAAAATGGTCTGGGCGATCCGCTGGGGCGCGGACACGGTGATGGACCTGTCGACCGGCCGCAACATCCACAACATCCGCGACTGGATCGTGCGCAATGCGCCGGTGCCGATCGGTACGGTGCCGCTCTATCAGGCGCTGGAAAAGGTCAACGGCATCGCCGAGGATCTGAACTGGGAGGTCTACCGCGACACGCTGATCGAGCAGGCCGAGCAAGGCGTCGACTATTTCACCATCCACGCCGGCGTGCGGCTGCACTACATCCCGCTGACCGTCGACCGGGTCACGGGCATCGTCTCGCGCGGCGGCTCGATCATGGCCAAATGGTGCCTGCACCATCACCGGGAGAGCTTCCTCTACGAGCATTTCGAGGAGATCTGCGACATCGCCA
>NZ_RZOZ02000229.1:0-299 GCF_003999155.2 Mesorhizobium sp. M1D.F.Ca.ET.231.01.1.1
GGGCGCAACGGCGGGTGCGGTGATCGAGCCGATTCCGGGATCGAGGCGGGAGAAGAACAAAAGAGCCTCTTTCCGACGCAGCCGGCGCCGGACAGTGGCGTTCCCCTCACATCGACACCGTGAACCTGAAAGACGTTCTTGGCCAAATCCAGACCGATCGTGGTAATCTTGATATGGCAGGCTCCTCTCGACTGTGGGTCTGTGGTCACTGCACAACCTACCATTTGGCACCCGGATGACGGGGAGCAGGAGCCATCCACATGGGGAATCGCGGGAGCGCATCGCCCAGAGAACCAATC
>NZ_RZOZ02000230.1:0-298 GCF_003999155.2 Mesorhizobium sp. M1D.F.Ca.ET.231.01.1.1
GGAACTCCTTCGTGGTGTTGCGGTTCGGATAGGGCTCGGCCGGCACCGGGACACCACGAAGGAGTTCCGCACGGCGCTGAAGATAGGGGAGTAGGGGAGTAGTGAATGGTGAATGGAAAATAGAAATCAAAGTGCGCGGCATGCGTACAGCCTAATCTCACTACTCACTACTCACTATTACCATTCACCATTCACCACTCCCTCCGGAGAAAACACATGACCCACTCCGACACCACCTTCCTGACCGCCGGCGAGCTGGCGCTGACGCGCCGCTCGCGGATCGCCACCGCCAGCTCGC
>NZ_RZOZ02000231.1:0-298 GCF_003999155.2 Mesorhizobium sp. M1D.F.Ca.ET.231.01.1.1
TGGCGCAGCTTCCTTGAACTGTGCTCACATTTCGCTGTTGCCGATTATCCCTGCTTCGCCCTCGGCGAGATTGGTGACGTGCGAGGTTCTCGATGCCTGCAATCGAACGACCGGCTTGCCGGAGGAGTCCTGTCCGAAAAACACGACGCCGGCGGCCTGAAATACCTGGCGCATCGCAAGCAGCCTTTCTGGCGAGGGAAGATGGCGCCCACGCTCGAATTCGCGAATGCTCGCTTCGCTCAAATCACATTTTGCCCCAAGCCGCACCCGCGGCCAGTTCAACAAGGCTCGGGCGGCC
>NZ_RZOZ02000232.1:0-298 GCF_003999155.2 Mesorhizobium sp. M1D.F.Ca.ET.231.01.1.1
CATCCCCGCGGATGTTTACATCCAGTTTGTGCGGTCGTTGTTCGACAACGCCCACATGCTGGTGATCGGTGGCGTTTGCTACTGGATCCTGGGATTCATGATCTATTGGCGGACGGACAATCCGCTGTTCCTGGCCTTTTCTTTCGGGCTGCTCTCCATCAGTCTTTTCCGTTACTTGGGCATACGCGGCTTCCTGAAAGCAGGTGGTTCCATCGCCAATGTCGAAGAGGCGAGGCGGTGGGAGCGCAACTATATCCTCAAGGGCAGCCTGCAGGGTCTTGGGCTCGGTTCGCTGTGC
>NZ_RZOZ02000233.1:0-297 GCF_003999155.2 Mesorhizobium sp. M1D.F.Ca.ET.231.01.1.1
CGATCATCGAAAGCTGCAGTCATGACTGAAAAATCCGCCCTCAAGGTCGCCGTCATCGGCGCCGGCATCTTCGGCGTCTCAACCGCCGTTCATCTCGCCCGACTCGGCGCCCAAGTGACGATCGTCAGCGACGGGCCGGTCGCCAACGGCGCGTCGTCGCGCTCACTCGCCTGGCTCAACTCCGCGCGAAAACGCTCGGCCGCCTACCATGCACTGCGCATCGCGGGCCTCGACCGCTACCGGAGGTTCGCGGCCGGGCAGGATTGCCGCGCCTGGCTGCGGCTTGACAGATCGGAA
>NZ_RZOZ02000234.1:0-297 GCF_003999155.2 Mesorhizobium sp. M1D.F.Ca.ET.231.01.1.1
GCCGGTTGCCGGGCTTGGCGATGCCGAAGGCGCTGCGCTTGACGGGAATAGAGCCCGCTTCCGAGAGCTTCGCCTGGGTCTCCGCGCTGACATACCATTTCAGGAACTCGATCGAGTTCGCCTTGTTGGGCGCCGATTTCGGCACGCCGGCGATGAAGATGCCCATCTGCGCGATTGCCTTCTCCTTTTTCGGCACGACGCCGAAATCGAGCTTGCCGGCCACCTTGGTCTGCGCCGGATCGTCGGCCTTCAGCGCATTGCCCGAATACTGGATGATGGCACCGGCATCGCCGCCGA
>NZ_RZOZ02000235.1:0-297 GCF_003999155.2 Mesorhizobium sp. M1D.F.Ca.ET.231.01.1.1
CCGTGATTGAATCGCCGACCGCCACCACGGTTTCGCGCGAAAGCCCCATGTGCAAGATCCGCGCGAAGGCCTCGCGTTTTTTCGTCGGCGCGCCGATGACCAGCTCGAAATAGTGATCAAGGGCTCGCTGACGGATGACCTCGACCAGTTCTTGCTGCGGGGTTCCGGAAACGACGAAAAGCCTGGAACGCCCAGTCGCTTTTTCAAGCAGTTCCCGCGCGCCGGGAATGAAAGGCGCAGCGAGGATCTTCTCAAAAACGATTTCTGAGAACCTCTTCGACAGCAGCGCCAATCGCT
>NZ_RZOZ02000236.1:0-297 GCF_003999155.2 Mesorhizobium sp. M1D.F.Ca.ET.231.01.1.1
GCAAAGACCCAGCGCGGCATGCTCGTCGGCCCAGGGCAGCGCCACGCCCTCACGGGTAACGCGCACGGCGACCGCGCCGAGCACGCGCAGATGCGCGGTCAACGAACCGCCGCGGGTCAACCAGTCTTTTTGCGCAGCACTGAAACCAGGCAAGGGAGCGACACGCCAGTGCGCGTCGGCGGCATCAAAACGGATAGGCATGGAATCGGATTATAGCGACGGCCCGTCGGAGCACTGCCAGGCACACGCGCGGCTCTTCTGCCAAATGGCGATAGACGCCGCATGTGCATCAAACAG
>NZ_RZOZ02000237.1:0-297 GCF_003999155.2 Mesorhizobium sp. M1D.F.Ca.ET.231.01.1.1
GCTCTTCCGATCTGGCAAGGCCACCGGCAACCGGCGGACCCAGGTCCAAGGCGCCGCCGACAAGCTCGTCGGCAAGGTGCAGAAGGCCTATGGCGACGTGAAGGACAAGGTCCGCAAGACGTTCTGATCCATGTAGCTGTCATGTCTTGGTGGCATCAGGGAAGAGGCCGTCGCGAGACGGCCTTTTTCACGTCTGGAATTGCTTGGCGAAAGCGTTGATTGAACACGCTCGACGGCGCCTCGTCCAGTTTGACGCCAAGTCGGCGCTTTGGAGACTTTTCATGCCAAGGCAAGAAA
>NZ_RZOZ02000238.1:0-297 GCF_003999155.2 Mesorhizobium sp. M1D.F.Ca.ET.231.01.1.1
GGAAAAAGCGAACTCCGGACCATCCTTGCGCTCGAACAGCTCGCCGAAGCGGAAGACATGGAGGTCGGTCATCGGCGTGACGAGAGACCTGAAAACCGGGCCGAGGCCGAGCTTCTCGAACAGCGCCATCTGCTCGGTGCGGGTCTTTTCGGCCCGGAATTCCTCATGGTGGATACGATGCGGATCGACCAGCGCCACCTTGCGTTCGGTCTTGGCCAACACGATCGTGAGCGCGGTTCCGGCAAGCCCCTCGCCAACGATCGCCACATCGACTTCGGCCGAGCCCGCCTGGATGGC
>NZ_RZOZ02000023.1:0-23076 GCF_003999155.2 Mesorhizobium sp. M1D.F.Ca.ET.231.01.1.1
TGATCGATTACTCGATGACCAAGGGCGGCATTCACGCCTTCACGCGGGCACTCTCCGGCAACCTCATCGGCAGGGGCATCCGCGTCAACGCTGTGGCGCCGGGCCCGGTGTGGACGCCGCTCAACCCGTCGGAGAAGGAGGCCGGGAACGTCGCGCGGTTCGGCGCCAAAACGCCGATGAGGCGGCCCGCCCAGCCGGAGGAGATCGCGCCGGCCTATGTGTTCCTGGCCTCGCCGCAGTGCTCGAGCTACATTACCGGCGAGATCCTGCCGATCATCGGGGGTTACTAACCCAGGAGGAGGATCCCATGCAAAAAATTCTTCTCACCATGGCCGTCGTTATGATGTCCGCGCTGCCGGCAGCCGCTCAGACTGCCGATCAGCCGATGGACCAGCAGCTCGTCCCCGACCTGCAACAACCAGGGGACTGCCAGGCCAAGCCCAACACCAAGGATCAGCAACAGAAGCAGCAGGCAGACACGACCGAATTGTCGGAAACGCTGGACAACTGCAACGGTGTGCTGAAGCCGCCGCCCACCGGCGACAAGAACGCCACCGTTCCGCCGGACGACAACAGCCAGATGCCGGTAATCAAGCCCGGCGAGTTGCCGCAGCAGCAGCCAAAATAAGGGCGCCGGATCAGCCTGGCTCGAAATTTTTTCGGGGGCAGGCGAGTTACCGTCTGGTAGTCCCGGGCACCGGAACTGTCTCCCACGATTTTCCGCCCCGGTTTGTTCCATCCGGGGCGGTTTCTTGCCGACAGGGCACGGGCCCGACATGCGATCCCATATAGCCCCAAATCCGCGGCAGCGAGCCCGGAACCATCGTGCACTTTCCGAATTGACCTCAGCGGGCCGCGTCAGCCGGACCCGGTGGTAAAGAGAACAGGGTTTGGTTTTTCCGGCTTCACACCCTGGCCAACGAAAAGGCAGTCGAGCTCTTGTCCCACCCGGCCCGCCCAATTTGGGCGGCCGCGCATGGCAAAACGTCGATTGTCCCAACCTGCATCCCCCTTTCGAAATAGATGGTGAGGGATATGCCGCGTGTGTTCGAGGAAGCCCGGGTTCTGCTGACGCAGAGCGTCGCCGGCTATCTCGACGACAATGCGCTGAGCCATGGGGCGGCGATGGCCTTCTACGCCGCGACCTCGCTGGCGCCGGTCCTCCTGATCGTCGTGGCGATCGCGGGCATCGTCATCGGCAACGACGCCGCGCAGCTCGCGCTTTCGGCTGAGTTCGCTGGCGTGATGGGCCCGCAGAGCGCGGACCTCCTCAAGGCAACGATCGAGACCGCCTCGCATCGCGGCTCCAGCACGCTGGCCACCGTCATCGGGCTGATCGCGCTGCTTGTCACGGCCTCCGGGGTCTTCGGCGAGATGCAGCAGTCGCTGAACCAGATCTGGAAGGTCAAGCCCAATGGCGTCTCGCTGTCGCGCCTGGTGCGGGCGAGGGCGGCGAGCCTCGGTCTGGTGGCTGCTCTTGGTTTCATGCTTCTGGTGTCGCTCGCCGCAAGCACGGCGATCTCGGCGCTGGGCGAATATATCAACCAGCGCCTGCCGTTCGGCGAGCTGATTGTGAGCGCGATCAACACTGCCGTCTCTTTCGTGCTGATCGCGCTGCTCTTCGCGGCGATCTACAAGGTCCTGCCGGACCGCAGGCTCAAATGGCGCGACGTCGGCGTCGGCTCGGTCGTCACGGCGCTGCTGTTCACCGTCGGCAAGTCGCTGATCGGCTGGTACATCGGCACCAGCGCCATCGCCACCTCCTACGGCGCCGCCGGCGCGCTGATGGTCGTGCTGGTCTGGGTCTACTACTCGGCCCAGATTTTCCTCTTCGGCGCCGAGATCACCCGCGCCTATTCGGTGCGGAGCGGCAGCCGGCAGGATCTCGCCCCCGTGCTGGCGGCCAGCACTGAGACGGGAAGGCCGGGCGGGTCCCGGAACCCGGGCGTGTCGGACGGCGAGGTCGTCACATGGATCGTCATCAGCGGCCTGATCGCGGTGCTGGTCTCGGCGTTCCAGCGGCGGAGGCAGGGTTGCTGATGCTGCTGCCCGGCGATCCGCGGTCTGGCGTTCCTCGGGCCTGTCGCTCCTCCTGACGCTTTTCGACTTCGTAGGAAAGCCAGCGGCAGAACATGCCGACGATCGATGTCGTGGCGCCGCCGAGCAGGCAGGCAATCAGCAACGGACTTTGGGATGCGCTTTTCCAACTCACGGTCGCCAGCAGGATGACGCTCACCGTCGAGATCAAATAGCCTATGCCCTTGAGCAGATGCAGCGACGATCTGGCCATGCTGGATGTCCGCCTCCCCAGTGGAACAATCAGCCGCGACTGAAGTTCCATTTCCGCAGTGTCTCCCCAAGGCAGCTGCCGGCCGGCGGACACCTTGCCGCGTTCTTCTCCAAGCCGCCGATAGCGGCGTCATCCAACCTGGGCCTTGGCCATCCGCGATCTCTTGGCTTCGGCGCAGCGGGCCCGGAACTCCTCGACCTCGGCCTCCGTCAAATGCTCGATACCGATGAAGTCGTTCTTGGCCCGGCCCGAGCGGATCAGTTCGTCGAGCTTGGCCTGGATGGCTGCGCCGTCGCGGTTCTGCGTGTTCTGGATCAGGAACACCATCAGGAAGGTGACGATCGTGGTGCCGGTGTTGATGACGAGCTGCCAGGTTTCGGAATAGTGAAAGACCGGGCCGGTGACACCCCAGATCAGAACCGACGCCACGCAAAGGGCAAAGGCCCACGGCCTGCCGGTGGCGCGGGCGACTGCCTCCGCCATTCGATTGAATGCTTTTTCCATATGCCGGCCCGAGCGGGGTTACGAGCCTCGGCGAGGTATCGCCAGGGCTCGAGGAAGAGCAGAATTGAGGGAAGATCCTGTCTTCCGCTACGCCGCTTCGGCTGCGACGTTGACCGCGGTTTCGGCAAGTTCGGTGAGCGCGGCGTCGGTCTCCTTCTCCTCGCCGAGCGTCTTGTCGAGAAGGTTGACTGCCTCTGTCAGCCCGAGTTCGGAGGCCCAGGTTCTCAGGGTCCCATAGCGCGAGATTTCATAGTGCTCGACTGCTTGCGCCGCCGCCAGCAGACCGGCGTCGAGCGAGGGCGATCCCTTGTATTCCTCCATGATCTCGGCGCCTTCCTCGGTAATGCCCATGATGGCGGCGCAGGTCTTGCCAGCCGGCTTCTTGTCGATCACCTCGAAGACCTCCTCGAGGCGCGCGACATGCTCCTCGGTTTGGCCGCGATGCTTTTCGAAGGCAGCCTTCAGGTCATCGCTTTGCGCCGCCTTGGCCATCTTGGGAAGCGTCGCCAGAATTTTCTTCTCGGCGAAATAGATGTCCTTCAGCGTGTCGTGGAAAAGTTCATTCAGGCCTTTCTTCGTGGCCGCTTTCGTCGTTGCCATTGCCTTGCATCTCCTGATTGGTTGGTCAGCCTCAACTCCATTCGAACCGACTTGTTCCGGAGAGAATTTCGGCCATGACATGGCCCAAACCGATCATTTGTTATTGACGATTATTTGGGCGCTCGGGGCGCTGGCTGCAGTCCGGCGCGCCGACCTGGCGCATGCCATGAAACCTTGTTGAGCCGGACGCGTTGCCACCTATCAATCGATCGCGGGAGGAAACCGTCACAATGCTGAAGACAGGGCCAGGTTGGGAGCAGGCCTATGAACCGCTCGAATTCGCCCAAAAGCACGGCCTGACCCTGAAACAGGCCGAAATCGTCATCCACACCAATGGGCCGTCCAAACGCAAATGCGATCTGGCGGCTCCGATCTTTCTCAAGGCATTGAAGGACCTCGCGAAGAACCGCGGTAATGCGTCGCCCGGCTAGCGGCCGGACTGCCGGCTTTTGAAGAAATTGGATCGGCGCGATTGCCGCTCAGTGCTTCCGCTTTGCGCTATCTGGCGACTTGAGCGCGGGCGTAATCTGCGCCTCGCGCATGATCCGCAGCGCTTCTTCGGGGGTAAGGCCGCACTTGCGGGCAAAATAGACGGCCTCGCTAACCTCCGACCGGGAGGCTGTCGCTATGGCGGACAAGGCCGGTCTCGATTTCTTCCTGGCCATCGGTTCACCGTGCCATAAATCATTAGTCAACTAATATAATGTCACTGCTCTGAAATCAAAAATCCCTGCTTGAAGCCGCAGGCCGGCTTGATGGCCCGCGGCATCATTTACCTGGCCGCTACCAGCCCTGGCGCCTCGCCCAGTCGTCTATGTCGCGGCGGACGCGATCCTTCTCGATGCCGTAGCGTTCCTGGATCTTGCCTTCGAGCTGGTCGCGTTTTCCCGCGATGCGGTCGAGGTCATCGTCGGTGAGCTTGCCCCACTGTTCCTTCACCTTGCCCTTGACCTGTTTCCAGTTTCCTTCGACGCGGTTCCAATCCATGGCGGGACCTCCTTCTTTGCATGATGGGCTAACGGCGGCGCCGGCCTCGAGTTCCTGTTTTGGCCGATCCTTGGAATCGCGACATGGAGAGGGAACCTTTAGACGCTGCTGATGTTCTCGTTCATGGCGCGCGGTTCCGCACCCCCGTGAAGGGCGCGCCGATGGACTGGGTATTCCAGAGCCCGATCCAGCCCGCCTCGGATGTCCCCGCCGGGGCGGGCTTCCAAATTGAGAGAGAGATCATGCTTTACCACGCGGCGAAGATCGCCGAGGAGGCCCATCGCGGCCAGAAGGACAAGACCGGCCGCCCCTATATCGAACATGTCAGGCGTGTTGCCGACGCCGTCGAAACGCTGGACGAGAAAACCGTCGCCTATCTGCACGACGTGGTCGAGAAGGGCGAAGGGTGGACGCTCGGTCGGCTCGGTGCGGCGGGCTTCAGCTTGTCCGTCGTCGCGGCCGTCGACGCTCTGACCAGACGGATGGACGAAAGCGAGCAGTACTTCATCTGCCGCGCGGGGTCCAACGAGCTCGCGCTGGCCGTCAAGGAGGCGGACCTCAAGGATAATCTTTGGCAGGCCCACCAGGCGGGCGTTTCGCCGGCGAAGTATGAGGTCGGGCTCTATCTGCTCGGCGGATTGACAGCCGACGCATAGGTGCCTCGATCCGGGAATACGGTGTGCGGCCAACGCCTCGATCCATGTGAAGAGCTTGGAACGTATCGGGAAAATTCTTGGCACCCGGAAAGTATTGCCCGAGGCTCCCTTGCCGCTGTCGAAATTCAGCGCTATGTATGGCGCATCGATCTTGTTGAACGAACGTTGTTTCCGCGCTTTGGCGCCCTGACGATATTCCATCTCAATTTCGAAAGCGCGGCGTTTGGCTAGTGGCCAAGCGGCGATAATTTGCGCCGATTTCGAAAGGAGATCGCAATGACTACTGGAACCGTGAAGTTTTTCAATGCCACCAAGGGCTTCGGTTTTATCGAACAGGGCAATGGCCAGCCGGACGTGTTCGTTCATATCTCGGCCGTCGAGCGCGCCGGCATGCGTTCCCTGGTCGAGGGCCAGAAGGTAAGCTTCGACATCGTCAAGGATAACCGCAACGGCAAGAGCTCTGCGGAAAACCTCCAGGCTGCCTGATCGGAGCGCTTCGCGTCTTTGACCACGGATGTACTGGCATCGGCCATCGAGGCGTATCGGAGGAGGTCGGGCTTTGCCCGGCCTTTTCCATTCAGAAAGATGAAGCAATGAAGCACATACCCGAACCCGGGCTGTTCAAGCCGAATCCGTCGCGAACCGAAGCGAAAGGTGACATGACCAGTCGTGTCGCTCGGCAAATTGTCGATCTGGAAGCGGCGGCAAGGATTGCCAAGACGGAGCGCCTGCGCGCCGCAAGATTGGCGCAGGAAGCCGAAACGCCTGCGGCCGTGCCGAAGAAACCTGCCCAAAAACGCCAGGTCAAGCGGGCCTGACCGACAAAGGTGATCCGTTGACAGTCATGGGCCTGGCGAATGTCCGGCGCCGGTTGTTATCCGCCCCGATCAAGCTGGAGCAGCTTGATCGGAGCGTCCGGCCGGGCCCGCTCGCTGAGCGCCTTTTCGAGGTCATTGCGGCTGTCCGCCGGACAGGCATCGGGCAGGTCGAGCGCCGTCAGGGTTTCCTCATCGAACTCGATGGCCGCTCCATAGAACTGGGCCACGTGCATCACCAGGCTCTCGATATCCTCTCGGGCGATATTCTCCGCGGCGTGGATAAGCCTGATTTCCTCCGACAACTTTATGATGTTGATGATCCCGTTGTCCTGCAAGGCCCTTTGGACCTTGCAATGGGCGTCATCGCGCAACCGGTCAGAAAATGCTCGTGACATCGGAAAACCCTCCCTTTCGCGGACGGTTTATCCCTCTATTGGCAGCATGCGCCCATACCGCGCGTCTGACAATACAAAAATGTTAAAAGACATAAATAAATCAATTAGTTAGTATAGATCATCAAATGCGGGTTCGCACTCAATTTGGTATCGTTAGCGTAAGCCTGCGTTGCCGCAGACGTCTTCCTTGACGTCCATTGAGCCAAGCCCTACTTCTATTCACAGTGAGACAGATACTCATTCGTGGCATTCCTCGGTTTTTGAGCGAGGTTGAAGATGGTTGAACTGGAGCGGCCGCAGCGGCTACAGATCATGCTGACTGAGGAAGAGCTGGCGGCGCTGGAAAACTGGCGTTTTGAAAAGCGGATGCCGAGCCGGTCGGCCGCGGTGCGCGAATTGCTGCGCCGCGGTCTTGCGTCGGACGGCTTCCTGACCGCCGGGGCTGGGGTGAAGTCACAGGATTTCGGCGTACTGGCCTCGGAGAGGGCCAGCGGCGAAAATCCCGACCGTTCCAAGGCTTAGGCGCTTGCCTTGAGCCCCGGACGCGCTAGCTAACACCCATGGTGAAATCCGGGGGCCGCCAATCGGAAAATGCCAGCGCCAACGAGCGGTTAGCCGCCATTGTCGATTCGTCCTTCGACGCCATCATGGGCAAGGACCTGAACAGCATCGTCACCGACTGGAACCGCGCGGCCGAACGCATGTTCGGCTACAGTGCGGAGGAAGCTATCGGCCGATCGATGCTGCTCCTCATCCCCGAGCATTTGCATGACGAGGAGGCCGACATCATCGGCCGCATCAGCGAAGGCGAGGGGGTGGCGAGCCTTGACACGATGCGAAAGCGCAAGGACGGCTCGCTGGTTGCGGTTTCAGTCACGGTTTCGCCCATCAGGAACCCTTCCGGCGATATCGTCGGTGCGTCCACGATCGCCCGCGACATCACCGCAGCTAAGGAAAGCGAGCGCCGCATCCGGCTCTTGATGCGCGAGGTCAACCATCGCGTGAAGAACCAGTTCGCGGTGATCCTGTCGATGGTGAGGGAAACCAACAAGCGCTCTGCCAGTCCCGACGAGTTCGAGGAGATGATCCGCGCCCGCATTATGGCGCTGTCGCGCTCGCACGACCTTCTGGTCACGTCGGAATGGGCGGGAGCGAGCCTGTTCGACCTCATCCAGGAACATCTGAAACCGTTCGGCCACGAGGAGCGCATCTCGCTCTCCGGTCCCTTGCTGACGCTGCAGTCGAACGCCGTGCAGAATCTCGGCATGGCCTTCCACGAACTCGGCACCAACTCGTCGAAATATGGCGCCCTGGCAGGTGAGGGCGGTCACGTCGGGATCACCTGGACGGTCGAGACCGGTCCCGAGGCGCAGCGCCGGTTTCACCTTGTCTGGCAGGAGACGTCGAATACCGATGCCGGCGATGGCGAGCCCAATGAGGCGGCGCGCAAGGGCTTTGGCACGGTGGTGCTGCAGCGCGTGGCGCCGCAAGCGCTCGGCGGCTCCTCCGGCCTCGAACGTTCGCCCGGCCAGATGAAATGGTCGTTGACGGCGCCGCTCGAGGCCATCGTCGTGCCGCAGCTAGGCGCCGAGAACGCAAGCGATTTCAACAGCTGACGAGCCGTTCCATTTTCCGCAGAGGGATGGCTGGGCCGATCCGGCGCGGGTTTTTCGAGTGTATCCAGCCTCGTCGTTGCCGCCTTCGGCCTCGAGGATCGTCAGGACAACCATGCCGAGCCCGATGAGTTTTGCCATGGACGGCAGATAAGGAGACGCCGCCTCGCGCGCAACCCAAGGCTGCCGCAGGTCTCTCCCCTTGCAGGTCCGTAAAAGTGTATTACATCAATTAACAGAGCGTGCGTGTCGCACGCTAAAAGCAGTTGCTTTGGTCAAGCTTCATCGATGGAGGTTGTCATGGCAAGCAAACTGATGGAAGAACGGAAGAGCAAGGACTGGGTTACCCTGGTCCTCGCGATCTGCCTGTTCGTCTCACCCTGGGTCATCGGATTTACCGCGGCAATGATGCCCGCGTGGAACGCCTGGATTGTCGGCGTCCTGCTCGGTGCGCTTGCCCTGGCAACGCTTTCGGTGTTCGCAGAGTGGGAAGAATGGGTAAACCTCGTCCTCGGGCTCTGGCTGATCGTCTCGCCCTGGTTCCTGGGCTTCGCTGCCGACAGGAATGTAATGATCACGCATGTCGTCCTCGGCGTGCTCGTGGTCGCGGCATCGGCCTGGGCCGTCTGGGACGTCCGTCATCCCCACGCCCACGCGTGAGCGATGATTGAGCGGGAGCCCGCCGCGCGAGCGGCGAGCTCCTTTTATAAGCAATTCCAGGACAGTGTGCGGGGTTCCGTAGGAATTGCACGAACATATAGGGGCATCGGGCTGGACGGCGGTTGCAGCGGCTTCACGCAATTGCTGCAACCGGACACCTTTTCGTGCATTCTTGGGAATGGCCTCGATGCTGCACCCCGACACCCCCGCCAAATGCTGCTCCTATTGCGGCGGCCGCGACCATGATTTCGAGGAATGTCCGAAGCGCAAGGCCGACGCCGAGAGGGAAGAGGCGGCTCGGCTGACCGAGCCTGCTGATGAGGACCCGGCTCGACGGGCCTGACCCAACCTTGCGGCGCAGTTCCGCGAGGCCTCCTTCGCCTCGGCAAACGATACCTCTTCTTTGATCTCGCGCATCGCCATAGAGGTCGCGGTGCGGCTGCTCGGGCGCGACGTCGAGCTCTGACTTTTTCTGGGATGGTCTAGAACGGGCAGTGAACCGCTCTATAGTCGCCGCCGAGGGTGCGCGGGTGGCGGAATTCGTTTCGATCAGTTCGATCAGAGTGGATGCGAAGCCTGCCGGGCGCGTTTCGGTGGGACGCTTGCGGCTGTTCGCATTCGTCGCGATCGCCGGCTTCATGATCGCCGGTCCGGTCGCCGAGCAGGTCCTCGGGGTGCAGACGGCATGGCTGCGCTCATGGACCATGTTCAGCGCGATCGGGATGGGCGTGATCGACGCCTCCTTCGAGATCCGCCAGCCGGACGGCACGCTTGTCCCGCTCGACCGATTCGAATTGCTCGGCGCTCGCCGCGACGGCGGGCTGAAGTGGATCGAAAGCCGCGCCGAGCTCGCGTCCGTCATCAGGCGGCTCTGCACAGCAGCCGGGCAGGGCGCCGACATCCGTGTCCGCGCGCGCCAGGCCACGCGCAGCGGCTGGCAGATTGTCCGTACCGATGCCGAAAATGCCTGCGCCGACTGACGCCGCCGCCGACTGGTCCGGCTGGCGGCTGGGGCACGCTATTGCCGCGCGTTTCGTCGGCTGGGCGGTCGATACAGAGGGCTCGTCGCGTTCGTCGGCGTTGATCCGTGTCGGCCTGGCGATGCTGTTCTGGTCGCGCTGGGCGGGCGAGTTGCTGCTCTATAGGGACCAATCGCCGGCCGGCCTGTTCCTCGCCGCCAATTTCTTCGTCGCGACAGCGCTCCTCTTCGTCGGCTATTCCAGCCGCGTCGCAGCCATCTGGACGGGCTCGGTTGGGCTGGCGATGTATTACTATTTCGGCTTCCAGCCTAGGGCGCGAGCCCTGGACCCACCACCATACCTATCTGCTTGCCGTCGCAGCACTGCTGATCGCGCTCACGCCCTGCGGACGTTCCTATTCGCTGGACCGCTACCTGGCGCTTCAGCCAGCCCGCGGCGCCCGGCGCCTGGCTGGTCGACGTCTCGGCCGGCGCGACGACCGAGCGGCGGCACGTGGTGGTCGCCGGCACGGCGCCCGTGGTGCTCTCCGCGTTCTCGGGCAAGGATGGACCCGCCGGGGAGCCGCTGCCCATAGAGCATGTCGTCGGCTTCGATGACCTGATGACGACACCGGGCGTGTTCGAAGTTCCGTCCGGCTATGGCGGACTCGACTGGTACAATCTCGTTGCCATGCACCAGCGCTTCACCGCCGGCCCGGGCTACATCAACACCACGATGTCGGGCGAATTCATCGCCTACAACAGCTCGGGCCATCCCGCGCAGGTGTTCAGCGACAAGCCGTTCGATTTCACGGGCGCCTATTTCGGCGCGGGCTGGGACGACGCGGAGGGCGAGACGCTTATTCTCAAGGCCTGGCGGGGCGATGAGCCGGTCTATGAGGACCAGCTTGCGCTGTCGGCCAACGGACAGGTCTACTTCGCGGCCGACTACAGGCGCATCACGCGGCTCGAGATCCGGACGCAGCACTACTGGCAGGCCGCGATCGACGGTTTCGCCTACCGCACCGGCCCGTAGCGCGGTCCACCAGCGATCCGCGGCCTGCATTTCCCGCCGCCGGTGGTTCCGAGGTCGCTCGAGGTTGAAGCGTGTCTCCCGACAGCGGGAACCGCTTCGGGATAAAGACATGCGTAGGTCAGAACCCAAAGCGCATGGAGCGAATCTGACAGATCGCGACGCGTCTTAGATCAGGGTGACGTTTCGTTGAGTCGTCATCCTGATCCAACTCTTTGTTGGAGCATGATCTTCTCCGAAAACCGGTTCCCACTTATCGGGATCACGCTCCAAGCCGCCTCAGCAAGACGATCCCTGGAAGATTCCGCAGGAGCGCGTGCCGCCGTCCGAATGGCCGAAATTGGTGTTGTGATGGCTGGGGCCGCCGCCGTTGCCGGCGTCGCCGCCATTTCCACCGTTCCCGCCGTTCCCGCCGGCCTCGCCGCCATTGCCGCCAGCGTCGCCGCCATCGCCGCCAGCGGAACCGCCGTTGCCACCATTCCCACCGTTCCCGCCGGCCTCGCCGCCGTTGCCGCCGTTACCACCATTCCCACCATTGCCGCCGTTGCCGCCCGAGGTTTGCGCCAGAAGAAGGCGCTTGGCCGCCTGCAACTGTGCCTTCCGATCGATCGGCTGGTGGAATCCGCCTCGCGGCTCCGGCGCGATCGGCGCCGCGCGCGCTGCCATCGGCGGCAGCATGGTCGATGCGAGCAGCACCGCCGCCAGAATGGGCAAGGACCGGCGCGCCATATCGGCATTCATCATGAAGGCGCAACCTAAGCGTCCTGCCGGCAATCGCCCGACAGGCTCCGCGCCTGTTTTGATCGACATGATATCAGTCACCCGCGTAGCCCCGGGCGTGACTATAGACCGGTTGAACGTCGGTTCTCGACCGTCCCAGAAAAAGTCAGGGACCCGCTCTACGGCCGGTATCCGCGGCCTTATCCTCTCAGCGCATGCCCCGCCGCGTTGGCAAACGAGATATCGCCCTTGATCTCGCGCATCGCCATCGAGGTCACGGTGTGGCGCACGCCGGGCAGCCGGCTGAGCTCCGCGCGCAGCATCCTGTCCAGCGCCCTCATGTCGACGGTGACGACCTGCAGGAGATAGTCGGCCTCGCCGGTCGTGGCATAGCAGCGCCGGATCAGCGGGTGCTTCTTCACCGCCGCCTCGAAGGCGTCCGACACCTCGAAGTCGATCGACACCTGGATGAAGGCCTCGATGCCGAAGCCGATCGCGGCCGGATCGATGCGGGTGGAATAGCCGCGGATGACGCCGGCCTCTTCCAGCGCCTTGACCCGCTTCCAGCACGGCGTCTTGCTCAGGCCCACCTCTTCGGCGAGTTCTCCGAAGGAGATGCGCGCATCGCGTTCGAGCGCGGCTACGATCCTGCGGTCGACGCTATCCAGCATCTTTCGTTCTCCAAAATCATCTGAACTGCGGTAAATCGTACTCCATTTTTGGCAGATTGGATAACAGAAAGGAACAATGTTCAAGCTGGAAGCGCTATCCTTTGGCCATCTGTCGAACGAAGCCCGTGCGAGGAGACGAGCCATGGACAAATCGGATTACCACACCCGCATCGAGGCGCCCGAGATGCGCGATTACGGCGTCTATCTGAAATGCGACCAACTGCTTTCCTGCCAGAAGCCGCTGGCCGAGATGGTCAATGCCGACGAGCTGCAGTTCCAGATCGTGCACCAGGTCGAGGAGCTGTGGATGAAGCTCATCGCCTACACGCTGGTCGACGTGCTCGACTATCTGGAAAAGCAGGACACGCACCGCGTCGTCACGCTGATGGGCCGCGTCCACCGGCTGATGCGGCTGATGACGGCGCAGCTCGATGTGCTGGAAACCATGTCGCCCAAGGAATACCAGCAGGTCCGCCTCGAGCTCGGCAACGGCAGCGGCCAGGAATCCCCGGGCTTCAAGTTCATCCTGCGCCTGCCGCCGGACCTCCGGCGGGCCTTCAAGCACGCCTATCTCGACGCCCGCGGGCTCTCCGTCGCAGACATCTACGATGCCCATTACGACCACGGCGACGCCTATGTCGTGGCCGAGGCGCTGATCGAGTTCGACGAGCTGTTCCAGAAATTCCGCGCCAACCACCTCTATCTCATCCACCGCTCGATCGGGCTCGGCTCGAAGTCGCTGAAGGGCCGGCCGGTGGAAATCCTGGAGGGCGGCGCTCGCCATCGCTTCTTCCCCGAGCTCTGGGACATACGCTGCGACATGACCGACCGCTGGGGCGCCGAGTATGGTCGGGTGCGGGATTCGATCAGCCATCCGCCGCAGGCGAAGGCGGGCTGACGCCTCTCCTTCTCCCCTTGTGGGAGAAGGTGTCCGAGCGAAGCTCGGACGGATGAGGGGTGCTGGACGGAGTGCTGCCTTGAAGATCTAAGTGCTTAAAATTGCTATGTCTTTTTAGACCGCGTTTCTTCCAGCGCCCCTCATCCGTCTCGGCGCTGCGCGCCGATCCACCTTCTCCCACAAGGAGAGAAGGAGAGGCGCCGCGCCTCCGCCAAAAAAAACAATTTTCCCCACCCCTGTCGGAACCATCGCCCTTCGTCCGTCCTTTGAGCACATCAACCGCTTTAACAACCCGGAGGGACAGACGTGGAAACGCAATCGACCTGGCAGACCGCCGCCATTCTCATCGCTCGCCTGATCTTCGCAGCCATGTTCGCGATGGCGGTGGCGTTCAAGTTCATGGATATGGGTGCCACCGCCGGCTACATCGCCGCCGCCGGCTTCCCGTTCCCGCTGTTCCTGGCCTGGTGCGCCGCGATCCTCGAGACGCTGCTGGTGATCGCCTTTCTGACCGGCGCTTATCTGACGCCGCTGGCGCTGATCGGCGCGATCTACGTCACCTTCCTCGGCTTTGCCTTCCACGGTCCTTCGCACTGGGCTACGGAGCAGGCCGAGTTCGGCGCCTTCATGTCGCATTTCCCCTTCGCCGCCGGACTGCTCTATGCCGCCGCGCACGGGCCGGGTAGCGTGCTCGCCCTGCGTCAGGGCTGGCCGCGCCGGGCGTAGGCTTATCCTTCTCCCCGTGACTATACGGGGAGAAGGTGCTCGCAGGGCGGATGAGGGGCGGCGCCGGCATCACCGGGGAAAGCGGATTCCTACCGCCTTACATCTGGTCGTTATAAGGCTCCTTCATCTGACCGACCATGCGCGCCAGCTTGGAGAAGGACGGCATGTCCGCCTCCGGCTGGCATTGGTTGGCGAGCTCCAGCAGCCGGATCGGGAAGTTGACGGCGTCGCGGCTCGACGCCGACATGCCCTCGGACCGGTCTTCTCCGGTCTCCACGGCCTCGGCCTTGCGCAGCGCGATGTCGATCTCCTCGACCGTCAGCACTCCTTTGCGCACCAGCGTATGGTTGATTGCCGCGACGGCCATCAGCAGGCCCTCGAGTTGCAGATTGGCGACGTTCATGGCGCTTCCTCCCATTGACCTCGCCTCAAAAACGCGCGAGCGGCGTTTCCGATCCGGGGGAAGTGCCCTACGCCTCAATCAGGCGCTGGCCATATTCGGTCCAGAGCTGCCTGACCTCGCGGCTGCCGAGCGGGGGTGTCGAGCGGTCGCCATAGGAGATGGCAACGGCGCTCAGGTCGTACAGGCCGTCGGCCTCGGCGACGAAGCGGATGGCTTCGCCGAGCGGCCGAGAGTGGAAGATCGGATCCGCCTGGCCCCGGCCCAGGCTGCGAACGCCCAAAATGCTTGCCGGCGCATGCCGCATCCGAAAGACGGATGCCATGGCAGGTTTGTCCATGCCCGCTCTCCGCGATTCCAATGCGGAATGATTCCATAAGGTCCGGCTAATGACCAGCCTGTGAGCAATTCCAGGAAAAGGGCGCAGCCCATCCGAAATAGCGGGATCGCCTTGCAAGATGCCCCTGAAGGCCTGCCTTCCCGTGCGACGAGACGCAAGCCGTCTCGCGCCTGGCCGGCCCTTTTTGTCAGATCTGGGGGTCAGCGACGAAACGGGCGAGCCCGTCTCGCGCTTGGCCGGCTTTTCTGTCAGGTCTGTGCGGCAGCGACGAGACGGCAAAGCCGTCTCGCGCTTTAGCGATGCCAGCGATGGAACCAGTCCGGCTCCGGCTGCGAGCTTCTGGCCAGGGCGAGGCCGACCAGCACGCCGATCACCCCGCCGAGCGCGACCGCAGTCGAGAAGGTGCCGGGATTGTGCTGCACCGTTTCCGACACGCTCTGCGCCTGGCTGCGCAATTGCCTGGCCGCGTGCGAGGCACGGCCGGTCGCGCCGCTGTACAAGCCGGAGGCCCGATCGGCCGCGCCGCTGTACAAGTCCGAGGCCCGGTCGGCCGCGCTTTGGTACCAGCCGTGAGCGGTCTCCTCGGCCTGGTCGGCGAGCATCCGGTTGAGCCGGCTCACCTCGCGCTTCAGCTCCGCGATCTGTTTCTTCATCGCCGCCTCGGAAGCGCCCGAAGGCCGCCCGCCGCGGCGCGAGGAGCCTCTGTTGCGCGCGGCGCTCGTCGTGCCCTTGCCGTTGCCGCTTGCCGGAGTGGTGCCGGTGTTGTTGTCTGCCATCGGGTTTCTCCTTTTTCTTTTTCTTCCTGCAACGGCCACGATGGGTCATGGTTCCCGCAAGCGCGCCGTGGCCGTAAAAGCAAGGGCCGTGAAGGAACTCCACGGCCCTTGCGACGAAACTCTCAACGATACAGCGGCCTTACTTGCCGCAGTGATTGTCGTTGACGCTTGGCGATGCCGTGCCGGGCGACAGGTTGTTCGCATCCGGCTGCGCGCCCTGCGGGCTCGCCGGGCAGTTCCGGTCGGCATTCGAATTCATGCCGTCATAAGTCGCGCCGTCATAGGTCGGGCCGCCATAGATGCTGCCAGTCGTGCCCATGTCGAGCGACATGTCATCGGGCAGCATCTGGTCGGGTGGGGAATTGGCCGGCGTCCTCGGTTCCACCGTCACCGACTGGCCACTGCCGGCCGCGCCACCGTTCCCGGCGCTCTCGGCCACCGCCGCCGTGGCGAGGCCAAGCGTCAGGGCCGAAGCGGCGAGAATCTTGATGAGCATGATCTTCTCCTTCTTGTTGCAAGACGGTTCCTCTGTTGTGCGGTCTGTCGCATTGCGACTGAAGGTCGAACCCGTCGAACCGGAGTTGGTTCCGACAAACTTGCGCCGGAGCCTGTCGCGGCAGCTCAATCTATAGGTGTGGCGGCACCGGCCGCGCAAGGCCGCGAGGCTGCGGCAAGAGGCCATAGGAAAATTTGCCTAATTATATACTTGACGTACCAGGGCCGATTTGCGATAACAAACCCAAGGAGTTACCGCAATGTTCGATCTGACCGCCGAAATCTACCACGACGCCGACAAGGCCCGTGAACACCTCGAAGCCATCCATTGGCCGCATGGTCCGTTCTGCCCGCATTGCGGCAATGCCAATCCTGAGCGCATCACCAAGCTTGCGGGCAAGTCCACTCGTCCCGGCGTCTACAAGTGCAACGAATGCCGCCAGGCCTTTTCCGTGACGGTCGGCACCGTTTTCGAGCGCTCCAAAATTCCGCTCAACAAGTGGGTGCTGGCTTCGCACCTCTATGCATCGTCCAAGAAAGGCATGTCGGCGCACCAGCTCCACCGTATGCTTGGCGTCACCTACAAGACCGCTTGGTTCATGGCTCACCGCATTCGTGAAGCCATGAAAGAAGATGTTGCATCGTCCGGTCCGCTTGGTGGCGAAGGAAAGACCATCGAAGCCGACGAAACCTACATCGGCAAGCGCGACGTTCCCTATGTCTCACCGCAGCGCAAGGGCCGTCCTTTCCTTAAGAAAGGCAAGAGCGGCGGCGCACAGAAGCGCACCATTGTCGCGCTGGTCGAGCGTGGCGGCTCTGTCCGTTCCTTCCATGTCCAGCACGCCACCAAAGCCACGGTGCGCGATATCCTGGTCCGCAACGCCGACCGCAAATCGACGCTCTACACCGACGAAAGCAACCTCTATCCGATCACCGGCCTAGAGTTCGCCAATCACGACACCGTGAAGCATTCGGCCAAGGAATATGCTCGCGGCGAAGTCCACACCAACACGATTGAGAACGTGTTTTCCGTCTTTAAGCGCGGCATAATCGGCGTCTATCAGCATTGCGGCGAGGGGCACTTGCACCGCTACTTGGTCGAGTTCGATTTCCGCTACAACCGCCGCGCCGCCTTGAAGATTTCGGACGCCGAACGCGCCGCCGATCTGCTTCGCATGGCTCGCGACAAGCGCCTTACCTATCGGCGGATTGGTGAAGCCAGTTACGCCTAAGCAGAAGGCGCGCGCTTTCCTGCGTTGGAAAAGATCCTCAAAATAATATCGACCCTACCGCGAATAGGAATCGAGCGCTGGAGGCTAGGCAAAAATACAGCGCTGCAGAACACAGAATTGCAACGCCGTGCGATTTAACAAAATTCTGCGTAGTCGTGCGGTGTGGCAGCGTTGACATAGTAAAAAGCGATATTGCCATCGCAAACACTGCCCATATCGCCGCATATAGAATGTAAAATTTTTCAAACTCACCAATCGCGGCGCCTGCCAAGGCGACGAAAGCTGCTATCCCAGCTAATATGATGGATGATCCGGTTATCACCGCTCCTAGCTGAGCAAGTATTACCGTTGCTCCTAGTGATCTTTCGTCTGTCTTCTCTTCATTTTCAAAAGGCGGCGCAGACCGCCATGCTGCATGGGTTGAGTAAACAAAATACGTGGCGATCGAAAGGTCAATGACTGGAACAATTACTAAGAACGGAATTAGGTTACTTGGCATTCTTCAAACTTTCGAAGTCGATTACATACTTCATATATCTGCCCGAGTTTGCGGCCATTTCTTCAGCACTTCGTCGCTTGCGTTTCCGTCCTTAATCATTGCCGGGAGGGCAACGGCAAGCGGACCTACGCTCGATCCGAGCGCGGCGCGGACTTTTTCGCTGCCGAACGCCGCCGCCGCTTGGTTCCAGTACGGCTCCGCTAGCGGTGGCTTATTTACAGGCCAGAAACAAAATACGGAAAAGGCTGCCCGATAGTCGTCATCTGATGCGGTCTTGCGTTCGTTCTTAGCGGCTATGGAATTTGCAACTTCGTTTACGGCAGAAAGCAGCCCGATATAGCGGCCAATATCTTCAAGTGAGGCATTCGCCCAATTGATATGCAGTCGTTCAGCAACCGGAAATTCCGTCGCCAACTGTTGGATTCTATCGGGAATAATTACAGGGCCGTCGCCCTGCGCGGCCGCTGTTGACGTGATCGCTGCCGAAATCGCAAGTGCAATTATCGCTAGTCTCATAGCCAGCCCTCCACACCAAAAATGATATGGTGTGACGGCCGCTATAGGAGAGTCAACGCTTATGTTTTATGGGTTGCTTTGCCGCTTCTTTAGCGGCCGCCGTGCGCGATGAATCTTTCTTGTCATGCGGCTGCGGTGGCGTCTTCAGTAGGCGGCGCAAAACCTCGTCGCCCTTTTCCTGGTCTTTGCCCTTGGGGGATTTGTCATCCGTCATGCCACAACCAATCGGTAAGAAAATCGGTCCACTCGCGTACGTCATATTTGGGTCCGGCGGCGAAGACGCCATTACCAACGCTCCGGATTTAGCCGCCCTAGCTATGCGGTGCATCGCCAGTTGGACCAGCGTAGATTACATGCTTATGTTGGTCTACGTCCGGATGCTTGGCGGTCCCGAGGACAAAGCTTCAACCGCTTACCTTGCCCTCGAAACTCAGTCTGCAAAAACCAGCGTGATTACCGCCGTGGGTCGTCGGTTCTTAGAGCCAAAGGTCTTTCGCCTTTTGACGGCTATCCTAGCAATCGCCAAGACCAATCAAAAGTCGCGAGATAAATTGGCCCATCATCTCTGGGGCTGGGATAATAGATTGCCGAACGCCTTGCTACTCGGCGACCCGCGTGATTTAGTTACCGGCGAAGGATTGCGAGACTGCGTATTCGTTTATGAGAAACCCGACTTGGAGGGGATTATCGCGGCCAACAAACGGCTGTTCCACTTTCTGTCTGGCTTTCACATGTTTCTCGACAAACACCCAGCTTACGAAGATGGTTCGAAATTCGACCGGCTATGCGATGAGCCTGAGATTCGAGAAAGGCTAGATCGTCTGGCTTAGCCAAGCCAATTTCTTCGTTGAGGATTGCCTCAATCGCATCCGCTATTGGGTCCTCATTAGTGCCGGCCTGTCCCGGCTTTTCTATCGAATCGCTCATTGGTACGTCAAGTATATAATTAGGAAAATTTGCCTAGAAGACGTTGCCCGGTGAGGGCAGCTATGCTATGATTTTATCCATGGTGCTGATTTGCGCCGACGACCCGCCGCCCCGGCGGGTTTTTTCTGTCCATGTCTTTGCGGCTAACATCTTTACAGACGCTGGCAGGCCAGAGCGGGGCGCGAAGGAATGCGGCGCTTCCGATTTACCAGCAGACCCGAGGCCCCATGCCACGCTATGCCACCATCATCACCGCCGACGACGGCGCCGAGATCGTCAGTGCCATCGGCGAGTTCGAAGGCGCAAGCCTGCCGCGCCACAATGGCCGCGTCGAGCAGGTCGCGCCGGGCGTGCGCATCGGCATGGTTCGCGCCGGCCCCGTCGAGGCGGTCGCCGGCTTCGGCTTTCCGCGCCCAGGGCTGGACCATTCGGCGATCGCTGCCGCTACGGCGACGCTGAAGGCGGCGGCGCCGGCGCCGAAGCTGTCTCTCTCCCCCCAAGTGGGGGAGATGTCCGGTCCACCCTCCGCAGCTGCGGCGCAGCTGCCGCGGAGGACGGGCAGGACAGGCGCTGTCCCGCCAGCCTTGCCAATGGCTGCACCCGATGAGGTTCACCGGGACCCGCCGCCAAAACCGGCTCGCGTAAAGCGGCGCAAGAAACCGGCGCGCAAGTCCGCCAAGGCACGTGCGGTTCGTTCCGCCAAGACATCGGCGACCGCTGATGGTTGAGGCCCCAGGCAAGGCACGGCGCAAGTTTGTCGGCGCCCGAGCCGCAAATGCAAAGACGGCAAGGGCGAAGGCCGAGCCGGCCTCCACGCCGGCCCGCCCGAACCGCTCGAAGAAGACGCTGGGCGACGATTTCGCCGCGGCGCTCCGCGCTGATTTCCGCGCCCATGGCGCCGGCGTCATCGCCGCGGTGCGCGCGGAAAAGCCCGACCAGTATTTGAAGGTCGTGCTGACGATGCTGCCCAAGGAATTCTCGCAAGGTCTCGATGCGCACCAAAACGATTTCGGTCAATTGAGCGATGAGGAGATCCGCAACCGCATCCGCGGCCTTGAAGCGAGCCTCAGGCCGTTCCTCGATGCCGATGAGAAGCTATCTGGCGCTGCTCGAGGAGCTGGACCGAAGGCAGCGCCATAATCTTCTCGCCGCCTACCGGCCTTACGAACGCCAAGCCGAATTCCACGCCGCAGGAGCGGCAAACCGCGAGCGCCTGTTCATGGCCGGCAACCAGCTCGGCAAGACCAGGGCAGGGGGCGCCGAATGGGCGATGCACCTCACCGGCCGCTATCCGGACTGGTGGGCGGGCAAGGTGTTCGATCAGCCCGTGCGGCTCTGGGCCGCCGGCGTCACCGGCGAAGGCACGCGCGACAACCCGCAGCGCATGCTGGTCGGCCCGCCGCAGCAGCAGGGCGAATGGGGCACCGGCATGATCCCGGCCGACGCCATCGCCGACACGGTGATGGGCCGCGGCCCGCCCGGTGCGCTGGACAGCGTCATCGTGCGCTGGGGCGGCGGCGGCGACGTCCAGGCCGGCGAAAGCGTTCTCTCTTTCAAAAGCTACGAAAAGGGCCGCGAGAAATGGCAGGGCGAGACGCTGCACGGCGTCTGGTTCGACGAGGAGCCGCCGCTGAATATCTATTCCGAAGGCCTCACCCGCACCAATGCGACGGGCGGCATAACGATCGTGACCTTCACGCCGCTGCTCGGAATGAGCGATGTGGTGCTCAGGTTTTTGACGAGCGAGGAGGTGGAGAGGATAGGGAAGGGGTGAAGGGCAGCCAATCTCCCCCTTGTTTGGGGGGAGATCAGATTGTCACGTCGGCTTTCGCCAATCTCCGACGTTGCAGGATGAGGGCCGGTGCCCCGCTGCCAATCTCCCCCCAAACAAGGGGGAGATCAGCAGCTTCGACATCCGCGCCTACCGGGATCGAGTGTCACCTTTACGGGCTATTTCGGGTGGTTGCCGGCAATGATGAATGCCATATCGCATGCCGCGATATCAGCTTGTGCTCGATGCAATCCGTTGCCAGCTTGCTGATTTCAGGGTCGGCAGACGCCCGAGCCCATTCGACATAGGCGTCAACGACCACCAATCTCGCCCGGCCGGCCAACCCCAGACCGTAACGCCGCACGACTGGCTCCGCATGGTCCAGCATCGTCCGGATCATCCCTGATGCATCGTCCCGCCATTGCGCGGAAATATCGGCGATTGCCGAGAACGGGGCGGGCCAACTTCAGCTGCCAGTCCTTGGCAAAGCGCACGAATTCGATGGCCCCTGTGCGCACACCCCCATTTTCATCATCAAGCGCAAACAACGCTCGCGCCAGATAGTTGCCGTGGCCCCGTGTGCTGCATCGCATGATAGATTCTACAGCATCGAAGCGGATGCGCGGGTTGTCATCTGCCAGCAACGCCGCCAGTTCGCCCACCATCGAGCTGATGTTCTGGTTCTGAAACGTGGCAAGAAACGCGCCCGCCGCTCGCGTCTGGGCATTGGCCGATGTGAGCAGGAGACGCAGGCTTTCCAGCGGTACCGTGTTGCCAAGCTCGCCGAGAAGGTCGTTGGCAAGGGTGCCGTCGTCGTCATCGGAGGGCGAGAGCAGCCGCTCCAGCATCTCCTGACCTGTCATGGCGTTTGTCGATTTGCCGAGCGGCAGCAACATCTTGCCGCCTTCGCTGAAGTAAAGATGAGCGGTCTCGCTGTCCTCGGCGGACAGGCGCATAGCCTCGAATAAGTCTGTCATGGCAAAGGGTGGCTTTCCCACCCGCGTAGAGGAGAGGCCGCGCACGATGCTCCGGCTCAACACGCATCGGTGTCGCCGATGCGAGGCAAGACCTACCGCATAAAGCCGAAGATGAAAAGACGAGCGGGCGCGGTTTTGCTGACCGTTCGGGAATCGTCGACCCATGGCGATGTCCGAAGAGTTGCTTCGCCCCCTGCGTCGGGTCGGCCCCCCTCTGTCGCTTTCCTGAATCAGGGGTATTTGCTGCCTGCAAGCTGCCTGGCGCGAGCTTTAGGATCGGTCGCCTTCCGGGTGAGCGGTTGGCACCATATCCTTTCGTCGTCTCTAATCTGACTGGCCCAGACATTGCACACTTTGTTCGGTGTGTCCGGGGCACAGACTTTGTGCTGGCGCCCGTTGAACTCGTACATCTTGCAGGTCTGCTTACTCGTATCATACGGAACGTTCGATTGGCATGCTGATGCACTGGCGGCAATGGCCACGACGATTGCTATGCGGATCATGTATCTCCCCCAAACCGCCAGCAACCTTGCACCAATAGACAGTATTATCAATGGCGTTAAATCGTCACGATATTTAATTATGGCAAGCTAATATGTCCCGACACGTCACCTTCATGACCATCGACGATGCCGGGCACTATTCGCCCGAGCAGCGCGCCGCGATCGTCGCTGCTTATCCAGAACATGAGCGCGAGGCGCGCGCGAAAGGCATTCCGGTGCTGGGCTCCGGCCGCATCTTCCCGGTGGCTGAAGAGCTGATCGCCTGCGAGCCGTTCAAATTGCCGCGCTGGTGGCCGCGCATCGGCGCGCTCGATTTCGGCTGGGACCATCCGTCCGCCGCCGTCGAGCTCGCCTGGGATACCGAGGCCGATGTCGTTTACGTCACCAAGGCTCACCGCGCCGCGCAGCAGACGCCGGCGATGCAGGCGCTGGCGCTGAGGGCCTGGGGCGAATGGCTGCCCTTCGCCTGGCCGCGCGACGGCCGCCGCGAGACGCTGGAAGGCGCCGGCGTAGCGCTCGCAAAACAATATGAGGCGCACGGGCTGAACATGCTCGCCGGTCACGCCCGCTTCCCCGACGGCTCGGTCTCGGTCGAGGCCGGGCTGATGGAGATGCTCGACCGCATGCAGTCCGGCCGCCTCAAGGTGTTTTCGACGCTCGGCCAGTGGTTTGAGGAATTCAGGTTGTTCCATCGCAAGAACGGCCAGGTGGTCAAGCTGCGAGATGATCTGATGGCCGCGACGCGTTACGGCGTGATGATGCTGCGCGAGGCCGTGGTGGACCCCGCGGAGTTCAAGGCGGCGCGGCGCCCGGCAGGGCAGAGCGATCCGCTGGGGGCGTTTCGATAGCGAGAGCCTCTCTCACTTCGTCATACTCGGGCTTGACCCGAGTATCCATGCCGTGCCCCCTGCCACAGGTGCGACGGCGCAGAATTCTGTAGCCGTTACAATGCCTCAGCGTCACGGCATGGATCCTAGGTGTTTAGTCCCGGCATTTGATGGATTGGATCGAGCCTGAAGCGTTCAGGGTCCTTTGTCCAGCATTTGCAGATGTATTCGTAGGGGGTTAGCCCCGTCAGTGTCTTAAGCCGGCGCCCGAAGTTGTAAGCGTC
>NZ_RZOZ02000239.1:0-296 GCF_003999155.2 Mesorhizobium sp. M1D.F.Ca.ET.231.01.1.1
ATCTTCACCGCCGTGCCTTGCGGCCAGCCCGGGTACCAGGCCTGGGAAGACGGCGGCAATCCGGTCCCGGCGGCCTACACCAACGCCGACTTCTTCTACACCGTGCAGGGCAAATGCGACTACAACCAGCGCCCGTCGACGACGGTGCTGACCCAGTAGGAGCGCGGCCCCTCCTCCCCCCTTGTGGGGGACGGTGGATCGGCGCGCAGCGCCGAGACGATTTCCATCGTCGCGATCCTTCACACCCCCCTCTGGCCTGCCGGCCATCTCCCCAGCAAGGGGGGAGACCAGATGTC
>NZ_RZOZ02000240.1:0-296 GCF_003999155.2 Mesorhizobium sp. M1D.F.Ca.ET.231.01.1.1
GGTGGGGCCAAGGTAAGCTGGGGCCAGTCCCGGTTCCGGTTCTGATCTTCGTTCTGTTCGCGATCATCGCGCACATAACGTTGAGCTACACGCGCTACGGCCGGCAGATCTATGCAGTTGGCGGAAACCCCGAAGCTGCGCGCCTCGCTGGCCTCAACGTCCAGAAGATTATCCTCAGTGTCTATGTCATCACCGGCTTCTTCGCAGGCCTCGGCGCTTTCGTCTTGGCGGCAAGACTGAACTCGGCTGAGGCCGTGGCAGGTACGGGTTTTGAATTGACTGTCATTGCCTCGGTT
>NZ_RZOZ02000241.1:0-296 GCF_003999155.2 Mesorhizobium sp. M1D.F.Ca.ET.231.01.1.1
ATGCCGAACGCGATGCCATGTTCGCTGCCGCTGAGGCGGTCTCGCCGGCTCCGGCGATGCTGCTCAACCTGAAAGGCAGCGGGCTGGAGTTCGCCACTGTCCTGTGGTCGGAGGGGCTGTCGCGTCACTTCGACAACCGGCGACAGGTTGCCGCCTATGCGGGCCTTGCTCCGACACCTTGGCAGAGTGGGAAGATCGATCACGACCAGGGGGTTTCGAAAGCCGGCAATCCCAGGCTGCGCACGACGCTGATCCAGCTCGCCTGGCTGTGGCGGCGCCATCAGCCACGATCGGCG
>NZ_RZOZ02000242.1:0-296 GCF_003999155.2 Mesorhizobium sp. M1D.F.Ca.ET.231.01.1.1
TGACGGTGCAGCAGGCCGCGCGCATTGGCGGTCTCGACGACCGGCGCGCCCAAAGCTTCGGCAAAGCGCGTCAGCGCCGCATCGGCCTTCTTGGCGCCGCCACCGGCCAGGATCAATGGGCGGCGAGCCGCCTTGATCAGCCGCGCGGCGTCGGTGATCGCCGCAGCGGCCGGAGCGGGTGGCGCGGCGTTGCTGAGGACCGCCGCAATCCCGTCGGCAGGCTTCACCATGACGTCGGTCGGAATCTCGATATGAACCGGACCCGGCCGAGACGAGGTGAAAACGGCGAAGGCGCG
>NZ_RZOZ02000243.1:0-296 GCF_003999155.2 Mesorhizobium sp. M1D.F.Ca.ET.231.01.1.1
GCGGGGCGATCGCCAAGGATGGCGCAATGATCGGCTGAAGGCGGCGCGAAAACCGGCCGCGCGTCGTTCCGGCATGGATCGTTTCGCCGTCACCGACGTTCGCCCGATGGATCGAGATCGGGAGGTACCGATGGCAGATGAGACCAGAGAAGAGCGCATCCGCATGCGTCGAAGCCGACCTCCGGCCGGTCTGCTGGCTGACAGGGTTCGGTGAGTCCTCGCTCAACTTCGTCCTGCGCTTCTGGATCCACGATCCGCAGCAGGGCCTGACCAATGTGCGCGGCAAGGTGCTGCTG
>NZ_RZOZ02000244.1:0-296 GCF_003999155.2 Mesorhizobium sp. M1D.F.Ca.ET.231.01.1.1
GTCGACGGCTTGGCGGATCGAGGTCGAGCGGTCGTTGAGCAGCTTGATCGAGGCCGCCGCCGGCATCTGGTCCTGGAAGGACGGCAGCATCGCCTTGACCTTGTCGACGACATCGACAGTGTTGGCGTCGGGTTGGCGCTGCACGGCCATGATGATCGCGCGCGTGCCGTCGTACCAGCTCGCGGTGGTCGTGGTCTGCACGGAATCGACGACCCGCGTCACCTCGCCCAGCCGCACCGGATGGCCGTTCTTGGTGGCGATGATGAGGTTGGAGAAGCCGGCGGCGTTGGTCAGCT
>NZ_RZOZ02000245.1:0-296 GCF_003999155.2 Mesorhizobium sp. M1D.F.Ca.ET.231.01.1.1
GCGCACCCGTGCATCGCTGCCGTCGGTGCGCAGCCCCAGTGCGCGGGCGGCTTCGGCATTGAGCACGGTCTGTGCCGCGCCGGTATCGACCACGGCGACCGCCTCAACGCCCGGCGTGCCCAGCGTCAGCATGATGAAGCCGAACTGGTGCAGGCCAGCGCTGCGCCCGGGCAGTGCATTGGCCTGGCAGCCCGGTCCCTCAAGGTTCAACCGCCCGGGCGTCCACAGCGCCAGCTGCTCGCGGCCGAAATCCCAGCGGGTGTCCCAGCGCCCGGTCAGATCATTGCCGATCAAGC
>NZ_RZOZ02000246.1:0-295 GCF_003999155.2 Mesorhizobium sp. M1D.F.Ca.ET.231.01.1.1
CAGCTTTCGCGTCGCCAGCGTGTCGACGATGGTGCGTACTTGGACTCGCTGACCGTTCCAGGTACCGGCCCAGGTGACGACGCCGGCCGTGCCGTCGGAAATGTCGGCGGCATCCGCAACGACGCTGCGAACATTTGCCATATCGGCGGCCAAGGCTACCTTCGCCCTGTTGCGGCTGGCGCGGCCTAGCCAGGCAATATGGGCGACGACCACCAATGCGATCGCCCCGGTAAGCAGTACTGACGCCAGTTCCGACATCTCGACACGCTACGGCCCGCCGTCAACGGCGGGCCTT
>NZ_RZOZ02000247.1:0-293 GCF_003999155.2 Mesorhizobium sp. M1D.F.Ca.ET.231.01.1.1
GCCGCGATCAGCACCAGCGCCGGCAGGAACACACCGAGGAAGCCGCCCGCTCCCGACAGGCTGCCGAAATTGATGACGATGAGGTAGATGATGATGGCGAAGGCGATGAAGGTCAGCGCCGGCAGGATCGTCGTCTTCAGCCCGTTTTCCTGATTGGATGGATTGGCGCGGAAGTACATCACGACCGCGAGCGAGGCCACCGCCATCATGACGATGACGCCGAGCGTTGCGACATTGGTGAGCCATGAAAACAACGCCAGCACCGGGTCGAGGCCGAGCACCGCGAACAGCCC
>NZ_RZOZ02000248.1:0-292 GCF_003999155.2 Mesorhizobium sp. M1D.F.Ca.ET.231.01.1.1
GACAAGGCCGGCAACGAATACGGGTTTTGCCGCCTGCCCAATGGACGCCTGTGCGAGGAGTGGGCGCTGTTTCGCGACAACAAATGCGTCGGGCCGAAGGCCGCGATGCGTCGGAACTGACGCGTCTGTTGGAAGCGGCGCAAGCCGTGTCGTGCGGTCCCGTCGATGACATGGCGCGCCGCCGTGATAGGGTGAGCCATGTCCGAAGCACAGTCCCATTCGCATCTGTGGCCAGGCGTGCCGCTTGCCCTTGGCTCGGCCGCCTTGTTCGGCGCGACGCCGCCGCTGTCCA
>NZ_RZOZ02000024.1:0-19850 GCF_003999155.2 Mesorhizobium sp. M1D.F.Ca.ET.231.01.1.1
CGCCAGATCGTCGCCTCTCTGCTCGCAGCGATCTTTACGCAACCGCCCTTGGCAGCCCTGCGCCAAAATCTCCATGCCTTGCGGCATCGCTGGCGCGAGCCACCTCGAAAGCGCAAGTTTCAGTCCAAGCCAACGCTATCTTAGCGCGTATGCCCGCAAGGGGACGCACGCTAAAGCATGTCTCCCGAAACTGGGAACCGGTTTCGGGACAAAGACATGCTTAAAATCAAAAAGCTTAGGCGCATGGAGCGAATCTGAAAGATAGCGACGCGCTTTGGCACGGACCTTGGAAGCGCACGGCAGGGTCGAAAATCAGATCAGTGGATCGGCACCAGCCCGGCGAGCTCGCGCATGTCGTCGAACAGGATGCCGCCGGCCGCGGCCAGACCATCGCGATCGGAGAAAGGATCGGCGTGGTAGGAGAACACGCGCATGCCGGCAGCTATGCCTGCCTCGGTGCCGGCGACGCTGTCCTCGATCACGATGCAGTCGGCGGCCGCGAAGCTCATCGTCGCGGCCGCGTGGAGGAAGAGGTCGGGGAACGGCTTGCCGCGCCCAACCATGGTCGACGAGAACATGGCGTGCTCGAACAGCGGCAACAGCCCGGTCCGCCCGAGCGTGATGTGCATCTTCGAGATCCGCGCCGAGGAGGCGACGCAGTAGGCGATGCCGGCGGCTCGCACCTTCTCGATGAAATCGCGCACGTAAGGGATTGCCTCGACGCCATGCGCGAACAGGTCCGGCAGCCCGGCGTTCCAGCGATCGACGAAGTCGGACCCGAGCCGGACATCGGTCGCTGCTTCGATCTCCTTCTGCACCGAGGCCATGCTGCGGCCGGAGAAGTTCTTGCGGCAATATTTGAATGTGGTTCGGAAACCGGCGGCTGTCAGCCAATCGGCCAGACGCCGGTTGGCAAGGTTCTCGGTATCGACCAGAACCCCGTCGCAGTCGAAGATGACCAACTTCGGTGCTGACATCAGGCCGTGCCGGTCGACCCGAACCCGCCGGAGCCGCGCGCCGTGCCGCCGGCGAGCGCCCGTTCCTCGCTGGCTACCTGCGTCACCGGGGCAAAGACGATTTGCGCGATGCGCACGCCGCGCGTCACCGCGAAATCCTCGTCGCCGAGATTGACGAGCAGCACCTTCACCTCGCCGCGATAATCGCTGTCGATTGTGCCGGGCGTGTTGAGGACGGTCAGCCCATGCTTGAAGGCGAGGCCGGAACGCGGCCGGACCTGGCCTTCCATGCCTTCCGGAATTTCAAGGACCAGCCCTGTCGGCACCAGCGCGCGCTTTCCCGGCAGGATGAGCAGCGGCCGGTCTTCCGGCACGGCGGCGCGCAGGTCCATGCCGGCGGCGCCCGCGCTTTCATAGGCAGGCAATGGCAAGCCCTCGCCATGCGGAAGCCTGACGAAACCGACGGTGGGGCCGATGACGGAGGAAGGATAGACAGCTGTGCGCATGAGCCCACTCCTATCGGCGCGAGTGCCGATTCAGTCAACCCGGCAGCAGAGCTATCAACGCCTTTCTTTCAAGGCGGTTCCGCGTCAGCGCAGCTCCACCGGAACCACGGTCGTCTCCTTGATCTCCTCCATCACGAAGGAAGCCGAGACGTCCGACAGCGGCACCTTGGCGATCAGCCGCTGGTAGAGCCGGTCATAGGCTTTGACGTCGGCGACGCGGGCCCTCAGCACATAGTCGAGGTCGCCCGACATGCGGTAGACGCCGGTGATCTCGGCAAAGCCGGTCACCGCCGCGCGGAATTTCTGCAGCCAGTCCGGGTCGTGGTTCGACGTGCGGATCAGGATGAACACCGAGAGGCCGAGCCCGAGCTTGTCGGCATCGACCAGCGCTACGCGCCCGGTGATGACGCCGTCCTCCTCCAGCCGCTTGACGCGCCGCCAGCAGGCGTTGCGCGACAGCGCCACGCGCTCTGACAACTGGTCGACGGAAAGCGTGCCGTCACGCTGGAGCTCGGCCAGCAATCTTCGATCAATTTCGTCGATGTTGAACGTCATTCTTGGGATGAATGTCCCAAAAGATAGCCGACTGCAAGGACAAATTGGGATCGATGAACCCTCGACGCGTGGCAGGATACTCAACATCGGGGCTCATCCCGGCAGGAGGGATCACCATGACGACACGGTTTTCGGCTCTCTTCACGTCTCATCCGGCCAAGGTCGGCGAGACCTATTTCGGCCATATGGCCTTTGCCGCCTGGTTCTGTTCCCGTCTGTCGATGGCTGCCGGCGCCGCCCTCGTTCACGCTTTCTTGCCGTTTCTGTTCGAAACTACGGCCAGCCGAATCGTTCGCGAGCTTTATGAGCGCACGCACAATCGAGGCTCGCATGCGGTCAAGGAGCCTAAGGCTCTGATGGATCGCGCCTGATAGATGGTGGAATGCGATGTGCCGGTGGGCGGCCTACCTTGGTGAAGCGGTCTTCCTCGAAGACATCATCACCGCGCCCTGCCACTCGCTGATCGCCCAGAGCCACTGCGCCCAGGAGGCGAAGTCGCCCACCAATGGCGACGGTTTTGGCCTTGCCTGGTATGGCGACCGGCCCGAGCCCGGCCTCTATCGCGACATCCTGCCGGCCTGGTCCGATCCCAATCTGAAAAGCCTCTGCCGGCAGATCAAGTCCGGCCTGTTCCTCGCCCATGTACGCGCCTCGACGGGCGGCGCCACCAGCCGGATGAACTGCCATCCCTTCATCTCCGGCCGCTGGTCGTTCATGCACAACGGCCAGATCGGCGGCTTCGAGAAGATCCGCCGCGCGCTTGAGAATTCGCTCTGCGACGAAGTCTTCGACCAGCGCGAGGGCACCACCGATTCCGAGCTCTTGTTCCTCCTGATGATCGACGAGGGCCTGTCGGCCGACCCGCAGGGCGCGGTGTCGCGCGCCACCAGCCGCGTCATCGAGGCTTCGCGCCAAGCCGGTATCGAGCCCTCGCTCAAGCTGACCGCCGCCTTCTCGGACGGCCAGGCGCTCCATGCCGTGCGCTACGCCACCGATGACCATGCGCCGACGCTCTACACCTCCGTCTACCGCAATGGCGGCCGCTGCGTGGTGTCCGAGCCGTTCGACCGCGACGGTGGCGAGTGGCAGGCAATTCCGCCGGCGAGCTTCGTCACCATGACCGGCGGTGGCATGGCGATCCGTCCCTTCGCGCCGGCTGCGGCGAACCTGGCACTCGCCATCTAAGCATGGAGCGGACCTGAATGATCCGACGCGCTTTGGGTCGCGGGACAGAAGTGCGCGGCAGAGCGCTGACCTCACAGACCTCGCCAGCGCAATTTCGGTCAAGCGCCACCCGGACTTGAATGCTGAACTTGGCTTGAAGACGCGCACCGATCCGCCATTTCATGCTTGGCGCGGCCAAGCCGGAGCATTCACGATGGATATCGCCTTCGCCTCGACCACCGAACTCGCCGCTTCGATCGCCACGCGAAAAATCTCGGCGGTCGAGGCGCTCGATGCGCACCTCGCCCGGATTGATAGACACAACGAAGCGATCAATGCCGTCGTCATCCTCGATCGGGAGGGCGCGCGCAAGCGCGCCAGGCAGGCCGATGCGGCGCTGGCGCGCGGCGACACGCCCGGCTCGCTCCATGGCGTGCCCTTCACCTTGAAGGATGCGCACGAGACGGCAGGCATCAGGACCACGGTCGGCTTCCCGCCCTTTGCCGATTATGTGCCGAGGAGCGACAGCCCCGTCGTCGCCCGGCTGAGAGCGGCCGGCGCTGTACTGGTCGGCAAGACCAATGTCGCCACCATGCTGGGCGACTGGCAGTCCGACAATCCAGTGTTCGGCCGCACCGGCAATCCCTGGAATCCGTCGCGCACCGCGGGCGGTTCCAGCGGCGGCGCCGCGGCCGCGGTTGCGACAGGCATGACGCCGTTCGAAATCGGCACCGACATGCAGGACTCGATCCGCCTGCCGGCCGCCTTTTGCGGCGTCTACGGCCTGAAGCCGACCGAGCATCGCGTCTCGCTGGCCGGCGCCTTCCCCGATCCGGGCGGCAACCCGCGCAGTGTCCGCTTGATGTCCAGTGTCGGGCCGATTGCCCGTGATCTGGAAGACCTGGCGCTGATCCACCAAGTCATTGCCGGGCCAGACGGAGCCGACACCGATCTGGCATCGATGCCGGTTGATCCGATGCCGAAGCTCGGGCTGAAATCGCTGCGCATTGCCTTCGTCAGTGCCTTCCCCGGTTTTCCGGTGGCCGCCGAGATCGGCGTCACGGTCGAAAGATTGGCTGCCGGGATCGCTGCCGCGGGCGCGCGCGTCGAGGAAGCAAGGCTGCCGAAGCTCGATCTGCATGACGATCTCGCAGAGGGCGGCAAGCTGATCGGCATGATGCTGGAGGCGGCGCAGCCGGAACCGCCGAAGCAGCCGACGCCGGTGTCGGGCTGGTTCTCGGCGCTCGCCCGCCGCGACCGGTCGATCCTCGCCTGGGAGAGCTTCTTCGAAAGCTGCGACGCCTTGCTTTGCCCGGTTGCGATGACCACGGCCTTTGCGCATTGCAAGCCGGGCAGCCCGTTGAAGGTCAACGGCAAGGACGAGAGCTATTGGATGCTGCCGGCCTGTGGCGCGGTCTTCAACTATTCCGGCCATCCGGCGCTGGCGTTCCCTTGCGGGCAGGACAGCAACGGCTTGCCCATCGGCCTGCAATTGGTCGGGCGGCATTGGTCAGAGGCGCGGCTGCTCGGCATCGCGGCAGCGATCGCGCCGCTCGCCGGCGGCTTTCGCCGCCCGCCGGGTTATTGAGCGAAACGCGACAGCGTGTAAGGCGCGAGCAACGCATCGCGCTCGCCGTCGAGGATTTCGTTGGCGGCAAACAGCCCGACGGCGGGCGCCAGCGTGATGCCGGAATGCGTGACGGCGATGTAGAGGCCGCCGACGCCGTCGGCGCGGCTGACGATCGGAAACCCGTCGATTGGGGTGGGCCTGTAGCCGACTGTATGGAAATCGTACTCCAGCCCATCGGCGCCGCGCAGCATCGCCCGCATCGCTGTAAGCAGCTCGCGCGCGGCGGCCTCGGGATCATCGCCCGGATCGCCGCCGCCGAAATCCGAACCGGCGATGATGCGGCCTTCCGCAGTCTGCCGCATATGCAGCGTCTCGGCCAGCACCAGCCCGTTAAGCAGCCTCTTGTGCGGGCGCGAGTGCACGATCAGGCCAGGCGGGGTCCCGATCGGCAGTTTTACGCCGGCCGTCGCGACGATCGCCGGAGCGCCGGCGCCGGCAGCGATCACCACCTCGTCCGCGCCGATGGTTTCGCCCGAAACGACGACGCCGGTGACTTTGCCGCCCGACTGCGCCAGCGCGCTGACAGTCCCCGGGACGATCCGCGCGCCGCGCCGCTCGGCATCCGCCAGCAGCGCCTTGGTGGCCGCCACCGGCTCGACCACGCCTTCCTCGGCAACGTAGAGGGCAAAGTCCGGAAGCTCCGCCAGATTGGGCTCGATCCGCGCCGCCCGGTCCCGATCGACGCGCTCGATGCCATAGCCCCAGGATGAGTGTTCAGTCGCATAGGCTTCAAGCCTGTCCGCCGGCAGGTCGAAGCACAGGCCGCCGCACCAGGCGAGCGGCAATCCCGGCAGTTCGTTGGCCAATCTCTTCCACTCGGCCATGGCGCGGATGCGCAGCCGGAAATATGTTTCCGGGTTGCCCAAGCTGGCGTTGATCCAAGCGAAGGAATTGGGCGTCGCGACGCCGCCGGCGCCACTTGTTGAAACGACCGTCACCCGCGCGCCGGCCTTCGTCAGATATCGGCCGATCGACGCGCCGATGATGCCGGCGCCGACGACGATGACTTGTTTTGCGCTGCTCATGCTGGACCTTTGAGGCAGATTTCCCTCGACATGCCATCGCGCCGGCTCGGCCTCAAGCGGGAAGATTTCTACGCACCGCCAACTGCTGTCTTAGGCGTGTCCGAAAGCAGGTCCTTCAGTTCTTCGCATCGCCGCATGAGACGAGGTGAATCTACTTTCGTTGCGACCGCCACAACGCTGCCGAGCTCCAGCTCCGCACCGATCCGATCGCCGAGTTGAATGAGGAGCGCAGCCAGCGACAGCCTCGCGTCGGCGACATTGATCGGGGAGCCGATTTCGGTCCAGCACGAACATGCAAGCTGCAGCTCCCGCGCGGCCTCGGCCAAGCGATTCTCGCGCATGAAAAGCTCTGCCTTGGCCTGCGCGGTCAGTGCCCGGATGGAAGCCATCGGCCAGCGCAGCGGCTCGTTCTCCAGTTCGGCAATGACTTCTCTCGCGCGCTCCAGCCGATCGGTATGTGCCGCCACTTTGGCAAGTGTGGCAAGTACGAGGCCGCGCCGCTGCAGCGTCGGCCAGCCATTGCCGACCAGGGATCGCTCAAGCGCACTGAAAGCGGCCTCCGCCTGCCCCTGTTCGAGCTGCAGCAGGGCGAGGCCGGGCTGCGGATCCCATCCTGCTGCGTGCGACGCGCGGTAGGCTGTTTCTGCTTCGGCGAAATTTCCGGCAGCAAGATGGATGTCGCCCAGAACCCGCAAGGCATCGCCCGTCGCCCAGGGCGCATCGAGAGCCAGCTGGTCGAGAGCCGCGCGCACCAGTGCCTCCGCTTCCTTAAGCGTGCCGTGGATGCCGAGCACCTCGGCCCGATGCAGCCGGCACGATCCCGACAGGTTCTCCAGCCCGTGTCCTTTACACCAGGTTTCGTAGCCGGAGGTCCATTGGTTGGCCCTCGCCCAGTCGCCGAAGTTCCTGCAGGACCAAAGGATGTTGCAATAGAGGATGCCGCCGACAACCGGGTCTATGTCGCTTGAAAGGCCGAGCGCGGCGGCGAAATCCTGGTCCTCCTGGCCGGATTTGGTTTCCCCGAGGCAAAGCTTGAAGAAGCCGCGATAGATCAGGCCGAGCGATTCCACGACCGGGTCTTCGAGATGTTTGCCGACTTTGAAGGCCTGCTCGGCAAATGCAAGCGCCTGCTCGGGTTCTGCTTCCGCGCCCATAAGACGCGCTCCCATCCAGCACCACAGGCCGTGTTCCCGGCTGCCGGTGGCGCTGTCGATCAGCTGCGCGGCGCGCTTATGCCAGCCCTTGGCGACGGCGAGCTCGCCCCTCTCCAGATGGATCCGGGCAAGCGTGACTGCCGGGGACGCCGCGCGCAGGCGCTCGCCGGACACGCCATATTCCGTTACCGCGCGGGTCAGGAATGGAATGGCTTCAGCCGGTTGCCCCATGCATTCCAGCGCCAGCGACCATTCCTCGAGATCGGCCGTCAGCAACTCGCCGGCGGCGTCCGCTTCGGTGAAAGCGGCCGCGGCATCTTGCCATTTCCTCGCCGCGAGCGCCGCGCGAGCGGACAGGATTGCTGAGCCAGAGCTCGACGGCTTGCTCCCCGCTGCGACCGGAGCTGATTTGGTTTCCAAGACGGCTGGTTGATCGAGGCAAATGCGGTAGCCGAAGCGCGGCAGGTTGCGCAGCGCCGTCTCCATGCCGCCCTGCCGAAGAATGCCGCGAGCCAGGCTCGCCACGCGCTGCAAGGAAGCTTCGGTAACCGTCACGCCGGGCCACAGCGTTTCAAGCAATTCGTCCTTGCTCATGGCCCGGTCCTGGTGCCGCAGCAGAATGGCGAGGAAATCGAAGACCAGGGGCTGCACCTCGATCTCCTTTCCGGCGAGACGAAGGGCGCGGGAGCCCTCGTTCAGCTCGAAGTCGCCGAAGCAGTGAATTCCCATCGGCAGCTACCCCCCGTAACGGCAATAGGCAAAGGATCAGAAGAAGATAAGGCCGGCGTAAGGACTGTTGGCCGCCGCCTGCGCAATTCTCCATCTGCCCGGCGAGCCAGGCTGCAGTTTAGCTCAGCTGCGCCGGGGATGTCACCGGCACCGACCTGGTCGAGCGTCCGGGGGACATTTGAACCTCAGATCAAGGAGATTGCGAAATGCAGAAATACATCATCGAACGGGAAATCCCCAAGGTCGGCACCTTCGAGCGCGAGCAGCTTCGCGACGCCTCCAAGGCCTCGAACGCCGTCCTCGCCGAGCTCGGCCCGGACATCCAGTGGGTGGAATCCTTCGTGGCGGACGACAAGACCTTCTGCGTCTACCTCGCCAAGGACGAGGCGATCATCCAACGCCACGCCAAGATGAGCGGCTTCCCGGCAACCAAGATCACGCAGGTGAAGCGCCGGTTCGATCCGACGACGGCCTCTGCCACCGCCTGATGGGAGATGGATCGTGAAGCGCTTCGCAGGCGAGCTGCGCGTGCGATCGATCCTGATCTTCTGTCGGCCAAACCGCGTGGGAGGGCCAACGCTGGCCCTCCCAATTTTCATCATTCGAACAGAGGGAGATGCAACCATGACTACCCTTGGACAGGAGCTCACGACCAACCGCTCCGCGCTGGGGCGCTTCTTCACCGCGGTCGTCGAAATCAGCCATTCCGGCGGAGATCTGCTTGCGCGCATCGTCCGGATCCGCAGGGACCGGGCCACGCTGGACGACTTGCCGGACTATCTGCTGCGCGACATCGGCATCGAGCGGGCGCAGATATGGTCGATCACGCGGTTCGGCCGCAAGGAGGACGGTGGTGCGTGAACTGGGGGACGGGAGATCTTCGCCATTGGCAGATTCCACGGTTCCAGGGCGCGCCCGCTTTAGCCGCGATGTCAAGCCGCCACGCCGATTAACGACGGCGCTTGATGACGCGCGTCGCCACGCTGTTCGCCATGTGCCGCGATGAGTCCCGCTGCATTTGCTGCAACCCTTCGCCAGCACAAACCCAAGGGCTTGACACTAATACGTACGTACGTATTATATTGCCATGGCTAGACAATCACTCCGCGAAAATCTCCTCGACGCTGGCTTCCAGACGATATGGAATTCAGGCTACTCGGCGGCCGGCGTGCGCGACATCGTCGCCGCGGCCGGTGCCCGGCCGGGCTCCTTCACCAACCACTTTGCCTCAAAGGAAGAGTTTGCCGGCGAGGTGGTGGAGCGCTACTTCGCCTATGTCAGCGGCCTGGTCGAGAATGCCTTGGCGCGTGACGGTACGCCGCCCGTCGGCAGGCTGCGCCGCTATCTCGATATCATCACCTCGAAGCTCGAGGCGCATGACTGGGCGCGTGGCTGCATGATCGGCAATCTCAGCCTGGAAACAGCTGTGCACAGCGAGCCGCTGCGGTTCAGGCTGGTCGCCATCTTCGAGCGCTGGCGCCAGCCCTTCGCGGCCTGCATCGCCGAGGGCCAGGCGGCGGGCGAGATCACCAGGGCTTTCGATGCCGAGGACCTCGCCGATTTCCTTTTGTCGTCCTGGCAGGGCGCCATGCTGCGCATGAAGGTCGAGCGCAGCCCCGAACCGCTCGATCGGTTCAAGAAAATCATCTTCAGCACCGTGTTTGGGAAGGAAACAGTACGATGATTTCGAAAACCGACGGACAGCAAGCCGGCGCGGACGTGTTGCGACGTCCACGCGTGGCCGTGCTCGATTCCACCATGTCCTATCTGGAAGCCGGCGGCGCCGGCCCCACCGTCCTGTTCCTGCACGGCAATCCGACCTCCTCCTACATCTGGCGCAACATCATCCCGCACGTCGCGCCGTTCGGCCGCTGCATCGCGCCGGATCTGATCGGCTACGGCCAGTCGGGCAAGCCCGATATCGACTATCGCTTCTTCGATCAGGTTCGCTATCTCGACGCCTTCATCGAGGCGCTCGATCTCAAGGACCTGGTGATCGTCGCCCAGGATTGGGGCACCGCGCTGGCGTTCCATTTTGCGGCACGCCGGCCGCAGCGTGTTCTCGGCCTGGCCTTCATGGAATTCATCCGGCCTTTCGAGCGCTGGGAGGACTTCCACCAGCGTCCACAGGCGCGCGAGCTCTTCAAGGCGCTGCGCACGCCGGGCGCCGGCGAAAAACTGGTCCTGGAGGACAATGTCTTCGTCGAAAAAATCCTGCCGGCATCCGTCCTGCGGGCGATGAGCGAAGACGAGATGGCTGTCTACAGGGCGCCGTTCCCGACGCCGCAATCGCGCAGGCCGGCACTGCGCCTGCCGCGCGAACTGCCGATCGAAGGCCAGCCGGCCGACGTCGCCGCGACCAGCGAACACGACCACCGCGCGCTGCGGCTTTCCTCTTATCCAAAACTGCTGTTCGCGGGCGATCCCGGCGCGCTGATTTCGCCGCAGGCTGCTGAGCAGTTCGGCGCCGGGCTGAAGAACTGCCGGTTCATCAACCTGGGGCCAGGCGCCCATTATCTGCAGGAAGACCACCCCGACGCGATCGGCAAGGCGATTGCCGGCTGGCTGCCGGAGATTGCGCGCGCGGAAAGCCTGGCCGGGCCGGGCTGAACCGGAGGCGCGCGCGCAAGGCATTTGCCGCCCATGTCGACAGGCCGGCGCGGCGCTGGTAGAAGCGCCGCCTGTCACATGGAACACCTTAAAAGATATGCCCGAAACCATCCCTGAAGAGGTATCGCGCCGTCGCACCTTCGCGATCATCGCGCACCCCGACGCCGGCAAGACGACGCTCACCGAAAAGCTGCTTCTGTTCGGCGGCGCCATCCAGCTTGCCGGCGAGGTCAAGGCCAAGAAGGACCGCATCCAGACCCGGTCGGACTGGATGAAGATCGAGCGCGAGCGCGGCATCTCGGTCGTCACCTCGGTGATGACCTTCGAATATGACGACAACGTCTTCAACCTCTTGGACACGCCCGGCCACGAGGATTTCGCCGACGACACCTACCGCACGCTGTCGGCGGTGGACTCGGCCGTCATGGTCATCGACGCCGCTAAGGGCATCGAGCCGCGCACCCTGAAGCTGTTCGAGGTCTGCCGGCTGCGCGACATCCCGATCATCACCTTCGTCAACAAGATGGACCGCGAGAGCCGCGATCCGTTCGAGATCCTCGACGAGATCGAGCAGAAGCTGGCGCTGGACACGGCACCCGTCACCTGGCCGATCGGCCGCGGCAAGACTTTCTCCGGCACCTATCACCTGGCGCAGAACGCCGTGCGCCGGAGCGACGACGAGAAGGAGCGCACGCCGGTCCATGGTCCGGATTCCAACCGCGTCGCCGGGCTTTTGCCGGAAAACGAGCGCAACGACTTCATCGAGGAACTGGAGCTCGCGCGCGAGGCTTGCCGGCCGCTCGACGTCGACGCCTTCCGCGAGGGTCACCTGACGCCGGTCTATTTCGGCTCGGCGCTGCGCAATTACGGCGTACGCGACCTGATCGAGGCGCTCGGCGCCTTTGGGCCGCCGCCGCGCGCGCAGGAAGCCGATGAGCGGACGGTCGAGGCGACCGAGGAGAAGATGACCTCCTTCGTCTTCAAGATCCAGGCCAATATGGACCCGAACCACCGCGACCGCATCGCCTTCGTGCGCGTCTGCTCGGGAAAGCTGGAGCGCGGCATGAAGGCCAAGCTGGTGCGCACCGGCAAGCCGATGAGCCTGTCGGCGCCGCAATTCTTCTTTGCCCGCACCCGCGTCACCGCAGACGAGGCCTTCGCCGGCGATGTCGTCGGCATCCCCAATCACGGCACGCTGCGCATCGGCGACACATTGACCGAGGGCGAGGAGATCCTGTTCCGCGGCGTGCCGAACTTCGCGCCGGAAATCCTGCGCCGTGTCCGCCTTGGCGATGCGATGAAGGCCAAGAAGCTGAAAGAGGCGCTGCACCAGATGGCCGAGGAAGGCGTCGTGCAGCTGTTCTCGCCGGAGGACGGCTCGCCGGCGATCGTCGGCGTCGTCGGCGCGCTGCAGCTCGATGTGCTGAAGGAGCGGCTGAACATCGAATACACGCTGCCCGTGGATTTCGAGATGTCACGCTTTTCCGTCTGCCGCTGGATCGCGGCCGACGACAAGGCGGAGGTGCAGCGCTTCATCGAAGGCCATCGCGGCGACATCGCCCGCGACCTCGACAACGATCCGGTCTTCCTCGCCCAGCACGCCTTCTCGCTCAACTACGAAGCCGAGCGCTGGAAGGCGATCCGCTTCACGGCGGTCAAGGACTACCAGGTCCGCGACAAGGCAGCGTGATTCTGGTGAATGGTGAATAGTGAATAGTGAGTAGTGAGTAGTGAGTAGTAGTTGGGAAAGAGCGGCTACTCTCACCATTCACCATTCACTACTCACTACTCACTAATTCTCACCCCTTCGCCGCCGCTTCCAGCTTACCGATCTCGATCTTGCCCATCTTCATCATCGCGTCCATGACGCGGCCTGCCTTGGCCCGGTCGGGATCCTGAAGCAGCCGCGGCAATTGTTCCGGCACCACCTGCCAGGACACGCCGAACTTGTCCTTCAGCCAGCCGCAAGGGCCGGGCTCGCCGCCGCCTTCGGTAAGCCTTGCCCAGAAATGGTCGACCTCGGCCTGCGTCTTGCAATCGATCGACAGCGAGATCGCCTCGGTGAACTTGTATTGCGGGCCGCCGTTCAGCGCCAGGAATGGCACGCCGTCGAGCTCGAACGAAGCGACCAGCACCTGGCCCTCCTGAGGGTGGCCCTTCGGCCAGCGCGTCACACTCAGCGTCTTCGCATTCTGGAAGATCGAAATGTAATGGTTCATCGCCTCTTCGGCCTGACCGTCGAACCACAGGAAAGTCGTGATCTTCTGCATCGTTTTCTCCTTCGTGCTCTGTCGTGAAAGGGATCAGGCGGCGCCCTTGGCGCCATGCTCGAGGGACGCAAGACGGGCATCGAGCTGGGCATAGCTGTCGGCAATGCCGCTGGTCATGCCGGTGCCAAGCGCGCCGTCGCGCGCCGCCTGCGAAGCATAGAGGATCGTCTGCGTCAGCAGCGTCTTGCCGTTGACCTCGGTGAACACAACCGTCCCCAGCGTCTCGCCGCCGGTCCAGTCTTCGTCGAACAGCTCCGTGGCGACGATCAGTCTCGGCCGCTCGATCTCGCGATAGATGGCGCTCATGCCCATTGCCTGCCCGTCGCGGTGGCGCCAGACATAGCGCGCCGTGCCGCCCACCTTGAGGTCGATCTCGCAAATCTCGAGCCGCCAGCCATCCGGGCCATGCAGCCAGCCCTTGAGCAGTTCCGGAATGGTCCAGCAGTCGAACACCATCGGCCGCGGCGCGTCGAATGTGCGGGTTATCCGGACCTCGCGATCGCCGGGGGTTGTCACGGTCAGCGATGCCACGGTTGGGCCCGGCAGTTTCGTCGTAATCATCGATGTCCTCTTCCGCTTGCGTTTCCTGGACCCAAGGACGCTCGGTCGGGCCTCGATCCGACACGGGCTGCGACTTTTCCGATAGGCCGAATGTGCCCGGCTTTGCCTATTGTTCCGCCTCGCCGGGGTTCTTCTTTGCTTGCAGGGCACCGAGCAGCGCATCGAGCCGCTGGAAATTGCCTTCCCAGATCTTGCGGTAGCGCTCCAGCCATTCCGTGGCCTCGGCCAGGGGTTTCGCTTCGAGCCGGCACGGACGGCGCTGGGCATCACGGCCGCGCGAGATCAGTCCCGCATTCTCGAGCACCTTGAGGTGTTTCGAGATCGACGGCTGGCTCATCGCGAACGGCTCCGCCAGTTCCATCACCGAGGCCTCGCCGTCGATAAGCCGGGCAAGGATGGCGCGCCGCGTCGGGTCGGAAAGCGCGGCAAAAGTGGCGTCGAGCTGATTCATTATGGATAGCCAATTAGATATATACCTAAATGGCTATATACAAATCGCCATCGCTGGTCAACCAGATTCCTGGCGCAGTGCAAAACTGTGGCAAGGCCGGACCTTGGCCGCTATAACCGCTGCCGACTGAAATTCAGCGCCGCCGCGCCGCGCTTGGCGCGGCCAGCCAGCAAGGACAATCCGATGCCTGCCTATCGTTCCCGCACCACCACCCATGGCCGCAACATGGCCGGCGCCCGCGGCCTGTGGCGCGCCACCGGCATGAAGGATTCGGATTTCGGCAAGCCGATCATCGCCGTCGTCAACTCCTTTACCCAGTTCGTGCCGGGCCATGTCCATCTGAAGGACCTTGGCCAGCTGGTCGCTCGCGAGATCGAGAAGGCCGGCGGCGTCGCCAAGGAATTCAACACCATCGCCGTCGATGACGGCATCGCCATGGGCCACGACGGCATGCTCTATTCGCTGCCATCGCGCGAGCTGATCGCCGATTCCGTCGAATACATGGTCAATGCGCATTGCGCCGACGCCATGGTCTGCATCTCCAACTGCGACAAGATCACGCCCGGCATGCTGATGGCCTCGCTGCGCCTCAACATCCCGACCGTCTTCGTCTCCGGCGGTCCGATGGAGGCAGGCAAGGTGGTGCTGGCCGGCAAGGCGCAGGCGCTCGACCTGGTCGACGCCATGGTCGCCGCCGCCGACGACCGCGTCTCCGACGAGGACGTCAAGGTCATCGAGCGCTCGGCCTGCCCGACCTGCGGCTCCTGCTCCGGCATGTTCACCGCCAATTCGATGAACTGCCTGACCGAGGCGCTCGGCCTCTCGCTGCCGGGCAATGGCTCGACGCTCGCTACCCACGCCGACCGCAAGCGCCTGTTCGTCGAGGCCGGCCATCTGATCGTCGATCTCGCCCAGCGCTATTACGAGCAGGAGGACGACAGCGCGCTGCCGCGCAGCATCGCTTCCAAGGGCGCCTTCGAGAACGCCATGGCGCTCGACATCGCCATGGGCGGCTCGACCAACACGGTGCTGCACATCCTCGCCGCCGCGCACGAAGGCGAGGTCGACTTCACCATGGAGAACATCGACCGGCTGTCACGCAAGGTGCCGGTGCTCTGCAAGGTGGCGCCGGCCAAATCCGACGTGCACATGGAGGACGTCCACCGCGCCGGCGGCATCATGGCCATCCTCGGCCAATTGGACGAGGCGGGCCTGATCAACCGCGACCTGCCGACCGTCCACACGGCAACGCTCGGCGAAGCGCTCGACCATTGGGACATCGCCCGCACCTCCGCCGAGAACGTGCGCGAGTTCTTCCGCGCCGCGCCAGGCGGCGTGCCGACGCAGGTCGCCTTCAGCCAGGACCGCCGCTGGGACGAGCTCGACACGAACCGCGAGACGGGTGTCATCCGCTCGGCAAAGACGCCGTTCTCGAAGGATGGCGGCCTCGCCGTGCTCAAGGGCAACCTGGCGCTCGACGGCTGCATCGTGAAAACCGCCGGCGTCGACGAGTCGATCCTGAAGTTCACCGGCCCGGCCCGCGTCTTCGAAAGCCAGGACGCTTCCGTCAAGGCGATCCTCGGCAACGAGATCAAGGCCGGCGACATCGTCGTCATCCGCTATGAGGGACCGCGCGGCGGCCCCGGCATGCAGGAAATGCTCTATCCGACCAGCTATCTGAAGTCGAAAGGCCTCGGCAAAGCCTGCGCGCTGATCACCGACGGCCGGTTTTCCGGCGGCACCTCGGGTCTGTCGATCGGCCATGTCTCGCCCGAGGCGGCCGAGGGTGGCCTGATCGGCCTGGTCCAGGAAGGCGATACGATCGAGATCGACATCCCCAACCGCAAGATCCACCTCGCTGTCAGCGAGGCCGAGCTCGACGCGCGTCGCAAGGCAATGGCGGCCAAGGGCCCGGATGCCTGGAAGCCGACGGAAAAGCGCAAGCGCAAGGTGACGACGGCGCTCCGCGCCTACGCCGCCTTCGCCACCAGCGCCGACAAGGGCGCGGTGCGGAAAGTGCCGGAGTGAGTCGCGAGAGACAAAGCGCTTCGCTGGTTCCGCGAGCCGACGAAGCATCCCAGGCTAATGGTGCTGGCCGTACGAGGGCCATTCCGCATCCGGGAGATAGGGCCAATCCGTTCGGGTTGGCAGCGATCGTTTTGCGCCTTCCGCTTGCTGTGGCGTCAGGAAGATGCCGAAAAGATCATTTCCGCCGTTCAGCGCATAGAAGCGCACGTCCGAACCGGCGAGCTGGTCGTTGATGATCTTGAAGAACACATAGGTGGCCGTACCCCAGCTTCTGCCCTCGCTGTCCGAAACGTCCGGGGCGTATATCACGTACTCCTGTCCGGCTGCGCGCACGGCATATCGGGGAGCGTATGTGTCGATGCTGTCCTCGATCGCGGCCGGGTTCTTCAGATACCGTCGAAGCTCGGGCAAAACCTCACGATAGGCCTTCGCTATTCCTTGCTCGCCCAGGTTCTCCGCGTCGAGGTGATGCGCCTTGTCGTAGTCGAGGGCCATGGCCGCAGATTGCATGGCATGGGTGCCCAACAAGGTGGATCGTAGAAAGGAAATGAGCCGTGCAGCGCGCACAATCGCACTCCGTTATGGCATCAGCTGATATTCATAAAGCTTCTGATAGAGCCCGCCCTGCTTGAGCAGCGTCTTGTGCGGGCCGCTTTCCCGCACCTTGCCGCTCTCCAGCACCACGATCGTATCGGCCTGGTGTACCGTCGAGAGGCGGTGCGCGATCACGATCGTCGTGCGTCCGACCGTGAGCTGTTGCAGCGCGTCACGGAACAGCGCTTCCGACTCGGCGTCCAGCGCGCTGGTCGCCTCGTCCAGCAGCAGGATCTCGGCATTGCGCAGCATGGCGCGCGCGATCGAGATGCGCTGGCGCTGGCCGCCGGAGAGCAGCGAGCCGTTCTCGCCAACCTCCGTCTCATAGCCCTTGGCCATGGCGCTGATGAAGTCGTGCGCATTGGCGGCCTTGGCGGCGGCGATCACGTCCGCGTCGGTCGCATTCTCACGGCCGAGGCGGATGTTGTGCATGATCGTGCCGGCAAACAGGAAAGTATCCTGGCTGACATAGGCGATCTTCTGCCTGAGCGAATCGAGCGTGGCGAAGGAGATGTCCTGGCCGTCGAATTCCACCTTGCCGCTTTGCGGGTCGTACATGCGCATGATCAGGTTGAGGATCGTCGACTTGCCGCTGCCGGAAGGCCCGACCAGCGCCGTCATCTTGCCGGCCTTGAGCGTCAGGTCGAAGCCTTCGAACACCGGCGGGCTCTCCGGATAAGCGAAGCTGACATCGTCGAACCGGATTTCGCCCGGGCCCGGTTGCAACGGCTTGGCATTGGGCTTCTCGGCGAGCGTCAGCGGCCGGTCGGCGAGCTGGAACATCATGCGCACGCCGACGATGCCGGTCTCCAGCGAAATGCGCACGCGCGCCAGGCGCTTTGCCGGCTCATAGGCGAGCAGCAGCGCCGCGATGAAGGCCATGATGTTGCCGGGCATCTGGCCGCCTTCCAGCACCAGGAAGCCGCTGACGAAGACAGCGCCGGCGATCGCCAGACCGGCAAGCGTCTCCATGACCGGACTGGTGGCTGCTTCCAGCGTGGCGATGTTGTTGGCGCGGTTCTCGACATCGGAGACAGCCTTGTACATGCGCTTGCGCATCGCGCCTTCGAGATTGAAGGATTTGACGACGCGCACGCCGATCGCCGTTTCCTGCATGACATGCACGATCTGCCCGAGCGAGCGGAATTCCATCTTGGCGATCTGTCGGACACGTTTCAGGATGCGGTTGACGCCGTAGACTGCCACCGGTCCGACGACGAAGCAGATCAGGGACAGCGCCGGCTGCTGCCAGACCATCACCACCACCAGCACGACCAAGGTCACCAGATCGCGCACATAGGATGTGACGACGAGGTCGAGCACGCTGCGCGCGGCCTGCGCGTTGTTGGTCATGCGGGTGATCAGGTCGGACGACGAGGTCGAGTGGTAGAACTCGATGCCTTGCGCCAGGATCCGGTCATAGATCTTGCGCTGTCGGTCGGCGATGATCGCGTTGCCGACGCGGCTCATGAAATAGGCCTGGACGAAGTTCGCGATGCCCTTGAGGACGAAGATCGCGGCGACCGCCGCGGCGATCAGATTGACGCGGTCGAGCCTCTTGTAGACGACGAACTCGTTAGTGATCTCACGCAGGATCCAGGCGCTGGCGCCCGTCATGGCGGCCACCACCAGCATCGACACAATGGCCGCGCCATAGCCGAATTTGTGCTCCTGGAAAGATTCCTTCACCAGCCTCGCGACGAGGCGCTGGTTCTCCGTCGAACGGAAGAAACGAAACAAAAGGCCGATCCCATGCCTGGCTAGAGACCGTTTCGAAATTCGCCCTGGCGAGTCATTTGGTGGTGTTTTCGAGAACCGTAGGCAGCGGACATTTCGTCCGTGAGCAACGGAAGCGCAGAAAACGCCATCAGATGGCCGCCGGAGTATGATTTCCAAACAGTCTCTGAGCGAATTTCGGATTCGCCACGAAGGCGAGAGGCGGCTTATAGAGCGAGTTGCCGCCGGATGGAACCATGCGCCGTCAAGACAAGGAAACGGCTGCGGTCTTTTCGGCCACGACGACGGCCGGTTCTAGAGAGGGATGACGACAGATGGATTTCGACCTCATCGTGCGCGGCGGCACGCTGCCGGACGGCCGGATTGCCGACATTGGCATCATGGGCGAGACCATTGCCGCGATCGAGCCCAAACTGCAGGGCTCGGCCCGGAGCGAGGTTGACGCGCGCGGCAATCTCGTCTCGCCGCCCTTCGTCGATCCGCACTTCCACATGGATGCCACGCTCTCCTACGGCATTCCGCGCATCAACGCTTCCGGCACGCTGCTCGAAGGCATCGCGCTCTGGGGCGAATTGAAGCCGCTGTTGACGCATGAGGCCGTGCGCGACCGGGCGCTCGCCTATTGCGACTGGGCTGTGTCGATGGGCCTGCTTGCCATCCGCAGCCATGTCGATGTCTGCGACGATCGCCTGCTCGCCGTGGAAGCCCTGCTCGACGTGAAGAAAACGGTCGCGCCCTACATCGATCTGCAATTGGTCGCCTTTCCGCAGGACGGGCTCTACCGCTCGCCGACGGCGCGCGAAAACACCATCCGCGCGCTCGATATCGGCGTCGACATTGTCGGCGGCATCCCGCATTTCGAGCGCACCATGGCCGACGGCACGCGCTCGGTGACGGAGCTTTGCGAGATCGCCGCCAGGCGCGGTCTGATGGTCGATATGCATTGCGACGAGACCGACGACCCGCTGTCGCGCCATATCGAGCAGCTCGCCTACGAAACGCAGCGCCTCGGCCTGCAGGGCAGGGTGGCCGGCTCGCACCTCACCTCAATGCATTCCATGGACAATTACTATGTCTCGAAGCTTTTGCCGCTGATCGCCGAGGCCGGCGTCTCGGCGATCCCCAATCCGCTGATCAACATCATGCTGCAGGGCCGCCACGACACCTTTCCGAAGCGGCGCGGCCTGACCCGGGTGAAGGAGATGATGGCGCTCGGCATCCGTGTCGGCTGGGGCCAGGATTGCGTGCTCGATCCCTGGTATTCGCTGGGCACCGCCGACATGCTCGACGTCGCCTTCATGGGCCTGCATGTCGCCCAGATGTCGAGCCCGGCCGACATGGCGCGCTGCTTCGACATGGTCACCAACGTCAATGCCGCCATCATGGGCCTCGACCACCTCGGGCTGGCGGTTGACAAGCGCGCCAGCCTCGTCGTGCTCGACGCCGGAAATCCGATCGAGGCGGTCCGCCTGCGCCCCGAGCGTCTCTGCGTCATCGCCAGGGGCAAGGTCGTGGCCGAGCGAACGAAGCAGGAGACGCGGCTCTCGATCGCCGGCCGGCCGGAGAGCGTCAACCGAAGGCATAAGTCTGCTTAGTGTCTCCGCGTGGAGCAGGGAACGAAGCGACGCGTAAAGCCGCTACAAGGTCGAAGAACGCGGCGCGCAACGTGAGATTTGCAGCGTTCCTTCGCGCCCCCCTCTGGCCTGCCGGCCATCTCCCCCACAAGGGCATACGCGCTAAGATAGCGTTGGCATGGACTGAAACTTGCGCTTTCGAGGTGGCTCGCGCCAGCGATGCCGCAAGGCATGGAGATTTTGGCGCAGGGCTGCCAAGGGCGGTTGCGTAAAGATCGCTGCGAGCAGAGAGGCGACGATCTGGCG
>NZ_RZOZ02000249.1:0-291 GCF_003999155.2 Mesorhizobium sp. M1D.F.Ca.ET.231.01.1.1
GTTCGGCAACTCCCGCGCGCTAGAACTGCTAGATGCGGCAGCGACATGGCTCCGTGGACGAAGAGCAACAAAAGTTCCACTCATCCAGGACTTCGCCGCCTACGCTGCCTGCAACCACCCCGAAACCGATTTCGATAGTCCGCAGCAAGTTTCGGTCCTGATCCATGGATTCTTTGAGAGCTTCTTTAGAGGGGCAGCATCGAAGATGCACGATCTCAGTGCCGCTGTTTCCCGCTGGCAATGCTTTAGAAGCATCCTCGTTGATCATGTGCTTGGCCTCAAATGGGCGGC
>NZ_RZOZ02000250.1:0-291 GCF_003999155.2 Mesorhizobium sp. M1D.F.Ca.ET.231.01.1.1
CTGGGCTTCATCCTGCTCGGCTTGAGCTTCGGGCAATCCTCGGGCGTCGTCGCATCGAGCTTCTCGCGCCAGCACCGCTATACCGGCTCGGCAGTGACGTCGGACCTCGCCTGGATGTTCGGCGCCGGCTTCGCGCCGCTCGCCGCGCTGCTGCTGGCCGGCACTTTCGGCCTCATCGCCGCCGGCGCCTATCTGCTGTCGGGCGCCGCCTGCACGCTGATCGCGCTGTGGATCGACAGGCAGGCCTCCAGGAGCTAGCAGACGAGCGCAATCGCGGGCGTCCAATCAGAC
>NZ_RZOZ02000251.1:0-290 GCF_003999155.2 Mesorhizobium sp. M1D.F.Ca.ET.231.01.1.1
GCCATCGAGCAGCACGCGGCCGGCGCTCGGCGCCTCCAGCCCGGCGACGACCCTGAGCAAGGTCGACTTTCCGCAGCCGGAGGGCCCGAGGATGGTGATGAAATCATTGGCCGCGACCGCGAGGTCGACGGGCTGCAGAGCCTGCACCGGCTGGCCGCCCCTCACCCCGGCAAAGGTCCGCGAAACGCCCTCGATGACAAGCTTGCTCACGCCAGGCTCCATGGATAGAGCCAGCGGTTGAGCGCCTTGAAGGCGAAGTCGGACAAAAGCCCGATCAGCCCGATCACGAT
>NZ_RZOZ02000252.1:0-290 GCF_003999155.2 Mesorhizobium sp. M1D.F.Ca.ET.231.01.1.1
AGGCCCAGCGTGCCTTCATAAAAGCCCTTTGCTCTCGCCAGGTCTTTCACTGCCAGATTGGCCGCTGGGCCTCAAGCAGGTGGACGACATGGCCGGAGAACTGATCGTCTATAAAAGCGGCGACACGGTCATCAACGTCTATCATTCGGAGTTCGCAGGGACCAACAAGGCGACGGCGGTGACCTGGACGGTCGGCGATCAGATCGGCGCCATTGTCCCGGCGCTGAAGTCGAAGGGCATCGCCCTCGAGTGTCAGGCCGGGCATCTCATAGTGCTCGAAGGCGATGCCC
>NZ_RZOZ02000253.1:0-290 GCF_003999155.2 Mesorhizobium sp. M1D.F.Ca.ET.231.01.1.1
CCAGCGATCTCTACGCGCAGGTCTTCGCCACCGTTGCCAAGGGCATCGGCATCACCATCTTCGTCACCGCGGTCGCCTTCGCGCTCGCCTCCGCGCTCGGGCTCGGCATCGCGCTGATGGCGCTGTCGGGATCGCAGTGGCTGCGCCAGATCGCGCGCTTCTATGTCGAGATCATCCGCGGCGTGCCGATCCTGGTGCTGTTGTTCTGGATCGCCTTTGCCGGCGCGCCGGCCGTCGTCGCCGCCTGGAACGCGCTGACCGCGCCGCTGCAGAGCGCCGGGTTCATCGGC
>NZ_RZOZ02000254.1:0-290 GCF_003999155.2 Mesorhizobium sp. M1D.F.Ca.ET.231.01.1.1
GGAGCTTTTCAGATTCCACTCAGAGACCGGGCTGAGTGGAATTGTCAAAAGCTCTTAGTAATCGTCGCTCTTTTCCGGCGGCACCAGGCCCTCGATGCCGGCGAGCAGATCTTCCTCGCTCATGCGGTCGAAGGCGATGTTCTCCTCGGCGTCGTCCGTGTCTGCGGCAGCGGTGGCGGCGCCGGTCGTCTGGTCGGCGATAGCCTCGCCGTCGGCCTCTGGCTCGTCGACCTCGACATGCTTCTGCAGCGAGTGGATCAGGTCTTCCTTGAGGTCGTCCGGCGACAGCG
>NZ_RZOZ02000255.1:0-290 GCF_003999155.2 Mesorhizobium sp. M1D.F.Ca.ET.231.01.1.1
AGAGGGACATGACGTTTCAGGCTGAAATGGCCTAGACCGGTATCGAACAACAGGTCGCGGTCGCGCCCGCGCACATGCCAGATGTTGCAGCGGAAGAACGGCTTTATCCACGGCTCATGGATGAGCGTGATGTCGTCGCCCATGCGGATGGTTTCGTACCAGTCCGGAGCCTCGATGACCGGAAGCATGCTCATGGATCAGTCCGCCAGCAGGATGATGTCCTGAGCGTTGCATGAAACCGCTGTCGTGTCGCCTGCCTGGACGGTTGTCGAAGCGGGGGTCTTGGCGAT
>NZ_RZOZ02000256.1:0-290 GCF_003999155.2 Mesorhizobium sp. M1D.F.Ca.ET.231.01.1.1
GGCCGCCGATGACGAAGGTGAAGAAGAAGCCGAAGACGAACAGCAGCGGCGTGCGGATCACCGGCCTGCCGTCCCAGAGAGTGGCCAGCCAGCAGAAGATCTGAACGCCGTTGGGGATGGCAATCAACATGCTGGACGCGGTGAAGAAACTCGCGCCAAGCTTCGGCAGCCCGGTCGCGAACATGTGGTGGACCCAGAGGCCGAACGACAGGAAGCCGACCGCGATCAGCGACAGGACCAGCCCGAGATGGCCGAAGGCCGGGCGGCGGGCGAAAGCGGGAATGATCGCC
>NZ_RZOZ02000257.1:0-289 GCF_003999155.2 Mesorhizobium sp. M1D.F.Ca.ET.231.01.1.1
CTGGCAACAGAATGTGGCCCACACGCGCATCAATTACGAACATTGCGCTCGCAACCCGCATGGGCATTCCGGCTATGGCGCCGATTGCTGGGGACTAACGTCGGGCCATGGCCCCTACGGCTACGTTGCGCACGCGCCAGACCATGACAGGGGCGTTATTACCCCAAGCGCAGCCTTGTCCAGCCTTCCCTACGCGCCGGTGGAATCCATGCGGGCGTTGAGATACTTCCTCACAAAGCCGCTTCATCGCATCTGGGGAAATTTTGGATTTGTCGACAGCTTCAGCGAG
>NZ_RZOZ02000025.1:0-14002 GCF_003999155.2 Mesorhizobium sp. M1D.F.Ca.ET.231.01.1.1
CGCCAGATCGTCGCCTCTCTGCTCGCAGCGATCTTTACGCAACCGCCCTTGGCAGCCCTGCGCCAAAATCTCCATGCCTTGCGGCATCGCTGGCGCGAGCCACCTCGAAAGCGCAAGTTTCAGTCCATGCCAACGCTATCTTAGCGCGTATGCCCCACAAGGGGGGAGATCGGCAGTTGCTACGGCTCCGCCTCGAACACCGGCGTGAACGCCCGGATCGTGCAAGGCGTCGGGTTGACGTGGCGGATCCTCACCCTGCCCTGCCCTTCCCAGGAATCGTCGATCGGCACCTCGACATTGCCGGTGTAGAGCTTGGCCCTGCCGTCGGGCGCAACGATCGAGGGCATGCGCACGGCCTCCCAGCGGCCGCGCAGCAAGGACTGCACCTCAAGCCCGGTGGTGTCGGTCTCGAGCAGCGACAGGATTGCTTTCGCCACTTTCTTGCGGCGGCCGACGAGCGAGCCGTCCCGGCCGCCGACATCGAGTTCCAGAGTGTCGGCCTGCGCCTGGAACGGCAGCCCGACCTGCCATTTCGCTGCCGTGGCACCGGCGGGCAGCGTCAGCTGGCCAGAGGCGACGGTGAGGCCGCGCAAGACCTTGCCGTCGGCCAGCACGTCGACCTTTTCGCCGTTGAGGTGGCCGAGGCCGGAGACGACGTTGACAGGCGCGCCGGAGTAGGTCAGCCCGCAATCGACCTGCAAGGCGTCTTCCAGTTCGCCATATTCGAAGGGCGGCTGCATCACCTCGATGTAGCGCTTGGTCACGCCGCCGATGTTGCGCTTGACGAACAGCCAGATGTCGTCGACGCCGTTCTGGCCGGGCGTGACCACGGCGCTTTCGACGACCGCCCAATCCGACCCGGAGAATGTCCCGCCGAAGCGGTGCCGGTGCATGCCGCGCACCTCCTGGCTCGGCTGGTGCGTGTAGCCGCCGAGCTCGCCATTATCGAGTGGGAACCACAGGATCGGGTCCGGATCGGTCTGGTAGGCGAGCTCGACCACGCCCTGCTTCGGAATGTGCTCCGATATCTGGCCGATGTCTTCGGACTGATATCTGCTGGTCTGCACCTGGGTCAGCTCGGCGATCGCCCGGCGCGAACGCGTGACATAGAGGAAGGATTGCCCGGCATCGACCGGTCGGATGCGGGCGCAGCCGAAGGTGCGCGAGCGGCGGTTCTTAAAGGAGGACGGCGTCAGCGCCTCGTCGATGCCGGAGCCCGACAACGCGCGGATGCCGCCGGATGTGCCGATCAAAAGCGCGCCGTCGGAATCGGCGATCCACAATATGTCGTTGGCCTGGCCGCCGCCGGCCTGGACGAATTCCAGCGCGTCGTCGTCCTTCTCGCCGAGCGCGAAATTGTCGAAGTCGCCGGTGGCCGAGGCATAGATGGAAAAGCGCCGGCTGAAGGCCAGCCGCTCCTCGTAGAGCGAGCCGGACTCGACATATTTGCCGGGTACGAAAGTGCCGAGCCGCCAGCGGGTAATCGGGCTGGTGTTCGGAAGGGCATGGCCGTAGAGCACAATCTTGACGACCGTAGTGCTGATGCGGCTGGTGATCTTCGCCCAACGCCAGACCCCGTCCGAGCCGAGCAGGCGGATGGCGCGCCCGACGTCGGAGGTTTGGAAGCCGGTGCCGTCATTGATGCCGGCCGTGCCCGATGCAGTCAGATCAAAGGGTGCTTGATCGTCTGCCGCTACGTGGAACGACAATTCAGCCGAGATGGCGTTTGCCGCATCGTCACCGCCGCCGCCACTGAAAACCATCCGATGATATTCAAAGGCAGACTTGTTGAAAAAATCATAGAACCGCGTTTCACCATTGCCCCAGCCGGTCTCTCCGGTGCGGGTGTCAAGCGTCGTCCAGGTAGCAGCGTCGTTCGACCCCTGAATTTCCCAGGCTGTGAAATAGTCATATGCCTGGGTGGCTTTGCTCGATGTCGTGAGCCAATAGGCGTCGACGATTCGCCTCGCACCTCCAGCAGTGCGATATTGGATGAAGCCATCGCCGCCCGCGGATAAGCCAAGATGCTGCGTCTTGTCGCGGTCGAACATCTTGTAGTCATCGGCGCTAGCCGCGGTTGCCGAGGCCGTGCCGGCGGGCGTCGTGTTCGAGGTCATCTTCGGCGTTAGAGAGCCAGTGTCGGCCGGCGTCAGCGTGGTGGCGGTATCGGTTATGTCGTCATAGGGACCGTCGAGAAACTGAAAATCTGTCAGGGTCCACGTCGTGTGCGCACTGCGCGTCAGCACCTTGGGCGGGTAGTCGCGGTGGGTGATCCACATCTGGTCCGCCGACTGCACATAGGCGAGTTCGAAGAGGTCCGCCTCCGGATAAGGCGAGGCGATCTCGACGGTGCCGACGCGCGCGCCATAGGCATAGACGCGGATGTACTGGTCACCGAATTCGAGGCAATAGGCCTGGTCGGAAGAGAAAATGAACGGGACGCCGCGCGTCTTCTTCGCCGAGTTCTTCACCTCGTTGACAAAGTAGGTGCCGCCGCGGGCACGGATGCCGCCATGCGGCAAGCTGACGAAGTTCTCGCATTTCGCCAGCGCCGCCCGATAGAGATCGAGCGACGCGCGCGAATGGAGCCTGGGCGAGATCTCGCCGCGGGTGAAGACATCTTGAACGGGGTAGAGCGCAGTCATCTAGCGGACACTCCGGAAATCGCCGCGCTGCTGGGCCCAAGCTCCGGTGTAGAGGCGGCCGCCACGCTGGATGGCGTTGGCCGAGAAGGCGGCGTCGAGCGCGCGGTCATAAGCGGCGCGGGCGATGTCGATCATGCCGGCCTTGTGGGTCAGCGGATGCGCTATTTTGATGGCCAGGGCCGCCACCAGAACTTCGGTGAACAGTGCGTCCCAGTCGTTGGGATCGGTGAGGTTGGCGAGGTAGCGGATCGATAGCGGCCCCGGCTGGTCGGAGTAGATCAGCCCCGCCTCCTGGCGCCAGGAGATCGGCACGCCATCCGGCTCGCCAGTGTCGGTCAGCGGCAGCGGCCGGATGCAGTCGGCCGGCAGCTCGTAGACATAGTTCAACCTGCAGTCGCCGTTGCCGGTGTCGGAGCCCGGGATCAAGGCGGAGAGGATGGCGAACACCCAGGCGTGCTTTGCCAGCTCGCCCTCGCGGGTGAGGTCGAAGTGGAGGTTCAAAAGCCGCGCCGCCTTGACGTCCTGGTCGAGCGAATCGATCGGCGCCTCGTCGAGGACGGCTAAAGCCATGTTGGCGATGTCGAGCGGAGTGATGGCCATGGGTCAGCGCCTCGTGGATCGAGCGGGGTTGATGAATTCGGGCATGAAAAAAGCCGCTCGGAAGCGGCTTGGGGTTCGCAGTTACGATTGGCGTCGGAGCGGCAGCTACTCTTCCAAATTAAACGCGCCGGGCAAGCCCGGCGCGTTTAACTGCAGAACTGCCGCAGTCTAGAATTTCATCGCGACGCCGACACGGAAATCATGCGACTGAACAGTGTGCTCAAGCACACAGCCGCCGCCGCAATATTCCAGCGTCTTCTTGCCGAAGAACGAGAAATCATACTCGCCACGCAGGAAAACGTTGTGCGTCAACGGTACATCGACGCCTGCGCCGACAATACCGCCAACAAGAGTCGCATCCCGCTCTGCAAAGCCGATTGCATTGGTCTTCAGCCGGGACGCCGTCACACCAGCCGCCACGAAAGGCAGATAACCACCCATGTCCATGCCGACGCGGCCCTTCAACGAACCGAAGAGGCCAAGTGAAGCATCGAGATCACCCGGACCCGGCACGTCGTGGAAATGCGATTTCTTGAAACGATAACCCAACTCCCCCTCGACACCGTAGACGATGTTGCCGGACTGGAAGTTGTAACCGGCGAAGCCGCCGATAGTCGGTGAGCCAACATTGTGGGTAACGTCGGCCCCGATATTCGGTTCGCGGATCTTATAGTGTTCGAGCGTACCGGCGCCGAAGGCGCCGGCATACGCTCCCTGCCAGGTCCATTCCGTCGTTGCGGCCGGGGCCACAATGTCGGCAGCCATAACCGGCCCACCAACGGCAAGGCAGAAAACAGAAGCAAGCAAAAGCGATTTCATGAAGCAACCCCCTCGATTCATCATCATCTTCTGATATCTCAGATGTCGCGGGACTGCTGTGACCAAAAGAGCACTCCCCAGCCAAATTCGAAGAAAGCGCTGACGGATACTCCGTTGATTTCGCTTCTCTATACGAGATGTTGCTTGCGAAATCGGCGAGGCACGCAAACGCTGATCAAGAGGGTCAGCCGCGCAGCGCGAACGAGGGCTTACGCCCTCGCCGCTTAGAGAGAAAACTCTCCCGTCCGGGCTCACGCCTCCGTCGTCTTCAGCGCGATGAAGCTCATATTCTTCACGCTGGACGCCGTGCGGTCCCAGTTCACCGCCAGCGCCAGCTCGGCGTCGGTGGCGAATTCGCCGGCGGAGGCGTCGAGGAAGCGGGTGCCGGGCACATGCACCACGAAATGCCTTCGGCCGACCATTTCGGTGACGCCGCCGCCATGGCCCTGGCGCGGCTTGCGGTCGAACTCCAGCGGGCCGCCCTCGGAGTTCACCGGCAGCTCGTTCCACAGGATCGCCTTGTCCTTGAACATGAAGGCCGTGTAGACGCCGGCCGCCTGCGGAATGTCGTCGTCGACCACGCAGCGCAGACCCATGTAATAGGGGATCAGCGGCCCGCCCTGCTCCGAGGACGGCACATAGTCGATGAGGTCGGCGAGCTTGAGGGCCTTCATCTGCTTGGAATGCATCCAGATGGTGCGGAACTTGTCCGCGCGGTCGCCCATCAGATACGCCGCCTCGATGATGTCGGTGTCGACGATCGAGGCGCCGGTGGTGCGCACCAGGTCGCCGCCGTCGTTGGCGACGTTGTCGGCGAGCACGCCCTTGAGGATGCCGAGCAGGGTCAGCTTGTTGGCGCGCTGCCAGTATTCGGTCTGGCGGCGCACGATCAGCTTCTGCGGGTCGTCACCGGCGAGGATCGCGGTGAGATCCGGGACGCCCCAGGCCTGGGCGCGGACGTTGCGGGCGGCGACCTCGCGGCGCGAGCCGATCTTCTTCATCTCGATCGAGTCTGCCGGATCGTCGTTGACCGGCTCGGACGGATCGTTGCCGAGGTCCTTCCAGCCGGGCATGTCGACGGAGCGGCCGCCCATCGACAGCTTTGAAGAAATCGCCGGGTCGGAAAACAGGATGCCGGCCTGGTAGATCTCGAGGGACTGGACGTGCTCCTCGAACGAGTATTGGGCATAAACGGACGGAACGATCGCGTCCGCGATGCGGGTATAGGCGTCTGCCATTCTTTTGTTCCTTCAAGGGTTTGGTTGGGGCGGCGAAGTTGCCCGACGCAATTCCAGGAAAAGTGTGAAGCGGTTTTCCGTTCGGAAGTGCGTCAAGACAAAGAGTCAGAGTGGGTTGTTGGGCATCCAGAGATCCGGGTTTTCGCCCGCATCCCTGGCGAGCCGCCGCGCGCGTTGAGGGTCGCTTTTGACAAGGGCGGAAATGGCCGAGATGTTGCGCTCGCCGGCGGCGTTGCGCCGGAAGGGGTTTTGGCCCCGCGGCGCTCCGTCGGCGTCGATCGTGTCTTCGCGGAACATCGCCTCGCCGATCGCGTGGAAGGCGCGGGCGATCTGCGGATCGGTCAAAGCGCCGTCGGGCAGAAGGATGCCCTTCTGCTTGTACGCATCGACCAAACCGAGCTTCTTCATCGCCCGGTTGGCGACCTCGAGCTTCTGGCGAAAGCCGTCGCTGTCGGTCGGCCCCCAGTCGCGCACCAACTCGTCATGCGTTGCTTCCACCGAGCGCGACAGCGCCGCCTGCTGCTGCGCAGCCTGCTCGGCCATGTAGCCGACGAAGCGGTCGTGATAGGCCTGCGCGATCTTCGGGCTGGCGCCCGCTTCGACCGCCCAGGCTTTCGAGGCATTGGCGAGCTCGTCCGAATAGGCGAAGTTTTCCGGCAGGTTGTCGGGCCGCCGGTACTCGACCTTCTCGGCCGAGGTCAGCGGACGCATCGCCTCCGGCAATCTGGAATGGAACCTGTCCCATTCCTCCTTCGGCGCGTCCTTGCCAGGAACGCGCAGGCTTTCGCCCTGCTGGCGTTCCAGTTCCGCATAGGATGTGAAAACCCGGTCGAGGCTTTCGGCCTTGGTCCAGCCCTTGGCTTCAGCGAGCTTGCGGTTGCCTTCGGAAAGACCGTCAAACCAACTTCTGCCGGCCGCCGGGGCGGACCCGTTGTCCCCGGAAGCCGGAGGCGTCGCCAGGTTGCCCGCCGGCCGCGAAGCCACGGACCCGGCCTCTGCCAGATCTGTCATGATTGAGATTCCTTTGTTGAGATATTCTAAGACGTGGACGGAGGAGCGCCGGCGGCGCAGCTGCCAATCTCCCCCCAAGTGGGGGAGATGGCCGGCAGGCCAGAGGGGGGCGCGAAGGAACGCGACCTATCGCCTTCGTCATCCTAGGGCGGAGCGAGGAGCGTAGCGACGAGCGCAGACCCGAGGATGACGAAGTGCAGGGATGCGGCAATACGAGCATGAAGGCGCCGGCGGGACAGCGCCCCCCTCTGCCCTGCCGGGCATCTCCCCCACAAGGGGAAGATCAGCACTTCGAGCGCCTATGCGTTATCGCCCCAGTTCTCCCACAGCAGCGTGATCGTCCCCGTCACCGCGAGCGTGCCGTCGGCGTCGATATCGGTGCCGGTTGCAAAGGCGAGGTTGAGATAGAGATCGACCGGCGTCACTGTCCCGTCGAGCGTCGAGGCGGCGGCGATATCGGCGATTGAGGCGGAAGAGAGCGCAGCTCCGGCGCCGTCCAGCGTGCGGGCGGTGGAGGCCAGCACATTGACCATGGTGCCGGCGAGCGTGGCGCTGGACGCCGCCACCGAACCCAGCGACCAGGTGAGCGCGGCGTTGTCGTTGATGGTGGATGCGCGCGTGGTCAGCACCGCGAATTGCAGCCTGGCCGTGCCGCCCTTGATGCGCACCTTGCCGTCGGTGAAATCGAAAATCTTCTGGCTCGCATAGGCGAGCGCATCGGTCACCGGCACCTGCATGCCGGCGAAGGTGAAGACGGTGCGGTAGGAACCGCCCTGCCCGCTGGTCACGGCCTTGAGGCCGAGCTTGGGCGGCGCAAGGCCCGCCTCGCGGGCAGCGGCGCGGGCAAGGGTTCGGGGAAGTCCTCGGGTCATGTCATTTCTCCGTTCTTGGGGGGAATTCTTGGGGGTGAGGTGTGGTCCGCGCGGCGAAGGAAGGCTAATTAGACTTCCGGACAACGACCGCCCGTGGCGGCAGCGAAGGGCTGATGTTGATCAGTAGACTGCTGGCGGCCCTTGGACGCGGCTAAGGCATCTTCGCCGGCCGATTCCGCCAGCGGCGCTAAACCGTTGTTTGCGCGGTCTTTCCGGTTTGGAAACCATGGCGTTCAACCGCCGCGAAACCGTGATTCACTTCGTGAGCGGGCTCCGCCGCCGTTCCGCCGCAATGCGACCGCAGTTCAGCTTCGTTCGCCCCCGTCGTCAGTCCCTGGGGCTTCAGAGGAGTTCTAGTGATGATCATCAAGAAGGCCATTGTGGCCGTGCTCATGACCGCGGCCCTTGCCGGCTGCGAGACGCAGACCGAAGGCCAGCAGCGGGCCACCACCGGCGCGCTGATCGGCGGCGCCGGCGGCGCGCTGGTCGGCCAGGCGATCGGCGGCAACACCAAGAGCACGGTGATCGGCGCCGCGAGCGGCGCGCTGCTCGGCGCCGTCGTCGGCTCGGCCACCACGCCGCAGCGCCGCGGCGACCAGCTCTGCCGCTACCAGGACCGCTACGGCCGCATCTACACCGCGCCCTGCGACGACCGGTATTACAACGGCAATTATTGATAGCGTCCGGCTTTGCCTTCTCCCCGTTTCACGGGGAGAAGGTGCCCGAAGGGGCGATGAGGGCAGCGCCAGGGTTTGGGATGCTGGCGTTGTTGAGCGCTCAATCCGTAGCCCCATCTATGGGCGCATCTAGAACGAGCGCACCGGGAATGATGCCCCCAAATCTTGTCGACGCCTGCGGCTGATAAATCAGCTTGGTAAGGACATCGGAAGCCTCACGCCGCCTATTCTTCCGCTCGCGCCGCTTTACGCAAATCCCCGATAGTTCGATTCCAAAAGCGCACCAGTTCAAAATGCTCTTGCCTGGTCACCCAGATTTTATTCTCCAGGCTGATTGGGTCACCACCAACGATGACTGGTGTAATCTCAAACAGCTCCATGCCCTTGCGGCGCGGATGTCCATTTTTGTCGCTCATTTACATTCCGCCAATCGCGAAAATAAATCAGCTATGTTACGCGCCGTTTTCAAAGCTAACTTCCTGTTCATGCCTACGAACGGCACGCGTACGATTGACATATTTGGATCCTGAGTATCAAAGCCATATCCTTCACCTCCTCCGTTCGATCCGAACAAGAGGATACCTGGCGCATATTTTTCGACTTCATACTCTCGATTGAAGTCCGCCAATTCTTCGGCTTTAAAGAAGACAACGTAGTTGTCGTGGACAAAACCCTCGCCCCCATTATGCTCTCTGAGGAAGTCGGTGTAGTCCTTGGGTAGCTCGACTCCCAAGCGTGCCGACAGTCCATCGACGACTGCAGGTTCAGCTGGCGGATCAAACTGTCCCTCGGTTAAGATATATCGCACTGCTATCCTCACCAAATCGAAACTGACCCGAGCCAAGATAGCCGACATCGCTCAATTGCCTTTGAGCTCCGGCAAAATCCTCTCGTCGAGAAATTTGAGGCGGCCAGCCAGCATCTCCGCATTGGCGGGAATTGCATCGACGTTGACCGGTATCAATTTGGCCACCGACTTTCCCTGCCGCGCCGCCTCGACCCATTCCTCCAAGGCACCAATGTAGCCATCAAGAGCTTCGAAGGGCGACGCAGCGTCGTCAGCCGGGATATATGTCGGCGGGACGTCGCCGACGATCACCCAAATCCATCGGTTCACCTCCGGTCGCCCAGGCTCTATTTCGAATAGGAAGATGTAGATAATTCCTTCGGCGCCATATCCAAAATATTCGCCTTTGATGGATAGGACCCAGTTGTAGAATTCGAGATACTGACGGGCCTCGGCCCGGGCAGAATCGAGGTCATCGTCTCCGGTGCTGACATCGGCAGGTGGCAGGCGCGTGACGGTGTCGAAGTCTGGCTCTGCAAGATTGTCCATTCGCTAAAGGCTCATTTCAAGTGTCTGAGATGCTTCATGGTCTGAGCACCGTCAACTCGCAGTCTGCCTTTGGCGGCCGCCGCGAACAAAATCCACGACCAGCCAAATCAACTGAGCAGCGACGTATACGGGGCTGTGAGACCAATCCGGCGCCCCGTTATGCGAGTAGCCGTAAGCGGACGCTACCACGGCGAGCGCCCCGCAAATAATATGCACCAGCAACAGGCGCGGCACGCCGCCATTCCAGCGCTTTGTGATCCACAGCAACAAGCGGCTCAGCAAAAATGTCGGAACCAGTGCCCCGACTAGCATCGCAGCAGAACCCGCACCCATATAGTCCCCCTTGTCTGTTTATGAATACGTCCGAAGTTTCCGAACTGCGGTCCACCGATACCATCAAAGGCGAAAATGGCTGTTCTTCGCCCCTCACTTTCCGCGCGTTCACTATCTACAATTGCATCTTATATGTACTTATAGTTGCATACAAGCTCGCTCGGCCAAAAAAGTAGGCTGCCCTGGGCTTCTCGAGGTCACCCGCCTTTGATGTTTATCCGCGTCCCTGGAGGTAACCCCTCGCTTTCGCGATGAGCTGAGCCGTGATGTGCCAATAAACTTCCAGATCTGTCAGTTCCAGATTTGCACTGTCGTCTTTGCCGGAAGAGCGGCACCTTGTAGCCGATGCATTGGTCATAGGCAGGTTCGGCGCCACCATTCCCGCGCCACGTCGCGTAAAAATTCGAGGCCAACGCGGCATCCTGGTACTCATCCAACTCGGTTTCATGAAAAGTCCGGATGTTGGCTGGTATCTGAAGCGCCTCGCCGGTCCCTGGCTCGAACATCACGACACCAGGCTCGCCATCCTCGGTTCGTTTGGTGTCAATGGCGAATGTCCTGCCCAACCAATCGTATCCAAAACAGGTAATGCGCCCGGCGAATGCAGGGAAGCCCACGATTATTCTGCTGCTCCACGCCGCCAAATCCTGGGCACGGACGATGCGGTAAAGGCCGTGGTTGAACGACATGCCGCTGAAACTGGAAAGCAGCTCATTCAGGCTTGGTACGCCAGTGTCGATGCTCACAGGGTCGGGCTTCCGGCCTGCGTCCGGAGAAAAGCTTTGCCGAAACTTTGGAAACATTACCGATCTCCGACTGTTACCTTGCCAATTCTCGTCCCGTGAGGCAGATGCTTTATCCGATGATGTATCTGGGGACCCAAGCTACGGTTCACGCTTGGATCCAGCGGAGCCATGTTATGCGTCGCATCGGCACCTCCCAATTGCAAATCGTGTACATGATCCACGTCGTGGCCGCTACTCGACTTACTCAGTTGCACGGCAGTGGGATCGTCAACGCTTCATTGTGATGGTCAACGGCGAATCATAATGGGATTAATTCGTTGGCTCAGGGAGCTCTGGAGGCATTTTGCCTCGCTTCCATGGCGAGGTTTTTGTATCGCGCCAAGCATGCCAGCCTAAGGGCAAATCCGCTAGCTGTTCAACAGTCTCGTCAAGCTCCACTATCTCGATCAATCCAACCAAAATTAGATCATCTTGATCAACTTCAACTTCATTTCCATAAAACTGCCACGAATTGTCTTCGACATCATGCGAGACGTATGCGATCCAACTGTCTTGGCTTAATATTTTTCGAGTCGATATAACAGCTAGATTTTTTGAATCTTTGAATTTCCAATCACCCATTTTTCTTCGCCTATTTATTCGATTTATCTATGTTCTCAAACCCAGCGAGGAGTCGCAGGTTTTTATAGCTGTTTGATCCTGGTGTCTTTGTCTTGTCGGCCGGCCTGACCGGGTCTATGTGATCGATATGCGCTTCGTTCCTTGGGGGAGTTACACCGCTCTGGCTTTTTTTGGCCACGACTAATTCTATCCCGCTCTTGTCCGATCTTAGAACCCCACCGTTTATTCTCCGATTTTCGTCGTGAATGGTCGTCCGCTGCTTGCCTGTTGGCTTCTTTCCGGGCGCAACATTAGGGGGGTCCTGCAGATGCGCATACGGCCTTCTTATCTCCACTGCCTTACCGGCAGAGTCAGGAAGTCCTTCTGCTTCAACAGTTGAAACAGGCGGAGGCACATTATCCGAAACGGCTTTCGGCTCAGCAACAGCGGCACGCTCGCTGAGGCGTCTTATGACGCTGCGGCCAATCGCGCCAATCCCCTCGGCAAGAACATTAAGGCCGGCACCCCCAACCGCGCCGGTGAGCACACCCTCGGGAATGCTTTCATCGGTGTTGTAGGCGTATATCCCGCCATAAGCGCCGCCGGTGGCGGCTCCCACGGCCATGCGGGTGCCAAGGCCCGCCAGGCCTCCGCCTTCCGCCGCCGCGCCGACCTCAGCTCGACCCAGCAGACCAAACAGGCCCTGTGCAGCGCCGTAACCAGTCAAACCGGCGCCAAGGCCCTCGGCCGCCCAACCGGCCCAGCCGGCACGGTCCTCTGCATCCTCTGTCTCGGCCTGCTCGCGGGCCAGACGCTGCTCGTAGCTCTCGCCCGAAACTGAGGTGGCTAGGCCAGCGACAAGATTGTCCGCACCGCCGGCGGTCGCTCCCTTGGCTATGGTCCGACCGATATCGCTAAACGCAGTGACAGGTTGCTGCAGCCACCACGACATGGTGCTGTATTGGGCTTGGGCCGGATGTTCCCCGATCCAATCCATCTCGCCTTTGAGCTTGGCGATCTGACTGTCCAACGCCTCTGGTGTGACGCTGGGATCTTGGGCCGCTTGTGCACGCAATCTGGCTTCCGCAGCCAAGGAAATCTGCTTGGCCATTGCCCTGCGTGCGCCCGGGTCGCGAACGGCCAGGACAAGCGAACTCAACTTAGCAAGACGTTCGTTGAATGGCTTGCTCGGGTCGATGTATTCCGCAGCCTGGCGGTCGGCAAAACCCCAAGGCTGCGGCAATCTTTTATCGAAACCCAGTTGCTGCTGGGCTGCTCCCGCCCAGTTGACGGCAGCCTGCAATTCCTCGGGCGTTTTGACCTTGCTCCAGTCTGGAGCATCGCCGCGAAACACCATACTGGCGTAAGCGACAGGATCGGCGGCGCGGGCGGCCATGATCAACTGGGCGGCGGCGACCTTGATGTCGTAGCGGTCGCGCGCTTCCAGTGAACTGCCAGGCCCGGGCCTAGAGTGCAGGAGCTCGGCACGGATCGCCTGGTTCGACGCCGCATGCATGTCGGAATAGGCTTTGCCGATGCCGGTGTTGATCCGGAATAGTTTGAATCGTTCTGGGCCCAGGTCGGCGCCGTAGACCTGGACGAAGTCCTGCGCGGTCGGGTCTTCCTCGGGATATTTGCCTGTGGCAGCGATGACCGCCGGAGCGTTCTGCTCGGCAAGCATCACCCTTGCGTTCGCGCCGACCATCTGGGCCGCGGTGGCGTTGTTGGCCTGAGCCTTCAGCGCAGCAATGTCGCCGGGCTTCAGGTAGGTGATGGCGTCAAGAGGTGTGGTTGTGTTGCTGTCCGGCAGCGGGCGTTCGCCAAATGCCTGTGCCACCATCTCGTCCGGCGTTTTTCGGCCTTTTGCGGCTCCTACCTGCACGCCGGCAGCAAGCTCCGACCGCACAGTCTCGCCCATGCCGTCGCTGGCCCCCGGGCCGGCGCTCAGCATCTCGGCGGCGCGGCGCGGGTCCTGTGCGATCAGCGCTTGCATGCGCTCTTTCGCCGTACGGGCGAGCCAGTCGGCTTCGGCCAGCGCCTTGGCTCGCGGGTCAAGGTCCATCTTGGGGATGAGATCGAGGCCGGCCTGGCGGGAGGCGTCGAAGGCGGCGGTGTCGTTCGGGTCGCTTCGCGCGATGTTGTTCAGCTCGGCGGTGTGGACCTCCGCCACCTGATCCCGCTCGTATTGCTTGCGGCGCTGATTCTGCTGCAGCGCCAGGCGTATCGAACCCGCCTCTCGCAGCGCTTCCTTGCGGCTGGCGAGACCGCCGCGCAGCTCGGGCGGCGCTTGCTTCAGGAAATTGCCGAACAGCGTGTCGAACAGGCCGGTCTTCACCACCTGGCCGGTGTAGGGATCGACCTGGCCATACATGGTGTCGTGCAGGCCGGCGCCGTCAGCGGGCGCGTTGGCCACCGCATCGGCCTCGGCCTGGGCAAGCTCGCCGTTCAGCCTGCGGGCGGCGATCTCGGTGTCGAAAGCCTGCTGCTGCGCCACGCGCTGCTCGTAGCGCTCGGCGGCAGCCTGCCAGCGGTTGCCGAACTGCTGGACCGCCTCGCCCACCGGCGAGGAGTCCGGATACTGCACCGCATTGCCGGTATCGAGCCGGCGCTCGCCGGTCAGAATGGGAATGACATGGACCATTGGGTGTTTCCCTGCCCGGGCGGTTTTGGGGGCGCGCGCGTCGACGGGCCGCCGAGGACGGCGACCGGTTCGGCAGTGCGGGTGGTGGGTTTCGGCTGGAGCCTGGTGGAGGAAGCGAGGTTGGTCGTCAGGGCGCGGCGCGCGCGACAGCTGATCTCCCCCCTTGTGGGGAGATGTCCGGCAGGACAGAGGGGGGCGCCGTAGAGCGCCTACCTCGATCGGACCCGGATGGGCTTCAACTATGGATCCCTGGCGAAGAAGGTATCGAAAACACGGAAACGCCGGCGGGACAGCGCCCCCCTCTGCCCTGCCGGGCATCTCCCCCACTCGGGCATACGCGCTAAGATAGCGTTGGCATGGACTGAAACTTGCGCTTTCGAGGTGGCTCGCGCCAGCGATGCCGCAAGGCATGGAGATTTTGGCGCAGGGCTGCCAAGGGCGGTTGCGTAAAGATCGCTGCGAGCAGAGAGGCGACGATCTGGCG